>CAJUOC010000025.1 GCA_910587925.1 uncultured Muribaculaceae bacterium
CTCCGCGCTTTTATTTAGCTATTTGGCGTCTTTCGACCAGTAATAGTTACAAACCTGCGCGGACCAACTTGTATATGTCGCTTTGGCAGAGCCGCAAAGCGGCTCTCACTTGATGTTAGCCGATGGATTTATCCGTCGGATGCTGTATGCCCACACAAGAGCATCCCAAGGGGATGCCGCAATACGCTAATGGAATATAGCGAAATCCATTTACCCCTGCGCGGCATCCCCTTGGGATGCGCATATCCATCAACACACACCACCGCAAGATAAATCTTGCGGCTAACATCAAGCGGGGCGGCGTTGCCGCCCGCTGCCGACGGCGATTCTGCAACACCCTCCGGAAGGTGGGCTGACGCCGGGCAGGTCACACGCGCTGCGGCTGTCGCCTGCTACGCAGGCTTCACGGGCGGTTTTTGCCCGGCGGCGCACAATGCATCTTGTGGCACCATGATGCGGCATTTCGCATCATGATGTAAGATGATTTTGAGATTTGCTTTCGTTTTGCTATATTTGCAAAGTTTCATCTCCACGCTATCAACCTTTAAAACAGCTTACCATAGTCCTATGAAAGCAATCTATTCATCTGCCATCATCCTCGCCGGCGCGGCGCTGATGGCTACAGCCGCCACCGACGGGCCCGCCAAGACCCCGCGCGGCGCATCGCCGGTAGCCTCCGTGGCTCACGTGAGAGCCAAAGCCCGCGCCGAGGCGCTGCCTTTTGCGCTGCCGCTGCTGTTTGACCCCACACAGGAGCAATTTGCCCGCTGCACCGTCCTTGATGCCAACGGCGACGGCAAGACCTGGAAATACATGAGCGCCGGACACATCGAGTACGGCTACAACGACAATCTGGACGCCGACGAATGGCTGTTCATCCCCGTCACCACCTCCGAAGACGAGTCTTTCATCAAGCTCACAATAGAGAGCCGCGTGCAAGGTGCAGCCTTTCCCGAGTCTTTCGAGGTGGCGTGGGGCGACGCAGCCACCCCGTCGGCCATGACAGTGGTGCTCGACGTGGACAATATCAACCACACCCAGTGGAAGTCACACGAGACGGCATTTGGCATGCAGGGCGCCGGTGTCAGATGGCTCGGGTTGCACGCCAACTCGGCCAAGGGGCAATACGGACTCAAGCTGCGCAACCTGTCGCTCGAGCTCAACAATACCCCCGTGCCGCTCGCCCCGGCGCTGACCTCGTCGGCCATCGACGGCGTGGCATACACGGCCACCGTCGCCCTGCCCTCATCGACCGTGCAGGGCAAGCCCATCGAGGGCAAGGTGGGCCTCGCCGTCGCTGTCGACGGCACTGAGGTGACCGACTACCCCGACTGCTCGCCGGGCGGCTCCAAAGACGTCGCACTCACCCTCGCCAAGGGTCGCCGGCAGATTACCTTCACGGCCTATCTGACGGTCGACGGGCAGCGCTCGCTCTCGCAGGCTGTCGAGGAGAGCGTGCGCGCCACATCGTCGGAGGCTGTCACACTGCCGTTTTTCATGGTGCCTACCGCCGAGGACTTTGACTCCGACTGCGACATCCTCGACGCCAACGGTGACTCGAACACGTGGATATACAGCACACAGGAGCATGCTCTGCAATACTCATACAACGCCAACCGGGCCGACGACTGGATATTCCTGCCCGCAATCGACTTCGGCGCCAAAGGCGGCGCCTTTGACCTCTCGGTCGACACCAAGTGTGAGTCGCCCTACAGCCCCGAGGCATTTGAGATATGCGTGGGACGCATGGCCTCGCCGTCGGCGATGACTCCGATGCTCTCGTGCCCCGAAGTGAAAAACACCATATGGGAGACGCGCACCGGCACCATCACCATCCCCGAGGGCGGTATCTGGTACGTGGGCATACACTGCACCAGCGCAGCCGACCAGTGGAATCTCTATGTGGCCAATATCTCCATCACCGCCGCACCCGACAACACTCCGGGCACCCCGTCGGTAAAGAGCGTCGACTTCACCGGCACCTCCGGCACCATCACCTATACGCTGCCGGCGCTCACTGCCGACGGCCGTCCCGCGACCGCCGCGATGAGCCTCATCGTGACGGCCGACGGCACTGAGGTGACCCGCACCGAGCCGGGCGCCGCAGGTACCGACGTCGCCGTGCCCCTCACCCTCCCCGTCGGCCGCCACACCATCACAGCCTCCGCCACCACCGGCGAGGGCGACACTGCCCTCACCGGCGCCCCGGCCGTGACGCAGCTCACCGTGACCATGCCCGCGGGGTATGCCTATCCGCTGCCCTTCGAAATGCGCCCGACGCAGGGCGAGTTTGAGACCCTCACCACCCTCGACGCGGCCCAAAACGGTATCAACTGGGAGTACAACTCGGGCGCCGACAATGGCAAGGGCGCCATGGTATGCCGCACCGTCGACGACAAGCCCTCAGACGCCTGGGTATTCATGCCCGCCGTCGACATCACCGACGCCTCGCGCATATACACCGTAAAAATATCGGCCCGCGCATATCTGGAGCGATTCCCCGAAGACTTCGAGGTATGTATCGGCACCGACGCCGACCCCGCCTCGATGCATACCCTTATCGAGAAGCGCGGATTCAGCACATATATCTATGAGGAGCTGGCCGCCGACTACATCGCCCCTGCTCCCGGCAAGTATATCATCGGTATCCACCGCAGCTCGGGCGGCGAGGCCCACACGCTGTCGATACACAGCGCCGGCATAGCCGACTCGGGACGCTCCGCCATGGCTCCGTCGGAGGCTACAGGGCTCACCGCCACGGCCGCGCCCTCGGGCGAGCTCAAGGCCACAGTGGCATTTACCATGCCGTCGACGAGCATCTCGGGCGCCGCGCTGAGTGCCGACGCCGTGCTCACCGCCACCGTCAGCTCCGACGCCGGCGCCACAGCCACAGTCACCGGCGCGCCCGGCTCGCAGCAGAGCGCCACGGTGGCCGGTAAAGACGGCTTCACGACATTTACCGTCGAGGTATCGTCGGCCGACGGCGGCGCCGGCCGCTCGGCATCGGTACGCGCATATTGCGGATTTGACAAGCCCGGAGCGCCCGTCGTCGCCACCGCGGCCGCCGACGACAATCTGTCGATGACCGTCACCTGGACCGACGCCACCGCCGGCGCCAACGGCGGCGCCGTCGATACCGGCTCGCTGCGCCACAATATCTACAAAGCCCTCGACGCCGCCGGCGAGTACTGGTCGCTGCTCGAGGAGCTTCCGGTCGGCACGGCATCGTACACCTTCACTCCCGACAATCAGCTCCAGGACGTGACTTTCATCGCCGTGGCCGCCATCAACGACAAGGGTCTCGGCGACATCACCCCGGCGTATGAGGTGCTGGGCGTGCCCTACCCTCTGCCCATGGCCGACGACTTCTCCACGGGCCGCTATCTCTACGACCCGCTGCTCCATCTGTGCCCCACCGATGAGTACTCGCCCGACTGGTATCTCGACGACCCCGGCCTCTTCATCCCGGCTCTGGCCGGCGCCGGCACCAAGGCGCTGATGTGTGTCAACACCCCTGCGTCGGACTACAGATACGCCCGTCTGGCGCTGCCCAAATTCTCCACCGAGTCTGCACCGGCCGTTACCGTCAGCTTCACGGCATACTCCGCCGCCACCTCGCCCAAGGCCACCGTATACGGCAGCACGGCCGGCGCGGCCCCGGTCGCAGTCGGCGAGCTTGCCGCCACCGGCAGCGGCGACGCATACCGCACCGCCACACTCCGCCTGCCCGCCCCGCTGCTCGGCCGCAAGTGGGTGAGCCTGTGGATTGAGGTGGAGTTTGGCACCGGCTCACAGGTACTGATACTCAAAGACTACGAGGTGCGCGCCCGGTACGAGCGCCAGCTCGCCACCACAGTGAGCTGCCCCCCGAGCCTCGCGCCCGGCGAGACCTACACCGTCACCGGCAAGGTGACCAACTTCAGCGAGACCGCCCAGGCCATGCCACGGCTCGCCTGCACCTTGGGCGACATAGCCCTGGAGCCCGCCTTCGAGGCACCCGCCTCGCTCGAGCCGGGAGCCACCGCCACAGTGACCTACACCCTGGCGCCCACCGCCGACATGATCGGCGACCACACGCTGCGCTTCGCCCTGCTCGACTACACAGACCAGGTGCCCGCCGACGACGCCGCCGAGATGCAGGTGAGCGTGGTGGCCGGCGACCGTCCCATCGTGCTCGACCTCACCGGCACCCACACCGACGCAGGCTTTGCCCTGAGCTGGTCGGCGCCCGAGATACGCCGCATCGGCGACGACGACGTCGAGAGCTACGAGCCATACGACTACAGCCCGGCCATAGGCCCGTGGCTCAATGTCGACGGCGACGGCCAAGAAATCTACGGCATCGGCGTGGCATATCCCGGCCAGTACGAGGCCAAGGCCTTCCAGGTATTTGACACCCGCGACATGCCCGCCGACAAGGTCATACCGGCATATTCCGGCACCAAATACTTCATGGCCGTGACACCCGAGCAGGGCCCGGCCGACGACTGGCTCATCTCGCCCGAGGTAATCGGCGGCACCAAGGTAAGTTTCCGCCTCAACATACTCTCCGAGCAGGTGGGTGCCGAGTCGGTCGACGTGCTATACTCGACCACCGGCCGCGACGTGGCCGACTTCACCCTGCTCAAGACCTTCTCGCAGGCCCGCATAGCGTGGAATCCGCTCGAGGTGACCCTCCCCGCCGACGCCCGCTACTTTGCCTTCCACTACCGCTGCGACGACCTCTTCGGCATCTGTCTCGACGACATCAGCTACTCGCCCGTGAGCGACGCCGACATCGCCGGCTACCATGTGTACTGCAACGACGTAAGGATTGCCGACACCCACACCTCCACGGCATATCTCCACGACTCGCCCCGCGCCGGCGACCGCTACAATGTGGCCGTCGTCACCGCCACCGGCCCGTCTGTCACCGAGCATCCCAAGTCTAATACAGTCGTGGCCACCGTCACCGGCATCGCCGACGCATCCGCATCGGCCGGCCGCATCGCCGGCCGCCGAGGATACATCTCCATCACGGGCGCCGAGGGCCTGGCAGCCACCGTGCATACCCCCGACGGCCGCCTTGCCGCCGCGGTGGGCGCGCTCGGCGCCGACCACCGCGTGGAGCTGCCCGCCGGCCTGTACCTGGTGAGCATCGAAGGCGCCGCCGCCGTCAAGGCCACCGTGCGCTGACCCCTCCGCGACATACTCCTCTAAAACCCGCCCGACCAAAATCGGGCGGGTTTGCTTTCAATATATCATTAAATTTAGTACTTTTGCGCCAAATGGCAGTAATTGTAAATATCGAGACCTCCACGGCCGTATGCTCGGCCGCCCTCACCGCCGAGGGTATGGTGCTGTGTCACCGGGAGTGCATGGAAGCCCGCAACCATGCAGCCCTGCTGAGCGGATTCATAAAAGATTGCCTCGACTTTGCCGCCGACCGCGAGATGAAGGTCGAGGCTGTGGCCGTGAGCATGGGCCCCGGCAGCTATACCGGCCTGCGCATCGGTCTGAGCGAGGCCAAGGGACTGGCCTACGCCCTGGGAGTGCCGCTCATCGGAGTGAGCACTCTGGAGCTGATGGCCACGCGGGTGATGTTCAGCACCGACGATGTCGACCCCGACTCGATACTGGTGCCGATGATAGATGCCCGCCGCATGGAAGTGTTTACGGCGGCATACGACTTTGCCCTCACCCCGCTGATGACACCGCGGCCGCTCATACTCGACGCCGACCCATATGCCGACCTGCTCGCCACGGGCCGCCCGGTGCTCTTCTTCGGCGACGGCAGCGCCAAGGCCCGCGAGGTGATTACGGCACAGAATGCCGTCTTTGTGCCCGACGTAGACCCGCTCGCCCTCGACATGGTCGCCTTGGCCGAGCAGAAATATGCACGCCGCGACTTCATCGACCTGGCATACTCCGTGCCCGAGTATCTCAAGGAATTTCAAGCCACAAAACCGCGCAGCCGCCTATGAGCCGCCTGCCCCAAGCATACCGCGACGACCTGCGGGCCGCTGTCGACACCCTGCGCAGCGGCGGAGTGATAGTCTACCCCACCGACACCATCTGGGGCATCGGATGCGACGCCCGCTGCAGCGAGGCCGTCAGACGCATATTCGACATCAAGCGCCGCGCCGACTCCAAGGCACTCATCACACTGGTCGACTCCCTCGCCATGCTCGAGCGCACCATCGGCGAGGAGATTCCCGAGGCCGCCGAGCAGCTGATAGAGGTGGCCGTCGACCCGCTCACCATCGTATACGACCACGGCCGCGGCGTCGCCCCCGAGCTGCTCGCCCCCGACGGCAGCATAGGCATACGCCTCACCCGCGAGACCTTCAGCGCAGCGCTGTGCCGCGGGCTGGGAGCGCCTGTGGTATCCACATCGGCCAATATCAGCGGCCGGCCATCGGCGCCTACATTTGCCGACATCGACCCAGGGATTCTTGCCGCCGTCGACTACGTGTGCCTGTCGCGCCGCGACGAGCACGTCCCCGCCCGCCCCTCAGGCATCATCAAAGTGGGCCGCGGCGGCCTCATACGCATCATACGCTGACACCCGCCCATGACCCTCAAGACCGGCATCCGACTCTCGTATGCAGTGTGCGACTATCTCACGATAGCCGTCGGATGGCTGGTGTTCAACATCATACGCTACTACACCGGCACCATCACCGACAGCCTCGGCACCTTCCTGTGGCACTATCCGCAGGTGGTCACCGGCCAGGCGCTCATACCGCTGATGATGGTGGTGCTGTACTGGGTATCGGGATTTTACAATGAAGTGCTATTCAAGTCGCGCCTCGACGACATCAACAATACCCTGGTGGTAAGCGCCGCCGGCACCCTCATCATATACTTTGTGGTGCTGGTCAACGACAGCATCCCCGAGCGGATGCGCGTATACGAGACCCTGGCTGTACTGATGGGGCTGCTGTCGGTACCCACCATGATGGCCCGCCTCATCATCACCTATGCCCGGCGCCGCCACGGGCGCCGCAGCGGCGGATTTGTGCGCGCCGCAGTGGTGGGCAGCGGCGCCGAAGCGCGCAGAGTCGAGCGCGAGTTGCAGCGCAGCGCCGATGCAGGGCTGTTTGCCGTCAAGGGCGCGGTGGAGCCGGCCGACGCCGCCCGGCTCGGCGAGCGCGGCGACATCGACGCCGTGATAGTGGCCACGCCGGCCAAGTGCTCGGCCGACCTGCTGGCGTCGCTCTACCGCACCGGCCTGCAGATATACATCACCCCCGACCTCTACTCGCTCATCACCGCCCGCCCGCGCATGTCAAAGGTCGTCGGCGAGCCCCTCATCAACATCACCAATGCCAATCTGCCGCCCTCGACGCAAAACTTCAAGCGAGCCGGCGACATCATATGCTCCGCCGCCGCCATAGTGGCCCTGCTGCCGGTATACGCCGCCGTGGCCCTCGCCGTAAAGCTCGACTCGCCCGGGCCGGTGCTATACCGCCAGGAGCGCGTGGGATATCACCGCAGGCGGTTTCGCATCATAAAATTCCGCACGATGCACACCGACGCCGAGCAGACCGGCCCCGCGCTGAGCACACCGGCCGACCCGCGAGTGACCCGCGTGGGACGCATGCTGCGCAAGTACCGCCTCGACGAGCTGCCACAATTCTGGAACGTGCTCTGCGGGCAGATGTCGCTCGTGGGCCCGCGGCCCGAGCGCGAGTACTACGCCGAGCGCATCCGCGAGCGAGTGCCATACTACAGCCTTATCCATCAGGTGAGGCCCGGCATCACATCGTGGGGCATGGTCAAGTACGGCTACGCATCGAGCGTCGACGAGATGATCGAGCGCCTGCGATACGACCTGCTTTACATCGAAAACGTCTCGCTCGGACTCGACATCAAGATATTGTTTCACACCGTAAGCACCGTACTGACCGGCCGAGGAGTATGACCCAGCGATATATACACCACAGCAAAGCCCATGCGGCGTTCATGAAATTTGTGCACTGGCGCGAGCGTCATATCAGCGAGCGCACCTTCGTGATATTCCTCGCCCTGGTGGTCGGGGTGCTCGGAGGCCTGGCCGCCCAGCTGCTCAAGTTTCTCATTCACACCATAGCCGGTGCCCTCACCGCCCATGTCAACCTCAGCGGCGGCAACTACCTCTACATACTGCTGCCGGCCGCCGGCGTGCTCATCACCGCCCTGTACGTGCGCTACGTCGTGCGCGACAATATCTCCCACGGCGTCACCCGCGTGCTCTGGGCCATCTCCCAAAACAAGAGCCGCCTGAAGCGCCACAGCATGTACACATCTCTGATAGCCAGCTCCGTGACCATCGGCTTTGGCGGCTCGGTCGGCGCCGAGGGTCCCATCGTGTACACCGGCGCCTCGATAGGCTCCAATCTGGGCTCGGCCTTCCGCCTGTCGCCCCGCATACTGATGATACTGGTGGGCTGCGGCGCCGCAGCCGGCATCGCCGGCATATTCAAGGCCCCCATCGCCGGTATGCTCTTCACGCTGGAGGTGCTCATGCTCGACCTCACCACCGTATCGGTGATGCCCCTGCTGATATCGGCCATCACATCGGCCACCATAGCCTACATGTACACCGGCTTCAGCTTTGAGTTTTTCTTTGTGCAGAGCGAGGACTTCACCATCGCCCGCGTGCCGCTGGTGATACTGCTCGGCGTGGGCTGCGGACTGGTGTCGCTCTACTTCACCCGCGTGATGAATCTGATGGAAAACTTCTTTGGCCGCTTCAGCAGTCCCTGGCTCAAGACCCTGGTCGGCGCCACCATCCTCTCGGGGCTGGTATTCCTCTTCCCGCCGCTCTATGGCGAGGGATACGACTCCATCATGGGCCTGCTGGCCGGCGACACATCGTCGATAGTCGACGGCTCGATATTCTACGGCGACCGCGGGCAATTCTGGTTTATCACCCTCTTCATCGCCCTGATAATCCTCACCAAGGCATTTGCCACCTCGGCCACCAACGGCGCCGGCGGCGTGGGCGGTACCTTTGCCCCGTCGCTCTATGTCGGCTGCATGACCGGCTTCCTCTTTGCATACGTATTCAACAGCCTGGGCTTCGACATGGTGGTGAGCGACAAAAACTTTGCCCTCATCGGCATGGCCGGCGTGATGAGCGCCGTGATGCACGCCCCGCTCATGGCAATCTTCCTCACCGCAGAGCTCACCGGCGGATACGCCCTATTCCTGCCGCTGCTCATCGTGAGCACCATCGCATACGGCACCATCAAGATATTTGAGCCGTACAGCATATACACCATGCGACTGGCCAAGCAGGGCAAGCTCCTCACCCATCAGAAAGACAAGGCCGTGCTCACACTGCTCAAGATGGACTCCGTCATCGAGACCGACTTCCTGAGCGTGCGCCCCGAGATGACACTCAAGGAGATGGTCGACGTGATCGCCCGCTCGAGCCGCAACCTCTTCCCGGTGCTGAGCGGCGCCGGCGAGCTGCTCGGAGTGGTGCAGCTCGACGATATACGCAACATCATGTTTCGTCCCGACCTCTACCGCAAGATGAACGTCGCCTCGTTCATGACCATGCCCCCCGACCGCATCATCATCGGCGAGCCGATGGAGTCGGTGATGAAGAAATTTGACACCACCGGCGCTTGGAATCTCCCCGTCATCGACCAGAGCGGACATTACTTCGGATTCATCTCCAAAAGCAAAATCTTCAACTCATATCGCCGCGTGCTGCGCCACTACTGCGATGATTAACTATATTTAACATATCAGCACTGTCACTTTCCCCGCCCGGCGACGTCAAATATTTAAGGTATATCTCAGTCATATCACATAGTAATATCCACAAAAACCAAATATTATCTGATGAAAAAACTTTACAGACTCTGCGCCGCCGCGCTCATGGCTTTCGCAGCCTTCGGCGCCACCGCGCAGGAGCAGCAGATGCCTCAGGTACACCCCCTTGAGCTCGACAAGGAAGTCGTCACCGGCACCCTGCCCAACGGCATCACCTACTACATCCGCCACAACGAGACCCCCAAAGGCCAGGCCGACTTCTACATCGCACAGAAAGTCGGCTCCATACTTGAGGAAGACAACCAGCGCGGCCTGGCCCACTTCCTGGAGCACATGTGCTTCAACGGCACCGAAAACTTCCCCGGCAAGGGCATCATCAACTGGCTCGAGAGCGTGGGCGTGAAATTTGGCCGCAACCTCAACGCCTACACCTCCATCGACGAGACCGTATACAATATCTCGTCGGTACCCGTCGCCCGCCGGAGCGTACAGGACTCCTGCCTGCTCATCCTCCACGACTGGGCCAACGCCCTCACCCTCGACCCGGCCGAAATCGACGCCGAGCGCGGCGTGATACACGAGGAGTGGCGCCGCAGCATGGCCGGCCAGATGCGTATCCTCGAGAATCTGCTGCCCGTGATGTATCCCGGCAACAAGTACGGATACCGCCTGCCCATCGGCACCATGGAGGTCGTCGACAACTTCCCCCCGCAGGCTCTGCGCGACTACTACCACACATGGTACCGCCCCGACCAGCAGGGCATCATCGTCGTGGGCGACATCGACCCGGCCTACATCGAGAGCAAGATTAAAGAAATCTTCTCGCCCATCAAGATGCCCGAAAACGCCCGCGAGCGCACATATCTCGGCGTCGAGAACAACCCCGGCACCATCTACGCCATCGGCAGCGATCCCGAGCAGAAGATGGGCCTGGCATCGATGATGTTTAAGTTTGACCCCATGCCCCGCGAGATACGCAACAGCATCGAGTACCTCACCACCGACTACATGATGGACGTCGTGTCGAAGATGCTCAGCAACCGCCTCGACGAGATTGCCTCCAAGCCCGACGCACCCTTTGCCCACGCATCGTTCAGCATCGACGACTACATGATATCCAAGACCAAGAGCGCTGCATCGCTCGACGTCGTAGCCAAGGGCAACGACGTGCTCCCCGGCCTTGAGGCCGCATACCGCGAGCTGCTCCGCGCCGTGCGCGGCGGCTTCACCGCAGGCGAGTACGAGCGCGCATCGGCCGAGATACGCTCCGAGCTTCAGAAAAAATACGACCAGCGCGCCAACACCCCCAACGACGACTACTCCAAGGCCATCGTGAGCACCTTTGTCGACAACGTGCCCATGCCCGGCATCGATATCGAGAAGCAGATCATCGACGCCACCAGCCAGATGATACCCGTCGAGCAGATCAACACCATCCTGCCCCAGCTCATCGGAGCCGACAACCGCGTGCTGCTCGCCGCCCTGCCCGGCAACGGCAACTTCCGCATCCCCACCGAGGCCGAGACCGCCGCAGTCCTGACCAAGGTCGACGCCGAAGACATCGAGCCCTACCGCGACGAGATGCGCACCGACCCCCTCATCCCCTCCCTGCCCGTGGCCGGTACCATCGCCTCGCAGACCCGCATCGACGACATCGACGCCACAGAGTACACTCTGAGCAACGGCATCAAGGTCGTGGTGAAGCCCACCCGATTCAAAGACGGCGAGATACAGTTTGCAGCATCGGCCCGCGGCGGTATATCGACCGAGGGCGCCGACCAGGCCGCCAACATCATCTTCTTTGACTACGTCAGCGACTCCCGCGGCCTGGGCACCTACACCGCCAGCGACCTCAAGAAGTATCTCCAGGGCAAGCAGCTCGAGCTCATCGTAGACTTCAGCGCCTACGACCGCAACCTTACCGGCAACACCACCGTCACCGACCTGCCCACATTCATGGAGCTGCTCCACGCCACCTTCACCGAGTACACCTTCAACCCCGACGACTTCGCCGCTACTCAGAATATGTATGAGGGCTTCCTGGCCAACCAGGAGTCGACCCCCGAGTTTGTATTCCAGAAGACCCTCTACGACAACATCTACAAGGCGCCCGCCCGCCGCATGATATCCACCGAAATCATCAAGCAGGCCGACGCCGCCGGCAGCCAGGCTCTGGTACGCCGCATGCTCGCCAACCCCGCCGACTTCACCTTCTACTTTGTAGGCGACATCGACATGGCCACATTCGGCCCCCTCATGGAGAAATATCTGGCCAACCTGCCCACCGGCGGCGCATCGGTAGAGCTCAAGCTCGACCCCACCTTCGAGCCCACCCTGGGCCGCGCCACCGCGCAGAGCACCATGGCCATGCAGACTCCCCAGACCTGGGTATGCTACTACATCACCGACCCCGTCGAGTACACCGCCAAAAACCGCGCCATCGGCAACGCAGCCGCCCAGATCATGAGCAAGCGCCTCCTCGACAAGGTACGCGAGGAGATGGGCGCCACCTACTCTATCGGCTCCTCCGGCACCACACAGCGCCTGGCCACCAACAACTACGCCGTGCAGATACCCTTCCCCATGAAGCCCGAGATGAAAGATGAGGCCCTGGCCGCCATCGACGTCATCATCAAGGAGATGGCCGAGAACGTTACCGAGGCCGAGCTTGCACCCGTCAAGGAATTCATGATCAAGGACGCCCGCGAGAAACTTGAGCAGAACAAAGACTGGGCCCAGAGCCTGAGCGCCATCAGCCTCAACGGCGTGCAGACCTTCACCGATGCCGAGGCCATAGCCGCCTCCATCACCGTCGCCGACGTGATGGACTTCTGGAAGCGCGTGCTCCGGGGCGACAACATCCGCCTCATCCTCATCGACCCCGCGCAGTAATCCCCCCGCAAGTATAAACAAGGCCCTGCCATTCAATACATGGCAGGGCCTTGTTTATTCATGTGATGCCGCAATATCTTGTCGGCGGATTCGGCGCAGCTGCTTAGTCCGCGCAGGTTTGTAACCTGCGCTATACCCGGCTATTACACCTCGGTGTTTTGACTTTGTAAGTCAAAACATCGCTGTCGCACTCTCTCCGACAATTTCGATGCGTCCTAAGCGGCTTTTTGACTTACAAAGTCAAAAAGCCGAAGTGCAATACCTTAGCAACGCGCAGGTTACAAACCTGCGCGGACTAAAAACTGCGCGGACTAAGCGAGCGGAGTAAAGACTCCATGACGGCGTGCCATGCACCGGCTGAAGCGCTCCGCGCTTTAGTCCGCGCAGGTTTGTAACCTGCGCGCTGCTATGGTATTACACCTCGTCTTTTCGACTTTGTAAGTCGAAAAGACGCGTCTGCAACGGCATCACGACGTCGATTTTATGGCGTCGGGGGGGGAGCTGTTGTCAGGCTGCCGCATAATAAGGCAAAGCGGTGTTTTGACTTACAAAGTCAAAACACCGAGGTGTAATAGCTTGGAGGCGCGCAGGTTACAAACCTGCGCGGACTAAAGCGCGACAGCTCAGGCGGCCTGATGAAATCAGCCGCCCTGCATCCGGCCGGATGCAGGGCGGCTTGCTCTATGATAGTTTCGACTCTCAGGCGGGATATTCTTCCTTGTGATAGTGCGGGGCGGCCACTTCCTGGGCCACACGCTCGGCATAGTCGCCCTCGGTGGATATGTATACCCAGTCGAGTCCGTCGCGACGGCGCAGGTCGCCCATGAAGAAAGCTGCCGACTCGGGCGAGCCGACCACTACCACACGGCGCACACCGGCCTCGACAGCGGCTGTGATGAGCGGATTGAACTGATGCAGGGTGAAGTCATTGTCCTCAGAGCTGGTAAGGTCGTCGTTGAAGGTGAGCACCACATCGTGGTAGCCCTCAAAATCGGAGTGCATCGTGGAGGGTGAGTCCACGGCCAGGCGCGATACGGTGAGGTCTACGTCCTCGACCATCAGACGCTCGGGATAAGTGACATAGGCATGCACGGCGATACCGCGGTGCAACAGTGCCGAGAGTACATCGGCAAATATGTGGCAATTGGTGCCGGTAAGTGCGATTTCTTTCATGTCGGTGAAGTTTTTACGATACTTGTATTGTGATAACAAAGGGGCGGCGAGCTAAGTTCAATATCGGGATTTTTTTGTAACTTTGCCCCTCGAACATACAATAGGTATATGAACGACATCCGCAACATCGCCATCATCGCACACGTCGACCACGGCAAGACCACTCTGGTCGACAAGATGCTCCTGGCAGGCCATCTTTTCCGCGACAATCAGTCGACCGGAGAGCTTATCCTTGACAACAACGACCTGGAGCGCGAGCGCGGCATCACAATCCTCAGCAAAAACGTATCAATCAACTATAAGGGTGTAAAAATCAACATCATCGACACCCCGGGACACGCCGACTTCGGCGGCGAGGTCGAGCGCGTGCTCAATATGGCCGACGGCTGCCTGCTGCTGGTCGACGCCTTTGAAGGCCCCATGCCTCAGACCCGCTTTGTGCTGCAGAAGGCCCTGCAGATAGGTCTGAAGCCCGTGGTGGTGGTCAACAAGGTCGACAAGCCCAACTGCCGCCCGTCGGAGGTGCAGGACATGGTGTTTGACCTCATGTTCAGCCTCGACGCCACCGAGGAGCAGCTCGACTTCCCCACCATCTTCGGCTCGGCCAAAAACGGCTGGATGAGCACCGATTACGAGCAGCCCACCGACAATATCCTGCCCCTGCTCGACGCCATCCTCGAGCACATCCCCGCCCCCGAGACTCACGAGGGCGACGCTCAGATGCTCATCACATCGCTCGACTTCTCGAGCTATGTGGGCCGCATCGCCATCGGCCGCGTGCACCGCGGCACCCTGCGCGAGGGCATGGAGATAGCCCTCTGCCGCAAAGACGGCTCGACTGTGCGCCAGCGCATCAAGGAGCTGCACACCTTTGAGGGCATGGGCCGCAAGAAAGTCAGCGAGGTCAGCTCGGGCGACATCTGCGCCCTGGTCGGCATCGAGGGCTTTGAGATCGGCGACACCATCGCCGACGCCGCCAATCCCGAGCCGCTGCCCCGCATCGCCATCGACGAGCCCACCATGTCGATGACCTTCACCATCAACGACAGTCCCTTCTTTGGCCGCGACGGCAAGTATGTCACCTCGCGCCACATCGGCGACCGCCTCACCCGCGAGCTCGACCGCAACCTCGCCCTGCGCGTGAGCAAAGACGACCACCAGGACGTATGGACCGTCTTTGGCCGCGGTGTGCTCCACCTGAGCGTGCTCATCGAGACCATGCGCCGCGAGGGCTACGAGCTGCAGGTGGGTCAGCCCCAGGTAATCATCAAGGAGATCGACGGCCGCAAGTGCGAGCCGGTCGAGCTGCTCACCATCAACGTCACCGAGGAATACTCATCCAAGATCATCGACATGGTCACCCGCCGCAAGGGCGAGATGGTGAGCATGACCGCCCAGGGCGACCGCGTGCATCTTGAGTTCCAGATACCCTCGCGCGGCATCATCGGCCTGCGCAACAATGTGCTCACCGCATCGGCCGGCGAGGCAATCATGGCCCACCGCTTCCTGGAGTACCAGCCCTGGAAGGGCGACATCGAGCGCCGTGTCAACGGCTCCCTCATCGCCATGGAGGCCGGCACGGCATACGCCTATGCCATCGACAAGCTCCAGGACCGCGGCCGATTTTTCATCTTCCCCCAGGAAGAGGTATATGCCGGCCAGGTCGTGGGCGAGAACGCCAAGGACAACGACATCGTCGTAAACGTCACCAAGTCAAAGAAGCTCACCAACATGCGCGCCTCCGGCGCCGACGACAAGGCCCGCATCGTGCCCCCGGTGGTATTCAGCCTCGAGGAAGCGCTGGAGTACATCAAGGAAGACGAGTACGTCGAGGTGACACCCCACCACATACGCCTGCGCAAGATAATCCTCGACGAGCTCGACCGCAAGCGCGCCAACCGCTGACCCGCCCCATGAAAGCGTACTCCCTCAACCTGCGCGGACACCTGCGCGAGTTTACCCGTCCGGCTGTGATGGGCATCATCAACGTGACCGACGACTCCTTCTGGGAAGGCTCCCGCGCCACCTCCGACGCCGACATCGCCGCCCGCGCCGCCTCGCTCGCGGCCGCAGGCGCCGAGTATATCGACATCGGCGCCTGCTCGACCCGCCCTGGCGCCGCGGCAGTCGAGGCATCGGTCGAGGCCGAGCGCCTCACCCGCGCCATATCCATAGCGCGCGCCGCCGCTCCCGCCGCCATCATCTCGGCCGACACATACCGCGCCGATGTGGCCCGTGCGGCCGTCGAGGCCGGCGCCGACATCATCAACGATGTAGCCGGCGGCAACCTCGACCCCGACATGTACGACACCGTCGCCGAGCTGCGCGTGCCCTACGTGCTGGGCCACATGCGCGGCACACCCGCCGACATGCAGGAATACACCACCTACGAAGACGTCACCCGCGACGTGCTCTCCGAGCTTGGCGACCGCTACCAGCAGCTCGCCCTGCGCGGCGTGGCCGACATCATCATCGACCCCTGCTTCGGCTTCAGCAAGACCGTCGGGCAGAATTACGAGCTGCTCGCGCGGCTCGACCTGCTGGGCATGTTTCACTGCCCGGTGCTGGTCGGCTTCTCGCGCAAGTCGATGATTACCCGCCCCCTGGGCGTGGCGACCGCCGACGCCCTCGACGGCACCACCGTGCTCAATACCCTCGCCCTCGACCGCGGCGCGGCCATCCTGCGCGTCCACGACGTCGCTCCCGCCATCGCCGCCGTCAAGCTCTACTCACTCCTCCCCTCAACCCTCTAATCCCCCCACACGCGCCATGCCAGGCTTCGGCATCAAAGACATCATCGACATCATACTGGTAGCCCTGCTGCTCTTCTACATCTACCGTCTGATGAAGGAGTCGGGCACCATCAACATCTTCTACGGCGTGATGGCCTTCATCGTGGTGTGGATAGTGGCATCGGAAATCTTTGCCATGCGCCTCATCGGCACCATACTCGACAAATTCATGAGTATCGGGCTGCTGATACTGGTCATACTCTTCCAGGACCAGATAAAGCGATTTCTGGTCGAGCTGGGCTCGCACAGGCGATGGCGTTTTCTGGCCAAGATATTCCACCACCACCGCGACGCCGACGATGCCGCCGCCACCGCCTGGGTGATGCCCGTGGTGTATGCCTGCATGAGCATGAGCAAGACCAAGACAGGCGCGCTCATTGTGGTCGAGCAGACCATACCGCTCGACAACTATGCCAAGACCGGCGACATGATCGACGCCGAGGTCAACACACGCCTCATCGAAAACATCTTCTTCAAAAACTCACCCCTCCACGACGGCGCCCTCATCATCGCACACAGCCGTATCGAGGCCGCAGGCTGCATCCTGCCCGTGAGCCACGACAGCGACGTGCCCCGCTACATGGGCCTGCGCCACCGCTCGGCCCTCGGCATAGCCCAGGCCACCGACGCCGTGGCCGTGGTGGTGAGCGAGGAGACCGGCAACATATCCATCGCCCACCGCGGCAAGATAGCCACGCGCCTCACTAGCGCCGAGCTGGAGCACCGCCTCAGCGCCATCGCCCTCACCTCGACGGTGCGCAAGTAAGAGTAGATAAAAAAACGGCCGGGGCGCCGTACATCGCAGTATGTACGGCGCCCCGGCGGGTATATCTGCGGGCGGAGCCGCGGCCGTCACGAGGCGGCGACGCGGGCGCCTTCGCCGCGCTCCCGGACGCGCGGACGTATCTTCTCGAGCATCTGCTCTTCGGTGAAGTCTTTCAGCTCAGAGGGGTCGCCGCCCTCCTGCACGCTGCCGATATAGCGGATGAGCGCCTGCTGCTCGGCTTTGATGGCCGACAGACGCGTGTTCTCGGCCACAAGGCTCCCGGCATCCTCGACAGTGAGCGGCTTGAGGCCCGAGGCCTTGAAGTATGCAGTCCACACACGCGCCACCGCCGGTAGCTTCTTGGTCAGCTCGGCGATGCGGGCATTGCCCTCGGTAAGCTCCGAGCACAGCCCGGCATATGTATCGGCGCTGTACTCGAGCGATGTGAGCGCGTCGGCCAAGGCCTGCACCTCGGAGAGATTGCGGCCGTTGAATTTCTGCGACGAGGCCGTCTTCAGATAGTCTTTCATCGCCGGTGACAGCGACGGCGAGGGCTTCACGGCCTTGAGCGACTGCTTGAAGCGCTCGGCCGAGGTCTTGAGCCCGGCGACGACATCAGATACCACGATGGCGCGCTCGCCCGGCTCGCCGGGCAGGTTGATAAACAGATCTGTGGGAATCCTCACATCGATGCCCTTGCCCCGGGTGCGGTCAATCATGGTGAAGCGCCGTGGCTCGACCCAGGTCTTGCCGCCGCGGCTCAGGGTGAGGTTGACATCAAGGGTGAGTGTCTCGGGGTCGAGGCTGATTATCTCGCTGTCGACAAGCGGGCAGGCCGACATGCGGCGCAGTGTCTCGTCGTCGATGGGACCGAATACATGGTCGATTTCGATAGGCTCGGGAGCGCCCATGCGGTAGGCCTCCTCGGCCATGGCATTGCTGAGGGCGTATGTGCCGAGTATGGCGTCGGGAGCTTTGCGCGCGCCCACGACGGCGCCGGCGGCGACATACCAGTAATTGTACAGCTCCTGCTCTCGACCGTCGAGTACACGCCGGCGCTTCGTGGCCTCCACGACCTTCTGGTCAAACGACAGCCAGAAGCCAAAGAGCCAGTTGTTGATGCCCTCGGCGATGGCATTGTGCATCGCGTAGTCGACATGAAACACACCCGGGTTGGCGAGCCACATGCTGTAATCGCGCCTGCAATGCTTGCGGCCCGGCGGTATCACGCGGCGCACGACCATCCACGACTTATCGTCGGAGGCGATACACACCACCTCTACATCATGCTTGCCAAAAAACACCATACTGCTGTCATCGCCGGCAAAAGCCTTGCAAAACTCGCGCCTCTGCAAGGCGGTGGGATTGACGCTGAGGTCGTTCTGGCAATAAGCGGCCCACTCAGGGGCTTCCCTGCCGGCAAGTTTCGCGTCAGTCCACCAGTCGAGCTTGTACTTGCTGGAGGAGACCTTGCGCAGGGCCGACATGGAGAGCCGGCCGGTCTTGGGGTCGTAGGTATAGCTCAAAGGGCCGTAGATACTACCGCGGGTATTCAGGTTGTACCCGCCTGTGGTGGTGCGGACTTCCCTGGTTGAGCGGCCTTTCTTGAAGTATTGCGACGAGTAGGGCAACTGAGGCAACAGCTCGTTGGATATCATCTCGACTTCGTTGCGGACTTGCCCGGGCCGGAGGTCGACAAAGGAATAAAGCTCCGGAGAGTTGAACATATTCCACACCACATAACTCTTGCCGGTAAAAAATTCCGAGTCAATCATCCACCGGCTGTCTATCTTCTTGGGCGCCGGATACTCCTTGAAATCGCGGGTCCAGCGATACAGGCCGTAATCGCCGTCGAGATAGCCTTCGGCAGGATAAAATTTATCGCCGTAGATATCGGCCGTGCCGATGTAGCGGCGACCGTCGGGAGTCTCCAGTACCACGTAATGCGGGCGCTCCGACTCATCGACCTGCCCCAGCATGGCGGTGTGGCCGATAGCGTCTACATTGAGCAGCACCTTGACTCCGTTGGGGAGCACACGGGTAGGCTTGGGATTGAAGTACTCTTTCTCGAGGTATTTGCAGTAGAGAGAGTCGGGGATGGTATACCTGCGCATCGCGTTGACAAACGGACTCACAGGAATCTCGACTGAGGCAGCGGCTGCCGCCAGCGCCATGATGAAGAAAAGGATAGCTGTGTACTTACGCATATGGATATTTGAATTGGACGATATAATCCTGGGTATGTCACCTTATCATGCGGTGGAGCAGCAGCGGGGTCTCGGGGCCGAGATTGAAGATGGCGTCGAGGATGCTCAGCCCGGGGATAAATCCGAGGCGGTCGCCGCGCAGCTGGCTGTAGACTACCGGCATCACGGCGCTGGGCGGAGCCGCGTCGGGAGCCGCGTCGACTGTCTCCACCGGCAGCCCCAGGAAGTCGAGTATGGCGCGGTCGGCCCGCCGCAGGTATTCGCCCAGCGAGGGCGGCTCGTCGCCGGGGTCGGCGAGCAGGGGCAGGAAGCGGTCGATGACAAACTCAAAGTAGGGCGTGCGGCCATAAGCGCTCTCCAGCGCGATGCGGTGTACCCGCCACCACTCGCCGTGGCGCGACAGTCTCACCCGCGAGCGGGTCATGGGGCCGTCGCCGCAGCCGTGGGGCACCGACACGGGCACCGTGAGCGACAGCCGCCCGCGCGTGTCGGCGATATCGTAGCGGTGTGTGGCTTTGTCGCGCTTGTCCCAGCGGCCGTCGTAGTCGATGGCGACGCGTCCGCATGCGGCCATGGCGGCGTAGTGCTCCACGGGGCCGAAGAGGCGTGGCGGCAGACTCACCGCAGCCTCGGGATACAGAGGCAGCGGGCAGGAGCTCATTTGTCGGGATTGGCGTCGCGCAGTATGCGGCTCCAGCGGATGCCGCCGTTGAATATGCTGCGGTCGCGGTCAAAGGATATCAGCACCAGCATGGGCGAGCCCACGATATGATCCTCGGGCACGAAGCCCCAGAAGCGGGAGTCCTGCGACATGTCGCGGTTGTCGCCCATCATGAAGTAATAGTCCATGGCAAAGGTATAGCTGTCGGCGGGCTTGCCGTCGATATACACCCGGCCGTCGGCGCCGAGATAGGCGTCGTGATGACCCTCGTAATTGCGGATGCAGCGGTTGTAGATGGCCCAGGTATGGGGATTCAGCCCGATGGTGTCGCCGCGGCGCGGGATGTAGAGGCCGTCGGCGCCGCCGTAGTCGCTCAGAGTCCACTCGTCGCTCACTCCGGCGGGGAAGAGATGGATGTCGGCGCCGGTGGTGCGGAAGATGTCGTTGACCTTGGCCAGCCCGTCGGCGCGGCCGTCGGCGCGGAGGCGTTCGATCATGCCGGTGGTGAGGGGCAGCATGTATATGAGAGGCGACGATGCCGCGGCCGGTATCCAGTCGGTCAGGCGCATACGCTCGGAGGGGTCGAAGTTGAGCAGGCCGGCGTCGGAGGGTGTCACACCCAGCTCGCGCAGATAGTCTTCGTCGAGGGTGCGCGAGGTGGCCAGGATGTAGTTAAACTGGGCGTTGGCCGGCATCTGCTGCGCCACATCATCGATATATATGGTGTCGGCGACGATGCGCAGGCGCTGGCCGGGGAGCCCGACGGTGCGCTTCACAAAATTCTGACGGCGGTCGACGGGGCGGTATTTGACACGGCCAAACTGCTCGGGGTGCGACTTGACAAAGTCACGGCCGTAGCGCGCCACCAGCAGGTCGTAGTACTCGGGCGACTCCTCGAGGCGGGTGGCCACGGTGTCGCCGGCGGGGAAGTTGAATACCACGATGTCGCCGGCCTCGACGCTGCGCAGGCCCTTGAGGCGGTGGTATGGCAGCGAGGGGGAGTCGAGATATGAGTCGGTGCCGATGACGGGCATCTTATTGTGCACCAGCGGGAAGTGCACGGGAGTCATGGGCACGCGGGGGCCGTAGAGCATCTTGTTGACCCAGAGATAGTCGCCCGTCAGGAGAGTCTTCTCGAGCGACGACGAGGGTATCTGATAGTTCTGCCCCACAAAGGCAAATATGAAGTAGACAAGCACCAGGGCATACACGATGGCGTCGACCCAGCCCATGACTGAGCGCACGGCGCGGCTCTTGCTCTTTTTCCACCATGTAAAGGGGATGTAGCCCAGGATGTATATGTCGGCCAGCAGCAGCCACAGCAGCGCCAGGGGCCAGCAGCCCATCCAGGCCACCCAGAGGAAAAATACGATTGATACCAGAGCGAAGCGCACCCAGCGTGTGGGGCGCACTGCGGATATGCGGCGACGGATGTCGGCGAGGAGTCTGTTCATATGCGGGAGGTGGTGGAGATGGTGTGAGGTCAGTTGAAATCGCGGCGCCAGGCGCGGCGGCGGCGGTGGAGCTCGTGGTCGAAGTAGTCCCACTGCCGCTGCACGTGGGCATTGTCTTCAAGCTCCAGGTTGCTCTCGGCCCACTTGTAGCCGTTGGCCACAAAGCAGGGTATGAGATCGCAGAATATGAGGGCGTTGACGCCCTTGCTCTGATACTCGGGCTTTACGGCCACGAGCATGAGGTCGACCGTGTCGACCCGGCCGCGCATGGCCTTCCAGAGATGATACCAGCCGGTGGGGAAGAGGCGGCCGCCCGAGCGGCGCAGGGCGCGCGAGAGCGATGGCATGGCGATGCCCACGCCCACGAGGCGCTCGTCGGCGTCGACCACCACGCATACGTCCTCGAGCCGCAGCAGCCCCAGGTACTGGTCGATGTAATAGTCTATCTGGCGGCGGCTCAGGGGCACGTAGCCGTAGAGGTCGGCGTATGCCTCGTTGATGAGCTCAAAGAGGGCGTGGCCGTATTGATTCTTGATTTTCTCGCGGGAGGTGAATTTCTTGACTTTGAGATTGTACTTGCGGCGCACGATATCGGCGATGCGGCTGTACTTCTCGGGTATCTCGCGGGGTATGGCGATGCGGTACTCCACCCAGTCGGCGTCTTTGCGGAAGCCCATGCGCTCCATGTGCCGGGGGTAGTAGGGATAGTTGTAGATGGTGGCCATGGTGCCCATGCGGTCAAAGCCGGCGGTGAGCATACCCTCGTGGTCCATGTCGCTGAAGCCCATAGGGCCTATCATGGCGGTGCAGCCGCGCGCGCGGCCCCAGCGCTCCACGGCGGCAAAGAGGGCGTCGACCGTCTCGGCGTCGTCGATGAAGTCGACAAAGCCGAAGCGCACCGCACGCTCGCCCCAGCGCTCGTTGGCCAGGTCGTTGATTATGGCGGTGATGCGGCCCACCGGCTCGCCGTCGCGGTATGCCATGAACGACTGCGCCGAGCAGTGCTCAAAGGCGGGATTCTTGTCGGGGCTCAGACAGGCGACCTCGTCGAGGATGAGCGGCGGCACGTAGCAGTCGTTGCCGCGGTAGAGGTCGATGCCAAACTGCACGTACTCCTTGAGGGCTGATTTGGTGGGTTGTATGGGGCGGATAGTGATAGCCATTGTGTCAGCGGGTCTTGATTGAGAGCCACACCAGCATGAGCACCATCACGGCAAGGAATGCTATGATAGTGAGGTATATGCGGCGCACGGGGCGATTTTCAAGCGCCAGGTGCACCTGGGTCATGTCGTGGTATCGGGCCTTGGGATTGGGGTCGAGGCAGCGGGCGGCCACCCGGCGCATGGTGGCGTCGGTCGAGCCGACCGAGTCGAGGGCGCGGCGCAGCACCAGGCCATAATTGTATATGTCGGTGGCGGTGTCGCAGGGGGTGAGGGAGTCGCGCTGCTCAAATCCCACGTCGATGAGCTTGAGATTGCCGATATTCTCGGTGAAGATGATGTTTTCGGGGCGCAGGGGGTGATGGGCCAGGTGATTGGTCTGTATATACTCCAGGGCGTCGACGAGCTGATGGCGCAGCTTGTCGATATGGGCCGGCGTGACCTTGCCCTCGCGGATGAGCTTGGCCAGCGAGTCGCCGTACACGTCGTCGGTGATGATGCAGCGGCCCACTCCGGGCACGTCCTCGAGGTCGTTGATCATCACTATGTGTGGATGGGCCAGATTGTAGCGCACGTCAAACTCCTTCTCGAGCATGCTCTGCATCTCGGGTTTCGAGGCCAGGTCGGGCTTAAGTGTCTTGAGCATGACCCACTTGCCCAGCTTGCGGGCGGTGTACACGTGGTAAAACTCCTCGTCCCACTCGGGCAGATGCTCGATCTCGGTCCAGCGCGGTGTATCTTCTTTCATACGGCAAATTTACATATTTTTTCCGTAACGGCAAGCGGGTGTCCCGACCGAGGCCGGGACACCCGCTCAACAGCTTGATGGTCAGACCTCGCGCAGCCCGGCAGTTTCGGCGTCGATCTGCGAGTCGGGCACGGTATAGTCGGCCAGGTCGCCGGCATAGTAGCGGTCATACGACGCCATGTCGATGAGGCCGTGGCCCGAGAGGTTGAAGAGTATCACACGGCCTGCGGCGCCCTCGGCATCGGCTCGGCGCGCCTCGCGTATGGCTGCGGCGATGGCATGGGAGCTCTCGGGCGCGGGGATGATACCCTCGCTGCGGGCAAAGAGCGTAGCGGCCTCGAATGTCTCGAGCTGGGCGATGTCGACGGCGTCGATGAGCCCGTCGGCCTTGAGCTTGCTCACCACGGCGCCGGCGCCGTGGTAGCGCAGGCCGCCGGCGTGGATGTTGGCCGGTGCAAATGCGTGGCCCAGTGTGAGCATGGGGATGAGCGGGGTATAGCCGGCCTCGTCGCCATAGTCGTAGCGCATCTTGCCGCGGGTGAGCTTGGGACACGACTCGGGCTCGGCGGCGATGAAGCGCGTGGAGCGCTCGCCCGAGAAATTGTGGCGCAGGAAGGGGAAGGCGATGCCCGAGAAGTTGGACCCGCCGCCAAAGCAGCCGATCACCACATCGGGATACTCGCCGGCCATCTCCATCTGGCGCTCGGCCTCAAGACCGATTACGGTCTGATGCAGCGACACATGGTTGAGCACCGAGCCCAGGGCATACTTGCAGCCGGGGGTGCTCATGGCCAGCTCCACGGCCTCTGAGATGGCCGTGCCGAGCGAGCCTTGGTGATTGGGAGTGTCGGTGATAATCTTGCGGCCGGCGCGGGTCGACATGCTGGGCGAGGCTATCACCTCGGCGCCGTATGTCTGCATGATGGAGCGGCGGTAGGGCTTCTGGTGATACGACACCTTTACCATATACACGGCCAGGTCGATGCCAAAGTGGCGGGCAGCCATCGACAGGGCGGCGCCCCACTGGCCGGCGCCGGTCTCGGTGGTGAGGTTGGTGACGCCCTCTTCCTTGGCATAATATGCCTGGGCGATGGCGGAGTTGAGCTTGTGGGAGCCGACAGGGCTCACGCTCTCGTTTTTGAAATAGATATGCGCGCCGGTGCCGAGGGCCTTCTCCAGCCCGCGTGCTCTCACCAGCGGCGTGGGGCGCCATATGCGGTACATGTCCCGCACCGGCTCGGGGATGGTAATCCAGCGGTCGGTGGTGTTAAGCTCCTGGCGGGCACATTCGCGGGCAAATAGCGGATAAAGATCGTCGGCGGTCATCGGCGCGCCGGTCGCCGGATTAAGCATGGGTGCCGGGGCCGAGGGCATGTCGGCCTGCACGTTGTACCAGGCCGTGGGTATATCGGCCTCGGTGAGCAGAAATTTCTTTGATTCCATAGACAGGTGATAAATGGATGTTGATAATGTCGCAGGCAAAGTAAACGCTTCACAGCCACATATGCAAACTTTTTTCCGCCCAGCTCGCCCCGGTGCTTGCACTATTTTAGCATTTAGTTTGCATTTGTGGCATGTCACCGGTCATATTTGTGCCATTTGGTGGCACTGCAATGCTTTTTTCACTATCTTGGCGGCGCCTTAAATCTACATATTGTCACATGGACAAAATTATCACCGAGATAACTCCGCTATCCGACAAAGACTGTTTTTATCTGGTCGACCGCTATAAAGACGCATTTGACTTCCCCATACACCGCCACGACGAGTTTGAGCTCAACTTCGTGGCCCACTGCGAGGGTGCCCGCCGCATCGTGGGCGACTCTGTGGTGGAGCTGGGGCCCTACGACCTTGCCCTGGTGGGCCACGGTATAGAGCACACCTGGGAGCAGCACCGCTGCACATCCAAGCCCATACGAGAGATCACCATCCAGTTTTCGTCGATGCTATTCGGCAGCATTTTCCTGGGCAAGAATCCGCTGTCGTCGATACGCAACATGCTCAACGACTCGTCAAAGGGCATATCCTTCAGCATGGAGACCATCATGCGCGTATACAGCCGCCTCGACACCCTGGCCAAGATGGACAGCGGCTTTGACCGCCTCATCGGCCTGATGACCATCCTCCACGAGCTCTCGGTCGACTCCGACTATCATATACTGTCGTCGGGAGCGTTTGCCAATGTGGAGATGTCGGCCGATTCGCGCCGCATACAGAAGGTACAGAGCTATATCAACGCCAATTACCGCGACGAGATACGCCTCGAGGCACTCGCGTCGCTGGCCGGCATGACCATGACGGCCTTCTCGCGGTTTTTCAAGCTGCGCACGGGCCGCACCATCTCGGAGTACATCATCGACGTGCGCCTGGGACACGCAGTGCGCCTGCTGGTCGACACCACCCGCTCGGTGGCCGAGATATGCTTCGACTGCGGGTTCAACAATATCAGCCACTTCAACCGTCTCTTCAAAAAGAAGAAAAACTGCACTCCCAAGGCATTCCGCGAGCTGTACAAGCGACACAAGGTGCTGGTGTGATTTTTTTGCACACTGTCAGCATTTTTGAGTTAAAAACTTATAAATTACTTACACCCGCAGCGTTTTATGCGCCGCGGGTGGCCGCATATTCCACGGGAAATTCTAACTTTGCAGCTTGAAATGCACTATCACATGAAGCGAAATCTTGCAAGCCTCCCGGTCGCAGTGGCCCTTTTTGCCGCCGTAGCCGCCTGCAATTCATCTACATATCAGACGGTTGAGGACACAGCCTCGGCTGCCGTGGTAAAGACATTCTCGCTGGCCGAGGACGACAGCGTCATGGCCGGTCTCGACAATGTATTCTTTTCCATCGACCTTATCAAGGGGCTCATATTCAACGCCGACTCGCTCCCCGTGGGTACCAAGGTCACCTGCCTCCAGCCCGAGATCACCACTCTCGAGGGCGCATCCCACATCGAGCTGACCATGAAGCGCGCCGGCCGCTCAGACACCACCATAGTGTATACGGGCAGCGCGGCCGACACGGTCGACTTCAGCAGCCCGGTGGCTCTCAAGGTGGTATCGCCCGACGGCGTCACCTCACGCACATACACGGTGAGCGTCAACGTACACCGCATGGAGCCCGACTCGCTCCACTGGGGCGACGACACTCCCGCGATGCCGATGCCAACCGACATCAATACCCCGCAGCGCCAGCGCTCGGCCCGCACCGCCGACCGCCTCTACACCGTCACCGGCACCGACGGCTCGCCCGCCATCTGCCTGGCCTGGTATGAGGGCATCGGCGACATGGGATACGACTACCTCAGCGACATGCCTCTCCACAAGGAGGCCGTCACGCTGCCCTTCGCGCCCCGTATCGGCACATTCACCGCCCAGGCCGAGATGAGCAATCTCTACATGCTCGACACCGACGGCGCCCTCTGGGCCAGCTCCGATGGCCGCTCCTGGAACAAGGGCATCCAGCGCTGGACCGAAATCATCGGCGCATACCGCACACAGCTGCTGGGCATAGCCCGCGCAGCCGACGGCTCATATACCATCGAGATGACCGGCGGCTTCGCCACACCGGCACCGGCCGGCTTCCCGGTGAGCGGCTTCTCGATGCCCCATACATACTCCTTCCCCATGAGCGAGTATCCCCAGCTGCTCATCACCGGCGGCCGCACCGCCGACGGCAAACTCACCTCCCACACCTGGGGCTACGACGGCCACACATGGGCACGCATCTCCAAGACATCCATCCCCATGGCCCTCGAGGGCATGGCCATCGCCCCCTATTATGAATATGTGGGCACGGCCGGCCTCACCAAGCCGCAGCAGAGCGCTCTGATAGCATTCGGCGGCCGCGACGCCGCCGGCAAGCTCAACACGGTGACATACGTATCGACCGACTACGGCTTCAACTGGCGCACGGCCGACGACTGTCTCCAGCTGCCCGCCGCCATACCCGCCATGCAGTATGCCCAGGCATTTGTGCTCACCACCGAGATGCGCGCCTCGATACTGCCCGCCTCGCTGCGCAGCCGCATATCGAGCCCCATCGAGTCGTGGCCCTGCCCCTACATATATTTATATGGCGGCTACGACGCAGCCTCGCGCCCGGTGCCGTCGATATGGCGCGGCGTGATAAACCGTCTGTCGTTCAAGCCCATCGTCTGAGAGCATGACCCTGCGCCGCTTCATATCCTGCCTGGCTGTAGTCCTGGGCACCGCCCTCGGGGCCGGCGCCCAAGACGCCATAGCGCCGTATAAATTCGACATCGGCGTGTCGCTGGGCCTGAGCGGATACATCGGCGAGGCCAACTCGTCCAATCCCCTGGCACACCCCGGCTTCACAGCCGACGCCGGCATGAGATACATCCTCGACACACGCTGGGCATTCCGTGCCGCCATATCCACCATGGGCCTCAAGGGCAACACGGCAGATATGAAAGACGTGCTGCCCGATGCCGCCGAGTACTCATTTACATCGACCGTGTGGGACCTGGGCGTGCGATGCGAGTTCAACTTTTTCAACTACGGCATCGGCGAGAGCTACAAGCGCCTGCGCCGCTGGACCCTCTACCTCTCGCTCGGCCTCGGAGTGGCAATGGCCTCGGCCGACGGCCACACCACCGTAGCCCCCACCCTGCCCATGGCATTCGGCTTCAAGTTCAAGCCCCGCGAGCGATGGAATCTCTGGGCCGAGTTCTCGATGACAAAAGTATTCTCCGACAAGGTCGACGGCCTCTGGGAGCTCAACCATATCAAGACTGATTTTTACAAAAATACCGACTGGTTTTCGCGCCTGGCCATAGGAGTGTCCTACGAGTTTGGCCGCCGCTGCGAGACCTGCCACTATGTAGACTGACCCACACGACGACATGAGCGAAAGCGTACAGACACCCCCTGCAGGCATCCCGGCCCACGTGGCCATCATCATGGACGGCAACGGCCGCTGGGCCACCGCCCGCGGCATGGAGCGCTCGGCCGGCCACGTCGAGGGCGTCAACACTGTGCGCCGCATCACCGAGGCCGCCTCGGAGATGGGCGTGCGCTTCCTCACCCTCTATACCTTCTCTACCGAAAACTGGCAGCGCCCCCGCGCCGAGGTCGACGCCCTGATGGATCTCATCGTGGTGGCCATCGAGCGCGAGACCCCCGACCTGCTCCGCAACAATGTGCGCCTGCGCATGATCGGCGACATCGACCGCATGCCCCCCGGCGCCCGCGAGCGCCTCGAGCAGTGCATCGCCACCACCGCCCACTGCACCGGTCTCACACTGGTGCTCGCCCTGAGCTACTCGGCCCGCTGGGATATCGTCAACGCCGCCCGCACCCTGGCCATCGACGCCGCAGCCGGCAATCTCGACCCCGAGACCCTCGACGCCGACGCCCTCGCCTCTCGCCTCAGCACGGCATTCATGCCCGACCCCGACCTGCTCATACGCACCGGCGGCGACATGCGCCTCAGCAATTACCTGCTCTGGGAGATAGCATACTCCGAAATCTTCGTCACACCCACATACTGGCCCGACTTCAACAAAGCCGACTTTGCCCGGGCCATCGCCGAGTACAGCGGCCGCCAGCGCCGATTCGGGCTCACCGGCGAGCAAGTAACGTCATCAAAGAAGTAATCATGACCCATCATATTATGCGCCACCATCTGATTATCGCCATACTCGCGCTGCTCGTGTGCGCCGCCCTGCCTGCCGGGGCGCAGACACCCGCCGCCGCGGCCGACACCATATACAATCCGCCGGTAGTGTACACCTCCATGCCACGCACATACGAGATTGCCGGCATCGAGGTCAAGGGCGCCCCCAACTACGACGACGACATCATCCTGGGATACGCCGGCCTCAAGACCGGCGACCG
This sequence comes from uncultured Muribaculaceae bacterium, assembly GCA_910587925.1. Taxonomy (GTDB): domain Bacteria; phylum Bacteroidota; class Bacteroidia; order Bacteroidales; family Muribaculaceae; genus CAG-873. The sequence goes on from CAJUOC010000025.1 coordinate 29,462, forward strand.
AGTCACCATACCCGGCGACGACATCACCAACGCCGCCAAGCGACTGATGCGCCAGGGGCTGTTCCAGCAGGCACAGTTCCGCCTGGAAAAGACGGTCGGCGACCGCGCGTGGCTCTCGCTCAACCTGCGCACACAGCCCCGCATATCACAGGTCAACTACAATGGCATGCGCAAAGGCGAGGCCAACGAGCTCCAGGAGCGCCTCAATCTCATGAAGGGCAACCAGATTACCCAGAATATCATCAACCGCGCCGAGGCAATCGTGCAGAAATTCTTCGGCGACAAAGGCTTCAACAACGCCCGCGTCAACATCAACCTCCACGAAGACCTCTCGGCACCGGGCGAGATGATTGTCGACATCAACGTCGACAAGCGCGACAAAATCAAGGTACACAAGATATACATCTCGGGCAATGAGGTGCTCACCGACCGCCAGCTCAAGCGCGCCATCAAGAAGACCAACGAAAACGGCGACCTGCTCAACCTCTTCCGCCAGAAAAAATTTGTGCGCTCCGACTACGAAGACGACCTCAACCGCATCATCGCCAAGTACAACGAGAAGGGCTACCGCGACGCACGCATCGTGGCCGACTCCGTGGTAAATTACTCCGACAACCGCGTCGACGTGTACATCGACGTCGACGAGGGCCGCCAGTACTTCATCAAAGACATATCATGGACGGGCAACACGCTGTATCCCAGCGACGTGCTCGACCAATTCCTCGGCATGAAGCCCGGCGACGTATACAATCAGACCCAGATGAACAAGCGCCTGAGCGAAGACGAAGACGCCGTGGCCAACCTATACATGGACCGCGGCTACCTCTTCTACAATCTCGTGCCCATCGAGCGCGAGGTCACCGGCGACAGCGTCGCCCTGGAGATGCGCATCATCGAGGGCCCACAGGCGCGCATCAACAATGTGATAATCAACGGCAACGACCGCCTCTACGAGAAGGTCATCCGCCGCGAGCTGCGTGTGCGCCCCGGCGACCTCTTCAGCAAGAGCGACCTGATGCGCTCGGCCCGCGAAATCGCCCAGACCGGCCACTTCGACCCCGAGCACATGGACATACGTCCCGAGCCCAACGAGGAAAACGGCACCGTCGACATCGTATTTGGACTCGAGTCGAAAGCCAACGACCAGATTGAATTCTCGATGGGCTGGGGCCAGACCGGCATCATCGGCAAGCTCTCGCTCAAGTTTACCAACTTCTCCATCAAAAACCTCCTCTATCCCTCAACTTACAAGGGCCTCATACCCCAGGGCGAGGGACAGACTTTCACCATCTCGGCACAGACCAACGCCCGCTACTACCAGGCATACAGCATATCGTTTCTCGACCCGTGGTTTGGCGGCAAGCGCCCCAACTCGCTCAGCGTGTCGGCATACTACTCGCGCCAGACCGGCGTCAACTCGTCGTACTACAACTCCCGCTACATGAACAGCGGCTACTACGGGTACGGATACGGCGGCTATGGCTATGGCTACGGCAACAACTACTACAACGACTACTACCAAAACTCCTACCAGGCATCATACGACCCCAACAAGGTGCTCCAGATGGTGGGCGTCAACGTAGGCTTCGGCAAACGCCTCAACTGGCCCGACGACTACTTCACCTTCACCGCCGAGCTCGGCTACAACTGGTATTACCTCAAAAACTGGGACTACCTCTACTACATGCGCAACGGCACATCGAACGCCCTCGTATTCGGCCTCACGCTGGCGCGCAACTCCATCGACAACCCCCTGTATACCCGCTCGGGCTCGCAATTCTCACTGAGCTTCAACTTCACCCCGCCCGCCCAGTGGTTTACCGGCAAGCGCGACTGGCGCAAGCTCTCCGAGCAAAACACCACCGAGAGCAAGAAACAGCTCTACCAGTGGATCGAGTACTGGAAACTCCGCTTCAAATCGCGCACATACACCCCGCTGGCCAATGCCGACGGCACCTGGACCCCCGTGCTGATGACCCGCGCCGACTTCGGCCTGCTCGGCTCGTACAATAAGTACCTCAAGTCGCCCTTCGAGACATTCTACGTCGGCGGCGACGGCATGTCGGGCTCTTACACATACGCATCCGAGACCATCGCCCTGCGCGGCTACGACAACGGCATCCTCACCCCCTGGGGCCGCGACGGCTACGCTTACACCCGCCTGGGCGTCGAGCTCCACTTCCCCCTCATGCTCCAGGCCTCGACCACCATCTACGCCCTGGCATTCCTCGAGGGCGGCAACGCGTGGACATCGGTGAGCGACTTCAACCCCTTCAGCATGAAACGCTCCGCCGGCGCCGGTGTGCGTATCTTCCTGCCCATGGTGGGCATGATGGGTATCGACTGGGCATACGGCTTCGACATCGTCGACGGCTCGCGCGGCGGCTCTCACTTCCACTTCGTGCTCGGACAGGAGTTCTAAACCTTTCACCCTTACAGTTGTCTTAATAAATAAAGACATCCCGCAAATGAAAAAGACAGCACTCATCCTCATCATGCTCATCGCCGCAGCAGCCGGCGCCGCAGCACAGAAATTCGCCATGGTCGACATGGAATACATCATGCGCAACGTACCCGCATACGAGATGGCCGGTGAGCAGCTCAACCAGCTCTCCCTGCGCTGGCAGCGCGAGGTGGAGGCCGTCGGCAAGGAAGCGGAGACCATGTATCAGAATTTCCTGGCCGACAAAGTATTTCTCACCGACGACCAGGTGAAAAAGCGCGAGGAAGCCATCGTCGCAAAAGAAAAAGAGGCCACCGACCTGCGATACAAATACTTCGGCCCCGAGGGCGAGCTCTACAAAAAGCGCATCACCCTGCTCAAGCCCATACAGGACGAGGTCTACAACGCCATCAAGAAAGTGGCGTCGCAGCGCGGCTACCAGGCCGTGTTTGACCGCGCCTCATCATCAGAGATTATTTACGCGTCGCCCACCATCGACGTCAGCAACGAAGTGCTCAACACTCTCGGATACAGCAAATAACAACAATCAATACATATCTGACCGTAATCATGATTAAGAAAATTCTCCTGGCTCTGGCAGTGGCCCTCCCCATGACTGCCGCCGCACAGAAATTCGGCACCGTACAGCTCGACGCAGTATTCACCGCCATGCCCGAATCGACCGAGATGCAAAACACCCTCTCCGAGGCCAGCAAGAAGTACGAGACCGAGTTCCAGAAGCTCCAGGAAGAAGTCAACAAGCTCTACGCCGACTTCCAGACCATCCAGAACGACACCACCACCCCCGACGCCATCAAGGAGCGCCGCATGCAGGAAATCCAGGACAAGGCCGGCAAGGTCGAGCAGTTCCGCCAGACCGCATCGCAGGATCTCCAGCGCCAGCAGGAGCAGCTCATGGCTCCCATCCAGGCCAAGATTAATGAAGCCGTGAAGGCCGTAGGCACCGAAGGCGGCTACACCTTCATCTTCCCCCAGGAGCCCGCCCTCATCCTCTTCCAGGGCAGCACCGTCACCGACGTGACCCCCGCCGTCAAAGCCAAGCTCGGCCTGAAATAATCACCGCTCCCCCACACCCCACACAAGGGCCGCCCCGCCGGGCGGCCCTTCTTCGTCGCCCGCCCATGCAACACCCCGCCGCCCCTCCAATCAGAAAATATCCGCGCGCACCATTTCATGATTACAATTGCGGATTGTATTTCATCACCGTATGCACCAAAAGCCGCGAGCACCACTTCGGCGAGATAACCGATGCCACGATGCACCTCACCGACATCGGCCGAGTACTGCAAGACAATCTCGAGGCCATATCCACCCACTACCCCGACGTACAAATCCCCCTGTACGTGGTCATGCCCAATCATTTCCATGCGATAATCGCCGTAACGGAAACCGCCGCAACGGAAACCGCCCCATCGGAAACCGCCGTAGGGTCGCTGACGCGGTCGCCACAGGCACCATACGCCACCATAATATGGGGCGGGCGGGGCGCGTTATAATCTGTTAATTTTGCGCGAATTTTGGCCGCGTTGCGGGGATTTTGTAAATTTGCCGACGGTATGGATACCAGGCTTACAATCGACGAGGGAAACTCCTCGACTAAAGCGGCGCTGTGGCATGGCGATGTCATGGCCGCTGTGCGCTCTTACGCATCGCTCGACGCGGCTCTGGCCGACCTTGCCGCCTCGTGCGGCTGTCGGGCCGACGCGCTGATATTCTGCTCGGTATGCCGCCGCGACAGCGATGAGCTGCGCGCCCGTCTCGCTCCGCTCGCGCGGCGCGTGATGGTATTGTCGGCCTCCATGCCTCTCCCCCTCGAAATCACTTACCGCACACCCGCCACCCTGGGCGCCGACCGCATCGCGGCCGCCGTGGGAGCCGCCACCATACACCCCGGCCGCACGTGCCTGGTGGTCGACATGGGCACCGCCATCACATACGATGTGGTGAGTGCCGACGGCCGTTATCTCGGAGGCAACATCGCCCCGGGTATATTTGTGCGCCTCGAGGCGCTCGAGCACTTCACATCGGCCCTGCCCCTGGTGGAGACCGACGGCGACGTGCCCCGCTGGGGATACGACACCGAGACCGCCCTGCGCGCCGGAGCCATCCGCGGCGTGGTGGGCGAGCTGCAGTACTACCGCCACTGCCTGTCGACCGACGCCGCAGTGGTGCTCACCGGCGGAAGCGCCGACCTCATCACAGACCTCATCACCACGCCGGTCACCGTGGAGCCCAACCTGGTGCTTATCGGCCTCAACCGTATAATCAACTATAATGAAGAAATTTAGCATAGCCCTGCTCCTCGCCGTATTCACGACCGTAGGACTCGCCGCCCAAAACGGCACACTCACCCCATACTCCCGCTACGGATACGGCATACTGAGCGACAATGCCTCGGCCGCGCAGCAGGCTATGGGCGGCATCGGCTACGGCATGAACTCCGGCCGGCAGATCAACGTGATGAACCCCGCCTCGTATGCCCGCGTCGACTCGCTCACGTTTCTCTTCGACATGGGCCTCAACTTCACCAACCTCTGGACATCGGAGACAGTCGACGACACCCGCCACTCCGAGGTGAAGCAGGGCGGCGGCCTGGGATACGTCACCATGCAGTTTCCGCTGAGCAAGCGCCTGGGCATGTCGGTGGGCCTGCTGCCCTTCTCGTCGGTGGGCTACGCATTCGGCAACAAGATTGAGCACGGCTTCGCCTCGCGCCAAGGCTCGGGCAGCATCAACCAGCTCTACGCCGGCCTGGGCGCCAAGCTCTTCAAGGGCTTCAACTTAGGTGTCAACGTGGCATACCTCTTCGGCACCACCATCAACGACACTTACGCCATCACCTCCACCGGCTCGACAGGCCTGTACGAGCGCGAGATGCGCGTGCGCGACTTCCGCGTCAACATCGGCGCGCAGTACACCGTGGGCATCGGCGCCGACGCCCTCACCCTCGGCCTGGTGTACACCCCGGCCAAGAAGCTCCTCGGCACCACCCGCACCATATTCTACGACACCTCGGCCGACGCCAACCGCGAGCCGGCCGAGACCGACAAGTACGACCTGGGCGACCGCTACCGCCTGCCCGACACCTGGGGCGCCGGCATCAACTACATGTGGCGCGAGCGCCTCATGGTCGAGGCCGACTTCACATACCAGCCCTGGGCCGGCTGCATCTACGACGGCGCCAAAGACCAGCTCGCCGACCGCTGGAAAGTGGCCGTCGGCGCACAGTACCAGCCCTCGCCCCGCGGCAGCTACCTGCGCCGCACACAGTATCGCGTGGGCGGATTCTACGACCGCGACTATCTGGTAATCCGCGGCAACAACGTGCGCGAATACGGCGCATCGGTCGGCATCGGCCTGCCCATGCCCGGCTTCAAGACCGTGGTGAGCCTCGGCGTGGGCTGGCTCCACCGCCAGGCATATCCCACCGCCCTCATCAAGGAGGACTACCTCAATGTGACCCTCGGAATCAACTTCAACGAGATGTGGTTCCGCAAAAACAAGATTTACTAATCCCCCGCCGTCCGAGCCGCCGATGCGCAACCTGGCTGTAACTTTCGTGGCCCTGGCCCTGGTGGCCTCGTGCTCGGAGAGCCGCCACTCCTACGTGCCCGACGCCTCTGACCCCGAGCGCGTGCCTACCATGGCCACCACCGACGTCGAGACATTCATCTCCGACTCGGGATACACGCGCTACCATATCTCCACCCCGCTGTGGCAGATGTTCGACGAGGCCGAGGAGCCATTCTGGCGCTTCCCCGAGGGCATGGAGCTCCAGCAGTACGACGAACACCTGCGACCCGCCGCCAACATCATCTGCGACTCGGCGCGCTATCTGTCGCGCCGCCGACTGTGGCAGCTCGACGGCCATGTGGTGATGGTCAACACCCTGCGCGACAGCTTCCTCACCCAGCAGCTATTCTGGGACCAGACCCGGGCCAAGGTATACAGCGACTCGTTTATACACATCGTGCGCTCCGACCGCATCATCGAGGGCTATGGCTTCGAGTCAAACCAGGAGATGACGGCCTACACCGTACACCGCCCCACCGGCATCATACCGGTCGAGCGTCCGCAGCCCCGCGAGGCCCGCGAGAGCGTCGCCGCGGCCGATACCGCGGGCGCCGCCGTGCCTCAGCCCCGCCGACGCGGAGCGCCCGTGCGCGCATCGGAGCGCTCCCGCCTCACCCGCGACTCCTTATCACTCTGACATCACGATGGACTACACACCCTGGATCATCCTCACGGCAGTATCGCTGGCATTCTCGGCCCTCTTCTCGGGCGTCGAGATAGCCTTTGTCACCTCCGACCGCGTGCGCACCCAGCTCGACATGGCGCGCGGCGGCCTCATCGCCCGCATCATCAACCGCTTCTACGCCGACTCGGAGTTTTTCATCTCCAGCATACTGGTGGGCAACAACATCATGCTCGTAATCTACGGCATGGGCGCGGCCGCCATGCTCGAGCCCTGGCTCCACACCTGGCTCGACTCCGACGCCCTGGTGCTGGTGGCGCAGACCATCATCTCCACCATCGTCATACTCTTCACGGGCGAGTTTGTGCCGAAGACCATCTTCCGCATCAACCCCAACAGCTCGCTCAAATTCTTTGCCCTGCCGGTATTTATCTTCTACCTGCTTTTCTACCCCATATCGTGGCTGTCGACGGCCCTGAGCCGCCTGCTCATGCGCATGGTCGGCATCAAGTCGGCCGACACACGCCTGCGCACCATCTCGGTCGACGACCTGGGCGACTTCCTCGAGGAAAACATCGACACCCTCGAAGACGAGCACCACGAGGTGGAGTCGGAGGTGAAGATATTCCGCAACGCCCTCGACTTCAAGACCCGGCACCTGCGCGACTGCATGACCCCGCGCAACGAGATTGTCGCCGTCAACATCGACACCATCACGCGCGCCGAGCTCTCCGACCTCTTCACCCGCTCGGGCCGCTCCAAGATACTCGTGTACCGCGACGACATCGACACCATCGTGGGATACATCCACGTGAGCGAGCTCTTCGACCCCTCGGTCGACTGGAAGGAGCGCATCAAGCCCACTCTCTACGCCCCCGAGAATCTGCTGGCCGACAAGATGATGCGACGGCTGCTGCAACAGAAGCGCTCGCTGGCCGTGGTGGTCGACGAGTTTGGCGGCACCGCCGGACTCATATCGCTCGAAGACCTCGTGGAGGAAATCTTCGGCGACATACAGGACGAGCACGACCGCTCGCGCCTGGTGAGCCGATGCGTGGCGCCGGGTGTATACGAGCTGTCGGGCCGGTGTGAGGTGGCCGACATCAACGAGCGCTACGACCTCGACCTGCCCGAGAGCGACGACTATCAGACCCTGGCCGGATACATCCTCTCGGCCACCGGCACCATCCCCGCCACGGGTGAGCGCGTAGAGCTGGACGGCCGCATATTCGACATACTGGCCACCTCGGCCTCGCGACTCGACCTCATCCGCGTCACCGTCGCGCCGCACGAGCAATCAGAGGACTGATACCCGCCATGCCCGCTCCCCTCTCGCTCTCGGCCGCCGTCGCCCGCTATGGCAAAGTCATCTTTGTGGTGACTGCCGCGGCCGTGGTGGGCATGTTTATGTATGTGTCGACCCGCCTGGTGGCCGACCTCTCTGAGCAGGAGCGCGAGCGCATGCAGATATGGGCCGACGCCACCCGCGAGATACTGCGCACGGCCGACGGCGCCGGCGGTACCGACATCGACTTCCTGCTGCGCATCATCGAGTCAAACACCACCATCCCGGTACTGCTCACCGACGACGCCGGCAACATACTCCAGCACCGCAACTTCGCCCTGCCCGACCCCTCCGACTCTCTGGCCCTGGGCGACACCAACCGCGACTACCTGCGCGACCGCCTCGCCGCCCTGGCACACTCGCCCAATGTCATCGACATCGATGCCGGCCCCGGTATGCACCAGCATCTCTACTACGAAGACTCGACTCTGCTCAAGCGCCTCAGCTTCTACCCATACATCATCATCGTCGTGCTGGCCGCCTTTGTCGTGGCGGTATACCTGGCCATGCGGTCGAGCAAGCGCGCCGAGCAAAACAAGGTGTGGGTGGGTCTGAGCAAGGAGACCGCCCATCAGCTCGGCACGCCCATCTCGTCGCTCATGGCATGGATGGAGATACTGCCCGAGATGGGCCTCGACCACGCCACGGTATCGGAGATGGACAAGGACGTGCGCCGCCTGAGCACCATCGCCTCGCGATTCTCAAAAATCGGCTCTGTGCCCAAGCTCGACCCCGCCGACCTCAACACCATCGTGGGCAACGCCGCCACATACATGGCCACCCGCATCAGCGGCCGCATCAGCCTCGAAGCGCATCTCTGCGACCGCCGCCTGCCGGTGATGGCCTGCGCGCCCCTCTTTGAGTGGGTCATGGAAAATCTCATCAAAAACGCCGTCGACGCCATGGACGGCTCCGGCTCCATCACCGTCACCACCGGCGCCGACCACTCCCGCGCCTTCATCGAGGTGACCGACACGGGCAAGGGCATCCCCCGCAAAAATTTCAAGACGGTATTCCAGCCCGGCTACACCACCAAAAAGCGTGGCTGGGGACTCGGCCTGGCGCTGGCGCGCCGCATCGTGGCGCAGTACCACCGCGGCTCCATATTCGTAAAGGCATCCACCCCGGGGCGCGGCACCACATTCCGCATCGAGCTGCCCCTCATCGACGGGGAGTGACCGCCAGCGTAAACACGCTCGCCGCCTCCACCCCGGCCGCGCGCAGCGCCTCCAGCGCGGCAGTCAGAGTGCCGCCCGTGGTGAGTATGTCGTCGACCACCCCCACATGCAGCCCGCGCAACTCCTCGGCGTGGGCCACGGCAAAGACTCCCTCGCCGCCGCGGGCGCGGTCGTCGGCGCTGCGGCGCGTCTGGGTCGAGTGAGCCTTCACGGCCCGCAGATTGTCGCCCACCGGCACATCCATCGCCCGGCCAAGCCCGCGCGCGAGTATCGCGGCCTGATTGTATCCGCGCAGCAGCCGCTTGCGCCAGTGCATCGGCACCGGCAGCAGCACATCTGGCCGCGCGTCGGCGCATCGGCGGGCCACATCGCCGCCCATAGCCGCGGCCAGCTCGGCAAATATCTGCGGACGGCCGCCATACTTGCCCCGGCGTATGAGTGCGCCCGGGGCACTGTCGTGCACATACACCGTCCAGCACACCACATGTCTCACATCCAGCCCGCGCACAGCCAGGCGCTCGCGCAGCGGGCCGTACGGCCCGTCGTCGGGATGCTCCCGCGGCAGCGCGCCCAGGCAGGCCGTGCACAGCCATCGCTCGCCGCCCACAAGCGGCGCTCCGCACACCGCGCAGAGCGGCGCCACAGCAAGTCCCGGGAGATTGCGCCAATCCATGTCGCAAAAATAATCGATTTCATCCAAACTTTTATCACCCCCGGCGTGTTATAAATGTCAAGCTAATCCAAAGACATAATAGACATGAAAAAGATTCTCATCGCCGCCGCCGTCATCGCCGCGGTATCAATGGCTTCCTGCGGGGGCAAAGAGTCCGCCGCCGTCAAAGACAACGAAAGCGCCATCAAGGCCAAAATCGAAAATTGCACCAACCCTGATTCCCTCAGCCTCTACGTAGACCAGGCCAAAGCCTATGCACAGAAACTCGTGCAGGAAGGCAAGCTCGACGAGGCCAAGAAATACCTCGACCAGATAACCCCCGTCGTACAAGACAAGGCCCCCGCCCTCGCCGGCATCCTTGAGACCGTCAAGACTACTCTCGACAAGGTGCCCGGCAGCGCCGAGGCAGCCGCCGACAGCGCCGGCACCAAAGCCGGAGCCGCAGTCGACTCCCTCAAGTCGGCCGGCAGCCAGGCCGTCGACGCCGCCAAGCAGAAAGGCTCCGAAGTAGTGGAGTCGGCCAAGGAGAAAGGCGCCGAGGTAGTCGACGCCGCCAAAGACAAGGCCGCCGATGCAGCCGACAAGGCCGGCGACGCCATCAAGCACGCCCTCGGAAAATAATCCCCGCGCATACCGAAAAAGCCGCCGCGACGCACTCTTGCGCCGCGGCGGCCACCGTTTATACCGACGGG
>CAJUOC010000026.1 GCA_910587925.1 uncultured Muribaculaceae bacterium
CGGCCCGGAGGGACGTGCCGGCTCGTCGGCCGGGGCCGCCCCGGCCGACGCCTCCGCCGCGGTATCATCGGCGGTGAGCGGCAGGCTCACGGTAAACACCGCGCCCGAGGGTTGATTGTCGTGCACGTCGACCGAGCCGCCGTGGAGCTTGACATACTCGTATACGAGACTCAGCCCGATGCCGCTGCCGGTATTCTGGTCGCTCTTGTCGGTGCCGCGGTAAAAGCGCTCGAAGATATGCGCCTTGTCGGAATCGGGTATGCCGCGGCCGGTATCGGCCACGGTGATTACGGCGCTGCCGGCGCGCCGCTGCACGCTCACGTCGACCGAGCCGCCGTCGGGAGTATACTTCACAGCATTGCCAAGCAGATTCATCACCGTCTTGGAAATCTTGTCGCTGTCGAGCGACATGGTGAGCGACTCGCAGTCGGAGTGGAAACGGATGTCGACGCGGCGGCGCTCGGTGAGACCGGCAAACTGGTCGCAGACGGCGCGCACGGTCGACACAAGGTCGGTGCGCGAGGCGTGGAGCGTGAGACCGGCCATCTCGTTTTTGCGGAAGTCGAGCAGCTGATTGACCAGTATGAGCAGCTTCTCGGCATTGGTCTTGACCACGCCGAGGCGCTTGGCGTTGCGCTCGTCTTCGGTCTCGCGCAGCATGGCCTCGACGGGCGAGAGTATCAGCGTGAGAGGCGTGCGCAGCTCGTGGCTGATGTTGGTGAAGAATTTAAACTTCAGCTGGTTGAGCTCCTCTGTCTTGCGCGCCTGCTCCTGCTTCTGCTTCTCGGTGAATATGCGGCTCTCGCGCAGCTGGATGAGTCTGATGAGAGTGATGAGCGCTCCGGCCACCAGCAGGAAGTATATCGCATATGCCCACCATGTGGCGTACCAGGGCGCGTCGACCACCAGCTCCAGCACAGCCACCGCGGGCGAGGCCGAGCCGTCGGAGTCGAGGGCTCGCACCTTAAGGGCATAGCGGCCCGGAGCCAGACCGGCAAACCTCACCGAGTGGCTTCCACGCGGGCATAGCTGCCAGTCGCGGTCGAGGCCCACGAGCATGTACTCATACTCGGTGGCACCGGTGCCGCTGAAATTGTCGTTGGCAAAGTATATGGCCACATCATTCTGGTCGGGGCCGAGGCGCACCTCGCTCATGTATCCCAGAGCGCGGGGCAGCAGCTCGCGGCCGTCGTAGCGGCGCCCCACCTCGATACGCTCGCCCCGTACATACAGATCGGTAAACGATATGCGGCGGTTAGACGGGGCATAGTCGACCCTGTCGGGGTCGATGCGGGTCACGCCCGACAGGCTGCCGGCAAGGATGTCGCCTCCGGGCAGCACGGCCATCGAGCGCTGGTTGAATGTACCTCCGATGAGGCCGTCGCGCTCGTCGTAGCCTGTGGTGCGGAAGTTGTATGCACGTGCCACGCGGTCGTAGTCGACCTTGACATTGAAGAGGCGGCTGTCGACCGACACCCACATGCTGCGGTCGACACCCTCGATGATGCCCAGGATGAAGAGGCTCGAGAATTTCGGGTCGAGCTCGATGTGATACATCGAGTCGGCCTTGGTATCGTACACATCGAGGCCCTCGCGGGTACCGATCCACAGCAGCCCGCGGGAGTCTTGCCGCAGATGGTTGATATTGGTATTGCTCAGCATCGAGAGCATGTCCTTGCCGGCCGACGCGCCGAGCATCGACGCGCGGCGCGAATGCGGGTCGAGCACCGATATACCGTGTGGAGTGCCCACGTAGAGCGTGCCGTCTGCTCCGGCGTCCAGGGTATGTATAAAGAGCGATGGCAGGCCTGAATTGTCGGGGGTGAGGGTGGTGAAGCGGTCGGTCAGAGGGTCGTAGAGCTGGAGGCCGCCGCCGAGAGTACCTATCCACAGAGTACCGTCGCTGTTGATTTTCAGCGCCCATACGTTGGAATTAGCCAGGCCGTCGTCAGGCGTGATGTGGCGGGTATGGTCGCCCAGGCGGTAGTAGAGGCCGCCGTTGTATGTGCCATACCACAGGCCGCCCTTGGCGTCGGTGGCCATCGTGACGATGGCGCGTGGCGACTCGGCCCCATCGTTGCCGGGGAAAGATGTCGTGCGGCCGGTGGTGAGGTCGAGCTGCATCAGGCCGGCATAGTCGCCTCCGAGCCACACGCGGCCGGGATGGTCGCGCACCGGGGTGATACAGTTGATGTCGCCGATCAGCCATGAGTCAAATTTATTCTCGCTGGGAAAGTATACCGACACACCCTTTTTGTACGAGCCGACCCACATGCCGCCGGTGCTGTCGTTGTAGATTACCTTTACGGAATTGTTGCCCAGCGATGTGCGGTCGGTGGCGTCGGAGGTATAGAGCCGCGATGTGCCGTCGCGCTCGATCACCTCGAGGCCCGAGTTGTCGTATCCCACCCACAGGCGGCCGTCGGCGTCCTCGCTCACCGAGTTGACGGGGCGGTCGGTCCAGCGGGGCACGGCGGCGGTCTCAAGGGCGTAGTCGCGCGAGGGGTCGAATACATCGACTCCAGCCGAGCCAAATACCCATACACGGCCGCGGCGGTCGGCATACAGCCGGTAAAATGTCGCGGTAGGGCGCCCCGCCGGCACATGGGCCACGCGCCTCACCGCGTATGTCTTCCCGTCGATGGTAAAGATGTCGCCGGCATCGCTCACGGCCAGCATATGGCCGTCGGGGCCCGATATGATACCCGTGAGGTCGCGCGCGTCGAGCATTGGCGAGTCGATGCGGCGCAGCTTATCCTTGGCGTATACATACAGACCGTGGCCGCGCACGGTGATCCACACGCGGTCGCCGTCGACAAGCACCACATTGGGGATGTCGGGCAGCCCGTCGCGCAGGTAGTCGTCGAGGCTGAAGCGGCGGAAAGTCTCGCGCTCCGGGTCGTACACGCTGTAACGGTCGCCCGCCTCAATGACCAGACGCCCGTCGGGCATCTCCTGCACGCTCTGCACGTAATTGTCCTGGATGCTGGTGGAGTCGCCGCGCACGGTGTGATACACCTTCATGTCGTAGCCGTCGTAGCGTGTGAGGCCCGAGGCGGTGGCAAACCACATATAGCCGCGCGAGTCGCGCAGTATATCGTTGACGTGATTGCTCGACAGGCCGTCGCGCGCCTCCAGCGAGCGGAATTTCACATCGGCCGTGCGGGCTGCGGCCGAGGCCATCGAGAGTATGATCAGTAAAACGGTAAAGATTCTCGGCATAGCGGGTCGTAAGGAAATAAACGTGTGTTTTCCGTAGAGAAAAAATCAAGCAAAAGTAGCATTTTTTTCTCAACCTCCAAAATTAGCCGTCATGTGCGGGCACGATTGCCGGGGAAATTTGTACCTTTGCGGGCTATGAAGAGCTTCCGCCGTATCCTGCGCGCCGTAGTGCTCTCGCTGCTGCTTGCGGCGGTGGTGCTGCCGGCCTCGCTGTATCTTGTGCTCGCCACACCGTGGGCACAGGAGTTTGCGCGCCATACGGCATCGTCGGCGCTCTCAGAGCGCATGGGCGTGAGGGTCGATATCGACAGGGTGCGCTACCGGCCGTTCAACACCCTGGCCATCTACGGGGTGCATGTCGACGACCACTCGGGGCGCCCGGCCCTGGAAGCGGCGGCCGTGAGCGCCCGCTTTGAGCTATGGCACTTCCTGCGCACGGGCCACATCGTGGTCGACTACGCCGTGCTCGACGCCCCCACCCTGTCGCTGCGACGCGACGCTCCCGGCGCCCCGCTCAACATACAGCCCCTCATCGACAGCCTGCGGCCGGCGCAGCACGACCGCGAGCCGCGGCCATTTGACCTCAAGATAGGCACCGCCGTCGTGCGCGGCGGCCGCCTTACCTACGACATCGCCTCGGAGCCACGCCGCACAGCAGGCATCGACCCGGCCCACATCGCCGTCGACAGCCTCAACCTCTATGCCGACATACGCCGCATCACCCGCGATACATACGACCTTGCCATCGAGTCGCTGTCGCTCACCGAGCGATGCGGCCTGCGGCTCACAGATCTCGCTGTCGACGTCACCGCCCGACCCGAGCGGCTGGAGCTGCACTCGCTGTCGCTGCGTATGCCCGGCACATACATCGCCCTCGGCCCCGCCGGTCTCGACATCGACGGCTATGGCGGCATCGCGGCGGCGCTTAAGCGCTCGGCCGTGAGGATACATACCTCCTCGACAGCCCGCATCACCCCCGCCGACCTGGCATGGGCACTGCCCGCGCTCGCCGCCGAGCATATACCGCTGCAGCTCGACCTCGACGCCGACGTATCGGCCGACCGCGCCGAGCTGCGGCAGCTGTCGGTTGCCGACGGCGACGGCTTCAGCCTCGGCCTGCGCGGACACGCCGACGGCCTCGGCTGCGCCGACAGCCTGCGGTTTGCTGTCGACTCGCTGCGGCTCGACGCGGCCGCCTCGTCGCTCACCCGCATCATAGAGCCGCTGTGCCCCGCCGCCACGGCATACGTCGGCAGGTGTGGCCACCTCAGGCTCGACGCCTCGGCAGCCGGCTCGCCGGCCGACATCACCGCCCGCGGCATGCTGGCCACATGCGGCGGCACGGCCCGCTTTGACGGCCGCCTGCGCCGCACCGCGGCCGGCCACATCGCCGAGGGACAGGCCGGCATCGACGGCATCGACGTCGGGCGCCTGCTGGCACGCGCCGACCTCGGAGCCGTGACTCTCCGTGCCGAGGGAAGCGCCGACTTCGGGCCGCGGCGCCCTGTATCGGCCGACGCCCGCGTCGATATAGAGGCCGCCACCTACGCCGGATATACATACAGCGACATAGGCGTCGAGGCTGCGCTGCACGAGCGGCGGCTCGTGGCCACGGTCGACGCTGCCGACCCCTCGGCAACGCTTGTCATCACGGCCGAGGCCACCGATGCCTCGGGCATGGCCGACATCACTGTCGAGGCCGACGTGACCCGCCTTGCCCCCCACGCCCTGCACCTCACGCCCCACCGCGCCGGATACGCTCTGAGCGGCAAGGCCGCGCTCCACGTCACGGGCCACGATGCCGACGATGCCTGCGGCGCGCTGCACGCCACCGACCTGAGCTTTGCCCCCGACTCGACCGCCGCAGGCGATGCCCTGCGTCTGCACAGCCTTGAGATGACTCTTGCCCGCACCGGCCGCCGCGCCGACCTGCGGCTGGAGTCTGACATACTCGAAGGCTCGCTCCACGGCTCGCTCTCGCCCACGACACTGGCCGCCACCCTGCGCGACATGGCCGCCCACACCGTGCCGGCGCTGATACCGCACAATCCCGACCTGCACCGCCGCATGGCCGACGGCTCGGGAGCCAACGACTTTGCCTTCTCTTTCTCACTGGGCGACACCGAAAATCTGTCCCGCTTCCTGCGGCTGCCCGTGCAGGTGATATACCCGGTGAGCATCGAGGGCGCCGTAAGCTCGACTCGCGGCCGCGCCCACGCCATCATTGACGCCCCCTATCTGCTCCAGGGCGACAAGATAGTGGAGGCGACAGTGGTGCAGGCGGCCATCGACACCGCCGACAGCCGGGCATCGGTATACGCCACCACCCGCTTCCCCACCAAGAAAGGCCCCATGACGGCCGTGGTCGACGTAAGCGGCGCCGACAACCGCTTTGACACCTCCATCGACTGGGTCATCGACCGCAAGATACCGCTCAACGGGCGCTTCAACTTCTCGACCCTCCTGGGCCGCGGCACCGACGGGCTGGTGAGCGCCGACACCCGCTTCAACCCCGGTGAGATCACCTTTGGCGACGATGTGTGGCGCATAGCGCCCTCGTCGCTCATCTGGGCCGACTCGCGGCTGGAGGCGCGCGACTTTGCCCTGCGCAGCGACACCCAGTCGATAAGCATCGACGGCGTGGCCGGACCCGCCATGGAGGATGTCGCCCGCGTGGAGCTGCACGACATTGAGCTGGCCTCGATATTTGAGACTCTCGAGATAGACAAGGCTCTCATCGGAGGCCGTGCCACAGGCACATTCACCGCCCGCCAGGCTCTGTCGCCCACGCCCATACTCACCACCGACGACCTGCACGTGCGCGGCATCGGATACAACTACTGCACTCTGGGCGACGCCGACGTGCGCGCCGGCTTTGACACCGACCGCGGCGCCTTTACCCTCGACGCCGACATAGTAAGTCCCGAGGGTATGCACTCCCATATCTACGGCGACATACTCACCGCCGGAGCGCTCGACCTGCACTTCGACGCGCGCCATATCAAGGTGGGATTCATGAAGCCGTTCATGTCGGCATTTGCATCCGACGTCGAGGGCTACGCATCGGGGCGCGCACGCCTCTTCGGCACGTTCAAAGACATCGACCTCGAGGGCGACATACTCGCCGAAGACCTGCGTCTCAAAATCGACTTTACCAACACCTGGTACTCGGCCACCGACTCCATACACATCCGCCCGGGCCTGATAGACCTGCGCGACATCACCATACGCGACGTCGAGGGACACACCGCCCGCCTCAACGGCCTGCTGCGCCACGACTACTTCCACAACCCCGTATTTGACTTCCGCATCACCGACGCCCGCGACTTCCTGAGCTACAATGTCACCCGCGCCCAGAGCCCCGACTGGTACGGCACCGTCTACGGCAACGGCTCGGCACGGGTGCAGGGCCGCCCCGGCGTGGTCGAGATAGACGTGCAGATGGCCACGGCCCCGCGCTCGACCTTTACCTTTGAGCTATCAGACCGCCTGGAGGCCGAGCAATACTCATTCATCACCTTCCGCGACCGCACCGTGGTCGAGGTCGAGGATACCCTGCTGGCCGTGCCCGACGACATACCGCCGGCCGTGAAGGCATTCCGCGACCGCATGAACGCCCGCAACACCGACTCGCCCTCCGACTACATCATGGACATACGCGTCGACATCACCCCGCAGGCACAGATGGTGATAGTGATGGACCCCGTGGGCGGCGACCGCATACGCGCCCGCGGCGAGGGCGACCTGCGCCTCACATACAATGCCGCCGACAACGACCTGCGCATGTACGGCACATACACCCTGGAGCAGGGCAACTACAATTTCACCCTCCAGGACATCATCATCAAAGACTTCACCATCGACCCCGGCAGCAGCATCACCTTCCGCGGCGACCCCTACTCGGCCCAGCTCGACATCGAGGCCGCATACTCGGTCAACGCCAACCTGAGCGACCTCGACGAGTCTTTCCTCCAGGACAAAGACCTCAACCGCACCAACGTGCCCGTGCAGGCCCTGATGAAAGTCACCGGCGACATGCGCCAGCCCGACATCGCCTTTGACCTGCGATTCCCCACCCTCACATCCGACACATACCGCAAGGTGCGCTCCATCATATCGACCGACGAGATGATGAACCGCCAGATCATATACCTGCTTGCCCTCAACCGCTTCTATACGCCCGAGTACACCACCGCCACGCGCGGCAACGAGCTCTTCTCGGTGGCATCGTCGACCATATCCTCGCAGCTGTCGAGCATGCTGGGCAAGCTGAGCGACAACTGGAGCATCGCCCCCAACCTGCGCAGCGACCGCGGCGACTTCTCCGACGTCGAGGTAGACCTGGCCCTGTCGAGCCGGCTGCTCAACAACCGCCTGCTCTTCAACGGCAACTTCGGCTACCGCGACCGCTCACTCAACACCAATCAGTTTATCGGCGACTTCGACATCGAGTATCTCCTCAGCCCGCGCGGCACCTGGCGCCTGAAGGCATACAACCGATACAACGACCAGAATTACTACGTGCGGACCGCCGCCACCACCCAAGGCGTCGGTATCGTATTCCGCCGCGACTTCGACACTCTCTTCCACCGCCGCCGCAAGGCTGCGCCGGCCGACTCTGTCCCGGCCGACTCCACCCATATCTCCCCGACCAAATAACACACTCAATATGCTCAAACGAATCCTGCTCGCCACCGCACTCTCCATCGGCGCCATCGCCGGCGCATCGGCCCAGACCGCCAAGGGCGAGAAGACTCTCGGCCCCCGCGTGGGCTACATATCTGAAAATTCCTCGGTACTGGCCGGCCTCTCATTCCGGTATACATTCTCGCAACACCTGCGCATATCGCCGGCCATCGGCTGCGCCTTCCGCAACCACGACCGCGACGCCCTGCTCATCGACGTCGACATGCACTTTCCCTTCGGGCTGTCGGAGTCGGGCCGCACTGCCCTCTACCCCCTGGCCGGCATCACCTTCAACTCCTGGAACCGCCACGGCCGTGTCAACGATGTCGACGTGTCGGGCCATGCCAACCGCTTCGGCCTCAACGCCGGCGCCGGCTTTGACCTGCGCTGCTCGCAGTCGCTCATGCTCAACATGGAGGCCCGCTACTGCCTGGTAAAAAGCTACTCGTCGTTTATCGCCACCGTAGGCATAAGCTATATATTCTGATGGAAAAGCCTGTACACATCCTGGGTATAGAGTCGTCGTGCGACGACACCAGCGCGGCCGTCATCACCGACGGTATCCTGCGCAGCAACGTGATCGCCTCGCAGAGCGTACACGAGGAGTATGGCGGCGTGGTGCCCGAGCTGGCCTCCCGCGCCCACCAGCAAAACATAGTGCCCGTGGTCGACGCCGCCCTGCGCCGCGCCGGAATCAAGGCCGCCGACCTGAGCGCCATCGCCTTTACCCGCGGCCCCGGCCTGCTGGGCTCTCTGCTCGTGGGCACCAGCTTTGCCAAGGGCATGTCGCTGGGGCTGCGTATCCCCATGGTCGACGTAAATCACCTCCACGGCCACGTGCTGAGCCACTTCGTGCGCCGCGAGCCGGCCGACCGTGTGCCCGAGTTTCCCTTTCTGTGCCTGCTCATCTCGGGCGGCAACAGCCAGCTCATACTGGTGCGGTCATACCGCGACATGGAGATATTGGGCCGCACCATCGACGACGCCGCCGGCGAGGCATTTGACAAGTGTGCCAAGACCATGGGCCTGCCCTACCCCGGCGGCCCGCATATCGACCGACTGGCGGCCGAGGGCGACCCCGCGCGGTTTAAGTTTGCCCGCCCGCATATCCCCGGGCTCGACTACAGCTTCAGCGGGCTGAAGACATCATTTCTCTACACCCTGCGCGACGCCATAAAGACCGACCCCGACTTTGTGGAGCACAACAAGGCCGACCTGGCCGCGTCGCTCCAGGCCACCATCATCGCCATCCTGCTCGACAAGCTCGCCGCCGCGGTCGACGCCACCGGAGTGCGCACAGTGGCCATAGGCGGAGGCGTGAGCGCCAACAGCGGCGTGCGCGCCGCCGTGGCCGACTTCTGCGCCGCGCGAGGCATCGAGGCATTCATCCCCGAGCGCGCCTTCACCACCGACAATGCCGCCATGGTGGCCATCGCCGGATACTACAAATACCTCGACGGCGACTTCTGCCCCTACGACGCCACGCCATACGCCCGCGTCTCCGTATAATCGGTGCCTGCGACAGGGTGGCGGTCAAACTAAAGTGGCACGGGATTTGTTATCTGACTATAACGAATCCTAATAAATTCATCGTATGAATTTCAACAACTTCACCATCAAGTCGCAGGAAGCCATACAGAAGGCCGTCGAGCTCACCCGGGCAGCCGGGTCGCAGAGCATCGAGCCGGTGGCCCTGCTCAAGGGCGTGATGGACGAGGGCGAGAGTCTGGTAAAGTTCATCTTCCAGAAGATTGGCGCCAATCCGGCCTCCATCGCCGCCCAGGTCGACCGCGAGATGGCCGCCCTGCCGCGCGTGAGCGGCGGCGAGCCGTACCTTAGCCGCGAGTCAAACGACGTGCTCCAGAAGGCTATCGACGTATCCAAGAAGATGGGCGACCAGTATGTCACCCTGGAGGCGCTGCTCACGGCGCTCTTCGAGGTGCGCTCGTCGGCCTCCACCATACTCAAAGACGCCGGGCTGGGCAGCCGCGAGCTGCAGGCAGCCATCGAGGAGCTCCGCAAGGGCAAGAAAGCCACCGACCAGGGAGCCGAGGAGACATACAACGCCCTGTCGAAATACGCCGTAAACCTCAACGAGCGCGCCCGCTCGGGCAAGCTCGACCCCGTCATCGGCCGCGACGAGGAAATACGCCGTGTACTGCAGATTCTGAGCCGCCGCACCAAAAACAATCCCATGCTCATCGGCGAGCCCGGCACCGGCAAGACCGCCATCGCCGAGGGCCTCGCCCACCGCATCGTGCGCGGCGACGTGCCCGAGAATCTGCGCACCAAGCAGATTTACTCGCTCGACATGGGCGCGCTGGTGGCCGGCGCCAAGTACAAGGGCGAGTTTGAGGAGCGCCTGAAAGCCATCGTCAACGAGGTCACCGCCTCCGAGGGCGAGATTATCCTCTTTATCGACGAGATACACACCCTGGTGGGCGCCGGCAAGGGCGAGGGAGCCATGGACGCCGCAAACATCCTCAAGCCGGCCCTGGCCCGCGGCGAGCTCCGCAGCATCGGCGCCACCACCCTCGACGAGTATCAGAAATATTTTGAGAAAGACAAGGCGCTGGAGCGCCGCTTCCAGAAGGTAATGGTCAACGAGCCCGACGAGCTCAGCGCCATCGCCATCCTGCGCGGCCTGCGCGAGCGCTACGAGAATCACCATAAGGTGCGCATCCGC
Organism: uncultured Muribaculaceae bacterium; assembly: GCA_910587925.1. Lineage (GTDB taxonomy): Bacteria > Bacteroidota > Bacteroidia > Bacteroidales > Muribaculaceae > CAG-873. The sequence continues at coordinate 10,595 of CAJUOC010000026.1, forward strand.
GACGAGGCCGTCGTAGCCGCCGTGCAGCTCTCCGAGCGGTATATCACCGACCGCTTCCTGCCCGACAAGGCCATCGACCTCATCGACGAGGCCGCATCGAAGCTCAAGCTGGAGATTGACTCAGTGCCCCAGGCCCTCGACGACATCACCCGCCGCATAGCCCAGAAGGAAATCGAGCGCGAGGCCATCAAGCGCGAGGGCGACGAGGCCAAGGTACGCGACATCGAGAAGGAAATCGCCTCGATGCGCGAGGAGGAAAAGGAATACTCGGCCAAGTGGAAAGCCGAGAAGGAGCTCATCGGACGCATCCAGCAGAATAAGATCGACATCGAGCAGCTGGGATTTGAGGCCGAGCGTGCCGAGCGCGAGGGCGACTATGCCCGCGTGGCCGAGATACGCTACTCCTCGATACAGCAGAAGCAGCAGGAAAACGCCGCCATACAGGAGCAGTTGCGCTCGATGCAGGGCGACAAGGCTCTCATCAAGGAGGAGGTCGACGCCGAAGACATCGCCGACGTGGTGTCGCGCTGGACCGGCATCCCCGTCAACAAGATGGTGCAGAGCGAGAAGGAGAAGCTGCTCCATCTGGAGCAGGAGCTCCACTCGCGCGTCATCGGCCAGGAAGACGCCATCACGGCCATCGCCGACGCAGTGCGCCGCTCGCGCGCCGGGCTCAATGACCCGCGCCGCCCCATCGGCTCGTTTATCTTCCTGGGCACCACCGGTGTGGGCAAGACCGAGCTGGCCAAGGCTCTGGCCGAGTACCTCTTTGACGACGAGAATATGATGACCCGCATCGACATGAGCGAGTATCAGGAGAAGCACAGCGTGTCGCGACTGGTCGGCGCCCCTCCGGGATACGTCGGCTACGACGAGGGCGGCCAGCTCACCGAGGCCGTGCGACGCAAGCCATACTCGGTGGTGCTCTTCGACGAGATCGAGAAGGCACACCCCGACGTATTCAACATCCTGCTGCAGGTGCTCGACGACGGCCGCCTCACCGACAACAAGGGCCGCAACGTCAACTTCAAAAACACCATCATCATCATGACCTCCAACATGGGCTCGGCACTCATACGCGACAACTTTGCCAAGATGACCGCCGAAAACCGCGCCGAGACCATCGACCGCACCCGCTCGGAGGTACTCGACATGCTCAAGCAGACCATACGGCCGGAATTTCTCAACCGTATCGACGAGATAATCATGTTCACGCCGCTCAACCGCGCCGAGATTGAGGAAATCGTCGGTCTGCAGATCAAGAGCATACAGAAGATGCTGCGCGCCTCGGGTGGCATCGAACTGGAGGTGACCCCCGCCGCCCTGGGCTTCCTGGCCGACGAGGGCTACGACCCCGAGTTTGGCGCCCGCCCCGTAAAGCGCGCCATACACCGCCTGGTGCTCAATCAGCTCTCAAAAGACATCCTGGCCCAGAAGGTCGACCGCACGCGACCCATCGTCATCGACTACGATGCTGAGGCAGGCGACCTCGTCTTCAAAAACTGACCGCTCCCCACCCATATCGCGAGCCATCCGCAAAAAAACATGCGGATGGCTCGCTTTTTGGTCTGAAATACCTATATTTGCCTCGATAAAATCGGCTGCGCCGACGCGGACCGGCCTGCGGCCGACTTCCGCTATTTTTCTCGTCGAATATTCTTCGTATATTTGCCGATATGAAACTGATTGAGCTTAACCTACAACGCATAACTGACCTATGTCGGAAGCACAAGGTCAAGACTCTTGCTGTCTTTGGCTCTATTCTCACAGATAGATTCAATGACCGGAGCGACGTAGACTTGCTTGTGGACTTTGAGCCGATAGACCATAGCACGTTTGATTACGTAAGCAATTACTTCGACCTCCGCGATGCGTTGGAACGCCTGTTTGACCGCACGGTCGATTTAATCGAATATGGCAGCAATCTTAATCCGATTTTCAAGGCTTCGGTTGACAAAAAAAAGCTAATAATTTATGGATGAATTTATTGCTGTTTATCTTTATGATATAAAGAGATCTATAGAGGAAGTCGAGAGCTATTTCGACGGCTATAAAATGCGAGGGCTATCATCGATACTCGCAACAGGATAATACATGGTTATGACTCTGTGAAACCTGAATTTTTGTGGAGTCTGGTCATCCGGCATATTCCCCAACTTAAAAAAGATGTCGAGAAGATAATTACCGATTATGGCATATCTCTCGATATGATGTAAACTTCTGAAAGTATACTGAAAAATAGGCGAGCCATCCGCAAAAAAAACATGCGGATGGCTCGCTTTTTGGCATAAAATGTATTATCTTTGCCCGCAAGTCAATATCTTACAATCTATTCATCCCATGAAAACCATCTTTGCGCGTATTCTGCTGCCCGCTATGCTGCTGGCCGGTATGACGGCCCGCGGTGCGGAGACCGACTACACCTCGCGGATAGTAAACCCGTCGTTTGAGACCAATGGACTCGAAGGCTGGATCAACGACGGATTCCAAAGCCAGACCAACAACTCTCCCGCCGACGCCGGCTGGCAAAAAGACGGCAACGTCTATGCCGAGAAATGGGTGTCGGCATCAAACAAGCTCGGCGACGCATCGCTCCACCAGATCGTGACCGGCCTGCCCAACGGCCAGTATGTCGTGCGCGCCGTGGGCCACGCCATCAATCAGAACGGCAATCCCCCCGTCACCACCGGCACTTACCTCTACACACGCATGGGCCAGACTCTCATCACCGCCGCCGGCGAGTATGAGGTCACCGGCACCGTGGCCGAGGGCACTCTGTCGATAGGCATACGTACCAGCGGCACCGACGCCAACTGGGCCGCCATCGACAACTTCCGTATCTACCGCACCGGCGAGAGCGCCGCCGAGTACCGCAAGTATCTCGACTACATCGTGGCCGAGTTTGAGGCGTATGTCGCCGGCGACCGCCTGCGCCCCGACGATTACAATAAGGAGCAGATTGCCGCCGCTGTGGCCGCCGCCGGCGCCGCCACCACCACCGAGCAGATAATGGCCGCCATCAAGCAGCTGCGCAGCGCCGAGAGCGACTACAAGGCCCTCGTCGAGGCTTACAAGGCCACATACTACGCCAAGACACGCCTGGCCAGCGAGATACGCATCGCAGAGTCGCTGCGCGACGACAGCGACTATCCCGGCAAGGCCGACTTTGCCGCCGCCATCGCGTCTGCCAAGACCGACGCTGCCGCCACCGGGCTCTCCATCGCGGCCGGCGACGCCATCATCGCCCGCCTGAAAGCCGCCACCAGGACATACCTGGCCGGTCGCCCGAGCCAATGGGTGCGCATATCCAACGGCGAGATGTGGCGCGACGACCGCGGCCGCGACGTGCAGGCCCACGGCGCCGGCTTCCTGCTCGTCGGCGACCGCTACTACATGATCGGCGAGGACCGCTCCAACTCGTGGAACCCCGACGTAAACATGTACTCGTCAAAAGACCTCGTAAACTGGCGCTGGGAGTGCAAGATCATCGAAAACGGCGTGACACACCCCGACCTGGGCAGCTCGCGCATGATAGAGCGCCCCAAGCTGATGTACAATGCCCTGACAGGCAACTTCGTGGTATGGTGCCACTGGGAAGCCAGCAACTACGGCGCATCTGAGGCGGGCGTATTTTACAGCGACGTGGTCAACAAGCCCTATACATACTACAGCGGCGGCCGCCCCATGGGCATCAAGAGCCGCGACTGCAACATCTATGTCGACGACGACGCCACCGCATACTTCATATCCACCACCTCCGAGAATACCAATCTCGGCCTCTTCCGTCTCTCCGAAGACTATCTCGAGCCGGTCGAGCATACCGTGCTCTTTGCCGGCCAGCGCCGCGAGGCTCCCGCCATCGTCAAGCACGAGGGCCTGTACTACATGCTCTCGTCGGCATGCAGCGGATGGGACCCCAACGAATGCAAGCTGGCCACCACCGCCGACCTCAAGACCGGCTGGAGCGGGCTGCGCAAGGTAGGCAATCCCATCGCATACGACACCCAGGCCGCGTCGATACTCAAGGTGGAAGGCTCCAAGACCACCACGTATCTCTACGTGGGCGACCGCTGGCAAGACCCCTCGCTGCCCGAGTCGAAGACCATCATCTTCCCGATTGCATTTGACGGCACAGGCTGCACCTTTGAGTATGTGCCCGAGTTTGAGATAAACTTTGCCACGGGCGAGTGGCGCGCCGTCGACAACTCGGCCTCGGCCATCGACCGCTCGGCGTTCAGTATACTCGACTGCTCCTCCGAGGAGACTGCCAAGGAAGACGGCGCCGCCGCCAATATCCTCGACGGCGACCCCGCCACCAAGTGGCACACCCGCTACAGCTCGCCCGCCGGGAAAGCTCCCCACCACGTGAGCATCGACATGGGCGCATCACACCGCATCAGCGCCCTGCGCATCGCTCCCCGCACCGATACCGGCTCGACCAACGGCCTCATACGCGACTACGCCATCCAGACCAGCGCCGACGGCTCGGCCTGGACCACCGTGAGCGCCGGCAGCTGGCTCCCCTACTGGGGCGAGGTGCGCTTCCATCCGACCGACGCCCGCTACATCAGACTGGTGTCTTTCTCGGGCAATTACGCATCGGTATCAGACATCGAGGTATTTGGCGACCGCGCCGACTATACCGCCGTGCCGCTCACGACCGCCTACAAAATCAACGGCGGCGCCTGGACTGCCGGCGGCGACATCACTCTCACACAGGGCCAGAGCCTTACCTTCGGACCCAACGTCGACGGTACCCACGGCTGCTGGGCACTGGAGTGTCCCGACGGAACTTTCCGCTCGGGCCGCGAGGTGACACTCGACGCCATGCAGCCCGCGCAGTCGGGCACATACCGCGCGCACTTCCTCGACATGTACTCCACATCGCACTCGGCCGAGTACCGCGTCAACGTCAAGGCCGACGCCGGCGTCGAGGATGTGGCCGTCGAGCGCACCCTGCTCTCGCGCCGCTACACCACCCTGCAGGGCATAGCCACCGACAATCCAGCCCCCGGCGCAGTGTACATTGTCACAGACACTTACACCGACGGATACACTCATACCTATAAATTTTTTGTACATTGATGGAGAATTAAGACAATTTTAGGTAATTTTGCGGTGTCATTTCGTGAGAAATGGCACCGTTTTGTTTTATGCTATTCCATTTTATCCATCAAAAAGATATGAAGCATCTCTACACTGCACTCGCATGCCTGATGATATGCTCGTCGGCAGCTACTGCCGGCACCCGATTTGCCGCGCGGCGCGCTGCCCAGCGTCACACCATCGCCAAGGAGGCCACCAATCCAGACCTGATCTGGCGCCCCGCCTCTCAGACCGACTTCCTGTACATGGACGGTGAGTGGCTCGAGCTGGGTACCACCACCTTCTCATACGACGAGCGCGGCAACGCAACTCTCCAGGATATCGAAGACGAAGACGGCAACTACCGCATCGCCACCACCTTTGACCAATACAACCAGCCTCTGGAGCGCATCGAGACCGCCAGCGAGGACGGCACCGTATGGGCCAACGAGTCGCGCACCGTATACACATACGACCCCATACTGCACTCTTACTATACCGAGCGCGCCGCCTACGACTGGGCCGACGACTCGTGGGTAAAGAACTACAAGTGTGAGACCAACGTCATCACCCGCGACGGCGGCAAGATTGTCGAAATCGTCAAGTCGCTGCCCATGACCGGCGAAGACCTCGTGCCGGCATACAAGCTGCTGTGGAACTACAACGAGTCGACCGGCCAGGCCGACGCCATGACCTACTATGTAAACAATTACACAAACTCCGTCATCGACTGGGAAGTATACGACGACACCGAGTACCGCAACATCGTGTGGGAAGCTACCGACGGCCAGATGGCCGAGGCATCAATCAGCGACTATCTCGAGGGCGCCAACCGCATCTCCCGCGCCGACGTATACTATGAGGGCGTCATCGACGGCCACTTATTCGTGACATATACCGCCGACGGCGGCTACACCGTGCGCGACACCTATGCCGACCCCGACAAGGCAGGCGTGGTCGTCGTGAAGGCAATCACCGACGCCAACGGCAGCTACACCATCACCGAGACCGAGTATTTCGACGAAGACGGCGAGTACTCTGAGGAGCCCACCGGTCAATACGTGTCGACCGTGACATTCAATGAAAAGGGCGACCTGGTGTCGGAGGAAGTCACCGAGACCTACGACGGCATCACCGAGCTTGTCGACGGTATCAAGTATGAGTACACCTACGACGCAGCCGGCCACATATCGCAGTACGTCATGAGCCAGTACAACTACGACGATGCCGAGTACGCTCCCGCCGAGAAAGCCACATTTGGCGAGTACAAGAGCTTTGCCGGTATCGAAGACGTAGCCGTCGACGCCGACGCTCCCGCCACCTACTACGACCTGCAGGGCCGCGCCGTGGCCAATCCCGCTCCCGGCCGCCTCTACATCAAGCGCCAGGGCAACAAGGCCACCAAGGTGGTGCTCTGACTCTGACAGCCGCAGCCACATTCACAGCCCCGGCATTGCAATGCCGGGGCTTTTTCGTAACTTTGTGCCACAATACTCCGTTTCATTTTTATTTTGAAAGCATCCTTGTGATTTACGATTTTGATGTTGAGATAGACCGCCGGGGCACCGACGCGGTAAAATACGAGGAGCTGCCGATAAAATACGGCCGCTCCGATCTCATGCCCATGTGGATTGCCGACATGGACTTCGCCGTGCCGCCGTGCATCACCGAGGCCATAGCCGCCCGTACCGCACACCCCGTGCTGGGATACACCCATCCGTCTGACGCCTTCTGGGGCGCCATCACCGGCTGGCTCGGCCGGCGCCACGGCTGGAGCGTGGGCCGCGACCAGATAGACTATGTGCCGGGGGTGAAAAAGGGCCTCGCACTGTGTGTGTGCCACTTTACCCGCCCGGGCGACAAGGTGGTGATACAGCCGCCGGTCTACCACTCCTTCCGCTCGGTGGTCGAGGGTACGGGGCGCCATGCCGTCGACAACCCCCTCATCGCCGGCGCCGACGGCGAATACCGCATGGACTTCGACGGTCTTGAGCGCATCATCGCTGAGCAGTCGCCCCGCATGCTCATCCTCTGCAATCCCCACAATCCCATAGGCCGCCAGTGGGATGCCCCCACCCTGGAGCGCCTTGCCGCGACCTGCCGCCGCGCCGGCATGATACTGCTCTCCGACGAGATTTACGGCGATATGTGCCTGCCGGGAGCACCGCGCCACATCCCCACCGCCACCGTATCGCCCGACGCGGCCGAGATCACGGTCACGCTGGGCGCGCCCTCCAAGACATTCAACATACCGGGCCTGGCGAGCGCGTGGACGGTGATACCCAATGCGGAGCTGCGCCGCGGCTTCTTCGACTTCCTGCTCGCTGGCGAGTTTGACACCCCGCCTCTGTACGCGCAGGTCGCCACCCGAGCCGCCTACGAGGGTGGCGCCGAGTGGCTCGACCAGGCCCTGGCCTATATCGCGGCCAACGCCCGCCACGTGGCCGACCGCCTGGAGCGGGAGCTGCCCGCGGCGCGCGCCGTGATTCCCGAGGCCGGCTTTGGCATGTGGATACAGCTCGGCGAGTGTGCCGGCTCACACGATGCCATGATACAGCGGCTGATAGAGCGCGGCCGCATCGCCCTGAGCGACGGAGTATCGTTCGGCCCCGGCGGCGAGGGTTTCGTGCGCCTCAATATCGGCACTGCCCGCGCCACTCTCGACCGCGGCCTCGACCGCATAATCGACGCTCTGCGACAATGACCCGCGCCATCGCCATAGACTTTACCAAGATGCACGGCCTGGGCAACGACTTCATCGTGGTCGACTGCCGCCAAGGCATCCCGGCGCCTCCGGGCGAGATGGCCCGCATCATGTGCCCGCGGCGCACGGCCGTCGGCGCCGACGGCCTCATCGCCATATGCCCCTCCGGGCGGGCCGCGATACGCATGCGCATCTTCAATGCCGACGGCTCCGAGGCCGAGATGTGTGGCAACGGCATACGCTGCGCCGCCCTCTATGCCGCCGGGCTCGGCATCACCGACGCCGCCGACTTCGATATCGAGACCAAGGCCGGCCTGCGACACGTATGGCTGCTCGGCGCCGACCGCGTGAGCGCCGATATGGGTATGTGTGCCGTGTCGCCGGCAGAGAGCCTTGCCGTGGACGGATTTGGCGCGGTGGAAGTGATGGCGGCCTCGACCGGCAATCCCCACTGCGTGACCTTTGTCGACGATGTTGCCGCTGCGCCGGTCGACACGCTCGGCCCCCGGCTCGAGCGCCACGCGCGCTGGCCCGAGGGAGCCAATGTGGAGTTTGTCGCCACGGCCGGCCCCGGGCGCCTCGATGTGAGGGTATGGGAGCGCGGCGTGGGCGAGACCGACGCCTGCGGCACCGGCGCCTGCGCCGCCGCGCTGGCCGCTGCCACCGCCGGCCGGGGCAGCATCCCCTGTGAGGTGAGACTGCCCGGAGGCACCCTGGCCATCGACCGCTCGCCCTCGGGCTCGCTGCTGCTCACCGGGCCGGTGGCTATTGTATATCAAGCAACATATCATTTACAACATGAAACATAATCTCACTATGGCTATTGCCATGACAATGCTGGCTACAGCCGGCGCCCAGGCCACGGCTCCCCGTGGCGTCGACCGCGCCAACCTCGACCCGACGGTAGCGCCGGGCACCGATTTCTACGACTACGCCTGCGGCGGATGGATGAAAGCACATCCCCTCAGCGACGAATACTCGCGCTACGGCACCTTTGACCAGCTCGGCGAGCAAGGCCGCACCCAGGTGCGCGACCTCGTGATCGGCCTCGACCGCGAGGCATCGGCCCCCGGCTCCGACGCCCGCAAGATAGCCGACCTCTATGCGATGGGCATGGACGCCGACCGCCTCAATACCGAGGGCGCGGCCGCCGTGGCCGCCGACCTGCGCGCCATCGCCGGTGCCGACCGCGCCGACGTACCCGCCCTGCTCGCCACTGTGCCCGGCATCGGCGGCTTCTACGGCGCATATGTCGAGGCCGACCTGGCCGATGCTTCCCGCACCGCTCTGTACTTCGACGTGGCCGGTCTCGGCCTGGGCGACCGCGACTATTACCTCGACGACAGCGAGGATATGAAGAAAGCCCGCATGGCTTACCGCGAATATCTCCATACTCTGGCCCGCCTGGTGGGCTACGACGATGCCGCCGCATACCGCCTCGTGGGCAACGTGATGGACATCGAGACCCGCATCGCCCGCGCCACACTGTCGCGCGAGGAGCTGCGCGACCCCGCCGCCACATACAATCCCCGCGCCATGCAGACTCTGACCGCCGACCTCCCCGCACTTGGCGCCGAGCGCTACGTCGCCGCGCTGGGACTCAAGGGCGTCGATACGCTCGTAGTGGGTCAGCCCAAGGCTCTGGCCGAGGTCAATGAGATACTGGCCGACGCTCCCATGCAGGCCATCCGCGACTACCTCACCGCCGACTATCTCGCCGCGGCCGCTCCCTACCTGAGCGACGACTTTACCGACGCACGCTTTGCCCTGCAACAGGTGCTCTCGGGCATCAAGGAGCAGCAGCCCCGATGGAAGCGTGCCCTGGCCGTGCCCAACGGCATGATGGGCGAGGCCGTCGGACGCCTTTACGTGGCCGAGTACTTCCCGCCTGAGTCAAAAGCCAAGATGCTCGACCTGGTGGGCAACCTGCGCACTGCCCTGCGCCAGCACATCGAGGGTCTCTCCTGGATGAGCGACGACACCAAGCGCAAGGCCGTCGAGAAACTCGACGCCTTCACCGTGAAAATCGGCTATCCCGACAAGTGGCGCGACTACTCGGGCCTCACCATCGACCCCGCCATCCCTTACTGGAACAATGTACAGGCCGCCATACGATTCAACACACAGTACAACCTCGCCGACTACGGCAAGCCCGTCGACCGCGACAAGTGGTACATGTCGCCCCAGACCGTCAACGCCTACTACAACCCCACCACCAACGAGATATGCTTCCCGGCCGCCATCCTGCAGGCTCCCTATTTCAACCCCGACGCCGACCCTGCCGAGAACTACGGCGCCATCGGCGTGGTGATCGGCCACGAGATGACTCACGGATTTGACGACCAGGGCCGCCAGTTTGACAAAGACGGCAACCTGGCCAACTGGTGGACCGATGCCGACGCCGAGGCCTTCACCCGCCTGGCCGACAGCCTGGCCGCACAGTTCGACGCCATCGAGGTGGCTCCCGGCCTCCACGCCAACGGCCGCTTCACCCTGGGCGAGAACATCGCCGACCAGGGCGGCCTGCGCGTGTCCCACACCGCATACCACAATGCCCTGCGCGCCGCCGGCACCCCCGAGGGCGAGGTCATCGACGGCTTCACCCCCGACCAGCGATTCTACCTGTCGTATGCCAACGTATGGGCCGGCAACATCCGCCCCGCTGAGATAGTCAAGCGCACCAAGACTGACCCCCACTCACTGGGCCGCTGGCGCGTCAACGCCTCGCTGCGCAATCTTGCCCCCTTCTTCGAGGCATTCTCCATCACCGAAGGCCAGCCCATGTACCGCCCCGCCTCCGAGCGTGTAGTGATATGGTAGAGCCTAAGACATACGCCGCCCTCAAGCAGCGGGTCTACGTGATGCGCAATGGCATCGTGGCCGACTCGCTGCGGGCAGGCGGCTGTCCTTACCGCCTCATCTTCGGGCTCAATCTGCCCCAGCTCACCGAGATAGCCGCCGAGTATGGCCCGTCGCGCGAGCTGAGCGACGAGCTCGCCCGCCACAGCGACCTGCGCGAAAACTCGCTCATGTCCATCCTCCTCTTCCCGCCCGACGACCTTACCGAGCCGGCGGCCCGCGAGCTGCTCGGGCGCGTGCGCTGGAGCGAGGATGCCGACCTGCTGTGCTTCAGGCTGCTGCGGCGTGCCCCATTTGCACCTGCGCTGGCCGCCGAGCTGTGTGGCTCGCCCGACCGCCTGCGGCGCTATACAGGACTGCGGCTGTGGCTCAGCCGCGCCGCCGACGCTCCCGCCAGGGCGCTGGCCGACGCACGCGCCGAGCTGGAGCGCACCGACGCCCTCGCCGCCCTGGCAGGCATGGTCGAGGAAGAGGCAAAGTTTCATCTCGGCGAGTGAACACTTGCCCCTCGGCGGGTGTTGACATATAAAATCAACAAAACTTAAGAAATATGTCAGACTCCGACCGTAAGACCTCACGCGCCAAGACATGGCTTGCCATAGGCGCCATCATACTCATAGTGCTCCTGCTCATCTGGCTCACGTATGCCAACCTCCTTGGCGACACCGACGTGGCCGCCGCCCTTCCCCCGGTATTCTGAGCCACAGCAGCCCTATACTCGCGACACAAATACCTCGGCCGCCCGCCACCGGGCGGCCGTTTTTTTGGCCCATATGTGCAGATTTTTGTAGTAAATTACAAAATATTCGTGCAGATTTTTGTACTAAATCACAAAATATTCATGCAGATTTTTGTATATTTGCACACAACACACTAATTATCAGACATGAAGCGCAAGATATACAGCAAACTCATCGAATGGAAGCAGTCGCCACGGCGCAAGCCGCTCGTGCTGCAAGGCGCACGCCAGGTGGGCAAGAGCTGGATTCTAAAGGAGTTTGGACGCAATGAGTACAAGCATACCGCCTATATATCGTGTGACAACGAGCCTCTTGCCAAGGCCCTCTTTGCCGACTACGACACCGACCGTATATTGCGCAGCATCGAAGCGTTGGCCGGAGTACCCGTAGAGCCGACCGACACGCTGATTATACTTGATGAGATACAGGAGGTACCCGAGGGGCTGTCGGCATTGAAATACCTCTACGAGGAAAAGCCCGGCTACCACATCGCGATAGCCGGGTCTCTGCTCGGCATAACGCTCCACTCGGGTACATCATTTCCTGTCGGCAAGGTGGATTTCCTGTCGATGCATCCCATGGACTTCGAGGAATTTCTGTGGGCCATCGGAGAGGAGAGCATAGCAGACCTAATCGCCACGCGCGACATAGCCGTACTTGACACTCTGCACACCAAGTGTGTGGAACTGCTGCGGCAGTATTACTTTGCAGGCGGTATGCCCGAGGCAGTCAGCGCCTATGCCTCCGACGGCAGCGTGATAGAGGTGCGCAATATTCAGCGCGCGATAGTGGAGGCTTACCGCAACGACATCTCCAAGCACGCCCCGCTGCGCGAGACCGAGCGCATACAGCTGGTGATGCGCTCGTTGCCTGCCCAGCTCGCAAAAGAAAACAAAAAATTTGTATACTCGGCTGTGCGCAAAGGCGCGCGGGCCGTCGATTTCGAGATAGCGATACAGTGGCTTGTCGACGCAGGCATAGTGACTCGTGTATCCCGTATCAATGCCCCGAAGATTCCGCTGTCGTTTTACGAAGACTTCAACGCGTTCAAACTCTATCTGCTCGACTGCGGACTTTTCGGAGCCATGTGCGACACGCCCATTGCCGACATCCTTATGGGAAGCAAGATATTTGAGGAGTACAAGGGCGCGTTTACAGAGCTTTTTGTATTGCAACAACTCAAAGCCGATGTCGCCGACAACGTGTACTACTTCAGCGGCGACAACTCGCGCATAGAGGTCGACTTTGTGATTGCGCTCGGCTCCACCGTCGTACCTCTCGAGGTCAAGGCCGAGGACAATCTCAAAGGTAAGTCGCTCAAACTTTTCAGAGAACAAAACCATCTTACACTGGCTGCGCGCCTGTCGATGCGGCCCTACCGCGAGCAAGACGGCCTGGTCAATATACCGCTGTACGCTGCTGCATCGTGCCGCAGCTGGATTGACGCTATTATTGGACAAAAAGGATAAAATATTCGGCGGGATGGTGAGGGGAGCGGTGGCGTTGACAGATTTTTCGTACATTTGCACACATCTTAATCGCATATGCTGCTTCGGCTCACATACATCCTGGCGCTGCTGATGATACTTCCGTCGGCACGGCTGATGGCCGCGCCTCCTGCCGAGCGCCCGTTTACCGTGGTGCTCGACCCGGGCCACGGCGGCAAGGATATCGGCTGCCAGGGCAAGCTCACCAATGAGAAGACGGTGGTGCTCGAGGTGGCGCGCCGCCTGGGGCGCATCATCGGCAAGGAGCACCCCGAGGTAAAGGTGGTGTACACCCGCGATACCGACCGCTTTGTGGAGCTCAACCGCCGCGCCGCCATTGCCAACGATGCCGCCGCCGACCTCTTCATATCGATACATGTCAACTCGGTCGACCGCCGCAACCGCAACCGCGCCAATATCCACGGCGCCCAGGTATACACGCTGGGCCTGCACCGCACCGACGACAATCTCGCCGTGGCCATGCGCGAGAACGGTGTCATCGAGCTGGAGTCTGATTTCTCGGAGACGTACCAGGGGTTTGACCCGTCGTCGACCGAGTCGTACATCATATTTGAGCTGACACAGAATACCCATCACCGCAACTCCATCGAGCTGGCCGACGGCATACAGCAGCGGCTCGTGGCCGACGCCGGCCGCGCCGACAAGGGCGTGCGCCAGGCCGGGTTTCTGGTGCTGCGCGCCACATCGATGCCGGCTGTGCTGGTCGAGCTCGACTTCATATGCAATGCAGCCGCCGAGCGGTTTCTGGCCTCAGACGAGGGCCGCGACAAATGTGCGCGCGCCCTGGCCGATGCCTTTGCCACATATTACTCGCGCCACTCGCGCGCCGGCAGCGCGCCGGCGGCCCGTGACAAGGCCAAGGCCGCCGGGCAGGAGAGCCGGGCAGCGACGGAGGCCGCGACGGTCTACGCCGTGCAGATAGCCACCTCGCCCCGCGAGCTTGAGCCCGACAGCCCCAGTCTGCGCGGCATCGACGGCGTGAAGTCGTATCGCCACGAAGGCTCGTACAAATACTATGTCGGCTCATACGATTCACTCAAATCCGCAAAAAAAATGCTCCGCAAGCTGAAAAAACGCTATCCCGAAGCGTTTATAATAAAGATGCGCGACGGAGCGCGCGTGCCCTGAAGGGCGTATAAAAATCTGTCTTATGAAAAAAATATTCCGCAAAGAACTCCTTATCGGCCTGATAGTAATCATTGCTCTGGGCGCGCTGTTTGTCGGTATCGACTTTCTCAAGGGCGTCAATATATTCAAGGCCGCCAATTACTACTATGTGTCGTATGACAATGTGATGGGACTGACGCAGAGCGCCCCGGTCACGGTCAACGGCTTCAAGGTGGGTCTTGTACGCGAGATAAGCTACGAGTACGACAATCCGGGCCATGTGCTGGTCGAGCTGTCGCTCGACAAGGCGCTGCGCGTGCCCCGCGGCTCCAAGGCCGTGCTCACCACCGACCTGCTCGGCACCGCATCAGTGGCGCTTGAGTTGGCGCCGCAAGGCGATTTCCACGCGGTGGGCGACCGCCTTACCGGCGTGGTGCCCAAGGGCATGATGGACAATGTATCGCAGGAGCTGCTGCCCTCGCTGGCCGGCATACTGCCCAAGGTCGACAGCCTGCTCTCGTCTATCAACGCCGTGGTGTCGCACCCCGCGCTGATGGCATCGGTGGAGCGCCTCGACGCCATGACCCGCAATCTCGAGCAGACCACAGCCCGCATCAACGCCCTATCGGCCACCCTGCCCCCCATCACCACCGACATCAAGGCCATCACCGGCAACTTCGCCACCACATCTGACGACATCGCCCACATCTCGGCAGACCTGCGCCGGGTGCCCGTCGACTCGCTGGCCGACAATCTCGCCGCCGTCACCGCCAACCTGCGCGAGCTCACCGCCCAGCTTGGCAACCCCAACTCCACCCTGGGCCTGCTCATGCACGACCCCGCCCTCTACCGCAACCTCAACACCACCGTGAGCAGTCTCGACTCGCTCTTTGTCGACATCAAGCGCAACCCCAAGCGCTACATCAGCATAAAGCTTCTTTAAACCGATTATAAATAACGCCCGACCGCCGCAGTGCCTCACACATACACGGATGCGGGCTTATAATCGCAGTTCCACGCCGCGCGGGCTTTAGCCCCGTGCGGCGTGGAACATTTATATAGTGTGCTGGATTTCAGCACGCTTACCGCCGATATTTGAAGCGTTTGTCGGAGCGGGGTTAAACCTTTACGTTAAACTGCTGAAACATACCACATTGCAGATTTTTCGTCTTTTGCAAATAATAATCAACTTTATTTTTCAGAAATTATTTGTCAATTTTGTAGTCCTGTTTATCCTACACACACCCGACAAGACATGGAGCAACAACACACCCTGCTATGGGAAAAGTGTCTGGAGTTTATCCGCGACAACATTTCCCTGCAACAATATACCGCATGGTTTGCCGACGTAAAGTCGCTCAGCTACGAGGGCGGCGCGCTGCGCCTCTTCGTACCCTCATCGTACTTTGCAGAGCAGATAGAGCAGCGCTACGGCGACCTGCTCGAGGTGGCCATTGCCAAGGTATATGGCGCCGGTGTGACCACATACTTCAACTTCAACTACGTGCAGGGCGAGCCCGCTTCGGGTGTCGAGGTCCGCTCTGCCGACTACTCCCCCATCATCCACAACGGCCCCGGCGAGCCTGCCAATCCCTTCGTACCCGCTCAGCCCGCCAAGCCGCTCGACTCGCAGCTCAATCCACAGTACAATTTTGAGAATTATTGCACCGGCGAGAGCAACCGCATCGCCCGCACCATCGCCGAGTCTATCGCCGACAACCCCGCCAACAAGACCTTCAACCCCCTGTTTATCTTCGGTCCCACGGGCGTAGGCAAGACCCACCTGGTACAGGCCGTGGGTATACGCATCAAGGAGAGCAACCCGCAGGCGCGCGTACTCTATATCACCGCGCGCCTCTTCCAGAGCCAGTATACCACCGCCAACCACAAGGGAAAAATCAACGAATTTTTTCACTTCTACCAGGGCATCGACACTCTGATCATCGACGATGTGCAGGATCTGGCAGGCGAGAGCAAGCGCCAGACCCAAAATACTTTTTTCCACATCTTCAATCAGCTGCACCAAAACAATCGCCAGATTATACTGTCGAGCGACCGCGCGCCCTCCGAGATGGAGGGATTTGAGGCTCGCCTGCTGGGCCGCTTCAAGTGGGGCGCACAGGCTCCCCTCGACCGTCCCGATGCCGACCTGCGCCGCCGGGTGCTGGTCAAGAAAGCCGAGCAAGACGGACTGTCGCTGCCCGCCGATGTGATAGACTACATCGCCGAGAATGTCACCGACTCCATCCGTGAGCTGGAGGGCGTGGTGGTATCGCTGGTGGCCCACGCCACCGTGCTCAACCGCGACATCACCCTCGACCTGGCCCGCCCTGTCGTGGCCAACGCCATACGCATCCGCCGCTCGCAGATCAACTTTGAGATGGTCACCGAGGCCGTGAGCCAGTACTACGGCATCGCCCCCGATACCCTCTTTACCAAAAGCCGCAAGCGCGAGATTTCCGATGCCCGCCAGATGGTGATGTACATGGCCAAGAAACTCGCCGGCCTGTCGCTCAAAAACATCGGCGCACGCCTGGGCCGCACCCACGCCACCGTGCTCTACGCCTGCCGCAACATCGACGAGCGCCTGAGCGTGGAAAGCGACCTGCGCCGGGCCGTCGACGAGATACAGCAGAGCTTCAGCTGCTGACACTCAATAGCGTTAACTTTTATTAACAATAACGGGATTTTACCTTTTCCTTGCACAACTTCGGCGCAAAATTCTGATTAACACCCTACTACGCCGCTGATTTGTGAAAATTCCTAAAAATAAGTTGATAAAACATGTCGCACAACATATAAAATAATTTGTGGGCGCAGCAAAAAAGCCCCACCTTTGTATCGCAAACCTAAAACAATCTTTTTTACCTTAGAAATTGTACCTATTGGAAACCATAAAAAGGGCCTCCGTGATGGAGGCCCTTTTTACGTATCGGGCGGATTGTCAGTCGCCCGGGCAGTCGTCGGCCTCGGAAGTCGACGGCGCGGAGGAGTGCTCGCCGCGGTTGATATACTCCTGATAGTATGCCAGCAGCAGGGTGGTGAGCGGCAGGGCGATGATCATGCCGATAAGCCCCAGCAGGGTGCCCCACACCGAGAGCGACAGCAGTATCACAGCCGGATTGAGGCCCATGGCCTTGCCCATGATTTTGGGCGTGAGGATGTAGTCGCATATACACTGGCTCACAGCGTAGACCAGCAGACACTTGCCAAACTCGGGCCAGAATGCCACACCGCCGCCCATCGAGTCGATAAAGCACACTATCATCACCGGGATGAGCGTCACATACTGGAAATACGGTATCATGTAGAGCACTCCCACCGTGATACCGAGTATGATGGCCAGCGGGATGCCCACGATGGAAAAGCCGACACAGTAGAATACGGCCGCACACAGGGCGATGAGCGCCTGGCCACGGAAGTAATGGTTCATGCTGGTCTTGATGTCGCAGCCCACGCGGGCTACCACAGCGCGGTACCGCCGCGGCACCAGCATACGCATACCGCCCATCAGTGAGTGATAGTCGATAAGTATGAAGATGACGTATATAAACGTAAGCAGCCACTCCAGCGTATGGAGCAGGAAGTCGAGCGTCGAGGCGATAAATGATGTGCCCGAGCTGAGCAGCGACTCAAAGTGGGAACTGCGCACCAGATCGGCCACGCTGAGCGAGCGCACCCACTCGCGCACCGGCGCGATGATTTCCTCGGGCACCAGCGGCACCGATGTATCCGCCGCCGAGCTGCGGCTTATCATGTCTTCGAGCTGATGCACCTCGCGTATGATTGATGGCACAAAGAAGTATCCCAGCACGGCCAGCACCAGCGTGACCTCCACTATGGTGATGATACTGGGCAGCACACGGCCGCGCATACGCAGGATGCGCTGATTGGTCTCGACCAGCGGCTCCATGAGATACGCGATGAGGCAGGCCAGGCAGAATGGCAGCAGCACATTGCGCAGCACATTGATGAGCCATATGGCGGCGGCCAGCAGGGCCAGGCCGACGATGATGCGTACCACGCGGTCGAATGTATATGGGCGGGATGCGGCAGAAGACATAAGCAGGCGGTGATGAAAATACTTTTTCTTTAAAGAAGAAACACTTGCGGGCGGGCTATAGTTCGCGCCGCGCGCAGACCGGCACAAAACACCCCCGCAAATTTGGCGTTGCACGTGCCTTTTCACTATATTTGCATGTGTTTTCAGCTATGCAAAGGTTTGCCGCCATAATAATCTCCATGATGGTCGGCCTGTCGGCGATGTCGGCGGGCGCCATGAGTTTCAATCTCGACTCCATCGCGGCCAAGGGCGCTTTTCCGCGCGCCATCGTGAAGATATACCGCTGGGGCGACGGATTTTTCAACCCGCGAGACTCGGCATATGTCGACGTCACCGGCACCAAATTCAGCGTGAAGCTCAACACGCAGTCGTGGCTCAACCACCTCAACTTCCGCATAAACTCGCGCGAGACAATTGACCTGCGCTCCGACCCCAGCACCACCATGGGTGTCTATATCACCTACCTCGCCCTCACCGCCGGCTACGACATCAATGTAAGCAAACTTTTTGGCCGCTCGGGCCACGCGCGGCAGAGATACCAGTTTGGCTTCAACTGCTCGCTGATGTCGGCCGAGGCATATTGGGAGCGCAACACCGTGGGCACCAAGCTGCGGCGCTTCGGCGAGACGGGCGGTCTCGACCTGCCCTTCGACGGAGCAAGTTTCGAGTCGTGGGGACTCGACATATATTACTTTTTCAACCATCGCCGCTACTCGCAGGCGGCGCTCTTTGCATACAGCCGCATACAGCGCCGCAGCCAAGGCTCGTTTTACGCCGGCCTGTCGACGTATACCCAGCAGTACGACATAGACTTCTCGTCGCTGCCGGCCGAGATGCTCTCCAGGCTGCCCGACTGGTGGGCCGACAGCCACTACCGAGTGCGTACCCGCAATTTCGGGCTGCGCGTGGGCTACGGCTTCAACTGGGTGCTACCCCGCGGCTGGACTATCGGCGCCTCGGTATCGCCTGTGGTGGGCGTCGCCACCGGCAAGGTAAATTCCGACAACGACAAGGTGCGGTTTTCCGTATACAACCACATCAAGCTCGGCGCCGTGTGGAACCATGGCCGATGGTTTATCGGCGCTCAGGGACTTGTCGACACGGCCGTGGTCGAGGACCACGAGACACTATTCCTGGGCTCCAACCTCAATTTCAACGCCGTGGTCGGCTACCGCTTCAATCTTTGGTGACGCCGATGCCGAAGAGGGCAAAGTCGTAGTATACCGGGTCGTCGGGGCGCATACGGCGCAGCTCGGCGGTAAGCTCCTCGACGGTGCGGCGGTCGTTGGCCTTGCGGCTGACCAGCCCCAGGTCGCGCGACACATTGCCCACATGCACATCGAGCGGTATATACAGCTCCGAGGGGGCGAGCGCCGTGCGCCATATGCCGAGATCGACGATGCCGTCGCGGCGCACCAGCCAACGCAGGGCCATATTGAACCGCTTCAGAGCCGAAGTACGCAGATTCTGCGGCAGACAGCGGCTGTCGCGACAGCCGCCCGAGGCGGCGGCAAGGGTATCGCCCAGCGCGGCGGCTACCGTCCAGGGCGCGCAGTCGCGTGTACCGGCCCTGCCGATGGCATCGGCGGCAAAGGCCTCCAGGCTGCCGTGGCGGCTGTACACCTCGCGCAGCCCGCGCAGGTAGTGGCTCAGATTGTCGGTAAAAAAAGTGCGGTGGATATTGTCGCGCGGCGGCAGGTCTTCGTAGCCACGCTCCATCACATACCGGTAAGGCTGATGCTCCATCAGGGCGAGCATACCCTCGCAGGAGCGGCATATCATCTTGCGGTTGCCCCAGGCCACGGTCGATGCCAGCAGCGATACTATCTCGATGTCGCGCGGATCGGTAAAGCGGCGGGGAAACTGCACCGGGTCGGCCTCGATAAACTCAGGACGGTTGTAGCGCGCGGCCTCGGCGTCGAGCAGGGCGTGCAGCTCTGCAAAATGTACATCTGTCATCATAGCCCAAAGGTAGAGATTTTACGGAGATTTTTAGTAATTTTGTTGCCATGAAACGCCTCCTCTCCATAATACTGCTCGCGGTGGCAGCCACTGCGGCGGCTACGGCCTGCACATCGCTGGTCGCCACCGGCCGCGCCACCGCGTCGGGCCACCCGCTGCTGTGGAAACACCGCGACACCGGCGCGCCGGGCAATTTCCTGGCCCGCGTCGAGGCCACCGACTCCACACTGGCATACGTGGGGCTGTACAACGACGGCGACTCCCTGCTCGCCGAGGCCTGGACGGGCATGAACGAGGCCGGCTTTGCCGTGCTCAACACTGCCAGCTACAATCTCGCCCCCGACACCGCCCGCATCAAAGACCGCGAGGGGCTGGTGATGAGCGCCGCCCTGGCCCGCTGCCGCACGGTCGACGACTTTGCCCGCCTGCTCGACTCGCTCCCGCGGCCGATGGGCGTGCAGGCCAATTTCGGCGCCATCGACGCCTCGGGCCGCGCCGCATATTTCGAGACGGGCGACCACTCGGTGTGCCGCTTCGATGTCGACTCCGCAGCCATCCGCACCAATCACTCGCTGAGCGGCACTCTCGGCCGCGGCAACGGCTACATACGCCTCGCCGCCGCGCGGCATCTCACCGCCGGGCGCCGCATATCGCCGCGCCTGCTGGCCGATACACTCTCGCGCTCGTTTTACCACGGCCTCACCGCCCGCGACCACCTGGCCGACGGCGACCGGTATGTGGCCGACCTCGACTTCATACCCCGCGACATCACCACCGCCTCGGTGGTGATCGAGTCGACACCCGAGGGCCCGGTGATGTGGGCCTCGCTGGGATACACCCCGGTGGCGCCCGTCGGGCGTGTCACCCTCGACAGCATACCTGCCGCCATGGGGCCCGACTTGCCGGGATGGCGCAGCTCGGCCTGCCACGCCGCCACCGACCTGCGGCGCACGGCGATACCCTTTGAGGGCGGCAGCGGGCCGCGCTACCTCGACCTGCATGTGCTCGCGCCGCTCATCGGGCAAGCACGACTGAAATCAAGATTCTGACAGCTATGGAAATTATAAAAGACAAGGAATACGGCGGCGAACGCCCGCTGTTTGCGAGCCACGGCCTGCGGCTTGAGCATGTGACCATCCACGCCGGCGAGTCGGCGCTCAAGGAGTGCTCCGACATCGAGGCGGTCGACTGCCGCTTCGAGGGAAAGTATCCCTTCTGGCACGTCGACGGCTTCCGCATCGAGCGCTGCCTTTTCACCCCGGGCGCTCGCGCCGCCCTGTGGTACTCGAGCAATCTCGAAATGAAAGACACTCGGGTCGAGGCGCCAAAGATGTTTCGCGAGATGCGCGATCTGTCGCTGAGCAATGTCACCATCCCCGACGCACAGGAGACCCTGTGGCACTGCTCGGGCGTGAAGCTGCGCGACGTCGAGGTGGCTCATGCCGACTACCTCTTCATGCACGGCGCCGACATCGACATCGACGGCTACCGCCAGCAGGGCAACTACTCCTTTCAGTACTGCCACAATGTGGTGATACGCAATGCCGTAATTGACTCCAAAGACGCCTTCTGGCAGACCGAGGGAGTCACCCTCATCGACTGCCGCCTCACCGGCGAGTACCTGGGCTGGCACTCTCGCGGCCTGCGGTTGGTGCGCTGCCACATCTCGGGTACCCAGCCGCTGTGCTATGCCCGCGACCTGGTGATGGAAGACTGCACCATGGCGCCCGACTGCGACCTGGCCTTTGAGGAGTCGACCCTGCAGGCCACCATACTCTCGCCCGTCACCAGCGTGAAAAATCCCACCTCGGGGTGCATCACCGCCGAGAGCTACGGCGAAATCATCCTCGACAGCAATATCAAGGCTCCGGCCGACTGCCGCATTCTCACACGATGAGCGCGCCGGTATTTGATTTCGACACCGCGCCCGACCGTCTCGGCACCCAGAGCTACAAGTGGGACACGATGCCCGAGGGCGTGCTGCCCATGTGGGTGGCCGACATGGACTTCCCCGCGGCGCCCTGCATACTCGATGCTCTGAAGCGCCGTATAGCCGGCGGCGTGATGGGGTACACGCACGTCCCGCCCGAGTACTACTCGGCCACGGCCGACTGGTATGCCCGCCGCCACGGCTGGCGCCCCGAGCGCCGGCATATGATGTATACGTCGGGAGTGGTGCCGGCCATATCGGCCATCATCAAGGCCATGAGCCGGCCGGGCGATGCGGTGGCCGTGCTCTCGCCGGTATTCAACTGCTTCTACTCGTCGATACGCAACAACGGCTGCCGCGCCGCCGAGGTGGAGCTGGCGGTCGACTCAGACTCAGGGATGTACCGCATCCCCTGGGATGAGCTGGAGCGCACGGCCGCCATGCCAGATGTGAAGATACTGCTGCTGTGCAACCCCCACAATCCGGGCGGACGTGTATGGACGCACGCCGAGCTGGAGCGCATCGCCGGCATCGCCCGGCGTCACAGGCTGTTTGTGATTTCCGACGAGATACACTGCCCCCTCACCTACCCCGGACACGACTACACTCCCTGGGCCACGGTCGACACCTCGGCCGACTGGGCGGTGTGTATCGCGCCCACCAAGGCCTTCAACTTCGCCGGCCTCCAGATAGCCACCATCGTGGCGCCCGACCCCGAGGTGATGCACCGCATCGACCGCGCTGTCAATATCAACGAGGTATGCGACGTGAATCCGCTGGGCGTGGTGGCCACCATCGCGGCATACTCGCCCGACGGCGAGGCGTGGCTCGACGCGCTGCGCCGCTATCTGGCCGGCAACTTCGCCGCTCTGCGCGAGTTTATCGCCGCGGAGCTGCCCCGGGCCACGGTGATGCCGCTGGAGAGCACATATCTTGCCTGGATCGACCTGGGCTACACCGGGCTCGACTCCGCCGGTCTCGCCGCCCTATGCGAGGAGCGCGGCAAGGTGATGCTCTCGCCGGGCCATATATTCGGCCGTGGCGGTGAGCATCACCTGCGACTCAATTTCGCCTGCCCGCGCGAGCGTATGCTCGACGGGCTGCGGCGTATGGCCGACGCTGTCAATAGCTTACCATAGGCTCAAGCTCGGCGGCCTGCGCTATCATGCGCTCTACCTCGGCCACGGTCGGCACGCGGCCGGTGAGGTGGCGCGCCTCGTTGATTTCGGCCAGGCGCGGCTGGAGATTGGCCGCCACACGGTGGCGAAATTCCTTGACCGTGTCGACGCCGGCCGCCTCAAGCAGCTCGGCAAACTGCGGCCCCACACCCTTGATGCGGTACAGGTCGCAGTGGTTGACCCATGTGAGGATGAGCTTGGCGGGTATGCCTGTGATTTCGGCCAGGGTCTTGCGCCCCTTGGGGGTGGCGCCTGCCTCGAGGAGGTCGTCGGATGTGTAGATGCCGGCTCCCTGGAGCTTTTCGGCGTAGACTGCGCCCACGCCCTCGATGTCGATTACCTTGTAGTCCATAATTATATATTTAGGAGTGTGAAGCCGCGCTGCCGTGGCGGTAGGCGGCATTGTATGTGAGTATGTCGAAAATATCGTCGCAGCGGGCCTCAAGCTCTGGACGCAGACGGGCGGCTGCGGCGGCATCGGTCATGCGCAGATCGGCGTAGCGGTCTTCGCCGTCGAGAAACTGCGACATGCGCCCGTCGGGACGGGCCGCGTCGACCGTAAGCCCCGCGCCGAGCGGATTGCGGCGGTACAGCGGCCAGTAGCCGCACTCGACGGCCAGGCGCTCCTCCACCATGGCGTGGTTCATGCCCGAGCGTATGCCGTGGTTGATACACGGGCAGTAGGCTATCACCACCGACGGCCCCGGATGGGCGTCGGCCTCGACGAGAGCCGTGATGGTCTGCTGATAGTTGGCGCCCAGCGCCACAGAGGCCACGTATACCCCCGGGTAGGTCATCATCATGCGGCCGAGGTCTTTCTTGTATGTACGCTTGCCGCCGGCCGCATACTTGGCCACTGCGCCGAGCGGGGTGGCCTTGGAGGTCTGTCCGCCGGTATTGGAGTAGCACTCGGTGTCCATCACCAGTATGTTGATGTCGACGTTCTGCGCCAGCACGTGGTCGAGCCCTGCAAAGCCGATGTCGTATGCCCAGCCGTCGCCGCCTGTCGCCCATACCGACTTCTTGACCAGCAGGTCGGCCATTGACAGTATCTCGGCTGCGTGAGGCGCGTCAGGGGCTGCCTCGAGTGCCGCGATGAGCCCGGGTGCCGCCGAGCGCGACGCATCGGCATCGGCCCGGCCGGTATGCCAGGCGCGCAGGGCGGCTGCGGCAGACGGCGGCGTGGCGGCGTCGGCGGCAGCCTCGGCGACCAGCGCGGCGAGATATTCGCGGCGGTGGGCGATGGCCGAGGCGATGCCATAGGCATACTCGGCATTGTCCTCAAAGAGGGAGTTGCCCCAGGCGGGGCCGTGGCCGTCGGAGTTGACACAGTATGCGTTGCTGGGAAAGTTGGCGCCCCATATCGAGGAGCAGCCGGTGGCATTGGCTATCACCAGGCGCTCGCCCATGAGCTGAGTGAGCAGCTTTACATACGGAGTCTCGCCGCAGCCGCCGCAGGCGCCCGAAAACTCGAGCAGCGGACGGTACATCTGCGAGCCGTTGATGCTCGTGCGCCTGAATATCCCTTCCTTCGGAGCCACATGCGCCGTGGCATAGTCAAGCAGCGGCAACACGGTGTCGAGCCGCTCGGCGATCGGTGTCATGGTCAGTGCCCGGCCGGGGCACACCGTGGCGCAGGAGCCGCATCCCACACAGTCCTGGGGATATACCTGTATGCGGAATCTCATGCCCTTGCGCGCCGGCGTGCCGTGCGCGGCCGCTGTATCAAAGCCCGCGGGAGCCGCCGATGCCTCGGCCGCGGTAAGTATATAGGGCCGTATGGCGGCGTGGGCACATACCAGCGAGCACTCGGTGCATTGCACGCACTTGGACGGGTCCCAGGCCGGTATGGCGTCGGCGATGGTGCGCTTTTCATACGCGGTGGTACCCATCGGCATGGTGCCGTCGGGCGCAAATGCCG
Source organism: uncultured Muribaculaceae bacterium (assembly GCA_910587925.1). Taxonomy (GTDB): domain Bacteria; phylum Bacteroidota; class Bacteroidia; order Bacteroidales; family Muribaculaceae; genus CAG-873. The sequence continues at coordinate 35,652 of CAJUOC010000026.1, forward strand.
ATACCGGCAGCGCATCGCCGCGCAGCTCCATGCACGGGCGAGCCACCTCGCGCACAAAGGCCGGCACGTCTGAGCCGGCCGCAGCAGCGGAGTCGTCGGCTGCCGTAGCCCACGAGGCCGGGTATTCGACCCGGCGCAGGGCGGCGACCGCAGAGTCGAGCGCGGCGATATTGCGGCTCACCACATCGCCGCCCTCGTGCATGTACATTTTTGTGATATACTGCTTGAGCGCCGCGATGGCCGTGTCGTAGGGCACCACGGGGCGCAGGTGGAAAAATACCGCCAGCATTATCATGTTGATGCGCACGCCCAGGCCGGCAGCCGATGCGATGGCACGGGCGTCGATGGTATAGAAGTCGGCCTTGTGGGCCACTATGGCGCGGCGCACATGCGCCGGCAGATACTTGTCGAGAGCGTCGCCCGTGAGCGCGGTATTGAGCACAAATGTGCCGCCGGGGCGCAGAGTGTCTATGAGGCTGAAGCGGCGCACGTACACATCCTTGTTGCAGGCCACATAGTCGGCGCGGCCGATGCCGTACGCCTGCGTCACGGGGTGCTGCGACAGGCGCAGCTGCCCGATGGTGAAGCCGCCCGACTTCTTGGCCGAGTACTGGAAGTATGCCTGAGCATACATCCCGGCCGCCTGCGATATGATATGGGCCGCGGTCTTGGTGGCTCCGACAGTGCCGTCGGAGCCCATGCCGTAAAACATGGCCGACGTGGTCGTGGCCGGGGTGATGTCGGGCATATCGGCCGGCGGCAGCGAGCGGCGGGTCACATCGTCGGTGATACCCACCGTGAATCCATGCACCGGCCCGCCCGACGCAAGATTGTCAAATACCGCCTTGACCATGGCCGGCGTGAAATCTTTCGACCCCAGGCCGTAGCGGCCGCCCACGACGGTGATGTCGCGCCCGGCGCGCTGCACCGCAGCCGCCACGTCGAGATACAGCGGCTCGCCCTGCGAGCCCGGCTCCTTGGTGCGGTCGAGCACCGCTATGCGTGCCGCCGTGGCGGGGATGGCAGCGAGCAGCGCCTCGGCGTCAAACGGGCGGTAGAGCCTCACCTTCACAGCGCCGCAGCGGCGCCCCTGCGAGTTGAGGTATTCCACGGCCTCCTCCACCACCTGAGTCGACGAGCCTATCGATATGATAATATCAGTGGCGTCGGGGGCGCCGACATAATCAAAGAGCCGGTATCGACGGCCGGTCACGGCGGCCACATCGTCCATGGTCTGCTGTATCACCGCCGGGAAGGCGTCATAGCTGGGATTGGCAGCCTCGCGGTTCTGGAAATACACGTCCCAGTTCTGAGCCGAGCCCCGCAGGTCGGGATGCTCGGGATTCATGGCGCGGCGACGGAAAGCGGCGACGGCATCGCGCGGCAGCAGTGGGGCGAGCGCCTCGTATGGCGTCACATCGATAGTGGCGATTTCGTTGGATGTACGCCAGCCGTCGAAAAAATGCAACACCGGCAGCGAGCCGCGCAGAGCGGCCACATGCGCCACGATAGCCATATCGTGAGTCTCCTGCACCGAGGCCGATGCAAGCATGGCAAAGCCGGTGGCCCGGCAGGCCATCACATCCTGATGGTCGCCGAAGATACTCAGCGCATGCGTAGCCAGCGCGCGGCACCCCACATGAAACACCGCCGGCAGCAACTCACCCGCAATCTTATACATATTGGGAATCATCAGCATCAGCCCCTGCGAGGCCGTAAACGTCGTGGCCAGCGCGCCGCCGCAGAGCGCCCCGTGAGTGGCACCAGCCGCGCCCAGCTCGCTCTCCATCTCGCGCACCTCCATGGGCGAACCCAGCAGGTTGCAGAGCCCCGACAGCTTCCATCGGTCGGCGCTTTCGCCCATCGAAGCGATGGGTGTGATGGGATAGATGGTGGCCACCTCGCTGAAAGCGTAGGCTATGTATGCGGCCGCCGTGCAGCCGTCCATGCTCTGAAGATTCATAAGTTTGGCATAAGAGTCAGTTTGTTGATTTATAACGCTCCGCGCCCGTCCAAAGTTGATGCCACAAAAAAATACCGTCAAAAAATTTGCAGGTATCAAAAAAATGCGTACCTTTGCAACGCAAACGCAAAAATGGTGAGTTTAGCTCAGTTGGTTAGAGCGTCGGATTGTGGTTCCGAAGGTCGTGGGTTCGACCCCCACACCTCACCCTCCGGCCCGGATTCCGATAGAATCCGGGCTTCTTTTTTTCCGCCGCGAGCCGAAATAAAGTAAAAAAATCGGGCGAAATTTTGGATATATCAAAAAAAGGCTTACCTTTGCACTCGCAATCCGGTTCCATGGCCGAGTGGTTAGGCAACGGTCTGCAAAACCGTGCACAGCAGTTCGATTCTGCTTGGAACCTCCACCCTGCGACCCGTCGCCCCATCGCGACGGGTCTTTTTTTGTATATTATTTCGGTGCAGACTTGCACGAGTCAGAAAAAATTGCTTACTTTGCACACTGTTTTGTGGCTCATCCTTGAAAGCTGCGGGAAAGTGATGCATCCCGAGGCGATATGAGACCTGTGATTGGTGCCATAGACACTGTACAAATAACTGATAATAAACGATAAGCGTTAAAGAAATGTCAAAGATTTGTCAAATTACAGGCAAGAAGGCGTTGACCGGCAACAACGTTTCGCACTCCAAGCGCCGCACCAAACGCAAATTTTACGTGAACCTCTTCAACAAGAAGTTCTTCTGGGTGGAGCAAGGCATCTGGATCTCCCTCACCATCTCCGCCGCCGGCCTCCGCACCATCAACAAGCTCGGCCTCAATGCCGCTATGATTCAGGCTGCTGAAAAAGGATATCTCTCCGAAAAAGACATTAAATTCTTAGGATTCTAACCATCATGGCAAAGAAAGCTAAAGGTAATCGCGTTCAGGTAATCCTCGAATGCACCGAACATAAGGCCAGCGGTATGCCCGGTACTTCCCGCTACATCACCACCAAAAACCGCAAGAATACCACCGAGCGTCTCGAGCTTAAGAAATACAATCCCATCCTTAAGCGCGTAACCGTACACAAAGAAATCAAATAATATACCCTGAGACATGGCAAAGAAAACCGTTGCATCACTGCAGAAAGGCGAAGGCCGCACCTACTCAAAGGTAATCAAGATGGTGAAGTCGCCCAAGACCGGCGCTTACATCTTCAAGGAAGAGATGGTACCCAACGACGCCGTCAAGGACGCCCTCAAATAAGCCCCTACCCCATACAATATATGCCCGCAGCCTCCCGGCCGCGGGCTTTTTTTTGCCGGCCGACCGTAGGTCGTAGCCACACTTCATCGCTGCAACCCGTGCGTATCCGATGGACGTACCGCAATCAGTCACAGTCAGGCGGTGGCAAGCCTGCGTAGCAGGCGCCAGGCAGTAGGCACGTGCAAGGCGATAGCCGCAGCGCGTGTTTGTAAGCATACAAATGTAGTAGCTGCATAGCTGCGACACTTCTGAAGTATCGCAGCTACGCAGCTCCGATGCTTGGGGGGCCATTGAATACACGCGCTGCGGCTATCGCCTTGCACGTGCCTACTGCCTGTCGCCCGCTCCACGGGCTTGGCCGTTGCTAATCCGGCCATCATCCATAACCGTCCTCTTGTAGGGTCGCCACCTGTGGCGACCGCAGCAACGTTATAATCATAGGATATAAATGTAATATGTTACGGCGGCCGCGGGCGCGGCAGGCCGCGCCCCTACGAGTGGCCGTGATTCGTCGCGGCCGTATTCACATAAACGGGGGTGTGGGCAGAGGGCGACAGCCGTGATTCATCGCGGCCGCTTTCACATATACGGGGTGTGGGCAGAGGGCGACAGCCGTAATTCGTCGCGACCGTTTTCACATAAACGTGTGGGCAGAAGGCGACGGCGACAGCCGTGATTCGTCGCGGCCGTTTTCACATAAACGTGAGGGGCAGAGGGTGATGCCGGTGGCCGTGATTCGTCGCGGCCGTATTCACATAAACGGGGGGCAGAGGGCGACGGTGACAGCCGTGATTCGTCGCGGCCGTATTCACATAAACGGGGTGTGGGCAGAGGGCGACGGCGGCGGCCGTG
>CAJUOC010000027.1 GCA_910587925.1 uncultured Muribaculaceae bacterium
CCTTCAACTCAGATGAAAATCCTCTCAAAATCACAAGACCTACGTATTCACATTTGTTTTTAAACAAGCTCTAAGTCTTTTTCATATGCGGCGGTGTTGCCCTCGCTCTCCTGCACCTCGACGCGGTAGCAGTTGGGCACCAGGTCGCAGATGTAGCGGGCGATATTCTCGGCGGTGGGGTTGAACGGCAGCACATCGTTGAGGCAGGTGTGGTCGAGGCGGTCGAGCACGGCGTGCTTGATGTGGGTGAAGTCGGTGACCATGCCGTCGGCGTTGAGCTCGGCGGCCCGGCAGTGGATGGTGACAATCCAGTTGTGGCCGTGCAGGCAGGTGCACTTGCTCTCGTAGGAGAGGGCGAGGCGGTGTGCGGCCGATATTTCGAGGCGTTTAGTTACGTAGTACATGTCGGGGAGATGTGGGTCAGTCGGTGAGGTCTTCGGGTGAGGGAGGGTTTACGACCGGCACGCCTGCGTCGGCGGCCAGTTTGAGCAGATAGCGCAGGGCGGCGGGGCGTGTATCGTCGATCTCGCAGTCTTTTATGGCCTGCTTGAGGCTCTTGGTGAAGTAGCCCACGGTGGGGCTCTGCGGCAGGCCGAAGATGTGCATCACCTCGGTGCCGTCGACGGGATTCTTGCGGTTGCGCTCGGCGTCTTTGAGGCGGATGTCCTCGTATTTGCGCTCCACGAGGTCGAAGTTTTCGAGGAAGCGCTTCTTCTTGGCCTCGTTTTTGGATGTGATGTCGGCGCGGGCCAGCAGCATGAGGTCGTCGAGGTCTTCCTCGGCATAGTTCATCAGGCGGCGCACGGCGCTGTCGGTGACCTCGTCCTCGACCAGGGCGATGGGGCGCATGTGCAGCTCGACGAGCTTCTGCACATAGTGCAGCTCGGCGCCCAGGGGCAGCTTCAGGCGGGTGAATATGCGCGGGAGCATCTTGGCCCCGATGAAATTGTGGTTGTGAAACGTCCATCCGGCTCCCGGCTCGTAGCGCTTGGTGACCGGCTTGGCGATGTCGTGGAAGAGGGCGGCCCAGCGCAGCCACTCCTTGTCGGTGCGGGCGGCCACGGCGTCGAGCACCTTGAGCGTATGGTCGAAATTGTCTTTATGGGCGCAGCCTCCGCGCACGTCGACGCCCTTGAGGTCGTCGAGCTCGGGCAGTATGAGCCGCAGCAGGCCGGTGCGCCTCAGCAGCTCCCAGCCGATAGAGGGCACGGGCGAGCGCATGATCTTGCACAGCTCGTCTTTGACGCGCTCGGCGGTGATAATCTCGATGCGGGCGGCGTTGCGGGTGATGGCGTCGAGCGTGTCGGGGTATATGTCGTACTGGAGTTGGGTGGCAAAGCGTATGGCACGGAGCATACGCAGCGGGTCGTCGCTGAATGTGATGTCGGGGTCGAGCGGAGTGCGTATGATGCGGCGGTCGAGGTCGCCCAGGCCGTCGTAGTGGTCGATGACCTCGCCGTATCCCTCGGCGTTGACACACACGGCCAGGGCATTGATGGTGAAGTCGCGGCGGGCCAGGTCGTCGTCGAGAGTACCGTCCTCGACGATGGGATTGCGCGACTCGCGGCGGTACGACTCGCGCCGAGCGCCCACAAACTCCAGCTCCAGCGCTCCGTGGTGTATCTGCGCGGTGCCGTAGGTGCGGAATACATTGACCCGCGCCCGGCGGCTGATGGCCGGCGCCACTGCCTCGGCAAGCTCGATGCCCGAGCCCACTGTCACAAAGTCGATGTCTTTAGATGCCCGGCCGATGAGCAGGTCGCGCACATAGCCGCCCACCACATAGCAGGGGCGGCCGATGCTGTCGGCCACCGAGCCCACGAGGCGGAATACAGGATTGTCGAGTCGGTCTGATACGTTCATGGCGGGCGCTCAGCGCAGCGATATGATTTGCTCGGGTGCGGGGGTGATGCATTCGGCCGGGCCGGACGCGCGCACCACATAAGTATTCTCGATGCCAACGGCCCCCATGCCGGGCACCACAAACTTGGGCTCGCAGGCATACGTCATGCCCTCGGCAAGGATGTCGCGCGAGCGCGGGGCCAGCACGGGCAGCTCGTTGACCTCGATGCCGATGCCGTGACCCACAAATCCGGCGTGGTAGCGGTGGCCCATGAAGGCCTCGGCGTAGCCGGCCTCGCGGGCCATGCCGGCGGCCAGCTCGTAGAGGTCGCGGGCGGCGGCTCCGGGCACGGCGGCCTCGGCCACGGCGGCGCATATGTTGCGCGAGAGCTCGTTGAGTCTGACGGCCTCGGGGTGAGGCTCGCCCAGGCAGTAGCAGCGGGTCATGTCGGTCATGTATCCGGTAAAGTTGCCGTTCATGTCGACCATCACGGGCAGCCCGGGGTGTATTATGGTGCCGTCGGCGCCGACGGGTATCGACGGGTCGAGGCCCGCGCCGCCCATGGCGAAGTCGTAGGGCGAGGGAGTGTCGGCGTTGGCGCCGGTGAGCACATTGCCCATATGCAGCTCCATCGACTGCCCGGCGATGCGGAAGATGCCCAGACAGCCGTGCAGCCGCAGGGCGCGCTCGATTTCAATCTGCAGCTCGATGTCGCTCATGCCGTCGGCATACAGGTGGGGTATGCGGCTGTATACCTCGGCCTGGGCGATGCCCGAGCGGCGCATCAGCTCTATCTCGGCCGGGGTCTTGACGGCGCGGGCGGCGCGCAGCATCGGCGATGCCGAGGCTCCGGCAGGGAGCGATGCGCGCAGGCGCATCGCCATGGAGTAGGGCAGGGAGTCCTCCTCCAGCCCTACGGCGCCGGGGGCAAAGGCGGCCATGATGTCGGCGGTCATGTCTTCGGGCTTGCGTATCTGCATCACAGAGTCGCCCTGCAGATGATTGGGCCGGCGCAGATAGTAGCGCAGGCGACCGTCGGAGTGCAGATATATGTAGCCGCAGAATACGCGGCCGGTGAGGTAATATATGCCGGCATTGTCGCTTACCACGATGCCGTCGGTACCGGCGGCACGCATGGCCGCGGTGATGCGGGCGGTGCGGGCGGCGAGCTCGTCGGGAGCGAGGAGTTGCAGCCGTAGTTCAGATTTCAGTTCCATAGAGGTCGAGGAGGTCGGGGAATGAATGTATGACGAAGTCGGGGTCGGCGATGTGGCCAAACCCGTATGCCGCGTATACGACGGGCACTCCGGCTGCATGGCTGCTGTCGGAGTCGCGCTGCACGTCGCCCACATACGCGGGGCATCTGAGATTATAACGCTCGACCAGGCGGCGGATGTTCACATCCTTGTCGACGCCGGTGGCGCCGTAAGACAGAGCCTCGGTCATGAGGTCGCCCAGGCCGGTATAGGCCAGGAAATTGCGCAGCCCGTCGGCGCCGCAGTTGCTCACCATGTACAGCCCGACACCGCGGGCGGCGAGGCAGTCGAGCGTCTTCCTCACGCCGGGATAGAGGCGGCCGCCCAGGCCGGGCATCATGTCGCGCTCGCGCTCGGCCAGCAGAGGCATGAAAGTGGCCGGGTCGGCGCCCGTCGGGCCCATAAGCACGCGGTAGATCTCCTCCAGCGGCTTGCCCATGAGCGGCCGCAGCTCGTCGTAAGTGACGTGGCGGTCGATGCCGAGGCGGCGGGCAGTGTCGTTCCATACGGCGCAATACGAGTCGATGGCATCCCACAGGGTGCCGTCCATATCAAATATCAGTGCGTCGGGTCGCTGCATGTCAGTCGGGTATGAATATGAGTCCAATCTGCTCGACGGCGTCGAGAGTGTCGACGCGCATCACGTGGCGCACACGGGCGCTGCGTCCGCGCGTGAGGCAGTAGCTGCCGGGGAGGGTGTCGATGGTCATGTAGCTCACGCCCACTCCGCGGCCGTACCAGCGGCCGTAGTCGTCGGCAAGCTCCACATTGACCGTGTCGGCCACCACGGAGTCGAGCATCGGAGTGGCGATTTCGAGCCAGAGATTGCGGTAGTCGTAGCCGTTGGTGTGTCGCACGGCCACGGCGAGCCGTCCCACGGCCACCGAGTCGGGCAGCACCGGCTCGATATCGAGCGTGTCGGCATACGGCCATCCGGCCGCCGGGATGTCGGCAAAACCGGCGTAACTCGGCTCAGGCGGGTCACACGATACTGCGAGCGTCAAGGCGGTCGCCGCAGCTATGGCAGCCATGATGCGTGTCATGATTGCTGCTCGCCTTTGGGTTTGGCCGGAGTCGTATCGCCGCCCTTGCCCTCGCCGCCTTTGCGACGGTCGCCCGGACGGCTCTTGCGCCGGCGCTCACGCTCGCCGCCCTCGGGGCGCGCTTTGCTCTCGCCGGGCTTGCTCTCGCCGGGCTTGCTCTCGCCGGGTCTGCTCTCGGGGCGGGGCTTTGACTCGGGGCGGGGACCTGCGGCCGGCTTGTCGCCGCTCTTGTCGCCCTTGCCCTCACTGCCCTTGCCGCCGCCTTTGCTTTCGCCACGGGGCTTGTCGGCCTTGCGGCGGCGCTTCTTTTTCTTGTCAAAGCGGGTGAGCTCCTCGTCGCCAAGGATGTCGCCGAAGGCTTTTTTCTCCTTGGGAACCTCGGAGCCCTCGGGCAGCAGCGAGAGCGGTTTCTCGCCCTGCTTGTTGAGCGCGATTACCTCAAATACACGGTCGACGGGGATGGTGACCAGATTGGCGGCCATACCCTTCTCGGTGGAGTAAGTCACCTCGCGGCGGAAGATGTCGCTCTTGAAGTGGAAATATGTGGCATCGGCCGTCTCAAGACGGGCGTCCTTAGGCGGCATACCGCGCGAAGCCTCGACGTATGTGTCGACCTCGAAGTTGAGGCAGCACTTGAGCTTGGCACACTGTCCGGCGAGTTTCTGCGGGTTGAGCGACAGATCCTGGAAGCGCGCGGCGCTGGTGGCGACCGACACAAAGTTGGTCATCCAGCCCGAGCAGCACAGCGGCCTTCCGCAGGGGCCTATGCCGCCGATGCGGCCGGCTTCCTGACGGGCGCCTATCTGCTTCATCTCGATACGCACCTTGAATGTATCGGCCAGCACCTTGATGAGCTGGCGGAAGTCGACGCGCTCGTCGGCGATGTAGTAGAAGATGGCCTTGTTGCCGTCGCCCTGATACTCGACGTCGCCTATCTTCATGTTGAGGCCGAGGCGGGCGGCAATCTGGCGCGAGCGCACCATGGTATCGGTCTCTCGCGCGCGAGCCTCCTCAAAGCGCTCCAGGTCGCCCGGGCGGGCCTTGCGGAATACGCGGCGCACCTCAGTGTCGCCGGCGCGCTCGCCGCGGCCGCGGCGCTCCCCCGAGGGGCGGCGCATACGGCGCTCGGCCAGCAGGCCGGTGAGGGTGACGGTGCCGATGTCGTGGCCCGGCTGGGCCTCCACGGCCACTATGTCGCCTATCTCCAGGGGGATATGGGTGGAGTTGCGGTAATATCCCTTGCGGGTATTCTTAAAAGTGACCTCCACGATGTCGGAGTCGGCGTATCCGCCGGGTATGTCGGCGAGCCAGTTGAAGCTGTGGAGCTTGGCGCGGGGCCCGTCGGCGCCTGATAGCGGGTTGCCGCAAGCCCTCTGCGGCGCTTCGCCGCAGGGCTTGTCTTTGTCTTGGCCGGCCATTTTACTTGGCGAATGCTACGGAGCGGGTTTCGCGTATCACGGTGATTTTCACCTGGCCGGGATAGGTCATCTCGTCCTGGATGCGGCGGGCGATCTCGGCCGAGAGCTTTTCGGTCTCGACGTCGTCGATCTTGTCGGCGCCGACGATCACGCGCAGCTCGCGGCCGGCCTGGATGGCGTAGGTCTTGACCACGCCGGGATAAGACATGGCCAGCTGCTCCAGGTCGTTGAGGCGCTTGATGTATGCCTCGACAATCTCGCGGCGTGCGCCGGGGCGAGCGCCCGATATGGCGTCGCACACCTGCACGATGGGAGCCAGCAGCGAAGTCTGCTCCACCTCGTCGTGGTGGGCGCCGATGGCATTGCATATCTCGGGCTTTTCCTTGTACTTCTCGGCGAGCTTCATGCCCAGCAGAGCGTGGGGCAGCTCGGGCTCCTCGTCGGGCACCTTGCCGATATCGTGGAGCAGGCCGGCGCGGCGGGCCTTCTTGGGATTGAGGCCCAGCTCGGCGGCCATCACGGCGCAGAGATTGGCAGTCTCGCGCGAGTGCTGGAGCAGATTCTGTCCGTAGCTCGAGCGGTATTTCATCTTGCCGACCATGCGTATGAGGTCGGGGTGCAGCCCGTGGATACCGAGGTCGATGGCGGTGCGCTTGCCGGTCTCGATGATTTCCTCCTCGACCTGGCGGCGTACCTTGGCGACGACCTCCTCGATGCGTGCGGGGTGGATGCGGCCGTCGGCCACCAGCTGATGCAGGGCCAGGCGGGCGATCTCGCGGCGCACGGGGTCGAAGCCCGACAGCACGATGGCCTCGGGGGTGTCGTCGACGATGATTTCGATGCCGGTGGCGGCCTCCAGGGCGCGTATGTTGCGGCCCTCGCGGCCGATGATACGGCCCTTGATTTCGTCGGAGTCGATGTGGAATACGGTCACGGAGTTTTCGATGGCGGTCTCGGTGGCGACGCGCTGGATGCTCTGCACCACGATGCGCTTGGCCTCCTTGTTGGCGGTCATCTTGGCCTCGTCCATGATGTCGTTGATGTAAGATGCGGCGGCGGTCTTGGCCTCGTCGCGCAGCGACTCGACAAGCTTGTCGCGGGCCTCGGCCGACGACAGTCCCGAGATATGCTCGAGCTGCTCTACGGCCTGGCGGTGCATACGGTCGAGCTCGGCGGCGCGGGTGTCGAGCACGGCGGTCTGGGCGTCGAGAGTCTGGCGGGTTGCCTCGAGCTCGTTGCGGGTGCGGGCGTTTTCGCTCTGTGTCTGGTTGAGCTGTATCTCGCGCTGCTTCTGACGGGTCTCGATGGCCTGCACTTTCTGCATACGCTGCGCGGCCTGCTTCTCGGCCTCGGTGGTGATGCGCAGGGCTTCCTCGCGGCCCTCGAGCTCCTTGTTGCGGCGGATGTCGGCGCCCTCGCGCTCGGCATCGGCGATTATCTGCTTGGCGCGGGTGGCGGCCATGCGGCGCTGCATTATCACCGTGACGGCGACACCGGCAGCGCAGGCCAGCACACCTATCGCTATATTAAGCCATATTTCCATGGGTTGACTGATTTGTTTATAGGTTTTTTAGATGGAATATTCACTGCAATCCGGCCCGCGGCGACGGCGCCTCTGCGCTTGTGCCGCGGCGGTGGGTGCGTGTGTGCCGCCTCATGGATATGGCTATGGACTGTGGTCAGCGGTCGGAGTCGGCCAGAAAGCCGTCGAGCTGCTTCTCAAAGGCGTCGAGCATCGAGCTCTGGGCGCCGAGCTGCTCGGCCTTGCGGTAATACAGCTCTGCAAATGCGAGCGCGACCTTACCGAGTATGTAGTGCGACGAGCGGCCGGGCTGCTCCTTGCACATCTTCTGCCAAAGCTCGTTGACGTGGTATGCCGCGCGGCGGAATACCGGCTCCTCAGCGAGGTCGATTGTGAAGACAAACGGCTCCACATCGGCTATCTTGGCAGTGAATTTATGTAGTTTTTTTTCGTCCATATATCACCATGTGGCGACTGTCGGCCGCGGGTGCGTCGCTTACTCGATGAGGTCGGCGATGCAGCGGTCTATGTCGCGCACCAGATCTGCGAGCATTTCCCGGGTGGCCTCCACCGAGGCGCGGTCTGAGCCGAGCGTCGATGCCACACGCAGATACTCCGCTTCGGTGCGGAGCTTCTCGAGCTCGCGGTCGCGGGCGAGCACCTCGGCGCGGAGCCGTATGATGTCTTCGCGTGCGTCGCGGTACTTTTGCTCCAGGGCGGCGTATCGCTCTGCGACGACCGTCATCTTGGCGCTCAGGCTCTGTAGCTGCGTGTTGAAGTCGCGGGCCATGATTCGCAAATTTTCACAAAAGTAATAAAAATTCCTCACCCCGCAAGCCTCCGCCCCGATTTCCGGCAAAAAAAGTGCGCCTCCCGCGCACTGCCGCCGCAATCATGCGCTTCGCGCTTATAGTCCGCGCAGGTTTGTAACCTGCGCGTTGCCAAGGTATTACACTTCGGCATTTTGGCTTTGTAAGTCAAAATGCCGCCAAGGCATATATAGTCTTCATCGGCAGTAATGTCATCGTGGCAGCGGCGTAGTTTTGACTTGCAAAGTCAAAACTACGAGGTGTAATACCTTGGTAGCGCGCAGGTTACAAACCTGCGCGGACTATGGAACCTGCGCGGACTATAGCTCCGCGCTTCCGGTATTTACGACGAGGCCGGCGCCGCATGGCAGCGGCGCCGGCCTCGGTATGGGTGTCGGCGGGGGGCGGTTACTTGCCGGCCAGGGGGGCGGGCACGTTGTAGACGCGGGTGGCCAGCTCCTGGTTGAGGGTGTAGAGGGCCAGGCCGTTGTCGCCGATGAGCTTGAGGCGGTCGATCATGCCGCGGGCAGTCTCCTCCTCCTCTACCTGCTCGGCCACAAACCAGTCGAGACGGCCTTTGGTGGCATAGTCGTGCTCGGCGTCGGCGATGGCGTAGATGCCGTTGATGAGGGCGGTGACTTTCTCCTCGTGGGCGAGAGTGGCCTCGAAGGCGTCGAGGGCGCTGGCCCACTCGGTGGGCACGGCGTCGATGGCCTGGAGCATCACCCGGCCGCCGCGGCTGTTGAGGTAGTTGATGAAAATCTCGGCATGGGCCTGCTCTTCCTTAAACTGGATGCGAAACCAGTTGGCCACGCCGCTCTGTCCCTCGGCCTCAAAGTGCATTGCCATCGACAGATAGAGGTATGCCGACCAGTACTCGGCGTTGATTTGGGCGTTGATAGCGTCCTGAAGTTTGGGTGATATCATGTTTAGTGTCATTTTAGAGATAGCGCAAAATTAGTATAATTGCCGTCATGGTGCAAATAAAAAGTGGAGCTGCCGCGGGGGGCAGCTCCACTTTATGGCGGTGTGTGTCTTTACTTGGTCGGTACGGGGCGCAGCTCGTAGCTGGTGATAGCCAGGGTGAAGCCCCAGTAGATGAATGCAATCGAGGTGAGAAACGATACCATCATCATGTCGCTTACCCAGCCGGCTTCCATGAAGAAGAATCCGATGAGGCAGAGCAGCACGCCGTTGATGAGGCCGATCCACCAGTATTTGTTGCGGGTGCGGTAGCAGGCGCCGATCAGAGCCTCGATGCCCCAGAAGATGAAGAGGAATGCCAGGAAGTAGGGGAAGACGGCCTCGCTCAGGACGATGCTGCGCACGAGCATGAAGCCGATAAACATATCAATGATGCCGCCGGCGAGCCACCAGCCCCATGCCTTGGCATGGTTGGGCCCCGAGGCCACGCAAAGCTGCACTATGCCGGTGAGGATAAGCAGCCAGCCGAAAATTTGCGATGCGATGGCGAAACCTGCTTCGGGCCAGAACCAGTATGCGAAGCCTGCCAGCACCATGAGGATGCCTACTGCCAGGACTACCCACCATGCGCGGGTCTGTCCCAGATAAGATAAGTTAAATAAAGGTTTCATAATGTATGTTTTTGAATGGATTTGTATTCGTTGCTCATTTTTGATAATATAACAAGCGCCTCGGGGCAATAGTTGGGTCATGCGTAAAAAAATGTTTAACTTTGCACAAGAATTTATTGAGAGTGATTTACCCCGACAATTTCGAGAAAAAGACAGGCTTCGACGGTGTGCGCCGCATGGTGGCCGAGCGCTGCTCGTCGGCCATGGGCCGCGAGCTGGCGGCCGGCATGGCTTTCAGCGCCGACTACGATACCGTGGCCGCGCTGCTGGGCCGCGCGGCCGAGATGCTGGCCATCCTGCGCTCCGACGAAGACTTCCCCGCCACCGATGCCGACGACCTCACCGGCCGGTTGCGCGCCGTGCGCCCCGAAGGCACATGGCTTACCGGCGCCGAGCTGCATCAGCTGCGCCGGACGCTGGCCACGCTCGGTGCCATCGCATCGTTTTTTGCCGCCCACCGCTCCGACGAGGGTGTGTCGGTATATCCGCATCTCGACGCCCTGAGCCTGGAGCTGGACGCTTTCCCGGCGCTGGTGCGCGAGATAGACCGCATCATCGACCGCTGGGGCGAGCTCAAAGACAATGCCTCGCCCGAGCTGAGCGACATACGCCGCCGGCTGGCCTCGATGGCCGGCTCCATCAACGCCGCCATGCGCCGGGTGATGGAGCGCGCCCGCCGCGACGGCCTCATCGACGCCGACGCCGCTCCGGCGGTGCGCGACGGGCGGCTGGTGCTGCCTCTGTCGCCGATGAACAAGCGCCGTATCCCGGGTATCGTCCACGACGAGAGCGCCTCGGGCAAGACAGTCTTTGTCGAGCCGGCCGAGGTGGTCGAGGCCGGCAACCGTATGCGAGAGCTGGAGATGGAGGAGCACCGCGAGCAGGTACGTATCCTCACCGCCTTTGCCTCGACGCTGCGCCCCTATATCGACGACCTGCTTGACTCGTATACTCTGCTGGGACGCTTCGACTTCATACGCGCCAAGGCGACGCTGGCGGCCGATACCGATGCCTCGCTGCCCCATCTCCACCGCGGGCCGGCCATGGAGTGGTACCACGCCGTGCACCCCGTGCTGCGCGAGAGCCTCGCCGCCCACGGCAAGGAGGTGGTGCCGCTCGACATCACCCTCACTCCCGAGCGCCGCATACTGGTGGTGTCGGGGCCCAATGCCGGCGGCAAATCGGTCACGCTCAAGACTGTGGCCGTGGTGCAGTATATGATGCAATGCGGTATGCTGCCGCCGCTGTACGACAACTCCCACATGGGTCTGTTTGATGGCATATTCATTGATATCGGCGACGACCAGTCGATTGAAAACGAACTGAGTACATACTCCTCACACCTGCGCTCGATGAAGACCTTCCTGGCCCGCGGCGACAGCCATACGCTGGCGCTGGTCGATGAGTTTGGCGCCGGTACCGAGCCTCAGATCGGCGGCGCGATGGCGCAGGCCATCCTGGCGCAGTTCAACGCCCAGGGCATGTGGGGCGTCATCACCACCCATTTCCAGAATCTCAAGAAATACGCCGAGGAGACTCCCGGCCTGGTCAATGGCTCGATGCTGTACGACCGCCGCGAGATGCGCCCGCTCTTTGCCCTGAGCATAGGCCATCCCGGCAGCTCCTTTGCCATCGAGATAGCCCGCAAGACCGGGCTGCCCGAGAGCATCATAGCCGCCGCGGCCGATATCGTGGGCAGCGAGTATGTCAATCTCGACAAGTATCTGCTCGACATCGCCCGCGACCGCCGCTACTGGGAGGGCAAGCGCCGCGACATACGCGAGCGCGAGAAGCGCCTGGAGCAGGTCATCGAGAAGTATCAGGCCGATGCCGAGGCCCTGCGCCTGCAGCGCTCGACCATCCTGGGCGAGGCTCGCCGCGAGGCCGGCCGCATACTCGAGGGCAGCAATGCCGCCATCGAGCGAGCCATACGCGATATACGTACCGCCCAGGCCGAGCGCGAGAAGACTCTCGAGGCGCGACGCCGCCTCGAGGAGGAGCGCCGGGCGCTCACATCGGCCGATGAGTCGGCCGAGCCGGAGGCACTGGCCCGCTCGCCCCGCCGCAAAGACAAGGGCAAGGGCCGCGCCGCAGCGCCCAAGACAGCGGCGGCCGCCGCCGCACCCCGTCCGCTGGCTCCGGGCGACCACGTGCAGCTCGACGGCGCCGGCACGGTGGGCACGGTCGAGGAGATACGCGGCAAGGAGGCCGTGGTGATTTTCGGCCAGTTGCGTACCACCGCCAAGCTCTCGCGGCTGCATCCCACCCTGAAGAAGCCTCAGAGCGGAGCATCGCAGCGCGCGTCGGTCATCAGCGCGGCCACCTCGGCCCAGAGCCGCGAGCGCCAGCTCAATTTCTCGCAGGAAATCGACGTGCGCGGCATGCGTGTCGACGAGGCCCTGCAGGCCATCATGTATTATATCGACGATGCCGTGCAATTCAACGCCGGCCGTGTGCGCATACTCCACGGCACGGGCACCGGCGCCTTGCGCCAGGCCATACGCGAGTATCTCGACACCGTGCCCGCCGTGGCCCGCTACGCCGACGAGGATGTGCGCTTTGGCGGCGCAGGCATCACAGTAGTAGAATTTTGATTTTTGATATGTCAGAAAAGCAATCAGTCACTTGCGGCGGCGAGCCGCATCTGCTCGCCACACTGTTTATCACATTTGTCAAGATAGGGGCATTTACATTCGGAGGCGGCTGGGCCATGATTTCGCTCATACAACGCGAGGTGGTCGACCGCCGCGGCTGGATTGAGGAGAGCGAGTTTCTCGACCTGCTCGCCCTGGCGCAGTCGATGCCCGGCATATTGGCGGTCAATATCGCCGTGGTGGTGGGCGATCGCCTGCGCAACCTGCGCGGCAGCCTGGTGGCATCGGCCGGCACCATCCTGCCCTGCTTCCTGATCATACTGGCCATCGCCATCTTTCTCACCCCCGAGATTATCACCGGCAATGCCACTGTCGCCGCCATATTCAAGGGTATACGCCCTGCGGTGGTCGCCCTCATCATCACTCCGGTGATCACATCGGCACGCGCCGCCGGCATCGGCCTGCGCACGGCATGGATACCCGTGGCGGTGGCCCTGCTCATATGGAGCAAGTGGCCGGTGGTGTCAAATCCAATACTTTTTATCGTGTTGGGCGGTCTCGCGGGCTGGATGCAGCTGCGCCATACCCGGCGCCGTATGCAGAAAGGGGGTGAGGCATGATGATTTATCTGCGGCTCATATGGAGCTACCTCAAGATAGGATTCTTTGGCTTCGGCGGCGGATATGCCATGCTCGCCCTCATTGAAAACGAGATAGTGTCGCCGGGGTGGATTACCGAGAAGATGTTTACCGACATCGTGGCCATATCGCAGATGACCCCGGGGCCGATAGGTATCAACTCGGCCACCTATATCGGCTATGCCGCGCCGATGAAGGCCCTGGCGCCATGCTCGCCGCTGTGGGGCATCGCCGGGTCGCTGCTGTGCACGCTGGTAGTGGTGCTCCCGTCGTTCATACTCGTGCGCTACGCCGGCCACTACATACGCCGCCACCGCCAGAGCGAGGCCATCGAGGGTGTCTTCCGCGGCCTGCGCCCGGTGGTGATAGGGCTGATAGCCTCGGCCGCGCTCATACTGATGAACGGCGAGAATTTCGGCTACGCCACCGCCGACATCACCGTCAGCGTGGCCATCTGCGTGGCCGTGCTCGCCCTCAATCTCTTTACCAAGATACACCCCATCTGGCTCATATGCGCCGCTGGCGTGGCCGGATTCATACTCTTCTGATGGACGACAGATACACAGCGACACTCGAGTGGATGTACGCGCAGACCCCCGTATTTGAGCGGGCCGGCGCTGCCGCCTACAAGCCCGGGCCGGAGCGCGTGACCGAGCTGAGCCGCGCCTTTGGCAATCCTCACCGCCGCCTGCGCTGCATCCACGTGGCCGGTACCAACGGCAAAGGCTCCACAGCCTCCACCCTGGCCGCCATACTCTCGGCCGCCGGGCTGCGTACGGGACTCTTCACCTCGCCACACCTGGCCGACTTCCGCGAGCGCATACGTGTCGACGGCCGTATGATTCCGCGCGGGAGCGTAGTCGATTTCATCGACCGCTTCCGCCGGCTGTGCCCCGCGGCAGAGCCGTCGTTTTTCGAGCTTACCACCGTGATGGCCTTTGAGCACTTTGCCCGCGAGCAGGTCGACTGGGCCGTCATCGAGGTGGGGCTGGGCGGACGCCTCGACTCCACCAATATCATCACGCCCGAGTTGTGTGTCATCACCAATATCTCGCTCGACCACACGTCGCTCCTCGGCGATACTCCCGAGGCCATCGCCGCCGAGAAAGCCGGCATCATCAAGGCCGGCGTGCCAGTGGTGATCGGGCGCGCCGAGGGTGGGGTGCGCGAGGTGTTTGAGTGCGTCGCTGCCGGCATGGATGCGCCGATTGACTTTGCGCAGGACGCGCCGCTGCTCACCGCCGAGTGTCTGCCCGACCACAATATCTACCATACCGCCGCCTACGGCACCATCCGCGGCGAGCTTTCGGGTGAGTGCCAGGTCGAAAACGCCAATACCGTGCTTCACGCCCTCGGCTATCTGCCTGCGCTGCCGCCCGACGCCGTGCGGCGCGGCTTTGCCCAGGTGGGCACACTCACCGGTCTGCGCGGTCGCTGGACAGTGATGTCCACCTCGCCCGCAGTAATCTACGACACCGGCCACAATCCCGGCGGCTGGGCCTATAATGCCCCACGCCTGGCCGCACTGGCCGCAGAGGCTCCGCTCGAGGTCGTGCTCGGCTTCGCCGCCGACAAGGATGTCGACACCATCCTGGACATGCTGCCCCGCGACGGCGTCACATATCGGCTGGCAACGCCATCTACCCCCCGCGGCCTCGACAGCGCCTACCTGCTCGGGCGCGCCCGTGCCGCCGGACTGCGCGGCGAGGCATACCCCACCGTCGCCGCTGCCTACGCCGCCGCCCGCTCCACCGGCCACACCATCTTTGTCGGCGGCTCCAACTTCGTCGTCGCCGACCTCCTCTCCCTTTTTCCCGACTGAAAAGCCATATTTATCAATAAATTGTTGTATTTTTGTAAAATACTAAATCTGTAGATACTCTGAGATGGCACGACCGATTAAAGAAACCCCTATACTGTATGGCTCTGATGCGCGCCGTTTTGAGCAGCGTATGCAGAATCCGCCCAAGGTGTCGGCTGAAAAGCGCGAGCAGGTGCGCCGCTCGTATGAAACCGTCATGAGCATGATGGTAAACAGGCCGTGACCCGGGAAGAGTTTCAGCAGCGTTGTATTGTGCGCCGGCTAAATGCCGGCGAGCGCATCGCTGCGTTTGATTGTCAGGATGCAGACCTCAACGACTTTATAGTCAATGAGGCAGCCTTGTATAGGGAAGCGTTGCTGGCAGTGACATATGTGGTTGAAGACAAGTCGACCCGCGAGGTGCTTGCATACTTCAGCCTGACCAACGACAAAGTGTCAATATCGGATTTTGAGAGTAAGGCGGATTTCAACAGATTCAGAAAGCAGAAGTTTGTCAACGAGAAACGCATCAGAAGTTATCCGGCAATAAAGATTGGCCGACTTGCCATCGCCAAGTCTATACAGCATCAGAGTGTCGGTACATATCTGCTTGAATTTATTGAAGATTACTTTATTGTCGACAATAAGAGCGGATGCCGCTTTGTCACGGTCGATGCGTATGTCGATGCAATTCCATTTTACATCAAAAATAACTATCAGTTTCTGAACAATGATGATGAGGATAAGAATACACGAGTGATGTATTTTGACCTCGCTTCTTTACTGTGATATGAAAGATATTAGCGTAAGTGTCATAATACCGGTGTACAATGCGGCGCCGTGGCTGGAGCGGTGTGTCGACAGTGTGCGCAGCCAGTCGGTCAGCAACATCGAGGTATTGCTCATTGATGACGGATCGACCGACGGCTCGGGTGCTATGTGTGAGTTGTTTGCTGGCGATGACCCCCGTATACGGGTATTCCACCAGCCCAACGGCGGTGTGTCGGCGGCGCGCAATCTCGCCCTCCGCATGGCGCGAGGCCGCTGGCTGGCATTTGTCGATGCCGACGATACTCTGCCTGCCGACTCGCTGCAGCTGCGGCTCGATGCCGGTACGCGCACAGGCGCCGACGCTGTCATTGCCGACTACTGCGAGATAGGAGTCAACGGCTCGACCCACGACCGCCACTCTTCTTTCCAGGCAGGATGTCTCGATAAAAATGGTATAATATCCGGGATACTCGCTGCATCATTGGAGCCTGACTCTTTTTTTGCAGCGCTATGGAACAAGCTCTACCGCCGCGAGCTTTTCGAGCGCGGCGGTATCACCTTCCCGGCGCGCAAGCGTGCCGAGGACTGGATGGTGAATATCGCATACTTTGAGTTGGCCAAGAGTTGCGCTGTCATATCTGATGTGGTGTACAATTATCACCGCAATACGGCGAGCGCCATGGCCAAGGCATATCCCGAGCAGCCGCGTCTGTGGCGCGAGTCGTTGGAGCTGAAGCGCCGGTTGATTGACACTTACGGCTATCAGCGCGATAAGGCGGCTGATGCGGCTGTATTTTTCGGTGAGGTCGTCGAGCATCTGTTGCGGGTCGCCGGAGGTGGCGGCGATTATGTCATGGCGCGCGAGGCGCTCTCGCTTGATGAGAGTATGGCGGCAGCCCTGGCCGCCGACCCGTCGAAGCTCTACCGCCTGGCGCGCCTACTGCGCCCGCTGGTGGTGCGGCGGCATTTCCGCATCGCCTGGATTATTGCGCGGGTGTGGGCGATTATAGCTCAGCGGCGGTAGTCGCCGCTTGATGCGTCAAACCGCACGCCGGCATACACTCTGTCGAGCACGCCGGCCGAGGCAAGAGCCGCGGGGGGGCCGGCGCTGACGGTGCCGTCGGCTACGGCCCATACACAGTCGGCCACGGCCAGCGAGGGGGCGATGTCGTGGGTCGAGAGCAGCACTGTGCGGTCTCTCTGTCGACAAAGCCGCCCCAGCAATTCCATCACCTCAAACCGCGCCGACACGTCGAGAAAAGCCGTCGGCTCATCCATAAGTATAAGCGGAGCGTCCTGCGCCACAGCGCGCGCTATCATGGCCTTCTGCCGCTCGCCGTCGCTCAGCGAGGCCACCATGGCGACGGCTTTATGGCTCAGCCCCACCAGCTCAAGAGCCTCGGCCACAGCGCGGCGGTCGTCGGGATGCAGGCGCCCGAAAAAGCCCGAGAAGCGATGACGCCCGACGGCCACAAGCTCGTCGACGCGCAGGCCGCCGCCGCCGGTGCGGTCGGTAAGCACGATGGCCATGCGGCGGGCCCGCTCGGCGGCATCAAGAGCCGCGATAGGGCTTCCGTCGAGCAGTACATCGCCGCGCAGAGCCGGCTGTGAGCCGCCTAAGGTACGCAGCAGGGTCGACTTGCCGCAGCCGTTGGCGCCGATGAGCACGGTGAGTGCTCCCGGCTCAAGCCGCAGATTGAGGTCGGTGAGTACGGTGCGGCGGCCGTAACCTATGTCGAGATGTCGGGTGGTGAGCATGTCAGTTGAAGTAAAATATCGAGCGTCGGCGCACAATTATATATATGATTACGGGCACACCCACCAGCGGTGTGATGGCATTGACCGGAATCACTCCGCCCGCGCCCGCGGCGACGCTCAGCAGCTGGCATACCAGCCCGGTGGCGGCTCCGGCAAGTGCCGTAAACGGCAGCAGACTGCGGTGGTTGGAGGTATGCAGCGCCAGGCGCGCCACATGCGGCACCACCATTCCCACAAATCCGATCGGACCACACCACGCCGTCACCACAGCAGTGAGCAGCCCCGACAGCAGCAGCAGCCCCAGGCGGGTACGCCGCACATCGACGCCCGCCGATGCTGCGTAGCGGCTGCCCAGCAGCAGGGCGTTGAGCGGCTTGATGTAGCACATCGACAGGGCTGTCGCAGCCAAGGTGAGGGCCGCAAACACAGCCATACGCGACATGGGTACGTCGACAAACGAGCCCAGCCCCCATATGGTGAAGCTATGCACGCCCTCGCGCGAGGCAAAGAAATTGAGCAGCGCGATGGCCGACGAGGCCAGGTAGCCGATAAGGATACCCACGATGAGCAGCATCGTGGCCGAGCGCACCACAGAGGCCACCGCCAGCAGAGCGGCCATCACAGCCGCCGCGCCGACCAGCGCTCCGGCCACCACGGCCGCCTGGCCGGCGGCCGACACGGCCGCGCCGCCCAGAGCCAGCATCACCACCGCCACACCCAGTGAGGCGCCGGTGGAGATGCCCAGTATCGACGGGCCGGCGAGCGGGTTGGAAAAGGTGGTCTGTAGCAGCAGACCGGCGACAGCCAGGCCGCACCCGGCCAGTGCTGCCGTGAGTGCCGCGGCCAGGCGCGTGTCGGTCACGATGATGCGCCATACCTCGCGGCTCACCTCGCCGCCGGTAAGGGCCGCCCATACCTCGGCGGGGGGTATATCGACCGAGCCGCACAGCAGTATGCCGGCGGCAGCGGCGATGGCCAGGGCTGCGGTCGCGATGGTGGCAATGGCAGTGCGGCTCATCGGGCAAGAGGTCTGAAATAGATGGTGGAGTCGGCCCCGGCAAATACTGCGGCCATGTCAGACAGCACGCGGTCGGGGTGGAATGCCTGGTCGAGATACAGCCCCGTGGCGCGGGTGTCGCATACCCTCACTCCGCGCGGATATGCGTTGAGGCCGCGGGCAAGTGGCACAGCCGATGCCAGCGCGGCCTCCGATATACCGCCATACTCCTTGAGCAGCCAGTAATCGGCATCGGCAGCGCGGTCGAGTACCGCCGCCGCATCCAAAGCCAGCGACCCCGAGCCGGGCTCGTCGGCCCAGGCATAGTCGCCGCCGGCGTCGGCGATGAGCCGCGCCATATAGCTGCCGCCGGCCGGCACATACCATACGCCCGACTGCGGCCGCTCGGTGAGCACTCTCGGGCGCGGGCGCTCAGAGCGTGCCACCGCCGCGGCGATAGAGTCGTATCGCGCGGCCACAGAGTCGCATATACCCCGCGCGCGGCCGGGTACGCCGTAGAGATAGCCCATCAGCAGCAGCCACTCGGCGCGGCCATGGGGAGTCGGCTCCATATAGTCGGCCATCTCCACCAGAGGCGCGCCGGCCCGCTCGATGCCGCCGCGGCCGCCGCTCTCGTAGGGCGACAGCAGTATGGCGTCGGGCTCCAGCCCGACAGCCATCTCCACCGACGGACTCATCGACGGGCCGAGGTCGGCTACATCGCCGGCGGCGATGCGTGCTTTCACGGGGTCACTGTCAGATAGCCAATCGCCGTCGGCCACGGCAGCTATTGCCCCGGCCGCTCCGAGCTCGTCGATGGCCGCAGTGTGTATGCTCGAGTACACTATGCTCCGCCGCAGCGGTACTCTCACCAGGGTATATCCATCGGGTACAGACGTATTGGCCGCGGAGTCGGCCACCAGCGCATATCGGGCCAGCACATGACCCTCGCGCCAAGGGTCGGCCACAGAGGCCTCGACCCATCCGGGGCGCTCCACGATGGTGAGCAGCGACGCGGCCCGGGTCACAGTATCACCCCCGCCGGGAGCGGCATGATGCGCGCCGCCGCATCCGCAGAGCAGGGCAGCCAGCGCAAAGACAGTCACAAACGGTTTCATGCCGCGAAGTTACTAAAAAACATGTATAATGCACGATTCATAATTCATGATGCATGATTCATGATGCATAATTCATGATTCTCGAAGGCCGACATGCGTAATCAAGCATCAACCATCGTGCATCATGAATCGTGCATCATGAATCATGCATCAAAAATACCCTGCGGGCGGTATTTCGGCGGCGCGATGGTCGGGGTAATTTTGCACGTCAAAACTAACATACATCACATGACCAATCGTTTTCTTGCTCTGGCAGCGGCCTCGGCCGCGCTCGCAACAGCCTCTCCGACAGCATCGTCACAGCTCACAGTGGGCGGTTACGGCGAGGCTGTATATTCGTACAATTTCTATTCCGATGCCTGGAACCGCTACAAAAATCCGCAGAATTTCCGCGGCGACCACCACTCGCGCGTCGACTTGCCGCACGTGGTGATTTATCTCGGCTACGACTTCGGCCATGGCTGGAGCATGGGCACGGAAATTGAGTTTGAACACGGCGGCACCGAGGCGGCCGTGGAGATGGAAGACGACGAGGGCGGCGAGTATGAGAGCGAGATCGAGCGCGGCGGCGAGGTGGCGCTGGAGCAATTCTGGCTTCAGAAGTCATTTTGCCCGGCGTTCAACATCCGTGCCGGCCACATGGTGGTGCCGGTCGGAGCCACCAACCGTGCCCACGAGCCTCTCAACTTCTTTGGCGTATACCGCCCCGCCGGCGACAATACCATCATCCCCTGCACGTGGCATGAGACCGGCCTGAGCCTCTGGGGCCGCGCCGGCGCCTGGCGCTACGAGGCCATGGTCGTGCCCGGGCTCGACTCCGACCGCTTTGGCCGCGACGAGTGGGTCAAGAGCGGCGCCGGCAGCCCCTACGAGTTCAAGATTGCCAACGCACTGGCAGGAGTGCTGCGCGTCGACAACTACTCTGTGCCCGGCCTGCGCATGGGCCTGAGCGGATACGTGGGCAATACATTCAGCAACACCCTCTCGCACCCCAACGAGAATTGGGACGACGTGCGCGGCACTCTCGCCATCGGCGCCTTCGACTTCGACTACAAAGGCCACGGCTTCATCGCCCGCGGCGGCGTGATCTACGGCCACCTCACCGACGCCGACCGCATCACCGCCTACAACAAGAAGATGCGCAACGACTCTCCATCGCCCAAGACCAACGTCGCCTCCGATGCAATCTCCGTCGGCGTCGAGGCCGGATACGACATCATGCGCCACATACACACATCGCGCCCCATGCCGCTCTATGTATTTGGCCGATACGACTATTACGACCCGATGCTGCGCACCTCGGGCGGTGTGCTGCGCTACGACTGGACCGGCCGTCACCGCATCGCCGCCGGCGTCAATTTCTTCCCGATACGGCAGATTGTCATCAAGGGCGAGTACTCCATCGGTCTGATCAAAAGCCCGTACAACAATGAGCCTGCCATCTCGCTCGGCGTAGCCTACGCAGGATTCTTCTCGACCAAAAAATAAACTTCCATTATCAACGTTTCAATAAAAGATAGGTATATGAAAAAAATCAACACTATCCTGTTTGCCGCGGCAGCGCTCACGCTGGGCGCATGCTCCGACGACGACAGCAACGGCAGCGGCGCCGCTTCCCTCGATCCCCAGGAAGCCGCCCTGAAGGCTGTCGTGACCGACTATGTCGACAATACTGTGGTGCCCACCTACCGCGGCCTGGCCGACGCCTCGATGCGCCTGGCCGACATCTGCGACGCCATGTGCGAGGCCGGTCCCGCCGGGCTCACCGAGGCGCAGGTGCGCAGCGCGGGCGAGGCCTGGATCGAGGCCCGCCGCTATTGGGAGCTCAGCGAGGCATGGCTTTTCGGCGCTGCCGCCGACTATAATATCGACCCCCACATCGATACCTGGCCTCTCGACAAGGCCGCCATGCAGGCCATGCTCGCCAATCCCGCCCAGATGGCGCAGATGCACGACCGCGAGAGCGCCGGCGAGTACGTAGGCTCGTCGCTGGGCCAGGGTCTGCTCGGCTTCCACGCCATTGAGTACATGATATTTGAGCCGGCCGACGCCACCACTGCCACCACCTCGCCCCGCCCGGTGAGCCGCTTTACCGCCAATGAGCTGTACTACCTGGCCGCGGTAGCCGACGACCTGCGCAACTGCTGCCTGCGACTGGAGGCATCGTGGGCCGACCCCTCCACAGTCGACAGCCGCAAGCTGGAGATACTCGACGACGCCGAGCTGAGCTACGACAAGTGCTACGGCGCATACATGAAGACTGCCGGCTCGGCCGGCTCGACATACGTGAGCTATGTCGAGGCCATCCAGGAGCTCATCATCGGTGCGCAGGATATCGCCGACGAGGTGGGCAATCAGAAAATCGGCAATCCCGTAGGCTCGGGCGTGGCCGCCGACCCCGACTATATCGAGTCGCCCTATGCGCTCAACTCCATCACCGACTTCCTCGACAACATCCGCTCGGTGCGCAATGCCTATGCCGGATTTACCGCCGAGGCCGGCGAGAATGAGACATATATACGCCCCTCGGCACACACTCTCAGCGCCTACGTGCGCTCGATCGACGCCTCGCTCGACACCAAGGTGCTCCGGGCCATCGACGACGCGTCGGCCGCCATTGCCCGCATGAAGGAGCCGTTTGCCTCGACCTCGCAGGACGCCTCGATGCACGACATCAATTTCGCGGCTGTCGAGGCCTGCAATGATATCGTCGATGTATTTGACGAAGTGATTGACCTCATACAGAAGAATTGATGCGACACCTATTGCCCCTATCGATAGCCATCGCCGCGGCCGCCTCGCTGGCGGCGTGCAGCGACGACGATGCCACCGCGTCGGGCGGCGATGTCGCCCCGGAGCCTGCCGACAAGCCCGAGTGGTACTACTCGGGCGGCCGCCTCGGCACGGCCTACGTCACCACCTCTGCCGCTTTTGAGCAGCCGACCGAGGCGGTGGAGCAGGCGGGGCTGCTGGCCTCGTTCAAGCGCGGCGAGCAGCTGTTTGAGAAAAACTATGTCAGCAATACCGACGGTGTGCGCTCGGGTCTCGGCCCGATGTACATACGCTCGTCGTGTATCCACTGCCATCCCGGCTACGGCCACGGCAAGTCGCAGCCCGACGGCCCCTTCCGCACCACCGACATCGGCAACGGCTATCTGCTGGTGGTCTACAACCCCGCCACGCAGGGCTACGTAAACTGGCTCGCCGGTATGCCGCAGGGCCACGCCGTAGCGCCTTTCAAGGCTCCGCTCGACGAAGACAAGGTGATGCTGAAGTGGCACGAGCATACCGACGCGTGGGGTAACACCTTCCCCGACGGTGAGACTTACTCGCTGCGCTATCCCGAGGTGACCATGCCCCGCGACGCCGTGTATGCCTACCGCCGAGGCGAGCTCTCCGCCGCTCAGATGGGCGACTATGAGGTGCGCCTCGAGAGCACCATCGGCATCTACGGTACCGGCTTGCTCGACGCCATTACCGACGACGACCTCAAGGCTGAGTATGCCCGCCAGGAAAACGACGGCTATATGCAGAATGGCCTCAACCCCGCCATCTTTGCCGGCGGCGACTGGACCGGTCAGTACACCTCCAAGGAGGCAGCCTCCGACGGTCGCAAGTATCCGCTGCGATATACATATGCGCTGAGCCGCGGCCCGCTGCAGGACGCCCCGGGCGCCAACGCATACTGGAATATCACCAACGTCACCCGCTCCGACCGCCGCTATCATTACAAGGACGCAGGCGGCTACTATGCCCGCGCCGCTGCCGCCGACCCCGAGGTACAGGCCGCTTTCCCGGCCTACATCGCCACTGTCGACCCCGACGGCGAGCACCCCGAGTGGCATACGGCCGATGTCGAGTCAAACATCCTTGCATACATCAACTCGACCACCCTGCCCGCCGAGGCTACCGACCGCCACTATATCGACCTGATGGTATGGCACCGCGGCCTGGCTGTGCCGGCAGTGCGCGGAGTCGACCGCGAGGAGGTGCAGCGCGGCCGCGAGCTGTTTGAGGAAATCGGCTGCGCCTACTGCCACCGGCCCTCATGGACTACAGGCGACGACGAGATACGCGACCCCGCCGGCTACTTTACCGCCGACCATCCCGAGCGCGCCCTGCCTCGCTACCCCCACCAGACCATATGGCCATATACCGATATGGTGCAGCACAAGCTCCATATGGTAAATGACATACGTGGCGGCTGGTGCCGCACCACTCCGCTGTGGGGCCGCGGGCTGCATCAGATGGCCACCGGCTCGGCCTACGCCGACCGCCTCCACGACTGCCGCGCCCGTACCACCCTGGAGGCCGTCATGTGGCACGGCACCTCGACTCAAAGCGACGCCTACAAGACCGTGGAGCGGTTCCGCGCCCTTGACAAGGCCGACCGCGATGCCATTATCACCTTTCTCGATGCGATTTAAATCTGATTACATACCTTTCATACTGATAGCCGTGGCCTGCGTGGCCATGGCTGTCATTTCCATCATCCCCGGAGCTTCCGGGGCATACTCGTCGCTGCCTATGATGTCGCTGTGGGTTGCCGTGGCCTGCACGGGCGCGGTACTCATCGTGCGTCGCCGGCTGTGGCGGCGGATGCCGGTATTTCTGCTCCACGTGGCCCTGCTGGTGATACTGGCAGGCGCGCTGGTGACCCGGCTCACGGCATCGACCTCCACGCTGCGCCTCGCGCCGGGCGAGTCGGCCGTGGTCGATGGCGACACGGTGTGTCTGCGCTCCTTTGAGGTGGAGATGTATCCCGGCACACAGGCTCCGCGCGACTTTGTGAGCGTGATAGAGGTGGGCGGCGCCGCCCATACCGTGTCCATGAACAGCCCCGCCCGCGCCGGCCGCCATGTCTACTATCAGAGCGCCTACGACCCCGCCGCGGGCACCACAGTGCTCACCGCCCGCGCCGACATCCCCGGCACGGCCGTCAGCTACACGGGCTATGCCCTGCTCGCGCTGGCCATCATATGGCTGCTGCTCACGCGGGGCCGAGCGGCGGCCATAGCGATACTGCTGCTGGCGCCGGCGGCCGCCTCGGCAGCGCCGCGCGTCATCGCGCCCGAGGCAGCGCGCGCCCTTGGCGACATCTATGTATATCACTCTGGACGCATCATGCCGATGAGCACGCTTGCCTCCGACTTCACGCTGCGGGTCACCGGCTCGACATCTTACCGCGGCCTGTCGCCCGAGCAGTTTCTCTCGGGATGGCTCTTTTTCTACGACGATTGGCGCCGTGAGCCTTGCATCAAGGTCAAGGGCGAGAAGGCGCCGCTGGCTCTGACCGACTTCTTTACCGACAGCGGCGTATACCGCTTTGCCGACGCGGCGCACGCCGACGCCAACGACCGCTTTGCCCTCGTGTCACAGGCTGCCGCCGGCTCGCTCTGGCGCATATTTCCCGCCGCCGACAGCTGCGGGCTGCGTTGGCTGTCGCCGGTCGACGAGCAGATGCCCGAGCTGGCGCTCGACGACTGGCGCCTCGTGCGTCATGGCATGGGTTATCTTGCCGAGCTGGCCGTGCACGGCCGCGATGCCGAGCTTGCCGCAGCAATCGGCCGCATCGGCCGCTACCAGCGGCTGCGTGCAGGAGACGACGTGCTGCCGACGGTGGCACAGGTGCGCGCCGAGCGCGTGTTCCTGGCCATGTCGCGCCTGCCCTGGGTGGCGGTGGTGCTGCTCGTGGCGGGCCTTGCGCTCACGCTGTGGACGCGCCCGCTCCTGTGCGGCGGAGTGGCCGCGGCGGGCGCCCTCTGGACAATGGCCATGATAGCCTCCGGCTGGATTGCCTCGGGCAATATCCCGCTCACCGACGGCCCCGGCACCATGATGTGGCTCGCCGCGGGTACGCTGGCCGCCGCGGCCCTGCTGCGGCGAAGCCAGGCGCAGCCGCTGATGCTGACGGTGGGCGCCCTGGCTCTGTGCGTGGCGCTGATGGGGCATCGGCAGCCCGCCATATCGCAGGCGGTGCCCGTGCTGCGCTCGCCGCTGCTCTCGGCCCATGTGCTGTGTGTGACGGCCGCCTACGCGATGCTCGCCGTGATGGCGCTCTGCGGCGCGGCCGCGCTGCTGGGACGGCGCAGCCTTTTCTCCACCGCCAGGCGGCTGCTGCGTCCCGCAGTGCTGGTACTTGCCCTGGGTATATTTATCGGCGCCGTGTGGGCCGGACAGTCATGGGGCCGCTACTGGGGCTGGGACCCCAAGGAAGTGTGGGCCCTCATCACCATGCTTGTCTACAGCCTGCCCCTGCACCGCCGCTCGCTGCCGATGCTCGGCTCCGACCGCGCCTTTGCCATCTTCACGACAGCGGCCTTTGTCACAGTACTTATCACCTACTTCGGCGTCAACTTCCTCCTTGGCGGTCTGCACAGCTACGCCTGACCGCCCGGCCGTAGCCCGCTGCGGCCGGGCACAGAGCGCTGCGCCGCCTGCTATAGTCCGCGCAGGTTTGCAACCTGCGCGCTGCTAAGGTATTACACCTCGGTATTTTGGCTTTGTAAGTCAAAATACCGCCAAGACCTACAGGCTTCCAATGTATCCGTCATCCGGCATGTATAAGCCTTCACTCAAACGGTGGCGTCCGTATCATCGTGGCAGTGGCGTGGTTTTGACTTACAAAGTCAAAACCACGAAGTGCAATACCATAGCAGCGCCGGCAGCGGAAGCGCGGAGCGCTTCTCAGGGGCGGTGCAGGTCACTTTTGCGGCACTCTCCGTATAAATGTAAGCCGGGGCGCCTCGCGGCGCCCCGGCTTCATCGGTATATTACAGTTTCAGGGATATCGGATTCATTTTACGCGGGCCCAGTCGGCTGCCGGCTTGCCTTGCTGTAGGCGGCGCAGGCGGGTGAGGGCCTCCAGGAAGTAGTAGTCGGCGTAGTTGAGAGGAGTGTCGATCTCCGAGCCGTGGGGGAGTGAGCCGGTCGAGTGCTTGAGCACGAAGCCTCCGTTGGTACCCGGCTCGGCCAGGTAGGCGGGCGATGCCAGCGAGGTGAGGATGCGCTCGGCGTAGTCGCGGTACGCGGTGCCGTTTTTGGCAAATGTCGAGAGTTCGAGCAGACCTGAGGCGATGACAGCGGCCGCCGATGCGTCGCGGGGCGAGCGGGGCGAGGGCTTGGCATCGAAGTCCCAGTAGGGGATGAGGTCTTCGGTATTGTTGCGCTTGATGATCATGTCGGCGATAGCCTCGGCCTGGCGCAGGAATTCCGGGCGGCGGGTCTCGCGGTATGCCTCGGTGTAGCCGTAGAGTGCCCAGCCCTGGCCGCGCGACCATGCCGACTCATCGGCTTTGCCCTGGAAGGTCTGGCGACGCTCCACACCGCCGTCGGGGGTGTAGCTCACCACATGGTAGCTGGTGTAGTCGGGGCGGAAGTGGTGGTCGATGGTCTTGAGGGCGTGGCGCACGGCGATGTCGGTATATTTCTTGTCGCCGGTGATGCGCGATGCGTTAAAGAGCAGCTGGAGATTCATCATGTTGTCAATGATGACGGGATAGTTCCAGGGGCCGAAGTCCCACGAGCGGATTGCGCCGACCTTGGGGTCGAAGCGGCCGATGAGATTGTCGGCGGTGCGCACGATCACCTCCTTGATGGAGTCGTTGGGGGAGAGGCGCTGGGCGTTGCCGTAGGGGCAGTTGACCATGAAGCCCAGGTCGTGGGTGTCGGTCATGTAGCTTACGGGCAGGAGCATGTTGGTATACTTGGCGGCCTGTTCCTTGAGGGCCTTGTCGCCGGTGAGCTCGTATGCGAGCCAGAGCGAGCCGGGGAAGAATCCGCTCGTCCAGTCGCGGGGCTTCACATAGCGCACCTTCATATAATTGTCTTTGCCGGGATGCTCGCGCAGGTCACACTCGGGCTTGAATTCCGAGCAAGGTATCTCGAGATGCCACTCGAGGTCGGGTATCGAGAAGTCGGTATTGAGGTTGCGGGGAAACACGCCCGGGGCGGGCACCTCGTCGGCCTGGAGAGCGAGCTGGCGGGCTGCCGTGGCGGCTGCGCGCGAGATCCAGTCGCCGTCGCCGGCCACGCTGGCGGCGCGTGCTGCGGGAGCGAGGGCCGCGATGGTGAGAGCTGTCAGGAGGAGCTTATTCATGGTATGCAGGGTTTCGATTGATAAATTTTTGACGATAGCAAAGGTACGACAGCCGCCCCGGGCGACCTTTTGGCATTGTGCTAACTAATGCCGAAAAGCCCCGGGGCGGTTGTGTTTTTGTCTAAAATGATTTAGAATTTGTGCAATCTGCGCTGATTCAGTCCTTTTTGACGTAATCCGACGGCAGTGAGCCGAAGAATTTCTTAAACGAAGTGGCAAAGTACGACGGGGTGCCGTAGCCCACCATGGCGCTCACTTCCGACACCGTGTAGCGCCCGCTCTTGAGCAGGTCGAGGGCGTGGCGCAGGCGGAAGCGGCGTATAAACTCGTTGGTCGACTCGCCCGTGAGCGCCTTCATCTTCAGATGGAGATTGCTGCGGCTCATGCACATCTCGCGGGCAAAGGCGTCGGTCGAGAATTGCGAGTCGTCGAGGTGCTCCTCCATCACAGTCATGGCCTTTTTGAGAAATGCCTCGTCGAGGGGGTTGAGCGCCACCTTTTCCGGCTCGATGTCGGCCGTATCGTTGAAGTGACGCACTGCCTGGTCGCGGGTGCGCAGCAGGTTGCGTATCTTGGCCGAGAGCACCGGCATCGAGAATGGCTTGCCGATATAGTCGTCGGCGCCCACCTTGAGTCCGTCGAGCTGGTCGGCGGTGTCGCTCTTGGCAGAGAGTATTATCACGGGGATGTGTGATGTGCGCAGGTTGCGCTTGACGGTGCGGCAGAGCTGCACGCCGTCGATGTCGGGCATCATTACGTCGGTGACGATGAGGTCGACGCTCTGCTGCGACAGTATCTGTATGGCCTTGGCACCGTCGGCGGCGGGCACCACATTGTAGTCGGAGCCAAGGGCCTCGCAGATGTACTTGAGTATCTCGGGATTGTCGTCGGCCACCAGGATGGTGCGTCGGCCGGTGGCGGAGTCGTCGGTATCGCCCGCCGAGGGTATGTCGGTGAAGTCGTCGAAATAGTCTTCGGCGGGAAGGCTCACCGGGGCGCCGGGCAGCTCGGGGCCGGGGGTGGCGGGCGCCAGCTCCTCGCGGCTGTACGCAGCCTCGTCGACGGGTATCTCGACGGTGAATACCGTGCCGGCGCCCAGCTCGCTGGTGACGCCGATGGTGCCGTGGTGCAGCTCGACGAGGCGCTTGACCAGCGACAGGCCGATGCCGCTGCCGGCGGCATGGTCGTGTACCTTGTAGAATCGGGTGAATATCTCGGGCAGTTTGTCGGCCGGTATGCCGCAGCCGGTATCGGCGACGGTCACACACAGGCTGCGGGCGCCGCCCTGGCCCGCGAGGTGGAGCCGCATGGCTATCGACTGTCCGCGCGGGGTGTACTTGAAGGCGTTGGAGAGCAGATTGTTGAATATCAGCTCGAGATACTGCGGGTCGCATAGCTGAGGCGAGTCGGGAACGTCGCTCTCCAGCGTGTATGTCACGCCGCGACGCTGGGCCTGGTACTCGTAGTTGGCAAATACTTTGCGCGCCAGCTCGTTGATGGAGGTGGGCATCACCTGGAGCTTGAACATGCCCATCTCGGCGCGGCGGTAGTCGAGCAGCTGGTTTACGATGTGGAGTATGCGGTTGGCATTGTTTTTGACGGTGGTGAGCTTCTGCACGGTCTTGGGGTCGGCCGCGCGGGCGAGCAGCTCCTCGATGGGCAGCTGTATGAGAGTGAGCGGAGTGCGCAGCTCATGCGACATGTTGATGAAAAAGCGCACCTTCATCTCATTGAGCTCGCGCTGGCGCCGGCGCTCATGTCGCTCCATGCGCAGCTGGTCTTCGATGGCCCGCTTGCGCCAGAAGTACCATATGCAGGCGGCGGCCATGCCCAGGGCGAGCAGCACAAAGAGTGTCACCGCCCACCAGCGCTTGTACCATACCCGGGCGATGGAGATGTCCAGGCCGGTGACGGTGGAGCACCACACGCCGTCGTTGTTGGCGGCGCGCAGCAGGAAGCGGTAGTTGCCCGGCGGCAGATTGGAGTATGTCACCGAGCCGGGACCGTCGGTGGTATACCAGTCTTTGTCGAGGCCCTCGAGCATGTAGGCAAAGGTATTGTGCTCGCCGGCGACATAGTTGCATACGGTGAAGTCGATGGTAAATACGGTCTGGTCGACACCGAAGCTGATTTTTTCAACTTCCGATATCGAGCGGTCGAGCAGGCCGGTATCGTCGCCCGGTGTGACGGGGCGGTTGAAGAGTCGCAGGCCTGTGATGACGGGCGCCGGGCTGTAGGGGTTTGACTCCAGGGCCGAGGGGTCGAAGTACGACAGGCCGTTGATGCCGCCGAAGTACATGCGCCCCGACGAGGCCCGCAGGAAGCTCTTGGGCATAAACTGATTGCTCTGCAGGCCGTCGCGCGCCGAGTATGCGCGCAGGCTCCCGTCGGCGGGCGAGTAGCGGGCCAGGCCCGAGTTGGTGCTGGCCCAGAGATTGCCGCCGTCGTCTTCGAGCAGGCCGTATACGATGTCGTTGGGCAGACCCTCGTCGGTGGTGATGTGCAGGGTGGTACCGTCGGCAGGGGTGTATCGCCACAGACCGTCGGCCGTGGCCACGTATATGTATTGCCCGGTGCGGGTCTGGTATACGTCGTATACCCAGGTGTCGCGGCAGGGCAGGGTGTCGGTGCCGGTGGCGGGCGTGAGGCGTCCCGAGGCGTCTTCGGTATATACGCGCAGGCCGTCCTCGCCGTATACCCACAGGCGCGCATCGGCGTCGCGGTAAAAGCCGGTGATGTGTTTGAGCCCGGTGGCCGGGCCGGCGGTGGTGGTGCCGGTGGCCTTGTCGAGCAGGCGCATGTCGTCGAGGGTGGCGAGCCAGAGATGTCCGGGGCGGCGCGAGGGGGTGATGCCAAATACGTTTTTGACGCCGGGGGCGGTGCGGCTCAGAGTTCCCGATGTCTTGTCGAGCACAGATAGGCCGCCCAGATGGGCGCCGATGTATATATGTCGGCTGTCGGGGTCGATGTATACGGCTTTCACGTCGTTGGAGCCAAGACCGTCTGATTTGGTGTAGTGGGCAAATGTGCCTGTGGCGGGGTTGTAGCGGTTGAGGCCGCCATTGTTGGTGCCTATCCACAGGGTGCCGTCGGTATCCTCGGCCATGGCGCTGATGACATTGTCGTTGAGCGAGGGGTGCAGCAGCGACTGGCGCAGGGTGCCAAACTGGTTTTTGAGCGGATGGTAGTAATTGAGACCGCCGAAGAATGTGCCCAGCCACATGCCGCCCTGGCGGTCGGCGTAGATGCAGCGCACCGAGGTGTGCGACAGGCTCTCGAGGCCCTCGGGCTTGGGGTCGTAGAGGGTGAATGTGCCGTCGGCGGGGTCGAATATCGACAGGCCGGTAAATGTGCCTACCCATACTCGGCCGCGGCTGTCGTGGGCCAGCGAGCGCACATAGTCGTTGCCCAGGCCGGGGGTGCCGGCGGCGCGGTAGGTGGTGACGCGGCCGGTGGTCTTGTCATAGCTCATCAGTCCCGAGCCTTCGGTGGCTATGAGCAGCCGCGAGGGGCCGTCGGCGAGCAGGGCCACCACGACGGGCGCGCCCGGCAGCTCGATGGTGCGCGCCCGGGCGCCGGAGCTGATGGTGGTGAGGCGGCCGTTGCGGGTACCGATATATATGGTCGAGCCGTCGCGCTCGAGGGCGTTGATGTCTTTTACGCCGCCGTCGGTCGGTGCCACGGCGGTAAATGTGCCCTCGGCGGGATCAAATGTATAGAGGGCGTCGAGAGTGGCCGCCAGCAGCCGGCCGTCGGGCAGGGGCAGCAGGTCGGTGATGTCGGGGGTGGGGGAGTCGGGCAGGCGGTAGTTGACAAATCGGTCGCGCGATGCGTCGTAGAGCGATAGCGTGCGTCCGCCGGCAGCCCACAGGCGGCCGCGGGTGTCGGTCTTGACCAGGCGCATCACGTTGGCGCCGAGCGAGGTGGAGTCGTCGGCCGCGTGGCGGTACACGCGGAATCCGTAGCCGTCGTATCGGTTGAGGCCGTCGGGCGTGGCAGCCCATATGTAGCCCGTGGAGTCTTGCACTATCGACGATACGGTGGTGTGTGACAGGCCGCGGTCGATACCTATGTGCTTGAATCGCAGGTCGGCGTGGGTCTGTGCGTGCAGGCCCGAGTGGCCCGTGAGCAGGATGAGTACGGCTATGAATGTCAGGATATGTTTCATGGTCGCGGGGGAGATGGTATGGAGGTCAGATAGACAATGTGTATGTGTCGTATACGGTGGCGCGGGCGCCGAATGATGCCTTCTGCTCGGCCAGGCCGGCGTTGAGCACGCGGCCGCTGTCTTCGCATGAAGTGCCGAAGTCGAGCCATCGGTGGCGGCCGCCGGCCGAGTAGCGGTCGGCGATGGCTGCGTACAGGGCGCCGACGGCGCCGGCGGCGCGGCCTTCGTCGCCCGATGCGATGTACTGTGAGTGAACGACGGTGTCGGTCAGATACAGCACCGTGCCGGCCACGAGCCGCCCGTCGGGACTCTCTGCGCCCCAGAGGCTGATGCGGTCGGGCAGGGCGGCGTGGAGGCGTAGAATCTCGTCGAGCGAGTGCACCGGGCGGGTGCCGTGGCGCCCGGCGAGCACACCCTCGAGGATGTGCCAGAAGTCGGCCCAGCGGTCGCTCGGGCCGATACGCAGCCCTGCGCGTGAGGCCAGGGCGAGCTTGTGGCGCTGGTCTTTGCGCGGGGGCAGGGGGCAGGTGAGGTCGATCACCGACGATACCTGGCGTGCGCTGAGCCGGGCGCCGGCGCGCCACAGTGCGTAGAGGTCTTCCTCGGCGGGATATTTGTGGTAGATGTGGGGCACGGGCTTGTATATCAGCTCCGTGACGCCGGCGTCGGCCAGGTGGCCGCGCATGACCTCCCACAGCTCCATCATGGTGTTGATGTCGACCCGCTCGGGCCCGAGCAGCCATCCGCCGTAGGTGAGGCCCGCGTGCGACGACAGAGTCGCGCCGCGGCGACATGCCGGCAGCAGGGCGATGATGCGGCCGCGGGTGTCGCGGGCGATGAGCGATGCGTCGGCAAAGCGGTCGGCGTGATAGTCCATATACGGGCGCAGATGCAGAAATGTGGCATTGCGCGACGATGCCACAAAAGCGTCCCAGTCGGGACGCTTTTGCGGTGTATACGGGTCGATGGTAATCATCATTTCAGACCGGAATAGTCGCGGCCGAGGCGCAGCATCTGCGGGATGTAGTCCTCGGAGTAGTCGATGGTCACGTCGGTGATGATGCCGTTGTCGTCGGTCACGGCGCGGTACACGGGGTTGACAAAGCCCTTGTAGGGCGCGATGTCGAGATGTGCGTATCGGCTGAGCACCTCGCGGTGGAGCTTGGGGTCGACTTTCACGGCATACTTCTCGATGAGAGCGGCGCCGGCTTCGTAGTCGCCCTCGGAGCGCACGCGCTGTATCTCGGCGAGCAGCTGCCCGAAGAGGTCGCGCAGCTTGCGGTAGTCGTTGATTTTGACGTATGTCTTGCCGCCGCGCTTTACCAGCTCGATGACTTTGTCTTTCTTGCCGTGCTCATATGCCCAGGCGGCGATGAGCTGGCGGTTGCGCATGTGGGCCTCCTCGATATCCTTGCCGGGCTCGATGCGCATGAGCTGGGTCATCAGACCGTTGAGGATATACTTGTAATACTCGGCCTTGTATGCGTCGGGATTGTCGAGCAGACCCAGCTCGATGAGTTTGGGGTCGGCCAGGTAGTAGAGGGCAAAGAGGTCGGCGCGGGCCTCCTCGATCGACGAGCCGTGGGCCTTGAGTGCGTCGGGGTCGACGCCGGGCATCAGGCGGCCCGAGCCGTGGCCGAGACACTCGTGGAGGTCGGTGTGGAGATTGTCGGTGATGAAGAGGTACTTGTCGAGCAGCTCGCGGGTGGGGGCGTCGATGACAAATTCCTCGTTGAAGCCGTTGCCGTGCGATGCCTCGTCGTAGGCCTGGGTGATATTCTCCAGGGTCACCGACTTGGAGCCGTGGGCGGCGCGTATCCAGTTGGCGTTGGGCAGGTTGATGCCGATGGGGGTGGCGGGGTATGCGTCGCCGGCGAGGATGGCGGCGGTGATTACCTTGGCCGACACTCCCTTTACCTCGGGCTTGCGGAAGCGCGGGTCGACGGGCGAGTGGTCTTCAAACCACTGCGCGTTGGCCGAGAGGGTCTCGGTGCGGGCGCTGGCGGGGATATTCTTGAAGTTGACGATGGACTCCCACGAGCCGGTCATGCCCAGGGGGTCGCCGTAGCTCTCGATGAAGCCGTTGATAAAGTCGACCTGCGAGGCGGTATCCTCGGCCCAGCGGATGGAGTAGTCGTCAAATGTCTTGAGGTCGCCGGTGGTGTAGAAGTCGATGAGGCGGGCGATGACCATGCGCTGGGCATCGTTCTCGGCATAGGCCATGGCCTTGGTGAGATTGTCGACGATGTGTGCGATGGCATCGGAGTAGCGGCCGCCGAGCTTGTATATCTGCTCGTGCACTCGGCCGTCGGCGCCCTTGACCACGCGGGTGTTGAGACCGTGCGACACCGGGGTGAGGTCGGTGGTGTCCTTGCGGGCGGCGTAGTATGCCTCGACCTCGGCCTGGGTGACGCCCTCATACATATTGTTGGCGCTGGTGAGGATGAGGTCCTGGCCATCGGCCTGGTTGACGCGCTTGGGTGCCACGGCGGGGTCGAAGATGGCGGCCATTATCTCGGCCTGTACCGGAGTCCAGTCGCCGGCGGGCAGGGCGGCCACCTGCGCCTGAAGCCACTCGCGGCTGAAGGCGGGCGCAAACTTGTCCATCGAGTAGTGGTGATGGATACCGTTGGCAAACCATACTTGCTTCAGATATGTCTCCAGGGCGCGGAACTGCTCGTCGGAGCGGTCGCCCTTGTATCCCGTATACACAGCCTCGAGCATACGGCGCAGGGGCAGGTTGTAGCGGTAATTCTGGTCCCAGAGTATGTCGCGGCCCCACTGGGCGGCCTCGGTCAGATAGTACACGAGCCGCTTCTGGTCGAGCGACAGGTTTTCAAAGTCGGGTACGCGGTAGCGCAGTACCTCGATGTCGGCAAAGCGGTCGACGGTATAGTCGAAATCAGGTGTTTCTGCTGCCATGGCTGAGGATGCCGCCAGGATGAGCGCGGCGGCAGGCGCTATGAATCTGATACGTGACATGTGCACTTGTTTTTGGCAAAATTACTCAAAAAATCGGTATCGTGCAAGCCCGCGTCTCACCGCGTAAGAGTCACCGAGTCGGGGCCGAGGGTGGCGGTGCCCTCTTTGTACAGGTGGCCCAGGGCGCGCTTGAAGTCTTTTTTGCTACAGCTGAAGGCGAGGCGTATCTCCTCGGGCGAGGATGCGTCGCCCAGGGCGAGGCGGCCTCCGGCGGCGCGGGCGGCCTCGGCTATGCGGGCGGCCAGGGCGGCGGTGCGGTCGGCCTGCGGGCCGGCCAGGGTGAGGTCGATCTTGCCGTCGGGGCGCACGTGCTTGACGTAGGCGGTGACTGTCTGCCCCACCTCCAGCGGAGTGTAGGTCTCGCTGGAGTATATCATGCCGCGGTGGAGGTTGTCGACGATGGTGCGGTATCCGATGGGCGTGTGCTCCAGCACGAGGCACTCCACGCGCTGGCGGGCGCGGTATGCGGGCGGCACATTGCCCGTAAAGCGGTCGAGCTTGCCCGAGGCAACCACCCGGCCGGTGGCGTGGTCGAGGTAGATATACACGGGGTAGATGCCGCCGCGGGCCATGCGCACGCGCTGCTCGCTGAAGGGCACCAGCAGCTGCTTGCCCGTGAGCCCCCAGTCGAGAAAGGCGCCGGTGGAGTTGACGTCGCTCACCTCCAGGAAGGCAAACTGCCCCACGGTGGCATACGGTATCTCGGTGGTGGCCACGGGGCGGTCTTCGGAGTCGCGGTATACAAACACGCGCAACTCGCTGCCGGGCTGCATGTCGTCGCTCACGTAGCGGCGCGGCAGCAGCACTTCGTTGCCCTCGGTGTCGGCCAGATAGAGGCCGTAGTCGCTGTCGCGGGTGACGCGCAGCTCGTTATATTGTCCAAGTTTCATTTTCGTCTTAGGTAGTGTTTGGGCAAAGATAGCATTTATTTGCAGAAATAAGCGTACTTTTGCCGTATGGAACTCGTAAATAAATATTT
The DNA here is from genome assembly GCA_910587925.1 of uncultured Muribaculaceae bacterium. Classification (GTDB taxonomy): domain Bacteria; phylum Bacteroidota; class Bacteroidia; order Bacteroidales; family Muribaculaceae; genus CAG-873. The sequence continues at coordinate 35,391 of CAJUOC010000027.1, forward strand.
TCCCGGCCTGACGCAGACCCAGCGTGAGCAGTACGACGCTCTGGCTGAGCTGTATCCGGAGTGGAATGCCAAAATCAACGTAATCTCGCGCCGCGATATCGACAATCTTGAGCCCAACCATGTGTTGCACTCGCTGGCTATCGCCCGCTTTTGGGGCGAGCTGGCGCCGGGCACGCGTGTGCTCGACCTCGGCACCGGCGGCGGTTTTCCCGGTATCCCGCTGGCTATCATGTATCCGCAGGCTCACTTCCATCTCATCGACCGTGTGGCCAAGAAGCTGCGCGTGGCCGAGGATATCGCCCGCCGCATCGGGCTGCAGAATGTGACCATCCAGCACGGCGACGCCGGCGAGTGCCACGAGCGCTACGACTATGTGGTGAGCCGCGCCGTGATGCCGCTGGCCGACCTGGTGCGCATCTCCGCGCGCAATGTGGGCCGCGCCGGAGCGAAAAACCGCTATGCCCCCGGCATAGTGTGCCTCAAGGGCGGCGACCTGGCCGAGGAGATTGCCGCCGTGCGCCGGCCGGTGACCGACTACGACCTGGCCGAGCTGCTGCCCGAGCCGGCTTTTGATACCAAGAAACTCATATACGTACCTGTCAAGGCCTGACCTATGCTCGACATCAAGCAATTTGTATTCAACCCCTTCGGCGAGTCGACCTATGTGGTGAGCGACGAGGTCTCCCGCGAGGCAATCGTCGTCGACCCCGGCATGACCTCTGCGGCTGAGGAGCGCCGTCTCGACGAGTATATCGCCGCCAAGGGACTTAAAGTGACGGCGGTGGTAAATACCCACATGCACCTCGACCACAGTTTCGGCGTCGACTACGTGCGCCGCCGCTACGGTGTGCCGCTGCGCGCCCATGCGGCCGACGCCGCGCTGGCGGCCACCGTCGGCGAGCAGGCGCGCCGCTTCGGTATGCTCGACCGCTGCGACGACTCTCTGGAGATAGACTCTCCGCTGGCCGACGGCGACATCATCCGTCTGGGCGACGAGCAGCTGCAGGTGCTCCATGTGCCGGGTCACAGCCCCGGCGGTATCGCCCTGTACAGCCGCGAGGGCAAGTTTGTGCTCTCGGGCGACTCACTCTTCCAAGGCTCCATCGGCCGTACCGACCTGCCGGGCGGCGATGCTCGCACTCTGGTTGATGCCATCGGCGCCCGGCTGCTGAGCCTGCCGGGCGACACGCTGGTGCTTCCGGGCCACGGCCCCGCCACCACCATCGCCGACGAGCTGCGCGGCAATCCCTTTTTCCGCCGTCATCCGACGGATAAATCCGTCGGCTAACATCAAGTGAGAGCCGCTTTGCGGCTCTACATCAGCGACATCTGCATGACGGCATCCATCTATATTCTGTGCAGGTTGCAGACTTTTATAGTCCTATAGTCCGCGCAGGTTTGTAACTATTACTGGTCGAAAGACGCCAAATAGTTAAATAAAAGCGCGGAGCGCTGACCCTTAATGAAGCACAGTGGGATAAGGGTCAGGTCTAACGACCTTTCACTTACCGGAGTGGCGTGTTGTTGCACGGGGTTACGCTGCGCTTCACCCCGTGTTACTCATAAGGGTCAGCGCTCCGCGCTTTCCGGCGCCAGCGATGCAAGGAAGTTTTGCAACACCTCCTGCCCACGGCTCCAAGGCCAACCCGGCGAACTAGTCAGCGTATCTTTGTAATATTTAGCTATTTGGCGTCTTTCGACCAGTAATAGTTTGTAACCTGCGCGGACTATCACGCTGGTGCTCCCGGGTCACGGCCCCGCCACCACCATCGCCGACGAGCTGCGCGGCAATCCTTTTTTCCGCCGTCGCTGAAAGGTTATTACCCGCGCGGAGCCTCGGGTAGGCTGAATATCAGCTCGAGGCCGCCCGATGGCGCGCGGCCGGCGGCGATGTCGCCGTCGAGAGCCTTGAATATGCGCTTGACCATGGGGAGGCCGAGCCCCGCACCGCCGTTTTTGCGGGCGCGTCCGCCGTCGACGCGGTAGAAGAGGTCAAAGAGGCGGTCGATATGCTCGTCGTCGACGCCTGTGCCGTCGTCGGAGAATGAGAATATGAGCCGGCCGCTCTCGCGCCCGATGAGGCGTATCGATATGCGGGAGCCGTGGGAGTGCATGGCGGCATTCTTGACAAGATTGAGCAGGGCGCCGGTGAGCAGGGTCTCGTTGCCCGCGACGATACATCCGGCCGGGATGTCGATGTCGAGCGTCATATCGCCGGCCATGTGATTGTGGCGCACGTCGTCGGCTACGCGTGCGGCCAGGTCGCGGAAGTCGATGGCGCGCCGGCTCACAGGAGTCTTGTTTTCCTGGAGGCGCATCACGGTGTTGAGGTCGTCGATAAGCTCGGCGAGGCGGTCGGTATTGTCGCGGGCGCGGGTGAGGAAAAGCCGGCGCTGCTCCTCGGGTATGTCCTTGTCCATCAGTATCGTGTCGAGATAGCCCTTGATAATCGCCACCGGGGTGTTGAGCTCGTGGCTCACGTTGATGCCGATCTGGCGCTCGTGGAGTATCTTCTCGTGCTCGGCTCTGATTTTCTCCCGGTACAGCAGGAGCAGCCGCTTAGATACCTCGCCGAGCTCGTCTTTGGAGAAGCGCCAGGTCTCGATGTCGTCGGGAAGATTGTTTGACGAGATCATCTCGGCGAAGTCGCGCAGCGCGTATACGTTGCGGCATATGGCGCGAGAGCTGAAGTATGCCAGCACAAATGCCAGCAGCCCCAGCGCCACCACCACGACCCACACCATCGAGTCGATGCTCAGAAACTCCACGACCTCGCCCTCGTATGGCAGGGCGGCGAAGGTGTGTATGGCTCCGTCGCGGCTGGTCGCCGAGCTTACCATAAACTTCTTTCCGCCCAGTGTCATGTCGTGGAGATACGCCTTGTCGCGGCGGTCCCAGGCGCCTGCAAATGCCGGGAGTATATGGCCGGCGCTGTCAAATACCACGATGGTGGGCTCGCGGTTGTCGGCAATCACCTTGCCGCTGCTGTCGTACACGGTGAGGCGGAGAGGGTCGAGGGTGGTCTGGTTGGTAAAGAGTTTGATGAAGTCGACGGTCTTCTGCAGGTCGGCGCCCTGGACGTAAGCGTCGATCACGGTACTGTTGACGTTGGAGAGTCTGTTGCCGAGATTGTAGCTGAGACGCTGGCGCTCGTGGGTCACAAAGTAGGGGATGGTGATGCCTATGACAAGCCACAGCAATCCCACCAGCGGGAAGAAAAGTTTCCAATGAAGGCGTGTTATATGGGTTCTCGACATTTCGCAGAAGGTTGGGTGTGTGTGATGGATGGCCGATAGTCAAACGCGCGCGGAGCGGCAATGGTTCACGGCGAATGTCTGCTGCCCTATACAAAAAAATCCCGGGCTTCGTGGGAAGTCCGGGATTTTCTGTAGCGAATCAGGGAATCGAACCCTGGTCTCCACCGTGAGAGGGTGGCGTGCTA
>CAJUOC010000028.1 GCA_910587925.1 uncultured Muribaculaceae bacterium
TCAGACAGTCGGCTATAGCCGTGCCGGACACATAGTCTACATAGTCTACATAGTCCACATAGGCTACATAGTCAGCGCAGGTTTGTAACCTGCGCTATACTAAGGTATTCCACCTCGGCGTTTTGACTTTGTAAGTCAAAACGCCGCTTTGACATGCAACCAATCACGCGGCGGGCCGGGCAAGACTGCGGAGGATGGTGCCGTAGCCGAAGCGATGATTTGACTTACAAAGTCAAATCATCGAGGTGAAATACCCCGGTATCGCGCAGGTTACAAACCTGCGCGGACTATCGGGGGCGCACATCTGCGCGGACTATTACGCGCTGACTATTGCGTGGGGGGGGGCACACTATTTGCGCGGACTATCGGGGGCGCACATCTGCGCGGACTATTACGCGCGGACTATTACGTGGGGGGGCACACTATTTGCGCGGATTATCGTGGCGGCGCGGACTGTACCGGGGCGGCAGAAAGCGGGCGACCGCCACACCCGGCGGGTGTGGCGGTCGCGTATCGCGGATATCGCCGCGGGGATTACTTGGCGATGTACTTGTATGCGGTGCCGTCGGCGGCGCGCACGATGAAGAGGCGGCCTGCAGCGGCGCGCATCATCTCGAGAGCGTCGGCCACGGGGGCGTCGGCCATGAGGGTGCGGCCCTCCAGGTCGTAGACGCTCACACGGTCGCCCCAGTCAGCGCCGTCGACGGTGATGGAGCCGATGCCGGCGGGATCGGTGTTGGCCACCACCATGATGTCGGCGCGGGCGTCGCTGCCCGAGAGCAGGGTCACGATGGCGGTGTGCTCACGCTGCTCGGCCGAGTTGAAGTCGAGGGTGAAGGTACCGCCCTCGACGGGAAGCGAGGTGGTCGACAGGGCAAAGCATCCGGCGTCGCTGCCGGCGAGGCTCAGCTTGATAGGCTCCTTGAGGTTGCGGCCCTCGATGGAGATGGTCTCGGTGGTGGAGGCGCCGGCCGAGGCGTAGTGCTCGAGCATCTGGTGGCTGGAGCGGATAAAGGGCATGTCGGTGCGGCCCCAGGAGAAGTCGTCGATGAAGTACTGTACCGAGCTGTCCTTGCCGCGCTGCGAGCTGAACACGAAGGCGATGTAAAACTCCTCGGGCATATCCCACTTGTGGCAGTCGAGCACGTAGCGGGCCCAGGTGTCATTTTCCTCGGCAGTGCAGGGCAGGCCCAGGCCTTCGATACCCTCAACCTTTACGTTGGAGGGATCGGCATCGGCAGCCTTGGCGTCGATGAGACCCACCATGAAGCGGTCGGCCATGCCCTCGGTCATCATGCGGCCCATCACGTTGAAGCAGAGCAGACGCTCGGTGGCATCGGTGAAGTCGAGGCGGGGCGACATGAGCATCATGGTGCAGGGAGTGCTCTCGGCAGCCTTGCTGTCGTATGCGACTACCTTGGCGGCCTGGTTGCCGTCGATGGTGGTCGACCACCACGCGCGGGTACCCTCATAGGCCACATTTTTCCAGCCCTCGAGCTTGAGGGGCTTGTTGTCGGCGGTAGCCGAGCTGAAGTCGGTGGAGTACTGCTTCAGGGCGGGGCCGTCGAAAGCGAGCTCGTCGCCCTCGGTCTGCTCGGGGGGCACGGTGCCGGCACACTTGCCCTTGACGGTGAATGTCACATCCTCGGCCATGGGGGTCGACAGGGTGATGGTCTGGGTATAGTCGCCCTCGGCCTGGGGACGGAAGGTGATCTTGAGGTCGTATGTGCCCTCCTTCATTATCGACGAGGTGCCGAGCAGGAAGCCCGAGCCGTCGCCCACCTTGATGGTGCCGTACTCGAGGCCGTTGGCAACGGTGTAGCTCACGGTCTGCTCCTGGCTGCCGCCGGGGATGGCGGTGAAGTCGGTGAGGCCGGCGGTATTGACAGTGAGCATGGGAGGATTGGCGGGGTCGTATGCCTTGGCTCTGAGGCTGTAGCCGACGCTGAGCTCGGTGGGAGTGGCATCAAAGTTGATGCGGGCCTCGTGGACGCCGGTGGCGGTCGGGGTGTAGTATACGGTCACCTGGTACAGGCCGGTGCCGGCGGGGATTTCCTCGCGGCTGAGGCTGAACATGGCCGAGTTTTTGCCGCCGATCCACAGGCTTACGGGCTTGGTGAGGGCGGTGGCCTTTACGGTAAACACGGCGTAGTCGACCTTCTGATTGATTTTCTGATACTGAGCGGCATCAATCTTGAGCTCGTGCGACACCTCGAGCTTGGCTTCTTCCGATACGATGTCGGCCGAGCTGCGGGCAGTGAGTATGACATTCGAGGCCGAGGTGAGGATGCCGGTCATCGAGGTGATGAAGCCGGGAATCTCAGCTGCGGCGATGTCGGTACCGGCAAATGTGCGCACACGGCCGGTGGTCACCTTGCCGTTGACGGTCTGCGAGGCCGCTGCGCCGGTGCCCCAGGTCTTGCCGGTCTCGGTGACGGTGACGTCGGTCACGGTCACGAGCTTGTAAGCATAGCTCTCGTAGTCGGAGGCGATGTCGGCAAAGGTGGCGTCGGTGGGGGCCACGGTATTGCCCTGCGAGGTGACAGTGCCGGGGTCGACGATGGTAAACTGCGGGCCGAAGTTGTCGGCGCGGTATACGATGAAATTCTTGATTTTATCGCCGGCAGCGTAAGGAGCTGCGTCGAACATCGAGTAGTCGAGGCGGGTGGCGCCCATCATATCCTGTACATACACGATTTTCTGAGCGGCATCGACATACGATACCTTGGCCATCGAGCCGGTGTAACGGATGAGGTCGAAGGTCTCGTTTTTAACGGTGTTGAGCATGGCAATATTGTTCATCTCGGCCACGGGCACCACGGTCGAAGTCAGAGCGACTTTCACCTCGTCGGCGCCCTCGCTGGTGAGGGTAAGCTCGGCGGCGAGATTGGCCGCGCCGGCCTTGTAGGTGAGGGTGACCTCGGCGCCTGCATCAGAGAGTGCGTCGGTAAGATTGACCTGCGCGGGGCTTACGGTCACGGCGCTCGACGAGCTTGCCAGAGCGATATTGCCGGTGAGCTTGGAGCCTTTGACATTGATGGTCTTGGTGACAGTGGTTCCCTGGTACATGGTACCGAAGTCGACGCCGGTCGAGCTTACGCTGATGGCGGGCTTGTCGACCGGCTCCTCGCTGCCACCGCCGGGGAAGAGGTCGGCCCAGGTCTGCGAGATACGCAGCGCGTCGACGGTCAGGCCGGCACCTACTTTAGTGGCCGTAGCACCCTGACGCAGCTCAAAGCCTTCCAGACCATACGCCACATTCACGTCGCCTGAGTTGGATGAACTGCCGACGTTTGAGATAGTGGCGGCGGGCGCGTTGTTAAGATTGGTTGCGGGATTTATCCAGGCGTACACCTTGTCGTTGGTAGTACCCTCCACAATCTCATATGCGACCACAAGAAGCACCGGCTCATTGAATTTAAGGCTTGCGCTTGTCACCTCAGGGGTAGCCTGGGCGCGGGAGATACCGATTTTGTACGTATCACCGGAGTCTCCCTTTATTATCATGACTTTGCAGTACTCATTGCCTGTACCGCCATCTTTGATACCATTCTTGCTTCCGCCCACAAAGCAAAGCGTATATCCGACATTACTGGATGTGGCCGCAGTCTCTGTGACATTGACCAGCATCGAGGCATAGATTGTACCTTCTGTATGGCGAAGGCCAAAGGGTACAAACACGTCGTTGCCCGAAGCAATCGGTGTCAGCTTGGCAGCCTTGCCCACGGCCTCATCCTGATAGCCGGGGAAAGAGAGGGCGCCATCGACCACGTCGACGGTCTGAGCGGCATTGGAGCCATAGGCAAGCCAGGAGCCTTGGCCTTTCAGGTTGCCGAGATTGTACTCAAAGTTTTCATTCACAAGCAGTTCAGCCCGGCTTATAGGGGGGGTCAAGAGTGACACCACTCCGGCCGCGAGCAGACTGCATAGCTTGAGTCTGATGTTCATAATATTTGTAATAATGATTGTTTCGCGTTGTAAAATACAAAGGTACTAAATCCCCGCGACATTTCCGCCGCATTAAGGATTTATAACGCCCCGACGGCGGCGGCCGGTCGACGGCGGCGCGGATGGTCACGGCGCGGCATTTGCGGCGGACGGTTGTGGCGGCCGATTGACGGCGGCGCGGTTGGTCACGGCACAATCGATGTAGGGTCGCCACAGGTGGCGACCCTACGACGACCGGCAGGCGCCCGGGGGGGTCAGTACCGCAGCAGCGAGAGCCAGGCCTGCGGGTCGATGCCGTAGGCGGCGGTCACGCTGTCGGTGAGGGCCATGGCGGGGATACCGGCGGCGGCGTGGGCCTCGGCGGTGGCGATGGCCACGTCGATGGCGGTGCGCTGCGGGCCGCTGAAGCCGGGGGCCGCCTCGCGGAGCTCGTCGGCGCTGTAGCCGCTCACGTACAGGAGCGGAGCCATGCGCAGCGAGGAGTCAAACGACGGGCGCGGCGCCCAGCGGGCGATGAGGTCGACGTTGGCGGCGCCGTCGCGCTCGAGGGCGGCGAGCAGGTCGATACGGTTGGCCAGCGAGATGGCGGCCGAGAGGTATTGCAGGCCGTTGAGCTCGGCGCCGCCAAGCAGGGCGAGGCGCTCGGGGGTGAGGCTCTGCGCGTAGCGCACGAGCTGTGCCCAGCGGGGTATCTCGGCGCGCACGATGGCGCGGGCTGTGTCGAGGTCGGCGCGGCGGCCGCCAAGACGGTAGAGGTCGTAGTACGACTCGGCCAGGTTGATGCCCAGCATACCGTCGTAAGGAGTGGCGGCGGCGGGCAGCTTGTCGCGCAGGGTGTCGAGCAGCAGGCGGGCCATGTCGGCGCGTGTCGCGGGCACCTCGGTGCCGGTGGCGGCGGCGTGCTCGCGGGCCCAGGCCGAGGCGGGTCGGTCGCCGGTGGCGATGAGGTCGCGGGCCACCTGGTACATCGACGAGCGGGTCGACGATACCATGCGGCGCACGGTCTCGTCGAGATACAGGCGCTCGGGGTGCTCGACGTCGAGGCCGCCCCAGCGGAAGTCACCCATGATGTTGCGGTATGCCTTCTCGACCAGCGGCGATACGCCGGCGCCGGCAAAGGGTGTCACCTCCGATGCCATGCCGGTATTGAAGGTGAAGGGCGTGAGGCCCATGTGGTAAGACGAGGGCACGGTCGAGGCGAAGTATACGGGGCGGGCAAAGGCGCTGTCGACCGAGTTGGCCACGATGTCGAGCGTGAGGGTGTTGCTCAGGCTCATGCCCTGCTTGCCCAGGCGGCTGATGTCGGTGGTGATGTCGGCGATGAGCGCCATCGAGGCCGAGTCGGCGGGATCGATGCCGTAGTGGCGGGCGGCAGCGGCGTCGTCGACGGCCATGTAGAGGTTGGGGGTGGTGATGCCGTGGAGGTCGCCCTGCAGCGGAGTGCGGTACATCTGCACGAGCGCGTCGCGGGCCGGGGTCGGCTCGGTGGAGCGGGGCACGATGAAGCTGTATGCGAGGCGGTCGTAGCCATAGTCGGCCGGTGTGGCGTATGTCGGCACCGGGCGCCCCTCATAGGAGGGTATGCGCTGCTGGGCGGCATACCAGTCGGCGGTGAGATACGACAGATTGACCACGCGCACGTCGCGGCGGTAGCCCTCGACCTCCTGTGCATACCACAGGGGGAAGGTATCGTTGTCGCCGTTGCAGAATATGATGCCGTCTTTGTCGACCGACGACAGGTAATTCATGCCGAAGTCGCGGGCGGTGTAGCGGCCCGAGCGGTCGTGGTCGTCCCAGGTCTGCGACACCATCTGCAGGGGCACGGCCAGGCCTATGGCGCAGGCCACGGCGACAGCGCCGGCTGTGGCGCCGCGCGAGGGCGCGGGAGCGGCGGCGCCTGCGGTCTTGGCCTTGGGGGTGAAGAGCGAGCGGAGCATCATGCCGATGGCGGGTACTCCCATGCCTATCCATATGGCAAAGGCATAGAAAGAGCCGGCAAAGGCATAGTCGCGCTCACGGGGCTGGCCGGGTGTCTGGTTGAGATACAGCACGATGGCCATGCCGGTCATGAAGAAGAGGAAAAATACCACCCAGAATTGCTCTATGCCGCGCTGCGGAGCGTCGGGTTTGACGTAGAATGCCTGCCACAGCAGACCGATGATGCCCAGCAGCAGCGGGAGCATGTAGAATACGTTGTGACCCTTGTTGCCGCGGCCAAACTCGTCGGGCAGCAGGCTCTGGTCGCCCAGGCGCTTGTTGTCGATGGCCGGGATGCCGGATATCCAGTTGCCCAGGTGAGGCTCGCCGTTGCCCTGGAAGTCGTTCTGACGGCCGGCGAAATTCCACATGAAGTAGCGCCAGTACATGTGGGCAAACTGGTAGTTGAAGAAGTATCGCAGATTGGAGCCGAAGCCGGGCTTCCATACCGAGGCAAACTCCACATCGCGCCCGGCGCGCGAGCGATGGGTGGCGATGGATGTCTGCGAGGTGAGATACGGCGCCAGCTCGTAGAGCGGGGCATAGCCCTGCTCGGCCCAGCGGGCACGGGTCTCGGCGGGTATGGCGTCGATGTCGGGAGTGGAGTATTGCGACCATCCCTTGTAGCCGTCGACATGAGTGGGGTCGTTGCTGTAGATGCGGGGCAGCAGCATCTTCAGGTCGGGCATGTCGGCATAGTTGGGATTGCCTTTTTTCTCGATATACTTGTCGGGCTGCGAGGGGTCGGTCTTGACGGCCTTCTCGTATGCGGTGGAGGGGTCGGAGTACGGCGAGCCCTGCTCGTCGCGCAGCACACCGTCGAGGATGCGTGTCTCGGGGCGGCCGTAGGCATCGACGTATGCAAAGTACTGGCCCGAGCCTTCGGGATACTCCTCGGTGACGATCTCCTCGGCAAAGGTGGCGCCGTAGAAGAGCGGACGCTGGCCATACTGCTCGCGGTTGAGGTAAGAGGCCAGGGTGAAGACGTTGTCGGGCGCCTGCTGGTTCATGGGCGGATTGGCATGGGAGCGTATGAGCAGCAGCGCATACGACGAGTAGCCCACAAAGATAAGGAATACACTGAGGATGATTACGTTGAATATACGCACCGGCACCTTCTTGCACACCCCGAAGAGCCACACGGCCAGCGCGGCCACCAGCAGGGCGGCCAGCCACCACGGGCCTATCATGGGCATACCCGAGAGCACTATCGACACCAGGAAGCTCCACTTGATGGCGCGCGGCGAGCGCTGCCGGTTGAGCGCCACGATGGCCCATATAAACGAGGCCACCAGCAGGCAGGTGTAGATGAGCACGCCGGAGTTGTACGGCAGGCCGAGGCCGTTGACCGTAAGCAGCTCAAAGCGCTGCGCGGTCTCGACAAAGCCGGGCACCAGGCCGTAGAGTATCAGGGCCACTATCACCACCGACACGCCCAAGGCTATGAGCGAGCCCTTAGCGTTGATATTGCGATACTTGCGATAGTAGAATACCAGCACGATGGCGGGGATACAGAGCAGATTGAGCAGGTGCACGGCGATGGACACGCCGATCACGTATGCGATGAGTATGAGATAGCGGTCGCTGTGAGGGGCGTCGGCGCGGTTTTCCCACTTGAGTATGAGCCAGAATACCAGCGCCGTGCAAAACGACGAGAAGGCGTATACCTCGCCCTCGACAGCCGAAAACCAGAATGTGTCGCTCCACGTGTAAGCCAGGGCGCCGCAGATACCCGCGCCGAAGATGAGCGCCATCTGCCAGGCCGACGGAGCCGAGTCGTCGCGCACGACGAGGCGGCGGCTGAGATGGGTCACGCTCCAGAAGAGCAGCAATATGGTGGCCGCGCTGAGCAGGGCCGACATGGTATTGACGGCGATGGCGGCGTGCTGGATATTGTTGCCGAATATGGTGACGAAAAAGCGGGCGGTGAGCATGAAGATAGGATTGCCCGGCGGGTGACCCACTTCGAGTTTGGCGCCCTGCGAGATAAACTCCGGGCAGTCCCAGAAGCTGGCAGTCGGCTCCAGGGTGAGGAGATAGGTGACGGCGGCCACGACAAAACATGCCCAGCCGAGGATGTCATTAAGCAGATTGTACTTCTTCATGCATGAAAAGGTTTACAAGCGACAAAGTTAGCCAATCGCCGCGACTTCCCCCGCCTTTTAACAATCATTAAGACCGCGACGGGCAGGCGACGCCCTCGTCTATATACGCGTCGCGGCACAGCCGTGATGGCTGTGCCGCGACGTATGGGCGATGCGGATGGAGGAGGTCAGGCCTGGGGCGCGGGGTCCTCGACGCCGGCCAGCACGGGGTCGATCATGATGCGGCCGCAGTACTCGCAGACTATCACTTTTTTGTGCATGCGGATTTCCATCTGCTTCTGGGGCGGGATGCGGTTGAAGCAGCCGCCGCAGGCGTTGCGCTGCACGTACACGATGCCGAGGCCGTTGCGGGCGTTCTTGCGGATGCGCTTGAAGGCGGCCAGGGTGCGCTCGTCGATAGAGGGCTCGAGCTCCTTGGCCTGCATACGCAGCGACTCTTCTTCCTGGCGGGTCTCGTTGACGATCTCGTCGAGCTCGGCACGCTTCTCGCCCAGGATGTGCTCCATGTCGGCGAGGCGCTCGCGGGTGGTGTCGATGTCGGCGCGGAGATTGTCGATGGCGCGGGAGTGCTCGCCGATGTGCTTCTGGGCGAGCTCAATCTCGAGGGACTGAAACTCCACTTCCTTGTGCAGGAGGTCGTACTCGCGGTTGTTGCGCACGTTGTCGATCTGCTCGTTGTAGCGGGCGATCAGAGCGTTGCACTTCTCGATTTTTTCTTTCTCGGCGGCGAGTGACTGCTGGAGGCCTTCTATTTCGGTGGTGTAATTGGCTATGCGGGTATGCAGGCCGGCGATCTGGTCCTCGAGGTCTTTCACCTCCAGGGGGAGCTCGCCGCGGATGGTCTTGATGCGGTCAATCTCCGAGAGGATGGTCTGGAGCTGATAGAGGGAGCGGAGGCGCGACTCTACGGTCTGTACTTGTTCGGTTTTCTTTTCGGCAGCCATTTTTATATATTACAGATATTGGACTGGATTATGCTGGTTGGAGTAATGCACGGCAAAGTTAGGAATTTTTTCGGTAATAACGCGATAAAAAATTGACTTTGCGCAGGATTCGCTTTCAAAATGACCGACATCGAGGAGGAGGAGCCGGCGTCCGTGGTCGACAAAATCGTGGTATCGGATGTCGCCGGTGACGTATGCGTCGGCTCCGGCTGCCTCGGCGCGCCCGATAAACTCGCCGCCCGAGCCGCCGCAGAGGGCCACGCGGCTCACGTGGCGCCCGGCGCCGGCGGAGCGGCGCAGGTGGGGCGCGCCGAATGTCGCGGCGCACAGGGCGGCAAAGTCGTCGGCGGCCATGGGCGCGGCCAGCTCGGCGACGACTCCGAGGCCGGCCGAGGGGTCGGCGGCCTGCGGGGCGAGCACGGCTGTGACGCGCGCTCCGAGCATGGCGGCCATCTCGTGGGAGATGCCGCCGGGAGCGGAGTCGAGCGAGGTATGGGCCGAGTACACGGCGATGTCGGCGCGCAGGGCGTCGGCCACGGCGCGCTCGACGGGGGTGGCTCCGGTGATGGAGCGCAGGCCCTTGAAGATGAGCGGGTGATGCGACACGATGAGGTTGCAGCCCAGCGAGCGTGCCTCGGCCACTACGTCGGGGGTGACGTCGACACAGAGCAGCACGCCGGTGCAGGGGGCGTCGAGGCCGAGGCCGAGCTGCACCCCCGAGTTGTCCCAGCTTTCCTGGAGCTGCGGGGGTGCATATGCGGCTACGGCGGCGATTACGTCGGCGCGTGTGGTCATTCCTTGATGTCGATGCGGAGGTTGAGCTCGTCGAGCTGGCGGGGGTCAAGCTCGGCGGGGGCATCGAGCATCACGTCGCGGCCCGAGTTGTTTTTGGGGAAGGCGATGCAATCGCGGATGCTGTCGAGGCCGGCGAAGAGCGACACCCAGCGGTCGAGGCCGTAGGCGAGGCCGCCGTGAGGGGGCGCGCCGTACTTGAAGGCGTTCATCAGGAAGCCAAACTGCTCCTGTGCCTTCTCGGGGGTAAAGCCCAGTATCTCAAACATCTTGGCTTGCAGCTCGCTGTCGTGGATACGGATGGAGCCGCCGCCCACCTCGACGCCGTTGATGACCATGTCGTATGCATCGGCGCGCACTGCGGCGGGGTCGGTGTCGAGCATGGGGATGTCTTCGTCTTTGGGATGGGTGAAGGGGTGGTGCATGGCCATGAGGCGCTGCTCCTCGTCGCTCCACTCAAACATTGGGAAGTCGACCACCCACAGGCAGGCAAACTTGTCTTTGTCGCGCAGGCCGAGGCGGCGGCCCATCTCGAGGCGCAGCTCGCAGAGCTGGCGGCGGGTGCGCATGGCGTCGTCGCCGCTGAGGATGAGGATGAGATCGCCGGGGGCGGCGCCCATAGCGTCGGCCATGGCGCGGAGCACGTCCTGGCTGTAGAATTTGTCGACGCTCGACTTGACGGTACCGTCGTCGCCCACGCGGGCATATACCATGCCCTTGGCGCCGATCTGGGGGCGCTTGACATACTCGGTGAGCTCGTCGAGCTGCTTGCGGGTGTACGATGCGGCGCCTTTGGCGCAGATGCCGCCGATGTACTCAGCATTGTCAAATACGCTGAATCCGTGGCCCTTGAGGATGTCCATCAGCTCGACGAAGCGCATGTCGAAGCGCATGTCGGGCTTGTCGGAGCCGTAGTACTTCATGGCGTCGGCCCAGGTCATGCGCAGGAAGGGCTCGGTGAGCTCCACGCCGCGGATTTCCTTGAAGAGGTGCTTGGCCATGCCCTCAAAAAGCTCGATGATATCGTCTTGCTCCACAAAGCTCATCTCGCAGTCGATCTGGGTGAACTCGGGCTGGCGGTCGGCGCGCAGGTCCTCGTCGCGGAAGCACTTCACTATCTGGAAGTAGCGGTCGATACCGCTCACCATGAGCAGCTGCTTGAGGGTCTGGGGCGACTGGGGCAGGGCGTAGAATTGGCCGGGGTTCATGCGCGAGGGCACTACGAAGTCGCGCGCGCCCTCGGGTGTCGAGCCCACCAGCATCGGGGTCTCGATCTCGAGGAACCCCTTGGAGTCGAGATAGCGGCGCACCTCCATGGTCATGCGGTGGCGCAGCTCCAGATTGCGGCGTACGGGATTGCGGCGCAGGTCGAGGTAGCGGTAGCGCATACGCAGGTCGTCGCCGCCGTCGCTCTCGTCTTCGATGGTAAAGGGAGGTACCTCGCTGGGATTGAGCACCCGCAGGGCGCCGGCGATAATCTCGATGTCGCCGGTGGGCAGGTGGGGATTTTTGGAGGTACGCTCGGCCACGGTGCCGGTCACCTGCACCACATACTCGCGGCCGAGGTGATTGGCGGCGTCGGTGAGGGCGGCGTCGGATGAGTTGTCAAATACTATCTGTGTGATGCCGTAGCGGTCGCGCAGGTCGAGGAAGGCCATGCCTCCCATCTTGCGCACGCGCTGCACCCAGCCGGACAGCGTCACTTGGCTGCCGACATCGCTAAGGCGGAGTTCGCCGCAGGTCTTGGTTCTGAACATATCTTTATGGGTTATATCGTATGATTTTTAATTGCAGGCAATACATATCCGGCCGAGCGCAGCAGGGCGTCGAGGCTGGTGAAGTCGGCGCGGCGCACCAGCAGCGAGTTGCCCTCGACCAGGCGCACCATGGCGCGCACGGCAGGGTCGTCGCGCACGGCGGCCACCAGGCCCGTGCACTCAGGGTCGATGTCGTACATGAGCCAGTCGTCTGTCGCGGCGGCCCTTACGGAGCCGAGGCGGCGGCGCAGGCCGTCGACAAAACCGGCCCACAGCGGGGGCAGCGCGTCGAGGCGGCACATGGCCAGCAGGGCGACTGTCTTGGCGTCGAGATCGGCCGCGGTGTCGACGCCGCGCATATATCCGGCGCTGTCGACGGCATATACCCCGGGGGCCACCTCGCGGCCACACATGTCGGCGACGATGTCGCCCGCGCCGGGATTGTTGACGGTGACGAGCAGATGGTCGGGGTCGAGCGCCACGGCTGCCTCGCCGGCGAGGTCGGCGCCGGGGGTGTACTCGGCCTCGAGGCCGAGCACGTATCGGCCCAGCGCCGTGAGTCTCACGTAGCGCAGGGCGTCGAGCGGTCGTGCCGCCGTGAGCCGCGCGGGGTCGGCGGCCACCTCGAGCAGCCCCAGCCACGACATCACCATCAGCATGCCGCGCAGCAGGGGCAGGGTGTAGGCGGTGAGTACGTTGCCGCGGGTGAGCTGCACGTCGGGACTCACGCGCGGCGCATTGGCTTCGTCGTACACGGCGGCATCGAAGGCGCCCGACGCGATGAGCATACGGCCTGAGTTGTCGCCGCTGCGGAAGGCGGCGGCTACCAGACGGCCGGCGTCGAGCCAGCGGTCGCTGCGGCCGTCGGCCGCGGCTGCGACAGCGGCGGTCATGCGGCCAAGCATGTCGGAGCCGGTGATACCGTAAAACTGAAACGGGCGCAGGCGCTCGACCCACGGGCAGGCGATGCTCACCATCATGCAGGGGTCAAGCTCCGCTCCGCCCGAGAGCCGGCTCCGCAGCGAGGCGGCGTCGACGGGCAGGCCGGTGTCGCCATAGATGGCGCGGGTAAGCGACAGCATGGCGCGCAGGGCGGCCACGTGCATGGTCTTGGCGGCGCTGTCGGTAAAGAGCTCGGGCACGCTGAACATGGCCGCGGCCGTGCGCAGCGAGCCGGGGCGCACCACCCCGCAGCGGTCGTAGTCTATCTCTCCGCTGCGGGTGATGGGTCTCATCGTCTGCATCAGCGACAGGGCACGCTCGCCCGTGCTGTAGGTGCGCAGGCCGCCGGGCAGGGTGCCGAGCGCGGTGACCGGCTCCGCGCGGTAGATGCCGTGGCCGAGGTCGTCGCTGAGCAGGCCCATCATACGGGTGTCGATGGTAAAGCTGTCGTCGCGGGTGCCGGCGGCCACGCGCTGCAACACGTGCGACACGGCATCGGCGTTGACAAATGACTCCTCTGTGCCCTCTGGCCACACCGGCACCGGGTATTTCTCGAGATGCCCCGACACACATGCCTTGATATAGGCGCCGCTGACATACACGCAGTCGAGCACCCGGCCTATCACGGCGGCGTAGGCGCCGGGGAGAGCCGCGAAGGCGGCCCGCACATTGTCGGCCGAGCCGTATAGCGCCGTAAACACGCGGCGGGTAACCTCGGAGGAGGGTATGCTGCTGCGGCAGAGCATGTAGCGGAAAGCCGCGGCCGTGTCGTCGCCGCCGGCCTCGGGGCCAAATACTATGTCGCGCCGCCCGGCCAGCGGGCGGAATATCTTGATGAGGGCAGCCATGCGCGGGCGGGTCATGGTGGCGGCCATTCCGTCGAGCAGCTCGCGCCGGCGGGGCGAGGGGTCGACTGTGAGCATCAGCGGAGCGAGCGTGGAGGTCTGTATCATGGTCAGCTGAGCATAAAGTTGATATCCTCCTCGGTGAGCTGCTTGGCGGCGGTGGAGTCGCCGGTGATGACGTCGGCCGTAAGCTCGGCCTTGCGCTGCTGCAGCTCGCGTATCTTCTCCTCGATGGTGCCGCGGGTGATGAGCGAGCAGCACATCACCTTGGCGCGCTGGCCGAAGCGGTGCAGGCGGTCGATGGCCTGCTCCTCGGCGGCGCGGTTCCACCACGGCTCGACGATAAACACCGTGTCGGCCGCGGTAAGGTTGAGCCCCACCCCGCCGGTCTTCAGCGTCATCAGCAGCACCCGGCAAGAGGGGTCGGTCTGGAATCGCTCGACCACGCTGCGGCGGTCGGTGGTGGAGCCGGTCATCACGGCGTAGTCGATACCCTCGCTGTCGAGGCGCTCGCAGGTAAGCTCGATGCCGGCGATGAAGTTGAAAAATGCCACCGACTTGTGGCCGTTGCGCGCCGCCTCTACCAGTCGCTCGGATAGCAGCTCCAACTTGGGCGAAGTGACAGCCCCGTCGGTAAGACTCTCGGGCACAGAGGCTATGCGGCGCAACTCGCTCAGCGCCTGGAGCATAACAAAGCGGCCGCGGGCAAGGCCCTCGCCGGCGATAGTGTCGCTCACCCGCTCGGCAAATGCCCGGCGGCGCTGCTCGTAGAGGCGGGCCTGGGCCGGGTCCATGTCGACGGTGATGGTCTGGTCGATGCGGTCGGGCAACTCGCGCAGCACCTCGCCTTTGAGTCTGCGCAGCATGAAGGGGTAGATGCGGCGGCGCAGCGCGGCCAAGGTCTCGCGGTCGGCCTCGCGCTGCACCGGCGCGGCATAGCGCGAGGCAAAGTCTGCGGCCGAGCCAAACATGCCCGGGTCGAGAAAGCGGAAGAGCGAGTACAGCTCCATCAGATTGTTTTCGATGGGGGTGCCGCTCAGAGCCAGGCGGTGTGGCGCGTCGAGGCGCATCACGCTGCGGGTCACGCCGGCGTGAAGATTCTTGATATTCTGCGACTCGTCGAGTATCACCATATGGAATTTCACCGCGGCAAGGCGCTCGATGTCGTTGCGCACGATGGCGTATGTCGTCAGCACGAGCTGCGAGCCCAGGGCACGGTCGAGGTCGCGGCCGGCGCCGTAGTACATCGAGCGTGTGAGCGTGGGGCAGAATCGCTCGAGCTCGGCCTGCCAGTTGAAGAGCAGGCTGCGGGGCATCACGATGAGCGTGGGACGCTTCTCGGCAGGATAGATGGTGCTGAGCAGGGCGATGGCCTGCAGGGTCTTGCCCAGGCCCATATCGTCGGCCAGGCAGCCGCCCAGGCCGTAGCGGTACAGGTATCGCAGCCACTTGACGCCCCAGCGCTGATAGGGGCGCAGGGTGGCCCGGAGGTCGGGCAGTGTGAGATGGGTGCGCGAGAGGCGGTTGAATCCGTCGTAAAACTCCCGCGGGCGGCTGAATGCCTGCGACGCCGACTCGCCCGGGGTCAGCATCTGCTCCACCTCGGGCATGTCGAAGAAAGATATGCGCTCGCGGCCGGCATCGGCGGCAGAGTCGCCGAAGATGCGCTCGAGCCGCTTCATCGTGGCGGGGTCGGGCACCAGGCGTGTGCCGTCGGGCAGCTCCACGGCGCCGTGCGTCTCCCGGGCTGCAAACAGGGCGGCGAGCGGCATCACCGTGCCGTCGAGGTCGACCTCGACGGCGGCCTCCAGATAGTCGATACCGGAGCTGAGCGAGGTGAGCCGCAGCTGCGGCACCACGGTGCGCACGCCATAGCGCAGCAGGCGGTCGGTGCCGATGATGTCGTAGCGGCCGAGCAGCTCGGGCAGCCCCTTGAGCATCATGGCCGAGGCCACCGCCCCGGGCACGATGAAGAAGCCGTGGCCGTCGGAGTACACCTCGCGGGCGGCCGCGCGCGACGGCGCCATGGAGGCGATGCAGGCGAGCAGGTCGCGCGAGGCGGCGGCACTGTCGGCCGCGGCGAGCGGGCGCGCGGTGAAGCGCCCGGGCGAGGTCTCGACGACCATGCGCGTCACTCCCAGATGCAGGGCCTCGGCAGGCAGCCCGTCGGGCATACGCCGGCGCAGGCGCAGATACATCGAGCGGTCTTGTCCCACGCGCTCTATCTCCAGCACCGGGCGCGGCGACAGCGGCGCCGGGTCGCTCTCGAGTGTAAAGAAGTCGCTCTCGACGCATATGCCGGGCAGATACGACAGCAGCACGCTCAGGTAGCCCGCAAGGGCCGTGGCTGCAAAGGGGTGCTCAAATGTCGAGGCGCGGCGGTACGCATCGCCGAGGCTCTCGACCGGGTAGATGGTGCCCTCACACAGGGCAAAGCTGTCGGTGAGAAAGTCAAAGCCGGCCGGCATCGCGCCCGGCCGTGACAGCAGCAGCCGGGGAGTCACCGTATCGGCCTGGCGACTGAAGCTCATGGTCACCCGCGCACGCTCGCGCGACACGGCGACAGGCTGCATGTCGGGCCCGACCACCCGGGGGCACTCCACCAGGCGGTACATGAGCAGGGGATTGTCGGCGAGACTCACCCCGCGGGGCTGCTCGCCGTCGCGGAGCCCCCACCCTGCCGCGACCGAGGCCGCGCACCGGGCCATGTCGCGGAGCATGGCTCCCACCGCCCCCTCGCAGTCGCCGGGGGCGGTATCGACGGTGGCACCGGAGCTGTCGACGGTACACACCCGGGCATCGGCACCGGCGGCGACATCGACCATAAAATATATGTCGTCGCGCACGCCCGCCGCTGCGGCGGCGATATGCCGCAGCCCGCTCAGAAAGCCGAGAGTGCCCGTGGAGTCCATGGCTCAGAGTATGCCTGTCTTATTTGCCGAAAATAGCGGTGTAGCGCTGGAGCAGCTGCAGGAAGCGGAGGTCGTCGCGCAGCTCGCCGGTATTGATGGGCGCGTCGGTATTGTACATCCAGTCGTTGAGGTCGGAGTAGCCGGCCTTGAGGGCGGCCTCGGCGCAGGAGAGGGCGCGGTCGGAGTCGCCGCGGGCGGTGTAGTAGCAGGTGGCGTAGTAATTGATGCGGCCGTCGTTGTCGGGCAGGGCGAGCATGCGGTTCATCCACGCGTCGGCCTCGTCGGTGCGGCCGCGGTCGAGCAGGGCGAATCCGCGCAGCGAGCGCACATCGCCGTCGTATCCCTCGATGTCGAGAGCCTGGTCGACAAAGCGGTCGGCCTCGGTCGGACGCCCCATGCGGTCGCGCAGCAGCCAGGCGCGCACGAGCAGCACCCGCGGGTCGTTGACATCGGTCATCGACGCCTCGCCCAGCAGCGAGTTGGCCTGGTCGTAGTCGCCCTTGTCGATATAGTTGCGGGCCATCTCGACCAGCGCGTTCACGCTGTTGCGGTCGACGGCAAGGCCGCGGGCGGCGGCCTCGATGGCCTCGTCGCGGCGGCCCAGGGCGCGCAGGATGCGCGAGCGCAGCACGTAGTAGTCGGCCACGTTGGTGGTCATTGCCAGGGCGGCGTCGGTCTGCGCCAGAGCCTCGTCGTAGCGGCCCAGGCCGTAGAGACAGCGGGCCAGCGATGCCTGTATGCCGTGGTAGTTGTAGAGACGGTCGTCGATGATGCGTTGGAAGTCGTCGATGGCAGCCACATAATTGTAGTGGGCCTCGGCGATGGAGGCGCGCAGGTAGCGGTAGAGCGCGTTGTTGGGCGCCAGCTGGATGGCATTGGTGAGGCCGGCCACCACTGCCGGATAGTTGGTATTGCCGTAGTCGACGAGGGCCTGCACGGCCTTGGGGTCTTTGGAGTCGAGACTCAGGGCGAGGATGAGGTCGTCGACGGCGCCGGCGTGGTCGCCCATCTGGCGGCGCACGGTGGCGCGGCGCACGTATATCTCGGGATTGTTGGGGTCGAAGTCCACGGCCTGCTGAAGCAGCTCGGCGGCGGTGCCGAGATTGTTTTCGTGCACGGCACAGCGGGCCTGGCCGAGCAGAGCCTCGGTGCTGCGGGGATTCATGCGCTGGAGGCGGGCGTAGTCGGCCTTGGCGGCGGTATAGTTGGCCAGCTCATACTGGGTGTTGGCGCGCTGATATACCGCTGCATACGATGCGGGGTCGAGCGCCAGGGCCGAGTTGAGGTCGGCCAGAGCCTGGTCGCGGTGCCCGGTCTGGTTGTAGATACCGGCGCGGAGCATGTAGGCCTGAAAGCGCAGGTCGGTATCGCCGGCGGGAGCGTTGGCCAGGGCGGCGTTGACATCCTCCAGGGCGTGGATATACTCATCGTGGCGGTAATACTCGTTGGCGCGGCGAAACCACGTCATGTAATCCTTGGGGTCGGCCCGCAGCTGGCGGTCATATACGGCTATCACGGCCTTGGTGACAGGATTGTCTATGATGGCCCGGGCGTCGGTGGCGGCGAGCGACGCGCAGAGGCACACGGCGCAGATAATCTTTACTTTTTTCATTATTGTATACAAAAACATGCAAAGGTACGCATTTCCCGCCACACGGCAAAACTTTTGCCGAGGGCTTGGGCGCTCCGACGATTTTGCGTAACTTTGCGCCGCAACCATACATAAGACCAAAATACAATGATTACCCAGGAACAATTAAAAGAGACTTTTGAGCGCAAGCTGGCGCTGAGGAGGTATCTTTGACATCGACAGCAAGAAAATAGAAGTCGAAGAAGAGGAGCTGCGTACCCATGTGCCCGACTTCTGGGAACACCCGGCCGAGGCACAGAAGCAGATGAAGAAAATCAAGGACATACAGGCGTGGCTCGACGGCTACAAGGAAGTCGAGGATGCCTGCGAGGAGCTCTCGCTGGCCTACGACTTCGTAAAGGAGGGGCTGGTCGAGGAGGCCGACGTAGACGCGCAGTATGCCGACACCATCGCCAAAATCGAGGCTCTGGAGCTGCGCAACATGCTCCGCCGCGAGGAAGACAAGCTGGGCGTGGTGCTCAAAATCAACTCGGGCGCCGGCGGCACCGAGAGCCAGGACTGGGCATCGATGCTGATGCGCATGTACCTGCGCTGGTGTGAGCAGCACGGCTACAAGACCTCGATCGCCAACCTCCTCGAGGGCGACGAGGCCGGCATCAAGAGCGCCACCATCAATGTGGAGGGCGACTTTGCATACGGCTACCTCAAGAGTGAGAACGGTGTGCACCGACTGGTGCGCGTGTCGCCGTACAACGCCCAGGGCAAGCGCATGACCTCGTTTGCATCGGTATTTGTCACCCCGCTGGTCGACGATACCATCGAGGTGCGCGTCGACCCCGCCCTGCTCTCGTGGGACACCTTCCGCTCGGGTGGCGCCGGCGGTCAGAACGTCAACAAGGTCGAGTCGGGTGTGCGCCTGCGCTACCAGTTTACCGACCCCTACACGGGCGAGAAGGAGGAAATCCTCATCGAGAACACCGAGACCCGCGACCAGCCCAAGAATAAGGAAAACGCCATGCGGCAGCTCCGCTCCATACTCTACGACAAGGAGCTGCAGCACCGCCTGGCCGAGCAAGCCAAAATCGAGGCCGGTAAGATGAAAATCGAGTGGGGCTCGCAGATACGCAGCTACGTCTTTGACGACCGCCGCGTAAAAGACCACCGCACCGGCTGGCAGACTTCCGACGTGGGCGGAGTGATGGACGGCGACATCGACGACTTCATCAAGGCATACCTGATGGAGTTTGCCGGCAAGACCGACGCCGAGGACTGACCGCGCCGCCGACCGCGCCCTGAATACTTTTTTTTGACGCGCCGCACATACAAATGCGGCGTGTCATACGTTATAAGAATTATGAAGAAAATCCTGCTGTATATCGCCTTGGCGGCGGCCTGCGCGGTCGCCGGCGCCCAGTCGCGCTCCAACAAGACCGACCTGGCCCGCAACCTCACCATATTCAACTCGCTGGTAAAGGAGCTGGAGACCAACTACGTAGACACCGTCGACCCCGACATGCTCATCCGCACCGCCATCGACGCCATGCTCGACCGCATCGACCCCTATACGGAGTACTACCCGGCCGACGAGCAGGAGGAGCTCACCACCATATCCTCGGGACAGTACGGCGGCATCGGCGCCTACATACTCAAGCGCGGCGACAATGTCATCATACACCAGCCCGTATGGGACGCGCCCGCCCGCCGTGCCGGCCTGCGCCATGGCGACGTGATACTGCGCGTCGACACCACCGCCATCACCCCCGGCATGGCCAGCGACCGCGTAAGCAAGCTGCTGCGCGGCCAGCCCGGCTCGCGGCTCACGGTGCAGGTGCGCCGCCCCTATGTGACCGACTCAATCATCACGGTCGACATCACCCGCCGCAATATAGAGGTAAATCCCATGCCCTACGCCGGCCTCGACTCCACCGGCATCGGATATATCAAGCTCACCACCTTCAACGACAAGAGCGCCGGGGCTGTGCACGACGCCGTCGAGTCTATGCTGCGCCGCAAGCCCCGCGGTATCATCATCGACCTGCGGGGCAACGGCGGCGGCCTGCTCGAGAGCGCCGTGCAGATTGCCGGGCTGTTTGTACCCAAAGGCACCGAGATAGTGCGCACCCGCGGCTTCGAGAGCAAGCGCGACAAGGTATACAAGACCACCCGCCGCCCGCTCGACACCGACATCCCGCTGGTGATAATGGTCGACGAGGGCACCGCCTCGGCCTCGGAGATACTGGCCGGCTCGCTGCAAGACCTCGACCGCGCCGTCATACTGGGCGAGCGTTCATACGGCAAGGGACTGGTGCAGGTGCCCCGTCCGCTGCCCTTCGACGCCATGATGAAAGTCACCGTCGCACGCTACTACATCCCCAGCGGCCGACTCATACAGGCCATCGACTACTCGCGCCGCAACCCCGACGGCTCGGTGGCACGCATCCCCGACAGCCTGCGCCGCACATGGCACACCCGCGCCGGCCGCGAGGTGCTCGACGGCGGCGGCATCACGCCCGACGTAGCCGTGGCCGACTCGTCGATGAACCGCCTGCTGTACAACGTCATCGCCGACATGTGGGCATACGACTTTGCCAACCGCTACGCCGCCCGCAACCCCGCCGCGCCCGACTCCGACTGGGTGCCGGGCGACTCGGTGTTTGCCGAGTTCAAGGCGTTTATCGACCCGGAGCGCTTCAAGTACGACCGCCTCAGCGAGAGCGGCATCGACTACCTGCGCCAGGCCGCCCGCCAGGAAGGCTACATGACCGACTCGGTCGCCGCCCAGCTCGACATACTCGAGCGCATGATGAAGCATGACCTGGGGCGCGACCTCGACTTCAACCGCGCCAAGCTCATCGAGATACTCGACGCCGAGATAGGCGAGCGCTACTTCGACGAAGCCCAGCTCACCCGCCGCGCGCTGCGATACGACGTCGAGACCGACTCGGCCCGCGCCGTGCTCCTCGACCCCGCCCGATACAGACACCTGCTCGCCCCGCGCCGATGACCGCCGCCGCCGACTCCAAGGCCGTGACCTTAGCATCGCTGGCCGCCGCCTTCATCACTCCCGAGCGCCGTCGCGCCCTCGGCTCCCTGCTCGACGGGCGGGCATCGTCGCCGGCCCTCACCGGGCTGGCCGGCTCATCGGCCGCCATGGCGCTGGCCGCCATCGCCCCGGCCGCAGGCGCCGCCCCCATGCTGGTGGTCGGCTCCGACGCCGACGATGCCGGATACATATTCTTTGACCTCACCCGCCTGCTGGGCGAGGCCGCCGTCGCCTTCATGCCCTCGGGATACAAGCGCGACATACGCTACGGCCAGCCCGACCCGCCCGCCGTCATACTCCGCACCGAGGCCCTGCGCCGCATAGCCTCCGACCCGGCCCTGCGCATCGTGGTGACATACCCCGAGGCACTGGCCGAGCGCGTGGCGTCGCGGGCCGACATCGACCGCGACACCATATCGCTGGAGCGCGGCGCCACCTGCGACCTCACCGCCCTGGAGATACGGCTGCGCGAGGTAGGCTTCCGCGAGGTCGACTATGTATACGAGCCGGGGCAATTTGCCGTGCGAGGCTCCATCCTCGACATCTTCGGCTACTCGAGCGAGCTGCCCTTCCGCCTCGACTTCTTCGGCGACGAGATTGACTCGATACGCTCCTTCGACGTCGAGACCCAGCTCTCGGAGTCGCGCCTCGACCGCATCGACATCACCGCCGACGTAGACTCGCGCGCCGGCGGCTGCACTCTGCCAGAGTATATGCCGGCCGACACCATGATAGCCGTGCGACGGCCCGACGACACCGTGGCACGCGTGCGCGCCATCGCCGCCGGCGAGATGTCGGCCACGGCCGTAGCCGCCGGCGACATCGACCCCGAGGCGATGACCCACGTGGTCGACCCCGAGGCATTTGCCGACGCCTGGGCGCGTGCCCGCCGCATCACCTTCACCGCCGCCCCCGAGGCCGGCCCGGACGCCGACGCCACACTCGACTTCGGCTGCCGCCCACAGGGCCTGTACCACAAAAATTTCGACCTCATCGCCGAAAATTTCACCCGCCTCATCGGCGAGGGTTACCGCCTGTGCATACTGAGCGACAACTCCCGCCAGTTTGAGCGCCTGCGCGTAATATTTGAAGATCGCGGCGACCGCATCGCTTTCACCCCGGTCGAAGACACCCTCCACGAGGGATTTGCCGACCCCGCCACCCGCACCTGCGTCTTCACCGACCATCAGATATTCGACCGCTTCCACAAGTACACCCTCCGCAGCGACCGCGCCCGCTCGGGCAAGATGGCTCTGTCGCTCAAGGAGCTCAACCAGCTCGAGGTGGGCGACTATGTGGTGCACGTCGACCACGGCATAGGCCGCTTTGCCGGACTGCTGCGCACCGATGTGGCCGGCCGCACCCAGGAGATGATCAAGCTCGTGTATCAAAACGACGACATCATCTTCGTATCCATCCACGCCCTGCACAAGCTCGCCAAGTACCGCGGCAAGGAAGGCGTGCCGCCCAAGCTCAACCGCATCGGCTCGGGCGCATGGCAGCGCACCAAGGAGCGCACCAAGAGCAAGCTCAAGGATATCGCCCGCGACCTCATACGCCTCTACGCCCGCCGCCGACAGGAGCAGGGATATGCCTTCTCGCCCGACTCATACATGCAAGAGGAGCTGGAGGCATCCTTTATATACGAGGACACCCCCGACCAGCTCACCGCCACCCGCGCCGTCAAGGCCGACATGGAGAGCGACCGCCCAATGGACAGGCTCATCTGCGGCGACGTGGGCTTCGGCAAGACCGAGATAGCCGTGCGCGCCGCATTCAAGGCCGCCGCCGACTCCAAGCAGGTGGCCGTGCTCGTGCCCACCACCGTGCTCGCCTTCCAGCACTACACCACCTTCTCCGAGCGCCTGCGCGACTTTCCCGTGAGAGTCGAGTATCTGTCGCGCGCCCGCACCGCCAAGGAGACCCGTCAGATACTGGCCGACCTGGCCGAGGGCAAGATAGACATCATCGTCGGCACCCACAAGCTCATCGGCAAGACCGTCAGATTCAAAGACCTCGGGCTGCTCATAGTCGACGAGGAGCAGAAATTCGGCGTCGCCGTCAAAGAGAAGCTCAAGGAGCTGCGCGTCAACCTCGACACCCTCACCATGAGCGCCACCCCCATACCGCGCACACTGCAATTCTCGCTCATGGGCGCCCGCGACCTCTCCAATATCAATACCCCGCCGCCCAACCGCCACCCCATCCTCACCTCCGTCACCTCGCTCGACGACGACCTCATGCGCGAGGCCATCAACTTCGAGATGGCCCGCGACGGCCAGGTATTCGTCGTAAACCACCGCATCGAGGGCCTCCACGAGCTCGAGGCCATGATACACCGCCTGGTGCCCGACGCACGCGTCGCCGTGGCCCACGGGCAGATGCCCCCCGAGCGCCTCGAGAAGACCATCGTCGACTTCGCCGCCCACGACTACGACGTGCTCCTCTCCACCACCATCATCGAGAGCGGCGTCGACATGCCACGCGTCAACACCATCATCATCAACAACGCCCAGAATTTCGGCCTCAGCGAGCTCCATCAGCTCCGCGGCCGCGTGGGCCGCAGCTCCCGCAAGGCATTCTGCTACCTCACCATCCCCCCCGGCAAGCCCCTCACCGACGTGGCGCGCCGCCGCCTCCAGGCCATCGAGAGCTTCTCCGACCTGGGCTCGGGTATGCACATCGCCATGCAAGACCTCGACATACGCGGCGCCGGCAACCTGCTCGGAGCCGAGCAGAGCGGATTCATAGCCGACCTGGGCTACGAGACCTACAACAAGATACTGCGCGAGGCCGTCACCGAGCTGCGCACCGAGGAGTTTGCCGACCTCGACGAGCACTCGCGCGCCGAAGTCGCCGCCGAAGACGAGTTTGTCACCGACTGCGTCATCGAGAGCGACATGGAGCTGCTGCTGCCCCCGTCTTACGTGCCCCAGACCTCCGAGCGCATCGCCCTGTACCAGGAGCTGGACGGCCTCGACACCGACGAGCAGGTCGACGCCTTTGCCCGCCGGCTCGAAGACCGCTTCGGCCGCATCCCCGACGTCACCGCCGAGCTGCTGCTCGTGCCGCGCCTGCGCCGCCTCGCCCGCCGCCTCGGCATCGAGAAAGTCAACCTCCACCAGGGCACCATGTACATCTACTTTGTGGGCGAGAGCAACAAGGCATACTACATGTCGCCCATGTTTGGCCGCCTCCTCACCTACCTCACCACCAATCCCCGCCGCGTAAAAATCCGCCAGAACTCAGCCCGCCAGAGCTTCAGCATCGCCTCGGTCGACACCGTCAGCGAGGCCGTCGAAGTCCTCCGCACCGCCCTCTCCATGCCCGTGAGCTGATTTGTTTTGACTTTTGGCGGCGATTTCGTAACTTTGCAGCCACTTAAGTATATTACAAATGAGAAAGAATATCGTAGCAGGCAACTGGAAGATGAACACCACCCTTCCCGAAGGCCTCAAGCTGGCCGACGAGGTAAACGCCGCCCTCGCCGCCGAGAAGCACAATTGCGACGTAATCATCTGCGTGCCCTTCACCCACCTGGCCCCCGTAGCAGCCGTAATTGACCAGAACGTGCTCGGCCTCGGCGCCGAAAACTGCGCCGACCACACCTCGGGCGCATACACCGGCGAGGTATCGGCTCCCATGGTAGCCTCCACCGGCGCCACCTACGTAATCCTCGGCCACAGCGAGCGCCGCCAGTACTACGGCGAGACCGCCGCTACCCTGCGCGAGAAAGTCGACCTCGCCCTGGCCGCCGGCCTCACCCCCATCTTCTGCATCGGTGAGGTACTCGCCGAGCGTGAGAACGGCACCTACAACGATGTCGTGAAGGCTCAGGTCGAGGACGCCCTCTTCCACCTCTCCGCCGAAGACTTCGGCAAGCTCATCCTCGCCTACGAGCCCGTATGGGCAATCGGCACCGGCAAGACCGCCACTGCCGACCAGGCCGAGGACATGCACGCCCACATCCGCGGCGTCATCGCCGCCAAGTACGGCGAGCAGGTTGCCCAGGACACCTCCATCCTCTACGGCGGCAGCTGCAAGCCCTCCAACGCAGCCGAGCTCTTTGCCAAGCCCGACGTAGACGGCGGCCTCATCGGCGGCGCTTCCCTCAAGTGCGCCGACTTCATGGGCATCGTCAAGGCATTCTGATTCAACCCACCCACAGATGGTATGCAGCTCCCCCTCGGAGCTGCATACCATATCTTACCTATCACCCCTACCCCGATGACAGCCCGACATCTCCTCATCATCGCCGCCATGACCGCAGCAGCGGCCGCCACAGCCGCCGTGCCCGTCGACTCCACAGCCGCCGTGCCCCCCATCGTGGCCGAGCTCGCCTCGGGCACAGTCGAGGTATCGCTCCCGGCCGGGTTTATCTCGCGGCTGGCCGCACGCCCGGCCGCTGAAGCCGCGCCCGACGCCGAAGACACCGCGCCGGCATCGGCCACCCGCGCCAAGAGCCGCACCGGATACCGCGTGCAGATTTTCGACGACAACAACGCCCGCACCGCCAAGCACGAGGCCCAGGCCCGCCGTGCCCGCGTCGGCTCGCGTTTCCCCGAATACAATACTTACATCTCTTTCAATTCCCCCTACTGGCGGGTAAAGGTAGGCGACTTCCGCACCCGCTCCGAGGCCGAGGCCGCCATGGGCGCCATCCGCGCCGCATTTCCCGCCTACGGCAGCCAGCTGCGCGTAGTGCGCGACCGCATCAACCATTGACATGACTCCCGAAGAAGTAAAGCTCATGACCCCCGAGGAGCGAGTGGCAGCCATCGCCGCCCGCTACGCCGACATCATCGCCCTGGTGGGCGAAGACCCCGAGCGCGACGGCCTTGTCAAGACACCCGAGCGCGCCGCCAAAGCCCTGTGGCACTGCACCCAAGGCTACCGCACCGACCCGCGCGCCATCATCCGTGGCGCCCTCTTTGAGGCCGAGGGCTCGCGCATCGTGACGGTGCGCGACATCGAGTTCTACTCCATGTGTGAGCATCACATACTGCCATTTTTCGGCACCGTGAGCATCGCCTATCTCCCCGGCGACAAGATAGTGGGCTTGAGCAAACTCGCCCGCATCGTCGACGCCTTCAGCCGCCGCCTCCAGGTGCAGGAGCGGCTCACCGCCCAGCTATGCACCGAAGTGATGGAAGCCATCGGCGCGCGCGGCGTCGCCGTGAAATGCACCGCCGAGCACCTCTGCATGAAGATGCGCGGCGTCGAGAAGCAGCAGTCGGCCACCGTCACCATCGAATACGCCGGTCTCCTCGCCACCGACCCCACCCTCCGCGCCGAAGCCCTCGCCCTGCTCTGATGCGCTCGTGATGCATGATGCATGATTCATGATGCATGATTCATGATGCATGATGCGTGATGCAAGGATGCATGATGCAAGGATGCATGATGCGTGATGCACGATGCATGATACATGATTCATGATGCATGATTCAGGATGCGTGATGCATGATTCAGGATGCATGATTCAGGTGACTATATAAATGTAGTCGCAATTTTGGCGTTTAGGCTATTTAACCGGCATGTGATCGACTGCGGGGAAGCGTGTCGGAGACACGCCATTGTGGTTAACCCCAGGTGAAACCTGGGGTACTCGCCGACCAAAGATTATGCGCCTCGGAGAGGTGCTTCAATTTGTGCGCGCCAATAGACAAGCATCTCTCCGAGACGCACATAAATGTATGGTTAACCCCGGGTTGCACCTGGGGTTAACCACAATGGCGTGTCTCCGACACTCTTCTCTGCCGCAAAGAACCCTATATTATGCTGCGCCATCTCCCGCCACGATAGAGCGCATACCGATAGAACGCGCTGGTTACAAACTATTACTGGTCGAAAGACGCCAAATAGCTAAATATTACAAAGATACGCTGACTAGTTCGCCGGGTTGGCCTTGGAGCCGTGGGCAGGAGGTGTTGCAAAACTTCCTTGCATCGCTTGCGCCGGAAAGCGCTCCGCGCTTTTATTTAACTATTTGGCGTCTTTCGACCAGTAATAGTTACAAACCAGCGCTGGCTATGACATCATGAATCATGCATCGTGCATCATGCATCATGAATCGCGGAAGGTGACGGGCAGGCGCTGCCACAGCCGGCGCGGGATGAGGCGCCACAGGGCGGTGAGGATGGCCCAGCGACTGTCGATGACGGCGACGCGGCGGCCGCGCAGCAGCGCTGACTCGATACGGGGCGCTACGCTGTCGACGCTCATCTCGAGCGGTAGCGGGCGGGCGAAGCGGGCGAGCAGGGCGGTGCGCACGAAGCCGGGGCGGATGTCGGTGATGCCGACTTCGACGCCGTCGATGCGGGCGAGTTGCCCGAGGGCTTGCAGATATGTCCACTGGTAGCGCTTGGAGGCGCTGTAGGTGGCCGACACGCCCAGCCCGCGGGTGCCGGCCACTGATGTGATGGCGGCGATGCGGCCGGGGAGGCGGGTGCGGCGGTAATAGCTGTAGGCGGCGTCGCAGATGCGGGTGAATCCGGCGACGTTGACCGCCACGGTACGGTCGTCGTCGGCCGGGTCGAGGCCGGGATTATACCAGCCGCAACCGGCCGCGTAGAGCATGATATCCATGCCGCCGGTGAGGTCAATGAGGCGGTTGAGGCGCGCGGCGGCATCGGCGGCGGTTACGTCCAGCTCCATACACTCCATATGGCCGGGATACTCCGCGGCCAGCTCGCGCAGCAGCCCGATACGGCGGGCGGCGACGCCCACGCGCCAGCCCATGCGGGCAAAGTCGGCGGCTACGCGCATACCCATGCCCGACGAGGCTCCGATGATGATGATACGCTTCACGGCATCGGCTCGGCAGTGGCAGCGGTATCGGCCGGAGCTGCTGTGGTATCGGCCGGCGCGGGCACGGGAGCGTCGGCTCCGTCGATCTCGCGGAGTATGTCATCCACGCGGCGCTTGTTTACCGGGATGGTATAGGAGATGGTGAATGAGCCTGTGAGTGCCTGGCCGCGGGCGCCGAAGCCGGGGATGTACCACGGCTCGCCGTGGGGACTCTTGCTCTGGTGGAGCAGGGCGTGAAACCGCACCATCCAACCGGCGTGGATATTGTCCCACAGGCGTATGCGCAGCCCCATGCACAACTCGCCCCAGCCGGCCGTGGCGGTCTGCGAGGGGATGCCGAAGCGGGCGCTGCCGCCCCAGTAGGGGTCGTCGAGGGTGATGTCGTCGACCGCCCAGGTAAAGGGCGAGAAGCCGTAGCGCAGGCCGACAAACCATTTGTAGTCGGGATTGGAGTTGTACAGGAAATTGTAGTCGGCGCCAATCTTGAAATACACGCTCAGCGGCGAGCGGTAGGTGTAATTCTGTCCCGCAGGGGTACGTCGGGCCATGCCCAGGCCCAGCTCAAACACCGGGAAGTAGCGATTGTGAAGGTTGACGTCGGCCGAGAAACCCGTGAGACCGTATTTTTGGCCGAATAGGCGCATGGCGGGGTCCCAGATGTCGATGCCCACGTTGACTCCCATCACGAGCGGAAACTTCATCTTGGGCAGCGACATCACCTGGGTCGAGTCGACCCACTCGTCGCCGGTGAGAGTGTCGACGTATACGGTAAAGCCGTCGTCGCGGTGGTAGTGGGTCGAGCGGGCGCGTATGGCGGCATTGATGCGCGATGTGTCGCCGCGTGTCTCGTTGACGGCCTGGGTGGAGGTGGCAGTCGTCTCGACCGGGGTGACTGTGCGCCGCGGGCGCTTGGGCGCCGGTGTCTGCGCCGCGGCCAGCAGACACAGCGCGGCAGCTGCGGCGGGGAGTATACGGCGCAGGCTCACCGGGTGTCGCCCTCCGTGGCGATGCGGAAGTATATCTGCATGGAAGTGCGGTCGACGTTGGTTATGAGCGAGTCGGGCACGGTGATGCTGTCGATGAGGTGGGTGGTGTGGACGACGGAGCGCAGGCGGTATGCATACATGGCTCCACAGTCGGCCGAGGCAAAGTATGGTATGCTCTCGTAGCCCAGGGTGATGGTATCGTTGAGCGCCGGAGTGTCGAGGTCGCGGTAGCGGTACTCAATCTTCCAGGCGGTCTGCGGCGCCGAGGCGCGCATGGGCAGGTACACGCTGCCGATGGCGGGACCTGGCAGCGCCACAGCCGAGTCGGCCGGGGCGCCCAGGCCGTAGATTGCGAGCGAATCGAGCGTCACGGGTGAGCCGGTGTCGCTGGCATAGAAGGCGGCCAGAGGGATGGCCGAGCCATTGTCCTGGCAGCCCGAGGTGTTGCACCCCGCGGCCAGGGCTGTGAGCGCGACGCCCGCGGCGGCTATGGTCAGAAACTTCCCCATCGGGTGATTTGCTCGGAGGTCTTGCGGTTTTTGGCTGTGGCGGGGCTTCCCGGGGCCGGATAGCCGATCGGGATGATTGCCACCGGCACATACTGCTCGGGGATACGGAAGCCGCGGCGCAGGGCGTCGGGGTCGAAATTGCACACCCAGCAAGTGCCCAGGCCCAGCGATGTGGCGGCCAGGCATATGTGCTCGATGGCGATGGCCAGGTCGACGTCGGTATGGTCGTGGCCGTCGTGGGGGCGGTGCCATGCAGCGGCGGGCTCGCCCAGGGCGATGATGTATGCCGGGGCCGAGGCAATCCACTCGCGGGGATAAGCCTCAAGCACGCGGGCGCGGGCCTCGTCGCCCTCCACCACCATGAAGAGCCAGGGCTGGCGGTTGCAGGCCGAGGGGGCGATGCGGGCGGCGTCGATGACGGCGCCGATGAGGTCGTGGTCGAGACGGTCGCGGCCCAGGTCGTAGGCGCGGCAGGAGTACCGCTCGGTCATCACCGAGAGCAGGCGGGGGTATGATTCGAGATTGCTCATGTCAGATTTCTTCGTCTATTTCGTAATGGTTGCGGCCGGGGGCGTTGCGGGCGATGAGCTCGCCGACAAATCCGGCCAGAAACAGCTGCGAGCCGAGCAGCATCAGTGTGAGCGAGAGGTAGAAGTATGGCGAGTCGGTCACCAGTATGTAGGGATTGCCGTGGTGCATGTCCCAGAGCTTGCCGAAGCCTACCACAGCCACGGCCACCAGCCCGAGCACAAACATCAGCGAGCCGAGCACGCCGAAGAGGTGCATCGGCTTGCCGCCAAACTTGCCCGTAAACCACAGCGTCATCAGGTCGAGATAGCCGTTGACAAAGCGGTCGAGGCCAAACTTTGTCTTGCCGTACTTGCGCGCCTGATGGTGCACCACCTTCTCGCCGATGCGGCTGAATCCGGCCAGCTTGGCCAAATACGGTATGTAGCGGTGCATGTCTCCGTATACCTCGATGTGCTTTACGACCTTGCTGCGGTAAGCCTTCAGGCCGCAGTTGAAGTCGTGGAGATTGTGTATGCCGGTGACGCGGCGCGCCGTGGCGTTGAAGAGCTTGGTGGGGATGGTCTTGGACAGCGGGTCGTAGCGCTTCTGCTTGTAACCCGACACCAGGTCGTACCCCTCCTCGGTGATCATGCGGTACAGCTCGGGGATCTCGTCGGGCGAGTCCTGCAGGTCGGCGTCCATGGTGATGACCACATCGCCTTGGGCGCGTGCAAAGCCGGTGTTGAGGGCGGGCGACTTGCCGTAGTTGCGGCGGAAGGCCACGCCGCGCACGGCCGGATTGCTCTGCGACAGGCGGTTGATTACCTGCCAGGAGTCGTCGGTCGAGCCGTCGTTGACAAAAATTATCTCGTACGAGTATCCGTGGGCGAGCATCACGCGCTCGATCCAGGCGGTGAGCTCGGGGAGCGACTCGGCCTCGTTGTACAGCGGCACTACTACTGATATATCCATGATTTAAAACTGTTTCGTGGGACGATGGCGGCGGCGTATCACCGCGGCGAGCACCACCGATAATATAGAGCCGCTGAATACGGCGGCATAAAGCAGCTCCAGCGCGACCTGGATGGCCGTCGGGAGTATGCGGGCCTCTACGGCGCGGCCCAGAGCCTCGCCCATCTCACGGGCACCGGCATCGGGCGCGGCAGAGTACAGCGCGGCGGCCGCGGTCACTTGCTCGGCCACAAAGCCCGGCCGCCCCCAGCGGATGGCGGCATAGGCGGCGGCAGCCATCAGCAGCCCGCCGAAAAAGAAGGTGCAGATGCCCTGGAGCCACAGCGCCGACAGGCTGCTGCCGCAGCCATCGGCCGCATAGCCACGCCGCAGCAGTATGTATACCAGCGCGGGCACCGAGGCGAGCAGCGCCAGGGCGGGCACGGCCACCCAAGGCACATAGGCCGCCACGCCCGTGAGCACGACGCCCGCGGCCATCACCGGCCCGAGGACAAGACCATCCTCGGCGCCACGCACATACACTGAGCGCGACCTTTCCATAGCCCACAAAATTACGATTTTTTGCCGACCCCGCAAAGCATACCTGCTTTTAACATTTTTTAAACCACACATAACAGCCTGAAACGCGCTTTTGCGATACCTTTGCACCAATCATACTTACATCTAATCTTACATGAAACTACTCTGCAAACTTGCCGTCGCCGCGGCGATGGCCGCCTCATGGACAGGCGCTCAGGCACACGACGGATGGCCTGCCCGCTACGACGGGGTCATGCTCCAGGGATTTTACTGGGACTCCTACTCCGACACCAAATGGACCCGCCTTACCTCGCAGGCCGATGAGCTCAGCCGCTACTTCAGCCTCATATGGGTGCCCAACAGCGGCCGCAGCACCAGTACATCCAACCAGATGGGATACATGCCCGTATACTGGTTTACCAACCACTCATCGTCGTTTGGCACCGAGGCCGAGCTCCTCGAGATGATCGCCACATACAAGGCCAAAGGTACAGGATTTATCGCCGACGTGGTGATAAACCACCGCGTGGGCCGCTCCAACTGGACCGACTTCCCCTCCGAGACCTGGGATGGCAAGACCTGGCACATCGGCCCCGAGGGCATATGCTCGACCGACGAGGTGCGCAATGCCTCGGGACAAGCCAAGCCCACAGGCGCCCCCGACACGGGCGACGACTTCGACGGCGCCCGCGACCTCGACCACACCAACGCCAACGTGCAGGACAACTGCAAAAACTACCAGCGCTGCCTCCTCGAGAAGTACGGCTACGAAGGCGTGCGCCTCGATATGGTAAAAGGCTACGCCGGCCGCTTCACCAAGATATACAATGAGTACTCCAAGCCCCGCTTCTCGGTGGGCGAGTACTGGGACGGCAGCTACGACGCCGTGGCCGCCTGGATCGAGGCCACCGGCCGCACATCGGCCGCCTTTGACTTCCCCGGCAAATACCAGATCAACCGCGCCTTTGCAAGCGACGACATGACCCAGCTCGTATGGAAAGCCGGAGGCACCACCGACCAGCCCGCCGGACTCATCCACTACGGCTACCAGCGCTACGCCGTGACATTTGTCGACAACCACGACACATACCGCGACGGCAGCAAGTTTACCGGCGACGTGCCCGCGGCCAACGCCTTCATCCTCTGCTCGCCCGGCACCCCCTGCGTATTCCTGCCCCACTGGAAGCAGCACAAGGCCGCCATATCGCAGCTCATCAACGTGCGCCGCGCCGTCGGCGTGCACTGCGAGAGCGCCGTCGAGGTGCTGCGCAGCTCGCGCGACTGCTACATGGCCCGCGTCAAAGGCACCAAAGGCGAGCTGGTCGTGCGCATCGGCTCCTCGGCCGACACCCCCGCCGGATACACCGACGCCGACGTAAAGGCCCGCGGCACCAAGTACTGCGTGTGGACCAAGACCGCCGTCGAGGGCGGCGAGCAGGGCGGCGGCGACGACCCCGTGGTGGAGATACCCACCTCGCTCTACGTGCTGGGCAACCTCAGCAACGCCGAGTGGGCCCCTGCAGCCGCGCTGCCCCTCACCCGCAGCGGCGACACATACGTGGCCGAGGGCATCGAGATAGTCGCTCCCAAGACCGAGCCGGCCTCGGCATCGGGCTACTTCAGCTTCATCACCGCCCGCGGCACCGACTGGGACGCCGTCAACCAACACGACCGCTGGGGCGCCGCGGCCAAAGACGCCCCCGTCGCCGTCGGCACCCCCGTGCCCGTGGTGCAGTACCCCGCCGGAGTCAACGCCTCCTCGGCCTACTCCTGGAAAGCGCCCCTGGGCAAATACACCATGACAGTCGACTTCAAGACCCGCACCCTCACCCTTCACGACTACGCCGGCATCGAGGGCGTCGAGGCCGACGCCGACCTCGCCGCGCCCCGCTACTTCACACTGCAGGGCGCCGAAGTCACCGACCCCGCCCCCGGCCTCTACATAGTGGTGCGCGGCACCCGCGTGGCCAAGGAAATCGTGCGCTGAGCGCCTGACCCGCCTAACCATAGCGCGGCCGCCCCACCCCGGGCGGCCGCTCTATGTTTAAAAACTATCATTTTTATTTGGGAATCGGAGGCGGATGGATTATCTTTGCCAATGAAGAGTAAAAACACTCACACGACCATCCTAACAATTTCCAATAATACACCCCTGCCATGGCAAAAATCGTGGGAGCCGTCACCATCGACGGCGCGCGTTGCAAAGGCTGCGACCTGTGCGTGGTGGCTTGCCCCACCGACGTGTTGCGCCTACAGCCGCAAGAAGTAAACGACCGCGGATACCACTTCGCCTACACCGCCAATCCCGAGGCCTGCATCGGCTGCGCATCATGCGCCACCGTATGCCCCGACGGATGCATCGAAGTATACCGTATGAAAATCGAAAACGCCTGATAATATGGAAGAAGTAAAACTCATGAAGGGCAACGAAGCCATTGCCCATGCTGCTATCCGCTACGGCGTCGACGGCTACTTCGGCTACCCCATCACTCCCCAGAGCGAGGTGCTCGAGACCCTTGAGGAGCTCATGCCCTGGGAGACCACCGGCATGACCGTGCTCCAGGCCGAGAGCGAGGTCGCCGCCATCAACATGGTATACGGCGGCGCCGCATCGGGCCGCGCCGTGATGACATCATCGTCGTCGCCCGGCGTCAGCCTCAAGCAGGAAGGCATCAGCTACCTGGCCGCATCGGAGCTCCCGGCGCTCATCGTCAACGTGATGCGCGGCGGCCCCGGCCTGGGCACCATCCAGCCCTCGCAGGCCGACTATTTCCAGGCCGTCAAAGGCGGCGGCCACGGCGACTACCACCTCATCGTGCTCGCTCCCGCCACCGTGCAGGAGATGGCCGACTTTGTAGGCCTCGGCCTCGACCTGGCATTCAAGTACCGCACCCCCGCCATGATACTGGCCGACGGCATCGTGGGCCAGATGATGGAGAAAGTCGTGCTCCCCGAGCAGCGCCCCCGCCGCTCCGACCGCGAGATAGCCGAGCAATGCCCCTGGGCCGTCACCGGCAAGCAGGGCCGCGGCCACCGCAATGTGGTGACCTCGCTCGAGCTCGAGTCGCCCAAGATGGAGGAAAACAACCACCGTTTCCAGCGCACATACGAGCAGATACGCCTCAACGAAGTGCGATACAAAGAGTATTACACCGACGACGCCGAGTACCTCATCGTAGCCTTCGGCTCCGTGGCCCGCATCTGCCTCAAGGCCATCGAGGACGCCCGCGCCGCCGGCATCAAAGTCGGGCTGCTGCGCCCCATCACCCTGTGGCCCTTCCCCACCGAGGCCATCGCAGAGATGAGCCGCCGCGTAAAAGGCATCCTCACCGTCGAGCTCAACGCCGGCCAGATGGTCGAGGACGTGCGCCTCGCCGCCGAAGGCCGCGTGCCCGTGTACCACTTCGGCCGCATGGGCGGCATGATCCCCAACCCCACCGAAGTGCTCGACGCCCTCGTCGCCGACTTCCCCACCCTCAAAAAGTAAGCGCCATGAAAGCAGAAGATATCATCAAACCCGAGAATAAAGTCTACTCGCGGCCTCGCCTGCTCGACGAGCGCAATACCCACTACTGCCCCGGATGCAGCCACGGCGTGGTACACCGCATCATCGCCGAGCTTATCGACGATATGGGCCTCGAAGACACCACCATCGGCGTCGCCCCGGTAGGATGCGCCGTATTTGCATACAACTACATCGACATCGACTGGGTCGAGGCCGCCCACGGCCGTGCTCCCGCCGTAGCCACCGCCCTGAGCCGCCTCAACCCCGGCCGTCTCGTATTCACATACCAGGGCGACGGCGACCTGGCCGCCATCGGCACCGCCGAGACAATCCACGCCGCCAACCGCGGCGAGAATATCGCCATCATCTTTATCAACAACGCCATCTACGGCATGACCGGCGGCCAGATGGCACCCACCACCCTGCTGGGCATGAAGACCGCCACCAGCCCCTACGGCCGCCGCGTCGACCTCAACGGCCATCCCCTGCGCATCAGCGAGCTCCTGGCCGGCCTCGACGGCACATGCTACATCACCCGCCAGGCCGTGCACACCCCGGCCGCAGTGCGCAAGACCAAAGCCGCCATACGCAAGGCATTTGAAAACGCCCTGGCCGGCCGCGGCACCTCGGTAGTCGAAGTCGTGTCGACATGCAACTCCGGCTGGAAGATGACACCGGCACAGTCCAACGACTGGATGGCCGAGCATATGTTTGAGCGCTACCCGCTCGGCGACCTTAAAA
Organism: uncultured Muribaculaceae bacterium; assembly: GCA_910587925.1. Lineage (GTDB taxonomy): Bacteria > Bacteroidota > Bacteroidia > Bacteroidales > Muribaculaceae > CAG-873. The sequence continues at coordinate 35,409 of CAJUOC010000028.1, forward strand.
ACGTATAACCGATGAAAGAAGAAATTATCATAGCCGGATTCGGCGGCCAAGGCGTGCTCTCGATGGGCAAGATACTCGCATACGCCGGCCTCATGGACAATCTCGAAGTGAGCTGGATGCCCGCCTACGGACCCGAGCAACGCGGCGGCACGGCCAACGTCACCGTCATCCTCAGCGACACCCCCATCAGCTCGCCCGTACTCGACAGCTACGACACCGCCGTGCTGCTCAACCAGCAGAGCCTCGACAAATTTGAGAGCAAAGTAAAGCCCGGCGGAGTGCTCATCTACGACCCCTACGGCATCCACCGCGCCCCCACCCGCACCGACATCACCGTAGTGCCCGTCGACGCCACCCAGGCCACCTTCGAGATGAAAAACTCCAAGACCTACAACATGATACTGCTGGGCGCCCTGCTGGGCGTGCGGCCCATCGTGCCCGTCGAGGCAGTCATCAAAGGCCTGCGTAAGACCCTCCCCGAGCGTCACCACCACCTCATCCCCCTCAACGAAGAAGCCATCGCCAAAGGCATGTCGCTTGTCTGAGCGCGCCCCGCAGATAATACCATCGCCCCCCGCACCCGCCCCGCCGCGTGCGGGGGCGCTCCATATTCCAGATGACGCTCCACCGCGCAGCGGTGCAACATGGTAGCGCGGGCGCGATTGCGGATGACGCCACACCGCGTAGCGGTGCAATATGGTAGCGCGGGCGTGATTGCGGATGACGCCACACCCCGTAGCGG
>CAJUOC010000029.1 GCA_910587925.1 uncultured Muribaculaceae bacterium
CCCGTCGGTATAAACGGTGGCCGCCGCGGCGCAAGAGTGCGTCGCGGCGGCTTTTCTTAAAAATGAAAAAATGTCACTCCGGCGGGTTGGCATTTTTTTTGCTATCGATGTTATTACATAGATAGAAACATAAACACATCAAGATATGACAACCGGTAAAATCGGTGTTACCACCGAAAACATTTTCCCCGTAATCAAGAAGTTTCTCTACAGCGACCACGAAATCTTCCTGCGCGAGCTGGTATCCAACGCTGTAGATGCCACTCAGAAGCTGCGCACGCTGTCGTCGTTTGGCGAGTATAAGGGCGAGCTTGGCGAGCTGGACGTGCGTGTCACCGTAGACAAGGAGGCAGGCACGCTCACTGTGAGCGACCGCGGCATCGGTATGGATGCGGCCGACATCGACAAGTATATCAATCAGATAGCCTTCTCGGGTGCTGAGGAGTTTCTGGCCAAGTACAAGGATACGGCCAACAGTATCATCGGCCACTTCGGACTGGGTTTCTACTCGGCATTTATGGTGTCGAAAAAGGTGGAAATCAATTCGCTGAGCTATCGCGAGGGTGCCGAGCCCGTGCGTTGGAGCTGCGACGGCTCGCCCGAGTACAGCCTCGAGAAGGGCGACCGCACCGAGCGCGGTACCGACATCGTGCTGTATATCGACGATGACAGCCGCGAGTTTCTCGAGCAGGCGCGCATCGACACTCTGCTGCGCAAGTACTGCCGCTTCCTGCCCGTGCCTGTAATCAGCGGCAAGGAGCAGGAGTGGAAAGACGGCGCCATGGTCGACACCGACCGCGACCGTGTGATCAACGCCACCGAGCCGCAGTGGATGAAGAAGCCCTCGGAGCTGACCGACGAGGACTATCTGAAGTTTTACCGCGAGCTGTATCCGGGACAGGACGATCCTCTCTTCTGGATACACCTCAACGTGGATTATCCCTTCAACCTCACCGGCATACTCTTCTTCCCCAAAATCAAGAATAACTTTGAGGTCACCAAAAACCGCATACAGCTCTACTGCAATCAGGTGTATGTGACCGACTCGGTCGAGGGTGTGGTGCCCGACTTCATGATGCTGCTCCAGGGCGTGATAGACTCGCCCGACATCCCTCTGAACGTATCGCGCTCGTATCTGCAGGCCGATACGGCGGTGAAGAAGATATCGTCGTATATCACCAAGAAGGTGTCGTCGCGCCTCGACGACCTCTTCAAGACCGACCGCAAGGAGTTTGAGCAGAAGTGGCCCGACATACGCATCTTCATCGAGTACGGTATGCTCACCGACGAGAAATTCTGCGACGCCGCCCTGAAGTTTACCCTCCTGGAGGATACCGACCATAAGTTTTACACGCTCGACGAGTACAAGACTCTGGTGGAGCCGTCGCAGACCGACAAAGACGGCGACATCGTGTATCTGTACACGACCGACCCCGTGGCGCAGTACAACTACATACGCGCGGCCAACGACCGTGGCTACAATGTGCTGCTGATGGACGGCCAGCTCGACTCCCACTTTGTGGGTCTGCTGGAGCACAAGGCCGAGAAGACCCGCCTGGTGCGTGTCGACTCCGATGTGCTCGACAACCTCATCCGCCGCGAGGGCTCGCGCAGCGTCGACCTCACCGCCACTCAGCGCAATATCCTCACCACACTCTTCTCGTCGCAGACTCCCGAGGTCGACAAGGCTATGTTTGTGGTGTCGTTTGAGGCCCTTGCCCCGACCGACCAGCCCATAGTCATCACCCAAAATGAGTACATGCGCCGCATGAAAGACATGGCCGCCATGCAGCCGGGTATGAATTTCTACGGCGACATGCCCGACAGCTATACCCTGGTGGTAAACACCTCCCACCCGCTCGTCGAGAAGTTGCGCGACGCCGCCACCGAGGCTCTTGCCTCCAAGGTGGAGCCGCTGGAGAAGACCGTCGAGGACGACAACGCCGCCATCGAGAAGCTGCGTGCCGAGGCTAAGGACGGCAAGCTCGACGCCGAGGCAGAGCAGCGCACCTCTGAGCTGACCGCCGCCGTGGCCGCCGCCCGCGACGAGCAGACCAAGCTCATCAAGGAGTATGCCACCACCCAGCCCGTCGCCCGCCAGCTCATCGACCTGGCTCTGCTGGGCAACGGTCTGCTGCGCGGCCGCGACCTTAGCGCGTTCATCGCCCGCTCGGTCGAGCTTATCGGCAAGTAAGCCGGCCCGCCTGATACAGCGCGCCCGCGCCGGGGTAGACCTGAACTACCCGGCGCGGGCGCTTGTTATATCGGTACTATGAAGAAGCTGATGTACATCCTTGCGCTGCTGCCGCTGCTGGCTGCTTGCAGCGACGACGGCGGCGACTACGACGCGCTGCCCCGCACTATCTCGACATTTGTGAGCCAGTACTGGCCCGACCCCGACGTGGAGTCGTATACCAAGCCTCGCCCGGGCGTGTATGTGGTGATAATCAAGAATGGCCCCGAGCTGACGTTTGACGCCTCCTATCAGTGGACGCGCATCGACGGCTGCGGTATGCCGCTGCAGCAGACGCTGCTATACGACCAGCTGCCATCGCCGCTGTACCGCTACCTTGAGGAGTGTGAGTACACCGACCAGGTATTCCTGGCCTCGCGCACTCCGCGCCGCTATGGCCTGCGGCTGCTCACCGACAGCATCACCTACGACGTGGCCACAGCCACGGTGCGAGAGCTGCGTTAAAACGCATTGACCACGCGGCGCAGCTCCGTGAGCCGGCGCAGCAGCGCGGGCAGCAGGTCGAGGCGGAGCATATTGGCGCCGTCGCTCTTGGCTACAGCCGGGTCGGGATGAGTCTCGATGAAAAGACCGTCGGCACCGACGGCGATGGCCGCGCGGGCGATGGTCTCGATCATGTCGGGGCGGCCGCCGGTGACACCGCCGGTTGTGTTGGGCTGCTGTAGCGAGTGTGTCACGTCCATTATCACCGGGCAGCCACACTCGGCCTGCATCTCGGGTATGCCGCGGAAGTCGACCACCAGGTCGCCGTATCCGAATGTGGTGCCGCGGTCGGTCACCATCACGGCATCATTGCCTGCCTGGCGCACCTTGTCGGCTGCGAAGCGCATCGAGCCGGGCGCCAGAAACTGGCCCTTCTTGATATTGACCGCACGGCCGGTCTTGGCGGCGGCTATGAGCAGGTCGGTCTGGCGGCAGAGAAACGCCGGTATCTGGAGTATGTCGACAAAGTCGGCGGCCATGCGGGCCTCCTCGGGGCCGTGGATGTCGGTCACCACCGGCACACCGACACTCTCGCGCACCTCGGCGAGGATGCGCAGGGCCTCGATGTCGCCGATGCCGGTGAAGGAGTCGAGGCGAGAGCGGTTGGCCTTGCGGTACGAGCCTTTGAACACGTAAGGGATGTCGAGCTCGGCGCACACCGGCGCTATGGTGGCGGCGATGTCGAGCGCCATGTCGCGGCCCTCGATGACACAGGGGCCGGCGAGCAGGAAGAAATTGCGGCTGCGCGACGAGCGCAGATATTCGATGGTGGGATTCATTGATGCAGTTGGTTGATGATATGACATGTGTCGCAGGCCACCAGGGCGGCGGTCTCGGTGCGCAGGCGGTTGTCGCCGAGCGTCACCGGGCGCCAGCCCAGGTCGAGGGCCGAGCGTATCTCGTCGGGGTCGAAGTCGCCCTCGGGGCCGATGAGCACGGCCGTGTCGAGCGCGGGACGGTACTCGCGGGCCAGCAGCCGGCGCGGTATCGAGGGGTCGCAGTAGGCGATGAAATTTTGCAGGCCGGGGCGCGAGCCGACAAAGTCGTCGAGCGGCGTGAGCGGGTCGATGACCGGGAGCACCGCCTTGAGCGACTGCTTCATGGCGCTTACGGCAATCTTGCCCAGCCGCTCCACATTGATGCTCTTGCGCTCCGAGCGCCGGCACCGCAGCGGTACGATGCGGTCGACGCCCACCTCGACGAGCTTCTCGACCAGCCACTCCATGCGGTCGGTGTTTTTGGTGGGAGCCACGGCGATGGTGATGCTCCCGAGCCACACCTTGGGCAGGTCGCGCACGGCGTCGATTTCCACGGCCGTATGCTTGTGGTGGGCGGCGGCGATGATACACTCATATACGTGACCGCGGCCGTCGACCACCTCGATGCGGTCGCCCTCGCCCATGCGCAGCACTCGGGTGCAGTGGCCCGAGTCGCTCTCGGGCAGTGTGCGGGTCTGCTCTATGTCGGGGGCATAAAACCTTATCATATGGCGTCGTCGGCTATATCCTCGGCCTCGTCGATGGCGCGCGCGGTGGGCGCAGCCTCCTTGCGCGGGTGGAAGACGAGCATAAACAGCACGGCCACTACCAGCGCATAAGCCGCAAACTCAAACCACGACTGGCGCCAGCCTACGAGCTGCTGCACGGCGTCGAGCCCCGGGGCAAATACGTTTTCGTTGATGACAAATGTGCCGGCAATCCATGTGCCGAGCGATGCGCCGATGCCGTTGGTCATGATCATGAACAGGCCCTGGGCCGACGAGCGTACCTCCGGAGTGGTCTGCGAGTCGACATACAGGCCGCCGGATACGTTGAAGAAGTCAAAGGCCACGCCGTACACTATGCACGACAGCATCAGCAGCCCCACGCCCGAGGGCGAGGTATTGCCCAGCCCGAAGAAGCCGAAGCGCAGCACCCAGCCAATCATGGCCATTATCATCACGCCCTTGATGCCGAAGCGGCGCAGGCAGAAGGGGATGAGCAGTATGCACAGCGCCTCGCTGCACTGCGAGAGCGAGATGAGGAAGGTGGAGTTGGAGGCAAAGAAATCGTCGGCATACTCGGCCACGGTCTTGAAGTGCTCGATGTACATGGTGCCGTAGCTGTTGGTAATCTGCAGCGACACGCCCAGCAGCATCGAGAAGATGAAGAATACGGCCATATCGTGGCGCTTGAAGAGCTTGAAGGCGCGCAGGCCCAGCGAGTCGGCCAGCGATGCCGAGCCGGCGCGGTTGACCGGGCAGGCGGGCATGGTGAGGGCGTATACGCAGAGCACCAGGCTGAATATGCCGCTGGTGATGAGCTGGGTATATGAGTTCATGATGGGCACACCGTCGATACGCACGAAGTTGACCAGCAGCTCGGCGCAGATAAATCCCACCGTACCCCACACGCGTATGGGCGGGAAGGCTTTGACGGTGTCGAGACCGGCCTTGGTGAGGGCGTTGAAGGCCACGGAGTTGTTGAGACCGATGGTGGGCATGAAAAATGCCACGCTGATGGTGTACAGCGTGAAGAGCGGCCCAAACTCAATGGCGCCGCCGGCCTGCATGGCGTAGCATCCCGCGGCAATCATGAAGCCGCCGGCCAGCAGGTGGCACAGGCTGAACATCTTCTGGGCCGGTATGAAGCGGTCGGCCAGGATACCGATGAGTCCCGGCATGAGCAGCGACACCAGACCTTGTACGGTGTAAAACCAGAAAGTGTGGGCGCCCATGCCCACCGAATTGAGAAAAAGTCCCAGCGATACCAGGTAGGAGCCCCATACGGCAAACTCCAGGAAGCCCAGCAGCGACAGGCGCGCTTTGATGTGATTCATGGCAAAGTGTATTTTTGCAAGTATTATTTCTGCTTGTTTTTGATGATTTCGTTGAGGCGGGCGGCCTCCTCGTAGTTTTCCTCCTCGATGGCGCGGTCGAGCATCTTTTGCAGCTCCTCGACGGCGAGGTTTTCGGGCCGCGGACCCTCGGGGAGCTCGTCGGCGCGGGCGGAGTCGTCTTCGATGTCGTCGGAGTGCTCGGCCTCCTCGATGATAAATCCCGTCTGCTCCAGTATCTCGGGGGTGGTGTAGATGGGCGCGCCGGTGCGCATGACGATTGCTACCGCGTCGGATGTGCGGGCGTCGAGCACCACCTGCCGCTCACCGTCGGTAAAGGTGAGCTCGGAGTAGAAGATGCCGTCGTCAAAGCGGTATATGTACATCTCGCGCAGCCTCACGCCAAATGCCTGCGCAAAGCTCACAAAGAGGTCGTGGGTGATGGGCCGCGGCGGCCTCACCCCCTCGATGCGTATGGCTATCGACTGGGCCTCGGGGGCGCCTATCACCACCGGGATGCGGCGCGGGCCGCCATCCTCGGCCAGGATGAGCGCAAAAGCGCCGGATTGCAACTGATTGTACGACAGGCCTAATACTTTGAGTCTGATGCGCTCGTCCATGGCTGTGTATATATTATAAACTGATTACTCCCGAGCCCAGGCAGCGGTGGGCGGCACTGTCGTACAGCACGGCAAACTGCCCGGGGGCGATGCCCTGCACCGGACGCTCCGAGTCGATGACGTACTCTCCCGGGCTGCCGTCGATGCGGGTGAGCCGCGCGGGGATAAACTCGGGCATGTGGCGGTTTTTGAAGGTGATGGCGGCTCCGTCGCATGCGCCGCCCTCCCATGGGTCGAGGGTGAGCCAGCGTGTCTCGGCGATGTGGAGCCGGCGGCCATACTGCTTGTCGGTGTCGTAGCCGCCCGACACGTATATGGTGTTGGTGCCGACGTCTTTGCGCACCACATACCACGGGCCTCCGCTCAGCCCGAGGCCCTTGCGCTGGCCGATGGTGTGGAACCAGTATCCGCGGTGCTCGCCCAGCACCCGGCCGCTCTCCAGCTCGACGATGGGACCGGGGAGCTCGCCCAGGTGGCGGCGTATGAAGTCGTTGTAATTGATTTTGCCCAGGAAGCAGATGCCCTGCGAGTCGCGGCGGGTGGCGTTGGGCAGGCGCTGCTCCAGCGCCACGCGGCGCACATCGGCCTTGGGCATGTCGCCGATGGGAAATGTGATGTGGGCGAGCTGCGCGGGGGTGATACGGGCCAGGAAGTCGGTCTGGTCTTTGACGGGGTCGACGGCGGTGGTGAGCCATACGCGGCCGTCGGCATCGCGCTCGGTGCGGGCGTAGTGGCCCGAGGCGGTGATGTCGAAGTGGCGGCCGACGCGCTCCTCGAAGTAGCCGAATTTGATGATGAGATTGCACATCATGTCGGGGTTGGGCGTGAGCCCGGCGCGTACCGTGTCGAGTGCGTATCGCATCACATGGTCCCAGTACTCCTCGTGGAGCGGCACGATGTCGAGGGGCAGGCCATAGCGGGCGGCGATGAGGCTGCACAGCTCGATGTCTTCGTCGGCAGAGCAGTCGCCCAGGCCGTCGTCGCGGCCGATGCGTATGTAGAAGAGATGCACGTCGTGGCCCTGCTCCACCAGCCGGTGCACAGCCACGGCGGAGTCGACACCTCCCGATATGAGCGCGGCGACACGCATCGTCACAGCCCGGTATTGGCGCGCACTGCGGCCAGCGCGCGTATGATGCCGTCGGTATTGTATCCCTTGGCGAGTACCTTGTGGCGGGCGTCGAGCAGGTAGAATGCCGGGGTCGACTTGATGTCAAACCACTCGTCGGCATCATCGCAGGCGCCCTTCACCCAGTTGGCCGGCTGGCCGGCTGCCGCCACATGCCACTCGGTCGAGGGCTCGCCCGGCTCGATGCAGAGCACCGTGAGCAGCCCCGACGATATGAGGGTGTTGATATTGTGGTCGGCCGACAGGCGCACCCGTGCCAGCGAGCAGTCGTCGCAGTCGTGCTCGTTGAAAAAAACCAGTATCACCTGAGTGCGTATGGTGTCGAGCGTGGCTTTACGCCCGTCGGGAGTCTGCCACGTGAGGTGGCGCATACGGCCACCCTGGCGGGTATTGTCGATGATACGGGCGGCGCGCTCAAAGCGGGCACGGTCGGCGCCGCCTATCTTGCGGTTGTCGGCCGCGGCCTTGGCGAAGTGGTAGAATATGTCTTCGCTGCGATACTGCGAGGTGTCGCTGTACACCCAGTTTTCGGCCAGGCGGGCGATGTGCAGGGCCTGCGGGCCCGATTTGCGCACCGAATGCATCAGCCGTCCGATGGCTGAGTATACCGTGTCGGCCGATGCGTAGGGCATGAATCCTATCCAGTCGCCGAAGGTGGAGTTGAGCTTCTCGGTCTTCGACATGGCCGACTTGATGTCGGCGCGGTCCCAGAAGTGCGACACCAGGTAGTCGCATCGCTCTTGCAGGGTCGACATGTCGGCGGGCGGCACGGGGTAGGGGAAGAGGTCGCCGTCGGCGCCGCGTGCCGCGATTGCGCCGATAGCTATGAGCAGTGACAGGATTATCCGTTTCATAAGCGCAAATGTAATACAATATTTGCGGATTATCAAGAACCACCCTCGCCCCGATTATGTTTTATTAAGAAAACACCATACACTATGAAAAAATTACGACTGGCCGCCGTCGCTGCGGCCGCGCTTCTGGGTACGGCGGCTTCGCTGGCCTGCTCGCGCATAGTTTTCCACGGCGACAGCACCGATGCCGTGATAGTGGGGCGCACTCTTGACTGGCGCACACCCATCCCCACCAATATATATGTATATCCGGCCGGCATGGCCAAGGTGAGTATGCCCTCGGGCCCGCGCTATGAGTGGACATCGAAGTATGGCAGTGTGCTCGCCGTGGGCTACGACGGCGGCGTCACCGAGGGCTTCAACGAGCGCGGCCTCGCGGCCAACGGTCTCTTCTGCCGCGGTACCGAGTACCGCTATGCCGTCGAAGGCTCCGACACCAAGGTGATGAGCCTGGCGGTAATCGTGAGCTACTTTCTCGACAATTTTGCCACGGTCGACGAGGTGGAGGCCTGGCTGAGGGACAATGACTTCGGCATCAACGGCCAGACCTTCGACGGCGGTACCGTGTCGCAGCTCCACTGGGCCTTTACCGACCTGAGCGGCAAGTCGCTCATCATGGAGTACGATGCCAAGGGCAAGCTCAATCTGTATGCCTCAAAAGGCTACAAGGTGATGACCAACAATCCGCCCTTTCCCGACATGCTTGCCATCACGGCCTACTGGACCGGCGAGGTTGGCGGCAAGAATATGCTGCCCGGCACGGTACGCAGCTCCGACCGCTTTGTGCGCGCCAGCTACTTTATCGACCACCAGCCATCGACCGGCGTTGGCGATGAGCAGGCGCTCACCCAGATGATGAGCCTTGTCAACAATGTATCGGTACCCGCCGGATACTATATCCCCGGCGAGCCCCATCTGAGCATGACGCAGTGGGCATCGATGAGCGACCTGCACCGTCAGCGGTATTACTTCCGCTTTGCCGACAATCTGGGCTACTTCTACATCGACCTGTCCAAGCTGCTGCTCAAGCCCGGCTCGCCCGTGCTCAAGCTCGACACGGCCGACCATACCGAGTATGCCGGCTGTGTCAACGACCGCCTGCGCCGCTCCGAGCCGTTCAATCCCATGTACTGAGATCAGGGACGAGTTAAGAGGGACGAGGGACGAGTTAAGAGGTACGAGGGACGAGTTAAGAGGTACGAGGTATAGGTTAAGCGACATCTCGTCCCTCCCCTCTTTTTCATCTCTTGACTCGTCCCTCTTAACTCTTGACTCGTCCCTCGTCCCTCGTCCCTCGTCCCTCTTAACTCTTCGCTATCTCATACACTGTCCCCTCGATGAGTGTCACCCATATGTGGCCCGTCGAGGGGTCGATGTCTATGCCGTTGATTTCGCTCTTGCCCAGGGGCAGCGACCATAGCACGCGACGCGAGGCGGGGTCGACGGCGGTGAGGATGCCGCGGCGCGAGCCGGCGAGCACCACGCCGTCGTGCTCGGCCACGATGCAGGGCGCGTGGTCGTATCCCAGCCCGAGGTCGACAGTCCATGCCTCGCGGAAATCGGGCACGGTGGCGTCGACCGCCACCAGCTCGCCGTCCATGGTCTTGGCGTAGACCAGGCGATGGTCGGCGCTGTGGCCGAGGCTCTCGCGGTATCGGTGGGATTTGTCGCGCCATACGGTGGCGCCTGTGCGACGGTCGATGGCGGTCATGTATCGGTCGGGCGCCACGATGTATACCCGCTCGGGCGTGATGACGGGCACGACATTGCCCGGGCCGAGCTGATTCTGAGCCTTGCCATTGTTCCACACCCAGCGCAGGCGGCCGGTGCGGCGGTCGATGCAGCGCAGGTTGGTGTCCCAGGCGCCGAAGACGATGTCGGAGCCGTCGACGGCCGGGGCGGCCTGGCAGTAGTTGTAGAGCGAGTCGTATGTGTGGCGCAGACGCCCCGAGCGCGGGTCGCGCAGCTCCAGGCGCTTGTAGCCGCCCTGTACCCATACATCGTCGAGCACGAGTCCGTCGGCCACATACGGGCCCTCGCGCGAGGGCTCGGTGCTGGCGCGGCGGCCGTCGGCATCGACGGTGAGTATGCCGGTGGCTGAGGGGAAGGCCACGCGGCCCGAGCGCAGCACGGCCGGGCGCGAGAAGAGCGACGCCCCGGTGGGGATGCTCCAGCTGCGGCGCCCCGATGCCTTGTCGATGGCGATGGCATGGCCCAGCGAGTTGCCGATATATACGTGGCGGGCGTCGAAGGCGGGTCGGGTGAATACCGATGCGCTGTCGGCCCACACGCGGCGCACCTGCCAGCCCGTCGGCGCGGCCACGGCGGTATCGGCCGGCGCGGCCGTGAGTACCTCCGGCGCGCGGCTCGGCTCGGCTGCAAAGGCATACTTGGCCCGCGGCTCGCGGCCGAGAATCTTCTCATATACATGCACCCAGTCGGGCGAGATGTCGACGATGGCATATCCGGCCGTGCCGTCGGGCATGAGCAGGGCGCGGGTCATCACGCCGGGCAGATAGCCGCCGGCCTCGTAGCTGCGCCACTGATGGTAGTGGCCGTTGATGTGGCCTATCACCGGGTAGGGCGCGAGCACGCGGGCGTAGTCGTCGTCATTGTCGAGGTCGGGCAGTATGGGGTAGTGGTTGACCGACAGCACGCGCGGCGCGCGGCTTGCGGCCAGGGTGGCGGCGAGCCAGTGCAGGTCTTCCTGCTTCACATGTCCGTCGCCCATCTTCATGTACGGGCCGCAGGCGATGCCGGTGATAAGCAGCGAGTCGGTCTCGACGGCAAAGCGGTCGGTGCCCCACAGGTCAAAAAATGTCTTGGTGGCGCTCTGGCTCCAGGTCGACTCATGGTTGCCGGGAAGCACGGAGAGCGGGTGTCGTATGCCGTCGAGGATGTCCTTTACGCGTCGCAGCTCGGCGTCGGAGCCTTCGTTGGTGAGGTCGCCGTTCATTATCACCAGGTCGTAGTCGGCGGCATTGATTTCGTCGACAGCGCGGCGCAGCATGGTGTCGGCGCGGTTGCCGGGCGTGACGTGCACATCGCTAAGCAGCGCGATGCGGTATGCGTCGGCGGCCGCGCATGTGGCGGCAGCCATGATAAGTATCAGAAAAAGACGTTTCATGGTACGATACGGGTATATGTGTACGGCAAAGGTACAAAAATATCCGACATACCGCCATATCGGCCGCGTGTGCCGGTCAGTCGTCGAGGCTCTCGGAGTGATTGTGCAGCAGGGCCAGCAGGCTGCGGCGGTCTGCCACGGCGATCTCAGATGCGGTGTGGGTGATGAGCCCGTCGGCGGTCATGGCGTCGAGGGTGGCCTTGAGCGACGAGCGCTGCACGCCGAAGAGCGATGCCAGGTCGCGGCGGCTGCATCGCAGGCGTATGCCGGTCGCACGCGGCTGAGTGAGGGGGCTCACCCAGAATGCTATGCGCTCTGCCATCGAGCCGGTACCCACGGCCAGCACTCCCTCGACCGACTTCTGCGCGCTCATCGACAGCAGGTTGACATAGTTGATGAGAAATACGGGGTCGCTGCGCAGTATCTCCAGATAGTCGCTCTTGCTCACGCGCAGCACACTCACCGTGTCGATGGCAGTCACATCGCCTGGGTAGGCGGTGATGCGGCCAAAGAGAAAGTCGGGCGCCACCACCTCGGGGCCGGCCAGAGTCTGCTCGACGCTGAAGCGGCCGTCGGATGCCGCGCAGGTGATGCGCACACGCCCCGACAGTACAAAGGTGAGGTCGACACACTCCTCTCCGGCGCGGAATATCCGCTCTCCGGCGGGATATTTCAGGAAATGAAACTTGAAAGCTCCCACTGTATCGGCCATCTTGCGCCGGCTTACACCGCGGAAAAGAGGCAGCTCGACGAGTGTGTCAAATATGCTTGTCATCAACTATCTAACGTTTTGCCGCAGGATTGGTTCGCATACGGCCCGAAATCGTGTCTCCGCGTCGTTCGTGGAGGTAAATCTGCACAGAGTTGATGGTATTTTGCCAGGCGATATATGCGGCCGGCGCAATGGATGAGATGGGGTCGAGATACGCCAGGGCCAGCCAGATGGCCAGGCCGGTGTTTTTCTGCATGAGTCCCTGCGCGCCGGCCACAGGGTCGCCGAAGCGCCGGCCCAGCCGCCGGCCCACCACAAACTGTGTGACACATATCGCTCCGGCGATGAGCGCCAGCGCCACCATCTCGGGTATGCGGGCCGGAGGCTCGCGCAGGGCAAAGCTCACCGTCTGCCCCACCACTATCACCAGCAGCGTGGCCCAGAGGTAAAACGACAGCGCCTGGCGCCCGGCCAGACCGCGGTGCACACGCGGCGCATACCGCATCATCAGCAGCGCGATGAGCAGCGCCCCGAGTATCATCGGCATCAGCCGCCCGGCGATGCTCATAAACTCGGCCATGAACGGCTCGCCGCCGCCGGCGCCTATCAAGGCGAAAAATGGCGGCACCAGCAGCGCTACCGACGTATTGCTCAGCAGCGAGATGGCCACCAGTGTGGCGATGCTGCCGCCGAGCATGGCCGTGATGACCGGCGCGGCGGTGGCCGTCGGGCACAGGGCGCATATCATGGCGCCTTGGGCCAGCTCGACGCTCCAGGGCGCGATGGCAAGATAGAGGCCCGCGCCAAGCCCGAGCTGGATGCCCACGATATAGAAGGTAAGCCGAGACAGTCTGAACTGTCGCGGGTCGATGCGGCAGAATGTGATGAGCAGCATGGTGAAGATGAGCGGGGTCACCATCCACTGCAGCCTGTCGATCACGCTGTGAAATATCAGCCCCAGCACCATCGCTATGGGCAGCATCCACGGCTTGAGCCGGCGGCGGAAGTCGGCGCGGTTCATCGCTTGCCGTGCTTGGAGGCCGTGCGGCGCGGCGCGGCGTCCTTGTCGTCGTCGGCGTAGCGGTCGGGGTAGGCTATCTTGAGGCGCGGGTGGCTCATGGCCCAGAGTATGAGCCCGATGCCGGCGAGCACAAAGGGTATGCTCAGCAGCTGGCCCATGTTGAGGGTCATGTCCTGCTCAAAGGCCACCTGCGGGTTTTTGATAAACTCGATGAAAAATCTCGACGCAAACGTGCCTATCAGAAACACACCGAATATCAGCCCGGGACGCTCGCCGGCATTGCGCCGCCAGTACATCCACATCAGCAGCCCGAAGAGAGCCAGGTAGCACAGCGCCTCGTAGATCTGAGTCGGGTGGCAGGCCACGCCGGGGTAGAGGGCGCGCCACTCGGCCGAGCGCGGAAACATGAAGCCCCACGGCAGGGTGGTGGCGTGGCCAAATATCTCGCTGTTCATGAGATTGCCCAGGCGTATCAGGCAGCCCACCAGGGCGATGGCCACCACCAGGCGGTCAAATGTCCACAGCGGCGAGCGGCGGGTGGTGAATATCGAGAAGAGTATCACGGCCAGTATCACGCCGATGGCGCCGCCGTGGCTGGCCAGGCCGCCCTCCCAGGTGTACAGTATCTCGATGGGATGCTGCGAGTAGTAGTCCCACTGATAGAAGAATACGTGGCCCAGGCGCGCGCCCACCACAGTGCCGCCGGCCACCCACAGTAGCAGCGTGCCCAGCCAGCGCTCGGGCACACCCTCGCGGCGAAACATGCGTCCCACTATGTTGAAGCCCAGCCAGAAGCCGATGGCAAACATCAGTCCGTACCAGCGCACTGTCACCGGCCAGCTTATCAGCGTGGGGTCGGCGTTCCATACTATATAGTCAAGCATCGCAGTCTTGTTTTGTATCGGATGAGAAGTATCGGGCGGTGGCCTTGCGCACACGGCCGCTCAGCAGCAGCACCGATATCATGGTGGGGAAGGCCATCAGCGCGTAGAAGAGGTCGCACATGCCCACGGCGGCCTCCAGCGGCACCACGGCAAATATCACCAGCGACAGTATGAATATGTATACATACCAGCGCGAGCGCCGCGAGCCGAAGAGGTAGCTGGCGCATGTGCTGCCGTAGAAGGAGTAGCTGAACATCGACGACATCGCAAAGCATACCACTATGAACATGAGCATGTACGAGCCGCCGGGTATGCCGCGGTCAAAGGCGGTCATGGCCACTTCGAGCCCCTTGACGCCCTCGATGCTCTGCACCTCGGGCACACACAGCAGTATGGCCACCGCCGTGAGCGTACACACCAGCCCCGAGTCGATGCCGGGGCCGAGCATGGCGATGAGACCCTCGCGCACGGGGCGGTTGTTGCGCGACGCGCCGTGCATGATGGAGGCGGTGCCGATGCCGGCGTCGTTGACCAGGGCGGCGCGGCGCGCGCCGATGATGGCGATGCCGGCCAGGGCGCCCAGCCCTGCGCGCATGTTGAATGCCTCGCTGAATATGCGGCCGAATACCGCGGGCACGTCGGCGGCACGTGTCACGATGATGTACAGCACCATCACAAAGTACACTCCCACCATGAATGGCACCATCACCGAGGCCACCCGGGCTATGCGGGTGATGCCGCCAAGGATTACGGCGGCCACCACGATGGCTATGGCGCAGCCAAAGAGCAGCTTGTATGCGTGCAGGTTGTCGAGCCCCACGGCGCCGCCTACTGTCGACAGCAGCCCGCTCGCCTCGATGCCCTCGGGGGTGGAGAATGTGGTGACAAACGCCTCCGTGAGCTGGTTGGCGTTCATGATACACAGGGTGCCGAAAAGGCCCGCCACGGCAAAGAAGCGCGCCATCGGAGTCCAGCGCGGGCCCAGTCCGCGGGTGATTACGTGCATCGGGCCGCCCTGGGGCCGGCCCATATCATCGGTGCCTTTGTACATGGTGGCGAGCACGCCCTCGTGGTACTTGGTGGCCATGCCCACTATGGCGCTCACCCACATCCAGAAGATGGCGCCCGGGCCGCCCACCACCAGCGCGATGGCCACGCCGGCGATATTGCCCAGCCCGACGGTGGCGGCGATTACCGATGCCAGGGCCTGCACGCTCGATATCTGGCCGTCGCCGCCCGAGTGCTTGCGCCTCAGCTCGCCGATAGCCGCCGGCAGCCGCCGCAGCGATACCATCCCCGAGGAGATGAGCAGGTACAGGCCGCCGCCGATGAGCAGAAAAAAAAGCGGGTAGCCGCACAGGAAGTCGGCTACCGCCACAATATATTTACCGAGTTGGTCGAGCATAATCTTGTCTGTCTGTCGGGCGCGGCGCGCCCGCTCATCTACCGTGGCCTATCTTGTGAGCTCCACTCCGCGCTCGCGGGATATGCGGCGCAGATTGAGGATGGCGTAGCGCATACGGCCCAGGGCGGTATTGATGCTCACCCCGGTCTGCTCGGCTATCTCCTTGAAGCTGAGCCCCTGGTAGTAGCGCATCACCAGCACCTCGCGCTGCTGCTCGGGCAGCAGTGTGATGAGGCGGCGCACATCGTCGCGTATCTGCAGGTCTATCATGCCGTCTTCGATGGTCTGCTCGCTGAGCTCCTTGCGGTTGAGTATGTCGACATCGGCGTCGTCGGTCGACATGGTAGGCTCGGCCCGCTCCTGGCGAAACTGGTCGATGAAGAGGTTGCGTGCGATGCGCGACAGCCAGGCGCCAAACTTGCCGCTCTCCACATAGCCGCCCTGGCGAATGGTCATGATGGCCTTCACAAAGGTTTCCTGGAAGATGTCTTCGGCTTGCTGGCGGTTGCCTGTCAGCTGCATTATATAAGATAGCAGGCGGCCTTGATGGCGCGCGAGCAGGGTGTCAAAAGCCTCATTGTTGCCGTTAGCGTACGATTGTACCAACATATCGTCGGTGACTTTGGCTAATTTTTGCATTATTCTATTCTGTCCTTTATAGTTTAGAGTAGAGATGTGCTATAGGCGTCGGTTTAGTGAATAAAATCGGGTTTATTGATGGAATCGGAATGCAAATGTACAAAAACTTTCCGACCCTGCCGCGTCAATAAGCATTATTTAACCAATCGGATACAATATTTCCGTTTTTTCGCGTTTAGACCGCCTTAAATTGCTATCTTTGCAGCGCTCTATCTTCGGTCTGCGGCACCGGCATCAGTGCAGAAGCCCGCAGGGTGGGGGTGGGGGCGACATATTGTTTAATTGAGCGTTTATCCGACGCTTTGTCTTTGACTACCGGAAACTTCGCAACTTTCTCACAAGTCAGCAAGGACAATGGCGATGATAGATGCCCGTAGGTCTGTGTACCCGCGAGCCTCGCGGGGCGAGTGCGCGTATCGCGTCTGTGCCCCCGCGTGGAGCGCCACATGGATATGCGTGGGCTTCTGCATTGCCGGTTTCCTCTGACTGTGGCAATGCGAAGGCCTCCGGTAGTGGAATCGGCTAGCTGCGATGTCCCACGCTCTTACGTTATACAGACCTTGACTCATGCACATAGGCCATCGTATCCGCGAGGTGCTCGCGGGCCAGCGACGCTCCGCCGCCTGGCTCGCCGAGTCCATCTGCGTCACACGTACACATGTCTATAAGATTTTTGACAAGCGCACCATCGACATCGACCTGCTCATGCGGGTGAGCCGTGCGCTCGACCACGATTTTTTTGCCGAGCTGTCGCGCGCCATGCGCTCGCAGTCGCCTGATTGACTACATTATGTCGCCAATCGCGATACCGATTTTTTCCGCCCCCTCGCCGCGATTGCCCTACCTTTGTCAACCTAACCAAGTCAATGCATGACGAGTTTGCTCGTTAGTCGGAACTAATGTTGAGAATTTAAAAAATGAAAAAGATACTCTTTTTACTTCTGCTGTGCATCGTCGGAGTTGCCAATGCTTTTGCTTTGGCACAGACTGTGCGGATGAATATAGGAGATACCAAAACTTTGTCTCCGTCGGTACTCCCGACAAAGGTACTTGCCGGCCAGCCGGCTTGGACATCCTCTCGTCCATACGACGTAAAAATCGTTTCGACCGACATGTATACTTGCACGATAGAGGCTGTCAAATCTTTCAGCGGCTATGCGCTCATACACTGTCTGTACTATTTCAGGGAGCTCGACCCGGTCACGGGGCGCTACGGATATCAACGCTCAGGGTATGTAGACTATCACGTGTTTGTTGAAGCCCAGGACCCCAAGAGCATAGAGATAAGTCCGACTAATATCGTGATGACTCAAGGTGATACTCATAGGATGAGTGTCACTGTATATCCCTCTGCGGCCAATCAAAGTGTCACTTGGTCGTCATCCGATTACTCGGTGGCATCGGTCAACAGCAATAATGTCCTTGGCGCCAATAGGGCCGGTACGGCCGTAATTACGGCCACCACATCCAACGGACTACGTGCGACATGCTCTGTCACTGTAAAATCAGCAGGCTCAGGCGGCGGCAACACCGGCGGCGGTAATACCGGCGGCGGCAACACCGGCGGCAACACCGGCGGCAACACCGGCGGAGATAATGGGGGCAATAATAACGACAATTCACAAATAGGTCCCAATAATGATACAGTGGACTATTACTTCCAAATCGCAAAAAGACGAATGGATGCACTGCGCCGTAAGGCTAAGCAACATCGCAATAAAAAATGACGGGCATGAATAAACTGAAGTATCTATTCCTATCCCTGACGGCTATAATCGGTCTGACACTCTCCTCATGCAGCGACGACGGGGACGATATTGACAACTCGCAATACCTCTTTTTTAAACCTTCTCTTAACTGGGGATGTACCAAGTCACAGATATTTTCAAGCATGACTGATTACACCCTTTTAGCAGGTGACGAGCAAACGCTGTGCTACAAAGCACAGGACGAAACCGTTGCCTACGGGTTTAAAAACGACAGGTTGAATACCGTCGTTGTTATCCCGGACGCATCCTTGTCCTTGGACGACATCCTGTTGGCTTTCAGCGGTTACAAACTGCTGAGCCAATACAAAAATTATGTATATCTAAATGAAAGAACCAACACGATAGCTGAAATCGAGAATGGCGATGGCTACTATACTATAAGCTGGAGCCAATACGGACTCGATGTAGCGAATGCAGTAGACTTAGGACTTAGTGTAAAGTGGGCTGACGTCAATGTCGACATGGGATATGACGATAACGCAGCATTGACACCTGAAAATCCCCAAGACGATGATTCCAGAATGCTGGAATGCTTAATTGGTTGGGGAGATCCGACCGGGGTAAACAGGAGTACCCTTGACAGCAGCTATCCGCAAGTTAACTCAATCAGTGGCACATCTTACGATGTCGCAACAGTAAAATGGGGCAAAAGATGGAGGATACCCACACAAAGCGAGTATCAGGAATTATTATCCGACTGTTCGTGGGTCTGGGAAGAGAGGAATGGCTCATACGGGTATAAGGTCACGGGGCCCAATGGGAACAGTATATTCCTCCCGACCACCGGATTTAGAGATGGTTCCTCATACTACAAAGACGAGAGTGGCCTTTATTGGGCTGCGACTATGGCTGAAGACTCATATCCGTATTTCTTATTGTTAGACGATTCGATAAAAGAACTTAGATCGATGTATAAACATAAGGGTTACGCGATAAGGCCGGTACAGGATAAATAAAAATTCAATAGATATCTAAGTATTAGTATGAAGCAAGGTGTAAGGATGCTGTTTCTGCTCGTTTCTGTTGCTTTAGGGGTGGCTTTAACCTCATGCAATGATGACAACGAACAAATACAGGCCAATCCAATTCAACAACAACTTTTGGGGAAGTGGTATGATGGCGCTAAACGAATCACTTTCACTAATGATGAGGTGAAAAGCCGTACATATAGCACTGAAGAAAAGTCTTACAAATATACGTTAGTGGGTAATGAGCTTACTGTCGATGGATATTCTGCCCTCAACGGTACAATATCTTATATCGATGCAGAAAAGTTTACGATAACTCGCGTGAAGTATAAAGATTGGACTTTTGAGCGAAAAATGCCAAATGTGTGGAAGGATGTAGAAGAAGATGAAGAGAATCCTCCATCTTATACCAACTATATCCACTATAAGTACTGCGGCATGCATTATTACCACGAAATCTCGCATGTCCAGCAAGATATAGAGTATGCTCCTTCCGGTACTGTTCATGGCTGGAATTACAAGTATCTCAACGTATTCATTGGTGATGCTTATCCAAAGATTGGATTTCAGTTTGAGTCTACCTATAAGGATTATGATTATCCTCCGACGACACCTTGGCCGGCCAAGAAGTATAATATAACTACGACAACGGGTAGCTCGGTGACAAACAATCCTATAGCGAGATTGAATGTCTATAATAAAAAGATGAAATTCCTGAGTTCTAAATGTGTTACAGGAGTCGGTGAAATTAAATATTCGGGAAATACGATGGTTTTCGACTTTACAAGTAACGAGAAGAATTCAGACTATTATGTGGATATACACTTTGAGGGGACAATCTCAAAGTAAGATAGGTCTTGCATGGATTCATAATATAAAACAAAGGGATACTGCGCGGTTTGTAGATGTCTTATGATAATGGTGCAGTATCATGACGACCCTAATAGCGCCTGTATGGACAGCTGTCCATACAGGCGCTTTTTATTACGAGATATTGTCGATATGGTAATCCGATGCATGTGCCTCTACTGCTCTTGGAGCCAAACATATTATAAGGTCGTGAAATAAAAGCGGGAGAGGGGTTGGTCATGTCGCTGGAAATGACTACCTTTGCAGCCGGAAAGCGTAATCTCTGGGCGGACGTGAGGTGCCGGCGTATATTGCGCAAGTTTTAACATTCTAAATATCTGTTATTTACAATGGATCTCATTAAAGTAGCCGAAGAGGCTTTCGCCTGCGGCAAGCAGCACCCCGACTTCGGCCCCGGCGACACCATCACCGTGGCATACCGTATCAAGGAAGGCAACAAAGAGCGTATCCAGCAGTACCGCGGTGTGGTAATCCGTATCAGCGGCGAAGGCGCCAAGAAGCGCTTTACCGTGCGCAAGATGAGCGACAACATCGGTGTGGAGCGTATCTTCCCCATCGAGTCGCCCTTCATCGACTCCATCACCATCAACAAGTATGGTAAGGTACGTCGCGCCAAGCTGTACTACCTGCGCGCCCTCACCGGCAAGAAGGCCCGTATCAAGGAGCGCCGCGTGATTATGAACAAATAATCGCGCCGCCCCACGGCACAGATACACAGCCGCCACAGGTCTCCGACCCGTGGCGGTCGTGTTTTTTGTATCCGGCGCGCTCCTATAATTTTTTTGTGACGTTGGGGAAATTATTGTAATTTTGCGCTACCGACCCTAATCCTTGAATAAGTACTTATGACACTCTTCGAGAAACTTACCGAGAAGGCCCGTGCAAGCCGCCAGCGTATCGTGCTGCCCGAAGGCACCGAGCCCCGTACACTCAAGGCCGCCGACCGCATCATCGCCGACGACATCGCCGAGATAATCCTTATCGGCAATCCCGACGAAATCAAGCGGATGGCCGCCGACATGAACCTCGACAATATCGCCCGCGCAACCATCGTCGACCCCGCCGACAATCACGTCATCGACCGCTATGCCCCGCTGCTGTATGAAATCCGCCGCCACAAGGGCATGACCGAGGAGCAAGCCCGCCTCACTGCCGCCAATCCCCTCTACCTGGGTTGCCTCATGGTAAAGGCCGGCGACGCCGACGGCGAGGTGGCCGGCGCCCAGAATACCACCGGCAATGTGCTCCGCGCCGCGTTCCAAGTCATCAAGACCCGCCCGGGCATCAGCGTGGTGTCGGGTGCGTTCCTGATGCTGCTGCCCCCCGATTCGCCCTTCGGCACCGACGGCGTGATAGTCTTTGCAGACTGCGCCGTGCTGCCCGACCCGACGTCGGAGGAGCTTGCACAGATAGCCGTATGCGCCGCCGACACTGCCCGTGTGCTGGCCGGCATCGAGCCGCGCGTGGCCATGCTCTCCTTCTCGACCAAAGGCTCTGCCAAGCACGAGCGTGTCGACAAGGTGGTGCGCGCCACCGAGCTGGTACACAAGATGGACCCCGCCCTCATCTGCGACGGCGAGCTGCAGGCCGACGCCGCCATCGTGCCCTCCGTGGCCCACAAGAAGGCGCCCGAGAGCATGCTCAACGGTAAGGCCAACGTGTTGGTGTTCCCCTCGCTCGAGGTGGGCAATATCGCCTACAAGCTCGTGCAGCGCTTTGCCGGCGTGGAGGCCATCGGCCCCATCCTGCAGGGCCTGGCCGCTCCCGTGAGCGACCTGTCGCGCGGCTGCTTCCCCGAAGACATCTACAAGACCATCATACTCACCTGCTGCCAGGCTATCGGCTCCAAATAATCAGTCAAGAAATGAAGATACTCGTAATCAACTCGGGCAGCAGCTCGGTAAAGTACAAGCTCATCGACACCACCACCGACCGTACCATGGCCGAGGGCGGTGTGGAGAAAATCGGCCTCGCCGACGGTTTCCTCAAATACAAGCGTGCCGACGGCTCCAAGGCTATCCTTGAGCTGGGCTGCACCGACCATCAGGGTGCCATCAAGGCTATCCTGGGCATCCTCACCGACCCGGCCGAGGGCTGCATCAGTTCGTATGCCGAGATCGACGCCGTCGGTCACCGCGTGGTACACGGCGCCGAGAAATTTACCGAGAGTGTGCTCATCACCGACGAGGTCAAAGACATGATACGCCAGTGCTACGACCTGGCCCCGCTCCACAATCCCGCCAACATGACCGGCATCGAGGCCATCACGGCCCTTATGCCCGACGTGCCCCAGGTGGGTGTGTTTGACACCGCTTTCCACCAGACCATGCCGGCCAAGTCGTATATGTACGCTCTGCCGTACAAATACTACGAGCAAGACGGCGTGCGCCGCTACGGCTTCCACGGCACCAGTCACCGCTACGTGTCGCAGCGCGTATGCGAGTTTCTGGGCGTCAACGCCGCCGATGTGCGCATCATCACCTGCCATGTGGGCAATGGCGGCTCCATCACAGCCGTCGAGCACGGCCACAGCGTCGATACCTCGATGGGCCTTACCCCGACCGAGGGCCTGATGATGGGTACCCGCGTGGGCGACGTCGACCCCGGCGCGCTCACCTACCTCATGGGCAAGCATCATCTGAGCGTCAACGACCTGCAGCGCGTCATCAACAAGGAGAGCGGTATCGCCGGCGTCACCGGCATCAGCTCCGACATGCGCGAGATTGAGGCCGCCGTCAATGCCGGCGACGAGCGCGCCCGTCTCGGCCTGGAGATGTACGAGCAGCGTATCATCAAGTACATCGGCGCTTACGCCGCCGAGATGGGCGGAGTCGACGTCATCGTCTTTACCGGCGGTGTGGGCGAGAATCAGACCGGCCTGCGCGCCGACGTATGCCGTTCGCTGGCATTTATGGGCGTCGAGCTCGACGAGGCCGTCAATGCCAAGAGCCGCGGCGAGGAGGTGGAGATTTCCACCCCGGCATCGCGCGTCAAGGTATGCGTCATCCCCACCGACGAGGAGCTGATGATAGCCCGCGACACCGAGGCTATCGTAGGCAAGCTCTGAGCCACGCCATCCTCCGCGACATAGCGGCGGGCGCCTCTCATCGCGGGGCGCCCGCCGCGTGTTTTTACGGGCCGCGGAGACGCGGTGTTAACATGCGGTACCCTTTGTGTTAACATTTCGTACCACGGTTAACACCTTGGTACTTATTATAAAGCAAATGGATGCCCGCGCGCAAGACGTTTTGATGTACTTTTGCCGTATCGAACAATCTTAAACCGATATACTCCATGAAGACCTATCTTATAGCGGCTCTTGCGCTGGCGGCTCTCACGGCCTGCGGCGGCTCAGGAGGCTATGAAAAACTCTCCGACGGCATCGAAGCCTCGACTCCGGCCGGCAACGTGCGGCTCAAAGTAATTACCGACAATATCATCAGAGTGTCGGCCGCTCCCGGCGACTTCTCTGCCGATACGTCGCTGGTGGTGCTGAGCCGCAACCTGCCGCCGGTGCCCGACTTCAAGGTGCGCGAGCACGGCGACACCGTATCGGTATCGACCGCGCTGGTGACAGCGTCGCTCGACCGGGCCACGGGCGCGGTGACATTCTACGACGCCGAGGGCAAGAAGATACTTCAGGAGAAAAGCGGCGGCCGGTCGTTTGAGCCTTTCAAGGCCGACGATACCGAGGCTTACTCGGTGACCCAGGTCTTTGAGTCGCTCAACGACGACGAGGGCATCTACGGTCTCGGCCAGCATCAGTCCAACGAGTTTAATTACAAGGGCAAAAACGAGGAGCTTTTCCAGTACAATACCAAGGTGTCGGTACCCTTTGTGGTGAGCACCGACCACTACGGCCTGCTCTGGGACTCATACTCGCTCTGCCGCTGGGGTAATCCCGGCGAGTACAGCCAGCTCGGCGATGTATTCACCCTCTACGACAAAGACGGCAAGGAAGGCGCCCTCACCGGCACATACACCGACGCCCGCGGCAAGACCGTCGTGCGCCAGGAGCCGCAGATATACTTTGAGCATCTGATACGCGGCGACCTGAAGCATGTGGTCAACCTGCCGCATGACTTCGACTTCGCCGGCTCCCGCGTGACCTACGAGGGCGACATACTGCCAGCCGAGACCGGCAAGTACGACTTCATCCTGTACTACTCCGGCTACCAGACCATCTATATCGACGGCAAGAAGGTCGTCGACACCCGCTGGCGCACAGCCTGGAACCCCAACAGCTACAAATTCAGCGTCGACCTCGAGAAGGGCAAGCGCGTACCCGTCAAGATCGAGTGGGAGCCCAACGGCTCGGTGGCTTACTGCGGCCTGCGCGTGTACGCTCCGGCCAAAGACGGCAGCGACAAGCAGATGTGCTGGTGGGGCGAGATGCAAGACCAGATCGACTACTACTTTGTATACGGCAAGACCATGGACGAGGTCATCAAGGGATACCGCACCCTCACCGGCCAGGCCCCCATCATGCCCAAGTGGGCTATGGGCTACTGGCAGAGCCGCGAGAAGTACAATACCCGCGACGAGGTGCTGGGCACGGTGGCTGAGTTCCGCCGCCGCGGCATACCTATCGACAATATCGTGATCGACTGGCTCCACTGGCCGCAGGACTCCTGGGGCAGCCATGAGTTTGACCCCGTGCGCTTCCCCGACCCCAAGGGCATGGTCGACTCCATCCATGCCATGGACGCGCGTGTGATGGTATCGGTATGGCCCAAATTCTATGCGACCACCGAGCACTTCAAGGAATTTGACCGCAATGGCTGGATGTACCGCCAGGCCATCACCGACAGCATACGCGACTGGGTGGGCCCCGGCTATCTCGGCTCTTTCTACGACGCTTACAATCCCGACGCCCGCAAGCTCTTCTGGAGCCAGATGAACGACCACTACATGCCCCTGGGCATCGACGCCTGGTGGATGGACGCTTCCGAGCCCAACATACGCGACTGCATCGACATCGAGTACCGCAAAGATCTGATGAACCCCACCGCCATGGGCCCCGCCGACAAGTACTTCAACGCCTACGCCCTGATGAACGCCGAGGCCATCTACGACGGCCAGCGCAGCGTCGACCCCGACCGCCGCGTGTTCCTGCTCACCCGCTCGGGCTTCGCAGGCCAGCAGCGCTACAGCACCGCCACCTGGAGCGGCGACATCGGCACCCGCTGGGAAGACATGGAGGCGCAGATTGCCGCCGGCCTCAACTTTGCCCTCAGCGGCATACCCTGGTGGACGATGGATATCGGCGGCTTCTGTGTCGAAGACCGATATGTGGCCGCATCGCAGCAGTACAATGCCACCGGCAAGGAAAATGAAGACCTGCGCGAGTGGCGCGAGCTCAACACCCGCTGGTATCAGTTTGGCGCCTTCGTGCCCCTCTTCCGCGCCCACGGCCAATGGCCCTTCCGCGAGGTATACAATATCGCTCCCGCCGGCCATCCGGCATACGAGAGCATCGTGCGCTACACCCGTCTGCGCTACGATCTGATGCCCTACATCTACTCGATGGCCGCCATGACCCACTTCGACGCATACACCATCATGCGCCCGCTGGTGATGGACTTCACCGCCGACGCCGGTGTGCGCGACATCAAGGATGAATACATGTTTGGCCCCGCCTTCCTGGTGGCTCCCGTCTACCGCTACGGCGCCCGCTCGCGCAGCGTTTACCTGCCCGCCGGCAGCCTGTGGTACGACTTCTACACCGGCGCCGCCGTCGACGGCGGCCGCGACATCGACGCCCCCGCCCCCTACGGGCAGATGCCTCTGTATGTGCGCGGCGGCAGCATCATCCCCGCCACCCGCGGCCTGCAGTCGACCGCCGGCTCGTCGCAGGCGCCGCTCACCATCGCCGTATACGCCGGCGCCGACGGAGCGTTTACTCTCTACGACGACGAGGGCACCAACTACAATTACGAGAAAGGCTCCTACGCCGAAATCCCCCTTACCTGGGACGACGACACCCGCACTCTCACCATCGGCCGCCGCAACGGCGAGTTTGCCGGTATGCCCCGCTCGATGAACATCAATGTGGTGCTGGTCGACAAGACCCACCCCGTGGCCGAGGCTATCACCGCCGGTGGCAAGAGCGTCGCCTACGACGGCTCTGAAGTGAAAGTCACTCTCTGAGGAAATCCTACCTATGTACAATAATAACCTTGTATCGCAACTCATGGCGCTGCTTCTGCTGCTGACAGCAGGAGCAGTCGCCGGGGCGGCGGGCGCGCCGGCCATCGACTTCAACTCGGGCTGGCGCTTTGCCCTCACCGATGCCCCGGGTACCGAGGCCCCGTCGCTCGACGACTCGGGCTGGCGCGCGCTCGACCTGCCACACGACTGGTCGATTGAAGGCGCTTTCAGCCCCGACAACACCTCGGGCACGGGCGGCGGCTTCCTCCCCGGCGGGGTAGGGTGGTACCGCAAGCATTTCAATCCCGGACCCATCGCGGCCGGGCGCCATCTCTTCCTCGACTTCGACGGCGCGTACATGAACGCGTCTGTATACGTCAACGGCCATCTGCTGGGCACCCGCCCCTATGGCTACGCACCTTTCAGCTATGAAATCACACCCTATCTCAAGGCAGACTCCGACAATGTGATCGCTGTGCGTGTCGACAACGCCGAGACCCCCAACACACGCTGGTACTCGGGTTGCGGCATCTACCGCAATGTGTGGCTGCGCGAGCAGGGCGACGTGCGCATCCCTCTCTGGGGGCAGCACGTGGAGCCTTACGACATCACCCCCTCATCGGCCCGGGTGCGTGTCGCCACCACACTTGAGAATGTCGGCCTCCGCCCCGTCAGCGCCACACTGGCGCTGAGCCTGCTCGACCCCGACGGCCGCCGTGTGGCGGCTGCCGAGCGCACTGTGGAGCTTGCCGCGGGCGACTCCACCGTGTATACCGACTCTCTGGCGCTCTCCGAGCCGCGGCTCTGGAGCACCGAATCTCCCGCGCTATACCGCCTGGTGACCGACGTGCGCGTCGGCGGCCGTACCGTCGACACATACAGCGTCACCACCGGCCTGCGCAAACTCCGCTTCGACGCCCGGAGGGGATTTTTCCTTAATGACCGGCCGATGAAAATCAATGGAGTGTGTCTGCATCACGACGCCGGCGCCCTGGGCGCCGTGGTCAACCGCCGCGCCATCGAGCGCCAGTTGGCCATGATGCGCGACATGGGTGCAAACGCCATACGAGTGTCGCACAATCCGCCTGCCCCCGAGCTGCTCGACCTCTGCGACAGCATGGGCCTGATGGTGATGGACGAGAGCTTTGACATGTGGCGCAAGCGCAAGACCGCCCACGACTACTCGCGATACTTCAACGAGTGGCACGAGCGCGACCTGCGCGATATGCTGCTGCGCGACCGCAATCATCCGTCGATCATCATGTGGAGCATCGGCAATGAGGTGCTCGAGCAGTGGAGCCACGCCGATGCCGACACTCTCTCGATGGACGAGGCCAATCTGCTGCTCAACTTCGGCCACAGCGCCGATCAGCTCGCCCACGAAGATTCGGCCATGAGCGTCAACTCGCTGCTTACGGTCAAGCTCGCCGATATGGTGCGCGACTACGACCGCTCGCGCCCCATCACGGCCGGCTGCAATGAGCCCGACCCCGGCAATCATCTCTTCCGCTCGGGAGCCCTCGACGTCATCGGATTCAATTACCACGACGGCGACTTCCTCACCGTGCCCGAGAAGTTTCCGGGCAAGCCGTTTCTTGTCACCGAGAGCGTGAGCGCCCTGCAGACCCGCGGCTACTACCGTATGCCATCCGACAGCATGTACATCTGGCCCGAGCGCTGGGACAAGCCTTTCGAGGCCGACACCATGGCCTGCTCGGCCTACGACAATTGCCACGTGCCCTGGGGCTCTACCCATGAGCGCACCATGCAGATGGTCGAGGACAATCCCTTTATCATGGGACAGTTTGTCTGGACGGGCTTCGACTATATCGGCGAGCCCACGCCATTCGGCTGGCCGGCGCGCAGCTCTTTCTTCGGCATCGTCGACCTGGCGGGCATCCCCAAGGATGTATATTATATGTATCAGAGCCGCTGGCGTCCCGACATGGATGTGCTGCACCTCTTCCCCCACTGGTCGTGGACTCCGGGGCAGCAGGTCGACATGTGGGCCTACTACAACAATGCCGACGAGGTGGAGCTGTATGTCAACGGCCGCTCGCAGGGCGTGCGCCGCCCCGAACCGGGCAAGTATCATGCCTCGTGGCGTGTGACTTTTGAGCCGGGCGAGGTGACGGCCGTGAGCCGCCGCGACGGCCGCGAGGTGCTCCGCCGCACTATCCGCACAGCCGGCGCCCCGGCCGCGGTGCGCCTCACCCCCGACCGCCGCGGCATTGATGCCGACGGCCGCGACCTCTGCTACGTACTGGCCGAGGTGGTCGACGCCGAGGGCAACCTCTGCCCCGATGCCACCGACCTCATCACATTTGCCGTCGGCGGAGCCGGCCGCAATGTGGGTGTCGACAATGGCTCGCAGACGTCGACAGAGCCGTTTAAGTCCGACCGCCGCCATGCTTTCCACGGCAAGGCGATGCTCATCGTGCAGAGCGACGGCCGCCCGGGCGACATCACCGTCACCGCCACCGCTCCCGACCTTAAATCCGATACTGTAAACATATTGACAAAATAAGTAAATATGCAACCTAAATATTTATTACTTTTGCCTCTCATGGTAAGCTACAACGACTCGCCGGCACAGACTCCGGTATATCTCGACAAGACCGCTCCCGTCGAGGAGCGTGTGAAGGATGCGCTCTCGCGCATGACTCTCGAGGAGAAGGTGGCCCTGAGCCATGCGCAGGGCAAATTTTCCAGCGCCGGCGTGCCGCGCCTCGGTATCCCCGAGCTGTGGATGAGCGACGGCCCTCACGGCGTGCGCGCCGAAATCAACTGGAACGACTGGGGCTACTCCGGCTGGACCAACGACTCTGTGACCGCTTTCCCGGCCCTCACCGCCCTGGCCGCCACGTGGAATCCCGCCCTGGCCGCCGTATACGGCAAAAACGTGGGCGAGGAAGCCCGCTACCGCCGCAAGGATGTGCTCCTCGGCCCGGGTGTCAATATCTACCGCTCGCCCCTCAACGGCCGCAACTTCGAGTACATGGGCGAGGACCCGTTTCTCGCCGGCGAGATGGTGGTGCCTTACATTCAGGAGCTGCAGAAAAACGGTGTCGCCGCCTGCGTCAAGCACTTCGCCCTCAACAATCAGGAGAAGTGGCGCGGCAATATCGACGTGGAGGTGAGCGACCGCGCCCTCTATGAGATCTATCTGCCTGCCTTCAAGCGCGCCGTAGAGGACGGCGGCGCATGGAGCATCATGGGCGCCTACAATCAGTATCAGGGCCAGCACGCCTGCCACAACAAGCGTCTGCTGCAGGATATCCTGCGCGGCGAGTGGGGCTTCGACGGCGCTGTCATCACCGACTGGGGCGGTGCCCACGACACCCGCGAGGCAGCCCTCAACGGTCTCGATATCGAGATGGGCTCGTTTACCAACGGTCTTACCAAGGAGAGCGAGTTTACATACGACGACTATTATCTCGCCCGCCCCTATCTCGAGCTCATCAAGAGCGGCGAGATACCCATGAGCGTGGTCGACGAGAAGGCCGGCAATGTGCTGCGCCTCATCTTCCGCACGGCCATGAATACCGACAAGCCTTTCGGCTCGCTCCACACTCCCGAGCACTATGCCGCCGCCAAGGCCATCGGCGACGAGTCAATCGTGCTGCTCAAAAACAGCGGCCTGCTGCCGCTCGACCCGGCCAAGGTGCGCCGTGTGCTGGTGGTGGGCGAGAATGCCGTGCGCCCGCTCAACCAGGGCGGCGGCTCGTCGGAGCTGAAGGTCAAGGATATGTTCTCGCCCCTGGAGGCTCTCAAGGCGGTATTTGAGACTGTCGACTATGCCCCCGGCTACAAGACCGGCCGCGCCATGTACGAGGCCGAGGACATTATCCCCGAGGCTGAGCTCGACTCGCTGCGCCGCGATGCTGTGGCCAAGGCTCCCGCCTACGACGCCGTGATCTATATCGGCGGCCTCAACAAAAACGGCTTCCAGGACTGCGAGGCCAGTGACCGACGCGAGTACAACCTTCCCTGGGGCCAGGACCGCATCATCGAGGAGCTGGCCGCCGCCAACCCCAATCTCGTGGTGGCCAATATCTCGGGCAATGCCTACGCCATGCCTTGGCTCGACAAGGTACCCGCCGTGCTTCAGAGCTGGTATCTCGGCACCATGATTGGCCCGTCGATGGCCGACGTCATCTCAGGCAAGGTGAATCCCAGCGGCAAGCTGCCCTTCAGCTTCCCCCGGCGTCTTGAAGACAACGGCGCCCATGCCTCGGGCGTGGAGTCGTATCCGGGCGTGGAGAGCGAGAGCGACGCGGGCAATGCCGCCGCCGACCTCGCCGGCGCCGACGTGAGTCTGGGCAAGAATCCCCGCCAGGTCTACAAGGAGGATATCCTCGTGGGCTACCGCTGGCACGATACCAAGAAAATCCCCGCTCTCTTCCCCTTTGGCCACGGCCTGAGCTACACCACCTTTGAGGTGGGCAAGCCCTCGCTGTCGTCGGCCTCGATGGGCGCCGACGGCTCCATCACCCTCACTGTGCCTGTCACCAACACCGGCAGCCGCGCCGGCTCGGAGACCGTGCAGCTCTATCTTACCGATGTCAAGAGCAGCGTGCCCCGTCCCGCCAAGGAGCTGAAAGGCTTTGAGAAGGTGAGCCTCGCCCCGGGCGAGAGCCGCGAGGTGACCTTCACCATCACCCCCGACGCGCTGAAGTACTTCGACGCCGACCGCCACGAGTGGGTGGCCGAGCCGGGCCGCTTCAAGGCACATGTGGCCACATCGTCGGCCGACGTGCGCCACACCGTACAGTTCGACTATAAATAATCCTTAGGGTAACTCTCTCATATGCAGGAAATCCCGGCCACGGCCGGGATTTTTTTGTATCTTTGCGTCACATTCAGGCGACTCGAGGAGTCTTACATACAGACAAACCCCTAAAAAACATAAGTCATGGAAATAATGGTAGCATTGGAAGACATCCTCGTCCCTATCTTTATCTGTGCGGTAATGCCCGCCGTGATTGTGTGGATAGTGTTTCACAGTCAGGTGACAGCCGACCGCCTGCGCGCGCAGGTACTCATCAAGGCTATCGAGAGCAACAATGGCATCGATGCCGACAAGCTCGCCGAGGCCATGCAGAAGCCCCGCAAGACTCCTGCCGAGCAGCAGCGCTCGCGCCTTATGCACGGCTGCCTCTTCAGCCTGCTGGGTCTGAGCGCGCTCATCTATGCGCTCGTGTTGCTCTTTTTACAGAAGCCTGATTCAGATTTCTTCATAGTGGCCGGCATATGCCTGCCCATAGGTATCAGCTACCTGGTGGTCTATCTGATGTCTCGCAAAGACGACAATAAGGCTTGACATAGCCGCGATGAACCGCCGCGCTTTTGAATGTAAGATAGAGGAGTGTCAGAGGCCGCTGCGGCGGTTTCTGACCGCTCTGTGTTGCGGCGACCGCTATCTGGCCGACGACCTTGCCCAGGATGCCTGCGTCAAGGCATTTCTCGCATGCGGCTCGCTGGCCGACGAGGATCGGTTTATGCCCTGGCTGCTGCGCATCGCATACAATACCTTTGCAAGCAGCCGGCGCTCGGCACGCCCGATGGCCGATGTCGCCGAGGCGCGAGCCATTGCCGCAGATGACTCGGCCGACTCGGCTTTCCGCTACCAGGCGCTCTACCGTGCGCTCGACTCCCTGTCTGATGCCGAGCGCACGTCCACTCTCCTTTTTTATATGCAGGGATACTCCACGGCGGAGATAGCCGCAATCACGGGAGCGTCAGACGATGCTGTGCGCAAGCAGTTGTCGCGGGCACGCCTCCACCTAAAAGACTTGCTCAAATGATTACCGACGACCCTCTGAGAAATCTTTTTGACGGCTTCGAGCCCGACCTCGGGCCCGACGAGCCTTTCATGGCAGCCCTGCGCCGCCGCCTCGATCTGGTCGAGAGTCTGCGTGCCGAGGTCGAGGCCGGGCGACGGCGCAGCCGGCGCTCGATGGTGTGGGCCACGCTTGCCGGCATGGTGGTCGGCGCGCTGCTTGTCACGCTGTTTCCCGGGCTGTCGGGGCTGCTTACCATACCGCCGCAGTACACCGCGCTCGCGGGCTGGGCGCTTGCCGCAGGGGGCGCCATTATGGCCGCGCTCGCTACATTCAATACCCTGCGCACGGCTCCGCGCGCCTGAAAAGTCTGTACCCGCCTATATCATAACCCGCTCACCATCAGAGCGGGTTACTTTTTTATACCCATATTGATAACATATGGATACTGTTAAGGAGTGTTAAAATAGGGGGGGGGGCGAGAAAAATAGGTATTACATTTGCGGTCGACAAGTTTTGAGCTCACACCACCTGTCAAGCATCACAAACATACTTTTCGACCATGAAAAAAATCCTACTCTTATTTTCCTTAATCTTTGCCGCCGTGACCGCTATGGCCCAGGCAATAGACAATCTTCCGATTGATAAATTCGGCTATCCCCGCGACGCCGCCTGGGAAAGCCCCGTCACCAAAGTGCACTATCTCATGCAGGGCATCTATGATGATTCCGACGGAGTGCGCCTGTGTCTTGTCCACAACCAACGCAAGTGCTATGGCGTGGTCGCCGATGCCGGCGACATGGAGCTGGCCAAGGTAGTCGTGACTTGGGTGGAGCCCGACAAGCTATGGTGGACCGACCCTGAAAATCCTGTCATCCTTGAGGTTTACGGCCGTGATACCCCGTATACATCCGTAGAAGACCTGGCCGATGAGGCCACCCGCGGCGTAAAAATCGGCGAAGTCACCTCTCCCGGTACAGTGATAGAAGTGACAGGCGGATACTCCTATGTCGGGCTGTGCAAGTCGATGATTGATCCCAAGGACGATTGGGAAGCCGAGCTCACCGCCATCGAGTTTTACTGGTCATCGTCCAAGGAGGCCATGGAAGACATCACAGTCACCAATGCTGCCGGTATTCAGCTGAGCGAGAGCGCCAAATATGCCGTGATAGGCACAGAGACATACGTCATCTCCAGCGCCACGCCCGATGTGACTTTCACATGGTCGATGGGCAGCCAGAGCGGCAAGGGCGTTGGCTCGGCCTACGTGACCGTATCCGAGCCGGGTGTGCTCAATATCTCGGCCGAGAAAGACGGCTTTATCTCCCGCGAGCGCACCGTAGAGTTTGCCGCCGGCAAGGTCATCAAGTCGATATACGACGCCTGGGAAGCCTATCCCATGCCCGATGCCAAAGAACAGAATTGCGGCGTGGCCTTCCCGGTCGATTTTGACGCTACTGTGGTTTATGCGGCAGATATCCCCGCGGGTGCTGTGGTAATCATTTACGACGGTACCGATTTCTCGCGCATCTACTGGCCTATGGGCAAGGTCGACCTCGCCCCCGGCGACGTGATTGCCAAGGGATGGTATGCCACTTTCGGCATGAACCATGCATGGAAGAACTTTTTGCCCGTGTCGCCCTTCACAGTGGCTTCGCACGATG
Source organism: uncultured Muribaculaceae bacterium (assembly GCA_910587925.1). GTDB lineage: Bacteria > Bacteroidota > Bacteroidia > Bacteroidales > Muribaculaceae > CAG-873. The sequence goes on from CAJUOC010000029.1 coordinate 33,147, forward strand.
GTGAGATACCCGCTCCCGTGGTGATAGGCAGCGAGGAGGCTTTGCAGGCTGTCGAGCCGGGCACGCCGGTAGTGGTCAAGGGTGTGATCCTGTCGGGCCCGACATCCTCCGAGTTTTACGATGGCGATGAAGCATTCAAGCAGATTCAGACCAAAAACAGTCCCGTGGCGCTGGTCAACGCATTTGGCATCGCGTCGGTCGACTCGGCCCGCTACGATGTATACGGCGTGATGGACTTCTACGGCTACAAGCGTACCAACGCTCCCGCGGTCGGCCCCATCGATGCTGATTTCAGCCATCGCCGCTGGCGCGTGGCCGTGACAGAGTTTGAGGTGTGGAAACCGACCTCGCCCCGCCCCGTCTTCGCCCTGGCCAATGACTCGGAGGTCGACTCGGGCGAGCCCATCGTCATCACTTGCCAGGA
>CAJUOC010000030.1 GCA_910587925.1 uncultured Muribaculaceae bacterium
GGCGACGGCGACGGACTGGCCATCGGCGGCAACCACTTCATCCATGCCGTGCGCCGCAATGTCGACATCAACATCATCCTCTTCAACAATAAAATCTACGGCCTCACCAAGGGCCAGTACTCGCCCACATCGGCCCGCGGATTTGTGTCGAAGTCGTCGCCTTACGGCACTGTCGAAGACCCCTTCATACCGGCCGAGCTGGTATTCGGCGCCCGCGGCAACTTCTTTGCCCGCTCCATCGACGTCGACCTGGCCACCAGCCAGGAGGTGCTCGTGGCCGCCGCCCGCCACCGCGGCACCGCCGTCACAGAGATGCTCCAGAATTGCGTGATATTCAACAACGGCATCCACAACTCCATCACCGACAAGGAGATGCGCGCCGAGCGCACCATCCACCTGCGCCATGGCGAGAAGATGCTCTTCGGCGCCGACGGCCGCCGCGGCCTGGTGCGCGACGGCTTCCTGCTCAAGGCCGTGACCGTGGGCGAAGACGGATACACGCTCGACGATGTGCTCGTGCACGACGCCCACACTCCCTCCAACTTCCTCCATCAGCAGCTCGCCATGATGGACGGCCACGACCTGCCGCTGGCCCTCGGCGTGATACGCGACGTAGACGCGCCCACCTACGACGATGGCGTCACCGCCCAGGTCGAGGAGGTACGCGCCGCCAAGGGCTTCGACACCCTCCGCTCGATGATACTCGCCGGCGACACCTGGCAGGTCGACTGACCTCTGTCCCCTGCGACATACACCTACAGACGAGGCTGCACACCGATGTGTGCAGCCTCGTTAACGTTGGTTAAATCCTCGCGGGGAGCGGATTTTACGTCTTACCTTTGCAGATGAAGACCATAGGTAATATGGTTAGTATAAACGGTGAGACCCGGGCCGCTGCTGACAGCGCCCCGGGCCTTACCGTTTCTTAGGCACGAGTGAAGAGTGAAGAGTTAAGAGTTAAGAGGGTATCAGGGACAAGGGGTATCAGGGACGAGGGACGGGTGAAGAGGGACGAGAGTGAAGCATTGTGTTAACTCTTGACTCTTAACTCTTAACTCGTACCTCTTAACTCTTCACTCGTCCCTAAAAATCAGCAGACGCCCTCGCCCATCATGGCGTGGGCCACCTTCATGAAGCCGGCGATGTTGGCGCCCTTCATGTAGTTGATGTAGCCGTCGCTCTCCACGCCGTACTGCAGGCACTGCTCGTGGATGTCTTTCATGATGGTGTGGAGCTTGGCGTCGACTTCCTCGGCGCTCCACTGCAGGTGCATGGCATTCTGGCTCATCTCCAGGCCCGAGGTAGCCACGCCGCCGGCGTTGACAGCCTTGCCGGGAGCATAGATGGTGCGGGTCGAGATGAAGTGGTCGATAGCCTCGGGAGTGCAGCCCATGTTGGACACCTCGGCTACCATCTCCACGCCGTTGGCCACCAGGGCGCGGGCGTCGTCGCCGTTGAGCTCATTCTGAGTGGCGCAGGGCAGAGCGATGTCGACCTTGCGCTCCCAGGGCTTCTTGCCGGCATAGAACTCCGAGCCGGGGAATTTCTCGGCGTAGGGGGCCACCACGTCGTTGCCCGACGCGCGCAGCTCCAGCATATAGTTGATTTTCTCGTCGTCGAGACCGGCGGGGTCGTAGATGTAGCCGTCGGGGCCTGAGATGGTCACCACCTTGGCGCCCAGCTCGGTGGCCTTGAGGGCGGCGCCCCATGCCACATTGCCAAAGCCGGAGATGCCCACGACCTTGCCGCGGATGTCATCGCCCTTCTGGGCCAGCATGCTCTGCACGAAGTAGAGGGCGCCGAAGCCGGTGGCCTCGGGACGGATGCGCGAGCCGCCAAACTCGAGTGCCTTGCCGGTGAAGGTGCCGTCGTGCTGGTTTACCAGGCGCTTGTACATGCCGTACATATAGCCCACCTCGCGGCCGCCTACGCCGATATCGCCGGCGGGCACGTCGCGGTCGGGACCGAGATTTTTCCACAGGCCCAGCATGAATGCCTGGCAGAAGCGCATGATCTCGCGGTCGCTCTTGCCGCGGGGCGAGAAGTCGCTGCCGCCCTTGGCACCGCCCATGGGCAGTGTGGTGAGTGCGTTTTTGAAGGTCTGCTCAAAGCCCAGAAACTTCAGTATCGAGAGATTGACCGAGGCATGGAAGCGGATGCCGCCCTTGTACGGGCCGATGGCGTTGTTAAACTGTACGCGGTAGCCCAGGTTATTCTGTACCTCGCCGCGGTCGTCGAGCCAGGTCACGCGGAAAGTGACGATACGGTCGGGCTCGACCATACGCTCGATGATCTTGTTGCGTTCAAACTCGGGGTGACGGTTGTAGACGTCCTCAACCGACATGAGCACCTCATGCACGGCCTGCAGGTATTCCTTCTCACCCGGATGCTTGGCCTCCAGGTCGGCCATGATTTTTTTGATATCCATAATATAAATAAAGGTTGTTAGGTACTGCGGCAAATGTACAGCAAAACCGCGTCGAAAGCAAGCGTTTCACCAAAATAATTTTCGGGGGCGGGGCGCGGGTGCGGTTTTTTATGTACCTTTGCAAAAATATTTGCCTGCCGATTATGGATAGTACGTTTGAAATGGTGGCTAAGACCTTCCAGGGTCTTGAAGAGGTGCTGGCCGAGGAGCTGCGCTCGCTCGGAGCCGAGAATGTGATGCCGGGGCGCCGCATGGTGGCCTTTACCGGCACGCTGGAGACGATGTACCGCGCCAACCTGCAATGCCGCACGGCGCTGCGCATCCTGCGCCCGTTTTTCAAATTCCGCGCCCCCGATGCCGACTCGCTCTACGAGCATGTCAAGGAGTACGACTGGAGCCGCATACTCAGCCCCGACAAGACGTTTGCCATCGACACGGTGAGCAACAGCGACGAGTTTCGCCACAGCCGCTTCGTGACCTACAAGGTCAAGGACGCCGTGGTCGACTGGTTTCGCGACCGCGACCCCGAGGGCAAGCGCCCCGGAGTGCGCCTCCAGGAGGCCGACGTGCTCATCAACGTGCACATATCGGGCACCGAGGTCACGCTGAGCCTCGACTCCTCGGGCGAGTCGCTCCACAAGCGCGGCTACCGCGTGGCCCAGACCGACGCCCCCATCAACGAGGTGCTCGCCGCAGGCATCATCCTGCGCAGCGGCTGGCGCGGCGACTGCCCGCTGGTCGACCCCATGTGCGGCTCGGGTACATTCCTTATCGAGGCAGCCCTCATCGCCGCCAACATCAACCCCGGCATCTTCCGCCGCGGATTTGCATTTGAGCGCTGGCCCGACTTCGACGCCGAGCTCTTTGACCGCCTGTACAACGACGACAGCGGCGAGCGCCCCGTCGCCCACAAGATATACGGCGCCGACATCTCGCCCAAGGCTGTCGCCATCGCCGAGCGCAATATCAAGAGCGCCGGCGTGGCCCGCTACATACAGCTGGAGCGCAAGCCGCTGAGCGCCTGGACCGAGGCCCCGCAGCCGGCCGGCGTGGTGGTGACCAATCCGCCCTACGGCGAGCGCATCAGTGTCGACGACATGGACGCCCTCTACGCCCTCATCGGCACCAAGCTCAAGCATGTATTCACCGGCTACCACGCCTGGATTATCGGCTACCGCGACGAGCACTTTGCCCGTATCGGCCTGGCTCCGAGCGAGAAAATCGCCATGATGAACGGCTCGCTGGAGTGCTCGCTGCGCGAGTATGTCATCTTTGAGGGCGAGCGCAAGGACTTTGTGCGCCGCGGAGGCAAGATCGGACGCGGCGAAGACCGCCCCGCCGCCTCGGAGCGCCGCCGATATGATCGCGCTGACCGTCCTGACCGCCGCGACCGCGACGACCGTCGCCGCCGTCCCGACGACCGCCGCCCCGCCGCTACGCCGGGCGAGCGATTCCGACGCGCGTTTGACAGCGCTGCCGAGGAGCCGGAAAATCCGCTGGCACGCCGCCGCAACCCCCATGCGCTCAAGATGATACAGGGCCGCACGCCCTCGCTCAAGCCCATGGAGGGCCCGCTGATGCGCCCCAAGGGCTGGCGCCGCAAAGACAAAAATCAAGACCAAGACCAATAACCCACCCCCTCCTGACATATGAAGATACTGCTCCTCGGGTCGGGCGGCCGAGAGTCGGCCCTTGCCCACAAGATTTCGTCGTCGGCGCGCTGCGAGCGCCTGTGGATTGCCCCGGGCAACGCCGGCACGGCCGCATACGGCGACAATGTCGCCATGAGTCCGCTCGATTTCGACGCCATCAAAGCCTTTGTGGAGAGCCACGGTGTCGACATGATCGTCGTGGGCAACGAAGACCCGCTCGTGGCCGGCATCTACGACTATTTTGAAGAGCACCCGGTGCTGGTGGTGGGCCCGTCGCGCGCCGCCGCCGCTCTGGAAGGCTCCAAGGACTTTGCCAAGGCATTCATGAGCCGCCACGGCATACCGACGGCCGCATACCGCACCTTCACGGCCGATACCCTCGAGGAGGGCTGCCACTATCTGGCCACACTCAACCCGCCCTACGTGCTCAAGGCCGACGGCCTGGCCGCAGGCAAGGGTGTGCTCATCGAGCCCACGCTCGAGCAGGCCTGCCGCTCGCTGAGCGACATGCTCGGCGGACAGTTTGGCAAGGCATCGGAGAGTGTGGTGGTAGAGGAGTTTCTGAGCGGCATCGAGTGCTCGGTGTTTGTGCTCACCGACGGCGCCGGCTCATACCGCATACTGCCCGTGGCCAAGGACTACAAGCGTGTGGGCGAGGGCGATACCGGCCTCAACACCGGCGGCATGGGCGCCGTAAGCCCCGTGCCTTTTGCCGACGACGCTTTCATGGCCAAGGTCGAGGAGCGCATCGTGCGCCCCACCATCAAGGGCCTGCTCGACGAGGGCCTCACATACCGCGGCTTTATATTCCTCGGGCTCATCAGCTGCGAGGGCGAGCCCAAGGTGATTGAGTACAACGTGCGCATGGGCGACCCCGAGACCGAGGTGGTGATGCCCCGCCTGCGCTCCGACCTCGTAGACCTGCTCGCGGGCGCCGCCCGCGGCTCGCTGGGCGACATCCCCGCCGAGCACGACCCGCGCGCCGCAGCCACCGTCATCGCCGTATCGGGCGGATATCCCGGCTCATACCCCAAGGGGCTCGAGATCACCGGCGAGCTGCACCCCGCTGCAAGCACTGTCTATCACGCCGGCACAGCCACCGATGCCGACGGTCGCCTGGTGACCGCCGGCGGCCGCGTGCTCGCCGTGACATCTTACGGCGACACCCTGGCCGAGGCTCTGGCCGCGAGCTACGCCTCGCTCGACGACATACACTTCGACGGTAAATACGCCCGCCGCGACATCGGCCACGAGTTTATCTGATGCAGAGCGCGCAGCTCAGCCGGCAGTTCCACTCGCGTGGCGCCGCCGCCATCATGCTGGCGGTGGCGGCGCTGTATGTGGCTCTCACCGGCGGCTATGCCGCCGAGCCACTGCGGGCCGTGGGCCGCGGCTTCGGGCTGCCCGGCGCCGAGGCCCTGCACCTGTCGCCGATGTGGCAGACTGTGGCGAGCGTGGCGGCCAACCTGGCCGTGATGGCGCTGATGGTGGCCACCAACCGTGCCTACAACGTGCTGCGGTCGATGAGCTGGCTCGAGGTGGGACTTTTCGCGCTGATGCAGGCCGCCGTGCCCCGCGGCGTGACCATGCTCGGCTCGGGAGTGCTGATGTGCTTGGCCGTGGCGCTGTGCACCTTCCTGATACTCGGCTGCTACGACGCGCCCGAGCGCACCCGCACCGTATTCCTGACCTTCCTCATCCTCTCGGCCGGCATGGCCGTGGAGTATGCCTTTGCGGTGTACATCATCGTATTTGGCCTGATGCTGGCGCAGATGCGCATCCTCTCGGGACGCACCGCCGCGGCCGCCCTCATGGGCATCGCCACAGTATGGATACTGCTGCTGGGGAGCGGCGCCGTGAGTCCCGGCGACCTGCGCCTGCCCGCGCCCGCCGGGCCGCCCGCCCACATCGGCGCGCACAGCGGCCTGTATCCGCTCTGCGTGGCCGCCGCCGGCGCCCTGCTGCTGGTGATGGCGCTGGGAGCCAACGTGATGAAGACCATCGCATACAATGCCCGCGCCCGCGCATACAACGGCGCCCTGACGGTGCTCGCCCTGGTCACCGTCGTGGCCATGGCCCTGGACTGGGGCGACATGGCCGCTTACCTGCCGCTGCTCAATCTCTGCGCGGCATATCAGATCACACACTATTTCGTCAACCACCGCTACGACCGCCAGTACATAGCAGTGCTGGCCGTCGCAGGCATATACGTCGCCCTCGCTATATGGCGACTGATGCTCGGATGAAACAGCTCAATATCATCATCGAAGAAAATGTACCCTATCTGGGGGTACTCAAGCCTTACGCCCGCGTGCGCTACATGCCCTCCGAGGCCATCGACGCCGATGCAGTACGCGGCGCCGACGCCATCATCGTGCGCACCCGCACCCGCTGCGACCGCGCCCTGCTCGAAGGCTCGGGAGTGACTTTTGTGGGCACCGCCACCATCGGCACCGACCATATCGACAGCCGCTGGTGTGCCGAGGCCGGCATCACGGTGGCCAACGCTCCGGGATGCAACGCCCCGGCAGTGGCCCAGTACGTATTCAGCTCGCTCATGCAGGTCATCAACCGCCCCCTGCGCCAGTATACCATCGGCATCGTGGGCGTCGGCCACGTAGGCTCGATAGTCGAGCGCTGGGCCCGGGCCATGGAGATGCAGGTGCTGGTATGCGACCCGCCGCGGCAGCAGGCCGAGGGCGGCGAGGGCTGGTCGAGCCTCGACGACATCGCCCGCCGCGCCGACATCATCACGGTGCACACCCCGCTCACCACCGACGGCCCCTATGCCACACGCCACATGCTCGACACCGACTTTTTCAGCGCGCTGCGCCGCGCTCCCGTCATCATCAATGCCGCCCGCGGAGCCGTGGTCGACACCGACGCCTGGGTGGCCGCCATCGACGCCGGGCTGTGCGGCCCGGCCGTGGTCGACTGCTGGGAGGGCGAGCCCGACATCAGCCACGAGCTGCTGTACCGCGCCGCCATAGCCACCCCGCATATCGCCGGATACTCGCGCCAGGGCAAGATACGCGCCTCGCAGGCGGTGCTCTCGGCGATGTGTGCCCACTTCGGCATGCCCGACATCAAAGTGGCCGAGTCGACTCCGCCCCCGGTGCCGCGCGCCATCACCCCCGCCACTGCCCTGCGCGGGTACAATCCGCTGGCCGACACCGACATGCTGCGCCACTACCCCGACGACTTCGAGTCGCTGCGCAATCACTATCCGCTGCGCGACGAGCTCCCCGAAAGATTCAGCCGATGAAACGATACACCCTCATACTGGGCCTGGCCGCCACGGCTGCCGCCGCCCAGACCGTCAACCCCGCCGCCGCAGGATACATCGAGCGCTCGCGAGCCATGTATGCCACGGGCAACTACACCGGCGCCATCGACCAGCTCGGCGCCATCGACCGCGACGCCCTGTCGCCGCGCGAGCGCGAGCAGGCCGACTGGCTGCTCGCGCTGGCCTCCTACGGCGAGTCGGGCGCGGCCGCCCTGGAGCGCTTCCGCGCTTTTGTGGGCCGATACCCCTACTCCACCGAGCGCCAGACGGCCCTGATGCGCATCGGCGATTGTCTCCTTGAGGCCGACCCGGCCGCAGCGCTCGACGCTTACGGCGAGGTCGACCCGGCGGCGCTGTCGGCCGCCGACCGCCTCGCGCTCGACTACCGCCGCGCCTATGCCCGCATCATGACGGGCGATCTCGGCGCCGGGCCGCTCGACGCGATGGAACGCTTGTCGGCCGAGCCTGCATACCGCGACGCGGCATCGTACTACGCCGGATATATCCTCTACACCCGCCACGACTACCCCGCCGCCTCGGCGCGGCTCTCGCGGGTGGCACCGGCATCGCCCGAGGGTCCGTATGCCGCCTACTACATGATGCAGATCGCATACGCCGAGGGCGACTACGACAGCGCCGGCCACAGCGCCCGCGCCATGATGGCCGCGGCGGCCCTCCCGGCCGACTACCGCGCCGAGGCGCGCCGCATCTACGGCGAGAGCCTCTGGCACCAGGGCAAGCGCCGCCAGGCAGTCAAGGAGCTGGAGGCCTATGCCGGCGAGTGCGCATCGCCGCAGCTGTCGGCGCTCTATCTGCTGGGCATCAATGCATACGGCACCGGGGCATACTCCCGCGCCTGCGAGCTGCTGGAGCCGGTCACCGCGGCCGACAATGCCATGGGCCAGACCGCATGTCTGTACCTCGGCGAGGCCAAGATGAAGCTCGGCGACGACGCAGCCGCCATACTCGCCTTTGACCGCGCCCGCTCGATGACATACGACAGCGATGTGCGCCAGGCGGCGCTCTACGACTATGCCGTGGCTGTGTCGCGCGGCGCGTCGGTACCCTTTGCCAGCAGCGTGGCCGTATTTGAGGAGTACCTGCGCGACTATCCCGCGGGCACATACGCCCCGCAGGTGCAGCAATATATCGTCGAGGGATACCTCACCGACAATAATTTCGACGCCGCCCTCGCCTCCATCGAGCGTATGCGCCGCCCCTCGCAGTCTGTGCTTGCCGCCAAGCAGCAGGTGCTCTATGCCCTGGGCAGCCGCGCGCTGGCCCGCGGCGACGACAGCGCTGCGGCCGGCTATCTGGAGCGCTCGCTCGAGCTGCGCTCCCACAGCTCGGCGGTGGCTGCCCAGGCGGCGCTCGCCCTGGGCGAGATACGCTACCGCCAGGGCCGATACGACGATGCCATATCGCTGATGCTCGACTATCTGCGCACGGCGCCGGCCTCCGACCCCAACCATGCCCTGGCCCGCTACGACCTGGGCTACGCCCGCCTCGCCCGCAAAGACTATGCCGAGGCGGCCACCAACTTTACCAAGGTGGTAGACTCCCCGGGCAATCTCGACGCGGCCACCGTGGCCGACGCCCTCAACCGCCTGGCCGACACTTACTACTACCGCCGCGACTGGCAGCAGGCGGCCGATACCTATGCCCGCGCATACCGGGCCAATCCCGCCGCGGGCGACTACGCCCTCTTCCAGCAGGGCGTCATGCAGGGCTACCGCCGCGACCATGCCGGCAAGATCGAGACCCTGGAGCGCATGATGCGCGACTTCCCCACCTCGGCCCTCACCCCCGACGCGCTGCTTGAAATCACCGAGAGCTGCCAGCAGCTCGGCCGCACCGACCGCGCCATCGGCACTTACCGCCGCATCATAGCCGACTATCCGGCCACTTCCCATGCCCGCCGCGCCCGCCTCCAGCTCGCCCTCACCCTGCTCAATGCCGGCAAGCGCGACGAGGCCCGCAGCGAGTACCGCGAGGTGGTGCGCCTGTATCCCACATCGGAGGAGGCCGCCATGGCCGCCGAGGAGCTCAGCCGCATGGCGGCCGACGACGGCACCCTGGGTGAGCACGCCGCCTTCCTGGCCGGCATCGAGGGCGCCCCTGCCCTCGACGTGGCCGAGGCCGACCGCCTCGCCTTCGAGGCCGCCGAGCGCCGCTGGCTCACCGACGGCGACGCTTCGCGACTGGCACGCTACGCCGTAGACTATCCGCAGGGCGCCATGCGCCCGCGCGCACTGGCTTATCTGGTGGAGAGCGCCGGCGCCGACCACGAGGCCACACTGCGCTACACCGCCGAGATACTCACCGCCTACCCCGACAGCCCCCAGGCCGAGCAGGCTCTGCTGGCGTCGGCCCGCGCCAAGTATGCGCTCGGCCGCGGCGAGGAAGCGCTCGCCGACTGGCAGGAGCTGGCCCGCCGCGCCTCGGGCACGGCCGTGCAGAATGAGGCCCGCGTGGGCATAATGCGCGTGGCCCGCGACCTCTCCGACCCCGCTCAGATGCTCGCGGCTGCCGATGCCCTGCTGGCATCGTCGGCGCCCGGCACCGGCGTGCGCGCCGAGGCCGTCTTTACCCGCGGCCTCGCCCTGAGCCTGCAGTGCAAGGGCACCGAGGCCCGCCGCGCCTGGGAGTCGATAGCCGGCGACACCGACGATCTCTACGGCACCAAGGCCGCCTACTACCGCGCCGAGAGCCTCTACGAGACCGGCGAGACGGCTGCCGCGCAGAAGGCCGTGGAGAGCCTTACCGACTCGGCCACGCCGCACACATACTGGCTGGCGCGCGCCTTCATACTGCTGAGCGACATCCACGCCGCCCGCGGCAATAAATTCGAGGCCCGCGAGTATCTGCGCTCGCTGCGCTCCAACTATCCCGGCGACGAGCCCGACATACGCCGCATGATCGAAACCCGACTTGAAAAGCTGAAATGAATACCAAGACTTGCATACTCTCTCTCGCCCTGCTCTGCGGCCTGCCCGCGGCCGCGCAGCAGAGCCTCAGCACCGAGGTGGTGGTCGACCGCACCGTAGAGCCTGCCGAGCGGGCTGCCGTGCGTCCGGCGGGACTTTACCCGCGGCTGGTGCTCCCCGCCGCGCGCCGCACAGCCCCATCCACCGCATCATACGAGGGCTACGGCGCCGTCGACCGCATGTACACGCCCCTGGGCGCCATCGCCGAGCCGGGCCTGCCCGCCGCGTCGCCATACCGCGGCTACGCCATGCTGGGATACTTCCCGGTGTACAATCTCGGCGTATCGGCCGGATACCGCATACTCGACACCGAGCGCACCCGCCTGGGCGTATGGGGACAGTTTGACGGCACATCGTACAAGGCTCCGGCCTGCGACGACGCCCGTATGCGCTACAAAGGCGGCCGCATCGGCGCCTCACTCCGCCAAGCATTCGGCGCGGCAAGCCGCCTCGATGTCAAGCTCTCGGGAGGATACGCCACATACCGCTCGGCCGCATACGACAGCCAGAGCCTGGGCTCGGGCGAGCTGAGCGCCGTGTGGAGCTCGCGCGCAGGCCGCGTCGACTACAGCGCCGGCATACGCGGATTTATCGACTCCTATGGCGACATTGCCGCCGCAGACGGCATCCCGGCCACCGATGGCCCGGCACAGCAGCAGGGCGGTTTCGAGGCCGCCGCGGCATACGACTTCGACGGCGCCTCACGCGCCGGGCTGGAGGCCGCAGGCGACTGGCTGCACTCGTCGGTGAGCGCCGGCTCCCCCACCCTGGGCATCGTGCGGCTCACGCCATACTACAGCTACAGCTCGCGGCAGTTTGCCGCCCGCCTCGGCGCCGAGGTCGACCTGCTCACCGGCGGCACCGGCGGCAAGGTGCATGTGGCGCCCAGCGTGATGGTGTCGTGGACACCCGCCGGCACCTTTGCCATGTACCTCACCGCGCGCGGCGGCGACCGCCTCAACGCCCTGCGCACACTTCGCGAGTACACCCCCTATCTGCCCGGCCTCTACGCCGCCGGGCGCTCGCAGGTGCCCGTCGACGCCACCATCGGCTTCAACGTGGGCCCGCTCAAGGGACTGGCCGTGGGAGTATTCGCCTCCTACGCCTCGGCCTCCGATGCCGCCATGCCCATGGCCGCGACTGTGGCCCCCGTCACACAGACCGATGTGAAGGCCCTGCGCGGCGGTATCGAGGCATCATATGCCTGGCGCACGCTCGTGCGGGTAAGCGCCCGGGCAGAGTTTGCCCAGTCGTCGGCCTCACACGCCTGGTATGAGTGGCTCGACCGCGCCTCAAGCGTGGTGAGCGCCTCGCTGGAGGTGACCCCTCTCGAGCGGCTGGCGGTGCGCGTCACCTACGACTGGCGCGGCGGCCGCCGCATACTGCTGCCCCGCGAGGGCACCGCATCGCTCGGCTGCGTGAGCGACCTGGGCGCCGGCGCCACTTACGGCATCACCCCGGCAATCGACGTATTTGCCCGCGTAGACAATATCCTCGGCCGCCGTCACATGCTGCTGCCCGGCATCGAGAGCCGCGGCCTGCACGGACTGGCCGGCGTACAGCTTAAGTTCTGACCTGCACCCATGCGCATCCTCCCCACCCTCCTCTCGGCCGCCCTGATAGCCGTCGCCACGGCCTGCGGCCACCCCGACAGCTTCCGTATCCAGGGCGAGATAGCCGACGCCCCGACCATGAATCTGCGCCTGGTATACTCCTCGCCCCGCGGAGTAGTCTCGGCCGTCACAGCCTCGCGCGACGGAAAATTCCGCTACGAAGGCGCCGTCACGCGCCCATCTGTCGTGGAAATCTTCGACAATGAATACCGCCTGCTCGGCCGCATCGTGGCCGCCAACGGCGAGGACATATCCGTGCGCCTCGACCGCGCCAATCCCTACGCCGCCACCGCCCGCGGCGACAAGACCGCCGAGCGCTGGACCGAGTGGCTGAGCGCCCGCGCCGACGAGCTGCGCTCGGCCACGCCGTCCGCCCGCAACGCCCTCATCGCATCCTATGTGGCCGAGCATCCGGCCGACATCGTGAGCGCCCTGCTGGTGATGACATCCTACGACAGCGCGGCCGACCCGGCCGGAGCGGCCCGTCTGTGGGCCTCAATTGATGCCCAGGCGCGCCCGGCCTACCTCACGGGCGGATATACCGCCCAGCTCGAGCGCGTCGATTCTGCGGCATTACAGGAGCCGATAGCGCCCATCCCCTACATGCGCCGCTCGGGCAAGATGGACCTGCTGCGCCCTAAGGCCGCGCCCGTGACCCTCATCGCCATCACCGGCGCCGGCCGGGAAGGCCGCGACTCTGTGCTCGCGATGCTGCGCCGCGCCGCGCGCCACCGCGGCAAAGGGCGCCTGGAGGTGATCGACCTCTCGCTGGCACCCGACACCGTGGAGTGGCGCCGCACGGTAGAGACCGACAGCGCCACCTGGAGCCAGGGCTGGATAGCCGGCGGCATCAGCGCGTCGGCCATCGGCCGGCTGGGACTGCCGACGGTACCCTACTTCATCGTCACCGACTCTGCCGGAGCCTGCATATCCGCCACATCCGAGGCCTCGCAGGCCCTGTCGGCTGCAATCGCCAATCTCGACTGACGCCACCATGCTTGTAAAGACATACGGCGCGGCCGTGCAGGGTATCGACGCGATAGTGGTCACCATCGAGGTGGCCATGACCCGCGGCCTGCAGTTTGCCATGGTCGGGCTGCCCGACACCGCCGTCAAGGAGAGCCATCAGCGGGTGATGTCGGCCGTGAAACACTGCGGCTACAGCTGGCCGCGCATGAATACTGTGGTAAATCTCTCGCCGGCCGACGTGCGCAAGGAAGGCGCCGCATACGACCTCCCGCTCGCCATCGCCCTGCTCGTAAGCTCCGAGCAGATCGCCGCCCCGCAGCTCGACCGGTACATGATCATGGGCGAGCTGTCGCTCGACGGCTCGTTGCAACCCATACGCGGCGCCCTGCCCATGGCCATCGAGGCCCGCAAGCGCGGCTTCAAGGGCATCATCGTGCCTGAGGCCAACGCCTCGGAGGCGGCCGTGGTAGACCGCCTGGAGGTCTATGGCGCCCGCGACCTGGTGCAGGTGGCCGAGATGCTCGCAGGCATCGCGCCCATAGAGCCGACGCAGTTTGACACGCGGGCGGAGTTTGCCCGCGGCCAGTCGGTATTTGACTGCGACTTCTCCGAGGTCAGAGGCCAGGAGGAGGTCAAGCGGGCGCTGGAGGTGGCCTGCGCCGGCGGCCACAACATACTGCTGGTGGGCCCGCCCGGAGCCGGCAAGTCGATGATGGCCAAGCGCCTGCCCACCATACTGCCGCCCCTCAGCCTGGGCGAGGCACTCGAGACCACCAAGATACACTCGGTGGCCGGGCGGCTCAAGAGCGGCTCGCGGCTGATGACACGCCGCCCCTTCCGCTCGCCTCACCACAGCATTTCGTCGGTGGCGCTGGTCGGCGGCGGGCAGAATCCCACCCCGGGCGAAATCTCGCTGGCCCACAACGGCGTGCTCTTCATGGACGAGTTTCCGGAGTTTTCGCGCTCGGTGCTGGAGGTGCTGCGCCAGCCGCTGGAAGACCGCCATATAGCCATCGCGCGGGCACGCTACGCCGTCGACTATCCGGCAGGCTTCATGCTCGTGGCCTCGATGAATCCCTGCCCCTGCGGCTACTACAATCATCCCACGCGCGAGTGTACCTGCGCTCCCGGAGCCGTGAGCCGCTATCTGGCACGCATATCGGGGCCGCTGCTCGACCGCATCGATATCCAGGCCGAGATACTGCCGGTGCCCTTTGACAAGCTCGCCGACCTGCAGCCGGGCGAGAGCAGCGCGGCCATACGCGCCCGCGTGACGGCCGCCCGCGCCATCCAAGCCGAGCGCTACGCCTCCGAGCCGGGCGGGCTGCACTGCAATGCCCAGATGGACGCGCGCCACATACAGCGCTGGTGCCGCCTCGGCCCCGATGCCACCGAGATACTGCGCCGCGCCATGACTCGCTACGACATGAGCGCCCGTGCCTACGACCGCATACTCAAGGTGGCCCGCACCATAGCCGACCTGGCCGCCGAGCCCGACATCACCCCCGACCACATCCGCGAAGCCATCGGATACCGCAATCTCGACCGCGGCACCTGGGGCAAGACTGTATAGAAATACGATGGATATCACGGTAAAATTTACTGATTTCTGGCCGGGATTTGACCCGCAGCACAATAAATTTGTCGACGCGCTGGCCTCGCGCCACCGCGTGACGGTGCTTGCCGACGACTCGCCCGGGCGCCCCCGCCTGCTCATCTACTCATGCTTCGGGCAAGACCACCTGCGATACCCCGACGCCATAAAGGTATACTACAGCGGCGAGAACGATGTGCCCGACTTCAACGAGTGTGACTACGCCCTGTCGCTGCACCGCATCGACTTCGGCGGCCGCCACATGAGATACCCGCTGTACATGCTCTACGAGCACCGCGAGGCCATGCACCGCGCCCATATCTCCGACGAGGCCGCGCTCGGCCGCCCCTTCTGCTCGTGTGTGATGCGCAACGCCGACAACTGCGACCCGCGCCGCATAGCCATCATCGACAGCATCGCAGCCGTCGGCCATGTGGCATACGGCGGCCCGTGGCGCAACAATGTCGGCGACCCGGTCGATGAGAAGATACCCTTTATTTCGGGCTTCAAATTCAATCTGGCGCTCGAAAACAGCTGCCTCCCGGGATATGTCACCGAGAAGATTCTCGAGCCTTACGCGGCCCTTACAGTGCCGATTTACTGGGGTGCGCCCGATGTGTCGCTGGATTTCAATCCCGACAGCTACATCAACGCCGCCGACTACGACACGCCCGCGTCGCTCGCGGCCGCCGTAGCACACATCGACGCCGACCCGCAGGCATATCTGGCCATGCTGCGCGCGCCGGTGCTCACGGCCGACACCGCCGTAGACCACGACGCCCGCCTGGCCGACTTCCTCTGCCGGATAGCCGCCGACGGCCGCAAGCACACCGTGCCATACGGCCACATGGGCACAATGCACCGCCGCCGCGCCTTGATGGCCCCCCTGACCGGCTGTCGCCTGCTCGAACGTGTGCTGCGCCGGCTGCGCCGCTAATCAGTCATCCCAAACCTTACGATATGTCTATCAACCTTTGCCAATACCTCCCCGACATCAGCGGGGAGTACCGGCCGCTACTTGCTGCGGCACTGACCATGGCCGGGCAGGCCGGCAATATACACATACGCTACTTCCGCAGCGACAATATCGCGCAGACGACCAAGCTCAACGACAGCGACGTGGTGACCGTCGCCGACAAGGAGGCCGAGGCGGCCATCGTGT
This sequence comes from uncultured Muribaculaceae bacterium, assembly GCA_910587925.1. Taxonomy (GTDB): domain Bacteria; phylum Bacteroidota; class Bacteroidia; order Bacteroidales; family Muribaculaceae; genus CAG-873. The sequence continues at coordinate 15,692 of CAJUOC010000030.1, forward strand.
CGTATATCCATGAGCATTTTCCATCTCACGGCATCATCGCCGAGGAGTCGGGCCGCGAGCACGACGACCGCCGGTGGCGCTGGGTCATCGACCCGCTCGACGGCACCACCAATTTTTCGGCCGGGCTGCCGACCTTCAGCGTGTCCATTGCGCTGGAGTGCGACCGTCGCGCGGTGGTGGCCGTGGTGCTCGCGCCGTATCTTGGCGAGTGCTTCTTTGCTGTGAAAGGGCAGGGGGCCTGGCTCAACGGCCGGCGCATCTCCTGCTCGCGCAAGGCCGAGCTGTCAAAGGCGGTCGTCGCCACAGGTATGCCTTACGACCGCAACGACAATCCCGACAATAATCTCGCCGAAATCTGCCGCATGGCGCTCCTCGTGCGCGGCATACGCCGCATGGGCTCGGCGGCGATTGACCTCTGCTACACGGCCGCGGGATTTTTCGACGCCTACTGGGAGCTGAACCTCAACCGCTGGGACGTCGCCGCCGGCGAGCTGATAGCCACCGAGGCGGGCGTAGCGGTCGAGTCAATACGCTCCGACCGCAATCACTCGCTACTGGCGTCAAACCCCGCGCTTCTGGAGGAGATGCGCCGGGTGCTGATCCCGTAAATCCGGCTATCTGAAAAGCAGCAGCGGCGCTGCCCGGTGATTTCCGGGCAGCGCCGCTGTCTATGCGGGGTAGGGGAGGGTACTTACTTCTTGACGGCGCGACGGCGGTCGGTGAGGTAAGCCACGGGCGAGGCCACGTAGATGGTGGCCAGGGTGCCGATCACCACGCCCCAGATCATTGCGAAGGTAAACGAGCGGATGGCGTCACCACCGAGGATGAAAATGCACAGCAGTACCAGCAGGGTCGAGCTCGAGGTCATCACGGTACGGCCCAGGGTCTGATTGATGGAGGCATTGATGGTGGTGAAGAAGTCCTGCTTGGGATAGAGGCCGACATTCTCGCGCACACGGTCAAATACCACCACGGTATCATTGATTTGATAACCGATTACGGTAAGGATGGCCGCGATAAACGTCTGGTCGATCTCCATGGCGAAGGGCAGTATGCCATAGAAGAGGCTGTAGAAGCCGATGATGGCAAAGGCGGTGAAGGCCACGGCTGCCAGTGCGCCCACGGAGAAGGCGACGTTGCGGAAGCGGAGCAGGATGTAGAGGAACATTGCCAGCATGGCGATGGCCACGGCGATATAAGCGGCGGTGCGCATGTCGTTGGCCACGGTCGGGCCCACTTTCTGCGAGCTTACGATGCCCTGGCTGGCGTCGGTGGTCGAGAACTCGGCAGCGCTCATGCCGTCGCGCAGATAGGGCTTGAGGGCGGTGAAGAGCTTGTCGTTGATTTCCTTCTCGGTACCGGCGTTTTCGTCGTTGATCTTGTAGTTGGTGGAGATACGCACCTGATTGGAGCTCTCGATGGTGATTACCGATACAGATGCGCCTTCAAACTCGGGAGCGAGAGCCTGCTGGAGCTCGGTGGTGCTCACCGGCTGCTCAAACTTGACCACATAGTTGCGGCCGCCCGAGAAGTCGATACCCTGGTTGAGGCCGCGGGCAAAGAGCGAGATTACCACGATGACGGCGAAGATACCCACGATGCTGAAGCTGATCTTGCGGGCGCCCAGGAAGTTGTAGTTGGCATTCTGGAAGAGCTTGCTCGACAGCGAGGTCGAGAAGGTCTGCTTCTCAAAGCCCTTGCTCTTGGCAAACCATGTGAAGAAGAGGCGGCTCAGATATACTGCGGTGAAGAAGGAGCATACGAGGCCGATAATCAGCGTGGTGGCAAAGCCCTTGATGGGACCTGTACCGAAGAGCAGCAGGATGATGCCGGTGATGATCGAGGTGAGGTTGGAGTCGAAGATGGCCGAGAAGGCGTTGGAGTAACCGTCGGCCAGGGCGGTGCGTACATTCTTGCCTGCGCGGAGCTCCTCCTTGGTACGCTCGAAGATAAGCACGTTGGCGTCGACGGCCATACCGAGCGACAGCACGATACCGGCGATACCCGACATGGTGAGCACGGCCTGGAAGGAGGCCAGGATACCCATGGTGAAGAAGAGGTTGCAGATAAGGCAGATATTGGCTACCAGACCGGGCACGAAGCCGTAGAAGGCACACATGAATATCATCAGAAGCACCAGGGCCACGATGAAGGAGATGAAGCCGGCCTCGATAGCCTGCTGGCCGAGCGACGGACCGATGACCATGTCGGAGATGATGTGCACCTTGGCGTCCATCTTACCCGACTTGAGCACGTTGGAGAGGTCTTTTGCCTCGTCGAGGTCAAAGTCGCCGGTAATCGAGGACTGGCCGCCCTCGATGGCCTGGTTGACGTTGGGAGCGGAGTATACCTGGTCGTCGAGCACGATGGCTACCTGGCGGCCTACATTGGCGCCGGTCACACGTGCCCAGGCGCGGGCGCCCTCGGCGTTCATGCGCATCGACACTTCATTGCCGCGCAGGGGATCGTAGTTGGACGAAGCGTCGCTCACGGCCTTGCCGTCGAGGGCGGGCTTGCCGCCGGGGGCGCGCAGGGCGTAGAGAGCGTAGCCGAAGTTGTGCTCGGTGCCGTCGGCGGCAGTCTGCACGAAAGGCTTCACGCTCCAGCGGAGCTTGAGGTCGCTGGGGAGGATGCTGCGGGCCGCGGGAGTGGCGAGCAGGGCATCGATCTGAGCCATGGCGCGGGCGTCGGGGGCATAGCCCACGGTGGCGCCGTAGCCGGGCTGCTGAGCCAGAGCCATGAGGGGAGCTGCATTGAGGGTGGTATCAGCGGCGAGGCGGCTGATTACCTGGCCCATAGCGCCCTGGAGGTCGGTGGCAGTGTAGGTCTCGTAAAACTCGAGGTTGGCCGAGCGCTGGAGCAGGTCGCGCACGCGCTCGTGGTCTTTCACGCCGGGAAGCTCAAGGAGTATCTGGCCGTCTTTGCCCTGAAGCACCTGGATGTTGGGCGATACCACGCCAAACTGGTCGATACGGTTGCGGAGCACGTTGGTGGCCGAGTTGTCGACACGGTCCTTGACCTCGCTCTTGAGCTTGGCGCGCACAGCGTCGTCGCCTGCGCCCGAGGGTACGAGGCCCTGGAAGATGACGGAGAAGTCGGCCTGAGGCTTGCGCTGGCGGTACTCCTGTACAAATGTGCCCACGAAATCGTCGGTATTGTGCTCGAGCACCTGACGGTTGGCAGCCGCGATGGCCGACTCAAATACGGAGTCGGTGTCGCCGCTCTTCATGGAGCGGAGCATGTCGGGCATGTCGACCTGCAGGATTACGTTCATGCCGCCCTTGAGGTCGAGGCCGAGGCCCACGCCCCACTTGCGTACGTCGTTGAGCGTATAGCCCAGGTACACGGGCTCCTGTCCGAGCGAGTCCATGTAGTGCTTGTAGGCCTGGTTGTAGGCGGCGTCGTCGTTGTCGCCCGATGCTGCTATGGCATAGGTCTTTGCCTCACTCTCGTGCTTCGACGATACGAATGTAAACGAGAGGTAGAACAGGCACACCAATACCAAGAAAATAGCGATAACACCGGCTACGATGCTGCCCAGATTTCCTTTGCTTTGCATGTGTTGGTTATATGGTTTAAATGGTTAAAAAATTCCTTGTATAAATTTCGGCTCGCAAATATACTAAATTATTTGTATAAAACGGCCTCGCCACGCGCTAAATTACGCGACACCGCTCACTTTTGGCGGCCGTAGAGGCCGTGGAATACCAGCCCGACGAGCAGAGCGCCGCCGAGGATGTTGCCCACGGTGGCCCACAGGATATTGGAGATGGCGGCGGCGGCGCTCACCTCGGCGCCGGCGAGCATACCGCAGGGGATGAAAAACATATTGGCGATGGAGTGCTCATATCCGAGCACGACGAATGCGCCGACGGGTATCCAGCAGGCGAGTGCTTTCTGCCCCAGGGTCTGCGCGGGCACGGCCAGCCACACGGCCAGGCACACACACCAGTTGGCCGCTATGCCGCGCAGCAGTATCTGCGCCGGGGGCAGCGATGTCTTGGCGCTGGCGATGCCGGCCACGGCGTCGTGATAGGGGGCGATGTCTGTAAGGCCGGCGCCGAGCACAAAGACCAGCACGAATGCCAGCGCGCCGACGAGATTGCCCAGCCACACCAGTGTCCAGTTGCGGGCCACGGCTCCGAGACCATAGCTGCGGCGCATCAGGGCGGGCATGAGCACGGCGTTGTTGCCCGTGAAGAGCTCGCCGCCGAGGGTCACTATCAGAAACAGCCCGACGGGGAATGCCAGGCCGCTGAGCAGGCGTTGGATGCCGGGGTTGGCAGCGGTGATGGCGGGCATGCCGTAGCCCAGAAATACCGAGAGCAGGCCGCCGAGCGACACAAATGCGCCGGCCATCACGGCCTGCGCCAGCAGCAGCCCGGCGGGTTTTGCGGCCTTGGCCCGGCCGACAGACAGCATAAGGTCTATTGTTTTCTGCATGGGTGTGGTAAATGATTGGGATTGCTTGATAAATCATGATGCGACATGATGAAACATGTTGCATCATGATGTAATAATGTTTAATCACTATAAAACATGATGTATCATGATATACCATGACGCATCATGATTGGCGCGGTCACGACTCCAGGCGCAGCGAGAAGCCGTTGAGGCGCCGGTAGAGGTCGAGGGCATATACGTCGGTCATGGCGCTCACGTGGTCGAGCACGGCCTGCACGCGGCCGTAGAGGCTGTCGGCGCGCACGTCGTACTGCTCGGGCACCTTGGAGAGGAGCAGGCGAGAGTAGTTGAGGTCGGGATGGAGCACGGCGTCGATGAGCTTCTCGAGCAGGAATGTGATGATGCGGTTGCCGGCCAGCTCGATATCGACCACGTCGCCGGCGCAGTATATCTTGCTCCACGACAGGTCGTTGCAGGCGGCAAAACCGGCACGCTCGCGCTCGGGAATGTGGTCGAGCAGCGAGCCGGTCATGCGGCCGGCGAGGATGTCGTCCTCGGCGTCGATGAAGGCGCGGGCGCAGGCATCGACGAGGATGCCGACCACACACGAGCGCATGTAGGCGACTTTCTCATTGGGGTCGGCCACGCGCGACATCACCGCGCACATATGGTCGCGCCGGTCGGGGTCGAAGTAGCTCAGCAGGGCGTCGGTCACCTCGGCGGTGGTGAGGATGCGCAGCTTGTGGGCGTCCTCGATGTCCATCACCTCGTAGCAGATATCGTCGGCGGCCTCCACTATATATACGAGCGGATGGCGGGCGTAGCGCACGGGCTCGCCGGGCGCCGACAGGCGCAACATCCCCAGCTCGGCGGCGACTTTCTCGAAGTCGGCCACTTCGGTGGTGAAAAATCCAAATTTGTTTTTGGTGGCAAGCATCGACTCAAAGGGATACTTGACGATGGAGGCCAGCATGGAGTAGGTCATGGCGAAGCCGCCGGGGCGCCGGCCGTTGAACTGATGTGTGAGCACGCGGAATGCGTTGGCGTTGCCCTCGAAGTGTACCAGGTCGGCCCACTGGCGCGATGCGAGGCTGTCGCGCAGGCTGCGGCCGGCGCCCTCGCTGAAAAAGGTGGAGATGGCCTTCTCGCCCGAGTGGCCGAATGGCGGATTGCCCAGGTCGTGGGCCAGGCAGGCGGCCGACACTATGTCGCCGAGATGGTTGAGCGGCTCGGCCTCGGGGCTGCCGGCATAGCGGCGGCGCAGCTCGCCGGAGATGCTGTCGGCGAGCGACTTGCCCACACTCGACACCTCAAGCGAGTGGGTGAGGCGGTTGTGCACAAAGATGGCGCCGGGGAGCGGAAACACCTGGGTCTTGTTTTGCAGGCGGCGAAATGGCGACGAGAATACCAGCCGGTCGTAGTCGCGGCGGAAGTCGGTGCGCGAGCCGCGGCGGTCGGGCTCGTGGAAATCTTCGAGGCCAAAGCGCTTGTCGCTTATGAGCCGTTGCCATTGCATTTTTTCCATAGGGTAGGGGAGATATTGTGAGGAAGGTGCACCAAATGCTGTGATTTGACGCACCTTCCTTATATGGGGCTGTACGGGGGGGGAGCGGTATTACTCGCCGAAGTCCTGTACGAAGTTGAGGCTGTTGTTCTTGACGCTCTCCTTGCCCAGGAGCATGGGCAGCATGGTCTCCATGCGCTGCAGGCGGTAGGAGCCTACGCCCATCGAGCGGTTGAACTGGTTGGTGTACTCCTCCATCGAGAAGTCGCGGCCCGAGTTGTCGTCGCCGGTCACCACAAATACCACCACGCCGGTGTTGCCCTGCACGGGGCCGGTCACCTTGCCCTGCTCGGCAGCGGCTACCTTACCGGCTACGGCGCTCTCACCGAAGCCGATGGAGGCGAGCATGGGCGAGTTAAACATGGCGTCGCCCGTCTGGGGCTCGGTGCCCATGAGTTTGGCGTAGCCTGCCACGTCGGTAGCCTTGCCTGCATACTTGTCGATGAGTATCTGAGCCTTACGGTTGTTGATGGCTTTGGCGCGGATCTGGTCGGCGATGATGTCGGCGTTGTAGGGGAGGTAATCACCGTCGTAGATACCCTTGACGGCGAGGGTGAGCAGATAGGTCTGCTTGTTGTCCTGGAATACGGGCATCACCTGACCTTTCTTGGCGTCCATGACCCACTTGACGGCCTGGCGCGAGTCGGCCATGTTGCCCACATGGGGAGCCGATGCGCTCACCACACCGCTGCGCAGCATGTAGCCGGCTTTCTCGGCATTGGCGGCGAAGTCGGCGGCAGAGGAGTTGGAGCTTACAAAGGTGTGGAGGTCACCCGAGAGCTTGGAGAGGGTCTCCTGCGAGGGGTCGATGGTGTACTCTATCAGCGCCAGCTCGTAGTAGGGCACGGCGGAGTGGCGGCGGTTGACGCGGTAAAGGGTCGACACGGGCTGGCCCTGGATGGTGTCGGTGATGATGAATGCCTGGCCGGGGGTAGCCTCGGTGAGCGAGCGCTTGAGGTCGGCGGGCACGGCGGTGCCGGCGAGCGAGGTCCACACGCTGTCCTGACCCTGGATGGTCTGCTCGTCGACGATGTCGGCATATTTCTCGCCGCCGTTGATGCGGGCGAGCACGGTGTCGAGCGAGCCGCGGTCGGCGCGGGCCATCATGGTGAGGTTGATGGAGTCAATCTCATTGGTCACGGCCATGAGCTTGGCCAGGGTATACTGGTCGGCGGAGCTGCTGATGATGGCGGCCTGGCCTACCTTGGCGGTGTCGACAAATGCCTTGAGGCGGTTGTCGGTAATCTGCGAGCGGGTGGCGGAGTTGGTCGATACGACAAACTTGCTGTCGGCGCTCACGGCGGCGGTGCCTTCCTGGCTGTTGAGGGCGAGGAGAGCGTTCTCGACGGCCTGCTGGCCTGCGAGGCGGTCGGCCTGCGAAGGCTCTATGCGTACCATAATATAATCGATGGAGCGCACGGGCTCGTCGAGACGGTACATCTCGCGATCCTGCTCCCAGGCCTCGCGCAGGTCGGCCTCGTCGAGCTTGGCCTCATCGTCGGGGATGGTGGTGTAGTCCTGGGTGGCGTAGGAGATGTGGCGGGTGAGGGCGTTGTCTTCGTAGAGGCGGCGTGCGTCGAGCTCGTTGGCGGTAAAGAGCTTGCCCACGAGGCGGCCAAACTTCTGCTGAAGCATCACTTCCTCGATGGCCTGCTCCTGCTGGGCCCACATCTGCTTAATCTGGTCGCCGGCCTCGGCGGGCAGACCGTACTTCTGCGGGTTTTTCATCGCGTCGAACACTGCGGCGCCCGAGGGAGCGGGCAGGCCGAGCTGCTGCGAGAGCATACCGATAAACTGCTGTGCGGCGGGGTGGGGCACGGCGCCGGTCATAGCCTCGGAAATCTCTTTGTCGGTCACGACGATGCCGAGGTCATCGTATTCCTGCTGCATCATCTTCTCGAAGAGGAGCTGAGCAATTACCTGCTGGGCGAGCTCGTCGTTGTCGGGAGCCTGACGGCCCTGCTGCTGCTGTTGCTCGCTCAGGGCGTTCATGCGTGCCTGGTATTCATGATAGTCGACCTTGGCACTGCCGGCGCTGGCCACTGTCGTGCCGGAGCCGAAGTAGGTCTGTCCCGAGGTGAGGAAATCGCCGAGGATGAAAGCAAGCAGCGCCACGATGATGATGACGAAGAGCAGCACCGACTTGCTTCGGATTTTTTCAAGAGTTGCCATTGAGTATATTAGCGTTTAAGATTATTTCCAACTTTTGTGCATTAAGCGCACAAAGATAGCGTTTTCCCCGGAAAAATAAAAATTATTGCCACAATCGCTTGCCACCGGGCGGGATTTTCCATTTTTTATCGCGGGGTATGTGTGGTATGCTGAGGCTTTGCGCAGGCGTCGGGGATGGGGTAGGGTGGGGGAGTCACTCGCGCAGGCGGGAGTCGATGATGATGGTGACGGGGCCGGAGGCTGTCATGGCGATAGACATGTCGGCGCCGAAGCGACCGCGCTCGACCGGGCGGCCGATGAGCCGGGCGACCTCGGCCATGTACAGCTCGTACAGCTCGGTGGCGAGCTCGTGGCCGGCGGCGCGTATGTAGCTCGGACGGTTGCCGCGGCGAGTGGAGGCGGTGAGGGTAAACTGACTCACGGCGAGCACGCCGCCGCCGGTGTCGACGACAGAGCGATTCATCACGCCGGCCTCGTCGTCGAAGATGCGCAGACCGGCTGTCTTGGCGGCGAGCCAGCGCGCGTCGTCGGGGGTGTCGCCATGCTCCACGCCGACGAGCACGAGCATACCGGCGCCGACGGCGCCGGTGATTTCGTCGCCGACTCGCACGGCAGCTTCACTCACCCGTTGTATTACTATCCTCATTTTCAGATGGTTTTGCGAGGCCGTCGATTATCAATTTCGCTTTGGCGCGTCCCACCACGGCCTCAATCTCCTCGCGGGACGCCTCGCGCAGTCGCTTCACGCTTTTAAATACCTGTAACAGAGCGGTTTTAGTCTTTTCTCCGACGCCTTTTATACTGTCGAGCTCGCTCACCACAGCCGCCTTGCTGCGGCGGTTGCGGTGATGTGTGATACCGAAGCGGTGGGCCTCGTCGCGCAGATGCTGCACCACACGCAGGCTCTCGCTGTTTTTGTCGATATAGAGCGGCACGGAGTCGCCCGGGAAATAGATTTCCTCAAGGCGCTTGGCGATGCCCACCACGGCGATGGTGCCGCGCAGGCCGATGGCATCGAGAGCCTCGACGGCCGCGCTGAGCTGGCCCTTGCCGCCGTCGACCACGATAAGCTGTGGCAGCTCCTCGCCCTCTTCCATCAGGCGGGTGTAGCGGCGGGTGAGCACCTCGCGCATCGAGGCAAAGTCGTCGGGGCCCTCGACGGTCTTGATGTTGAAGTGGCGGTAATCTTTCTTCGACGGGCGGCCGTCGCGGAATACGACACACGACGCCACGGGATTTGTGCCCTGGATATTTGAGTTGTCAAAGCACTCGATGTGGCGGGGCAGCTCACTGAGCCGGAAATCGGCCTTCATACGCTCGAGCAGACGCTCCGTGCGCTCGGCCGGGTCGTGGCGGGCCATGTGCTTGAGATCGTCGATGCGGCTCTGGCGGGCATTGCGCAGCGACACGTCGAGCAGCTTGGCTTTGTCGCCGCGCCGCGGGATGGTGAAGGATACCCGGGGCATCTCGGCATCGGGGGCAAAGGGGACCACCACCTCGTCGTACTCCACGCCGAGACTCTCGTGTATCTCGGCCATGGCATAGGCGAGCATCCGCGCGCCCGACTCGTCGAGGCTGCGCTTGTAGCGCAGGGTGACGCTGCGCACCACCGCGCCGCGCCTCACGTGCATATAATTTATGTATACGTCGCGCTCGCCCTCGCGGTCGTCGACGGCAAAGACGTCGACATCGCCGATGGTCTGGCTCACGATCACCGAGCGCGCGCGGTAGCCCTCGAGCAGGCGGTAGCGCTCCTTGAGCACCTGCGCCTCCTCAAAGCGGAGGTCGGCGGCCAGGCGGCCCATCTCGTCGCGCAGATACTCCATGAGCTCGCCGGTCTCGCCGCGCAGGATGCGCTTTATCTGCTCGATGTGGCGGCCGTAGTCTTCGGGTGAAATCAACCCGGTGCAGCAGCCGCGGCATCGCTTCATATGGTATTGCAGACACAGGCGGCCGGTGCCGCGGCGCAGTGTGTCGGGAGTGATGGGCACCCGGCACGTGCGCACCGGGTACAGCTCCGAGATAAGCTCGAGCACCGTGCGCGCCACGGCGGTATTGGTATAGGGGCCGTAGTATTTCGAGCCGTCCTTGATATGCTGGCGGGTGAGAAACACACGCGGATACAGCTCGCCCGTGACCACAATCCACGGATACGACTTGTCGTCTTTGAGGAGTACATTGTAGCGGGGCTTGTACTCCTTTATCATCGAGTTTTCGAGATTGAGGGCGTCTTGCTCTGTGGGCACCACGATGTATCGCATGTCGGCGATGGCCCGCACGAGCAGATTGGTGCGCAGCACGTCGTGGGTTCGGTTGAAGTACGACGACACCCGCCGCTTGAGGTTCTTGGCCTTGCCGACATAAATCACCGTACCCCCGGCGTCGAGATACATGTACACGCCGGGGGTATCGGGCAAGAAGGAAATCTTCTCGCGGAGCTCTTCGGAAATCTGATGCTTCGGCACCCTATCAGTAGGTGATGAGGCTGGTCACGTCGACGTCGGCGGGCAGATTGGCGCGGCCGCCGAGCGACTCCAGCTCGATGATGAAGTTGATGTAGATTTTCTTTGGATTCATGCTCTTGACCAGATTGTATGCGGCAGCCATGGTACCGCCGGTGGCGAGCACGTCGTCGTGTATCACCACGATGTCGTCGGGGCCGATGGCATCGCTGTGCATCTCGATGGTGTCGGTGCCATACTCCTTGTCGTAGGTCATGCGCACGACATCGGCGGGCAGTTTGCCGGGCTTGCGCGCGGGCACAAATCCTGCGCCCAGCTCAAAGGCGAGTATCGAGCCGCCGATGAAGCCGCGGCTCTCGATGCCGACCACCTTGGTGACACCTTTGTCGCGGTAGAGCTGCGAGAGGTCCCAGCCGATGATGTGGAGCGCGCGGGGGTCCTTGAAAGCCGTGGTGAGGTCTTTGAATACGATACCCTTGGAGGGAAAGTCGAGCACGTCGCGGATTTTAGATTTGATGTATTCCATATGATTTAAGTATTTGATTTCTTTTCGTTTGAGGGGATATTTGTTCCACGTGGAACAAAGTCATCTGCCGAGTAACAGCAGCAGTATCTGTACGTCGGCGGGCGAGACGCCGGGGATGCGCGAGGCGTGTCCGATGGTCGACGGGCGCTGCGCGTCGAGCTTCTGGCGTGCCTCGGTGCTGAGCGCCTTTATCGAGCTGTAGTCGATGTCGGCGGGCAGCGCCAGGCGGTCGAGCCGACGCTGCTTGTCGGCGACATCTCTTTCACGCTCGATATATCCGGCGTATTTTATGAGTATCTCCGCGCTCTCGATTATCTCGTCGCGGCGCTCGGCGGACATACCATCCATGTATGCCGCAAGTGCGGGCAGGGCCGTGGCGAGCGAGGCCACGCTCAGCTGCGGGCGGGTAATGAGGTCGGCCAGGCGCACGCTCTGCGACAGCGGCGTGGTGCCGGCGGCGGCAAGGAGCTCCGCGACCTCGGCCGGGCGCACCGTGAGCGAGCGGGCAAAGTCGATAAATGCGTCGCGGGCCTCGCGCTTTTGCTCGGCGAGGCGGTAGCGGCGCTCGTCGGCGAGTCCGATGCGGTATGCAAGCGGTGTGAGGCGCATATCGGCGTCGTCCTGGCGCAGCAGTATGCGGTACTCGGCGCGGCTCGTAAACATGCGGTACGGCTCGTCGACACCCTTTGTGACCAGGTCGTCGATGAGCACGCCGATATATGCCTCGTCGCGGCCAAGGGTAAGCGGCTCGCGCCCCTGCACGGCGAGGGCGGCGTTGGCGCCTGCCACGAGCCCCTGGCCCGCGGCCTCCTCGTAGCCCGTGGTGCCATTGACCTGGCCGGCCATATACAGACCGCCCACGACGCGGCTCTCGAGCGTATGCCGGAGCTGCGTGGGGTCGAAGAAGTCATACTCGATGGCATAGCCCGGGCGGTAGATTTGCACATCGCGCAGCGCGGGGATAGTCTGCATGGCCTCTATCTGCACCATCATGGGCAGCGATGAGGAGAAGCCGTTGAGATAAAACTCCTGCGTATCGGCGCCCTCAGGCTCCAGGAAGAGCTGATGCTCTGTCTTGTCGGCAAAGGTCACTATCTTTGTCTCGATCGACGGGCAGTAGCGGGGGCCTATGCTTTGTATCTGGCCATTGTAGAGCGGCGAGTCGGGCAGTCCGCGACGGAGCACCTCGTGGGTCGCCTCGGAGGTATGTATCACATAGCAGTCGCGCTGCGGCAGCTCGCGCACGACCTCGGGCAGATATGAGAATTTGTGGAAATCGTCGTCGCCGCCCTGTGCCGCGGTCAGCTCCCAGTGCACGCTGCGGCCGTCGATACGCACCGGGGTGCCGGTCTTCATGCGCGCTGTGCGCAGGCCCAGCGATGCGAGCTGCCCGGTGAGACCGTGCACGGCCGGCTCAGACACGCGGCCGCCCTCGACCATGGTGCGGCCGATATGCATCAGGCCGTTGAGAAACGTGCCTGCCGTGATGACTACAGCAGGCGCGCGGAACTCCGCACCCTCGGCTGTCGCCACGCCGTACACGCGGCCATCTGCCACGAGCAGGCGATCCACACAGCCCTGCCACATGTGCAGGCCTGGCGTATTCTCGAGTATATGGCGCCACATGGCCGAGAATCGGGCACGGTCGCTCTGCGCGCGCGGGCTCCACATGGCGGGGCCTTTGGAGCGGTTGAGCATTCGGAACTGTATGGCCGTGCAGTCGGTGATAATGCCCGTATAGCCGCCCAAGGCATCGATTTCGCGCACTATCTGCCCCTTGGCGATGCCGCCGATGGCAGGATTGCAGCTCATCTGGGCAATCTTGTGCATGTCGAGAGTCACGAGCAGAGTCTGCGCGCCAAGGCGCGCGGCAGCGGCGGCAGCCTCGCATCCGGCGTGGCCGGCGCCGACAACTATCACATCGTATTCAAATCTCATGGTCGCGGAGCATGTTGAGGGCACGGTCTTCGGCAGCTTCCATTATCTCGCGCTCGCCGGGGCCCTTGTCGTTGATGCCGCACAGATGCAGCACACCGTGGATTATCACGCGCAGCAGCTCATCGTCGTAAGCGGCGCCCACGGCCTCGGCATTGCTGCGCACCGTATCGAGCGATATGTACATATCGCCGCTGACCACACGGCCGTGGGTGTAGTCAAAGGTAATGATGTCGGTATAGTAGTCGTGAGAGAGAAACTGTCTGTTGACCTCGATGATGCGCTCGTCGTCGCAAAAGATATATGTCAACTCTCCGGCGCGGCGACCGTGGTCGGCGGCTACGCGCTGTATCCAATCCTGTAGACGGCAAAAATCAAGCCGGGGCATCTCGCAGCCCTCGGCCATCCACTGAAAGGTGTTTAACATCGTTCCTTAGTTAGGGTACAAAGATATAAAAAAGCGCAGACAATTGCAAGGCCGCGTAATTTAACATACCTTAACATTGCAACTCAGAATCGGTCGCTGCGCTGAACACCAAAATTGAGTTTACCACGCTGTGCTTATGCGACTTACAAACAAATACAATTGAAATCCCGGCGAAAATCGTCGACACCTGCACGGCTATACGCGAAAATCGGCGCAATTTCTCGCTTAATGACCGGGGGACCGGATGCGAAAAGAACAGCATTTGTTAATATATGTTATCAACTGTAGAAATAGCCTCAATTTGTATATATTTGTGAAATTCCGGATTTATCAAAGCCGACGCGACTGTCGGCAAGTACGCAACACATAATACTATTGACATGAGAAAACTGTTTACCTTGCTCGCACTGGCGGCTGCGTTATCGCCGGCAGTATCCGCTCAGACAAGCGTAACGGCCGCCGAGTCGTATCCAGGCATCAAGATGATGATGTCTGACCGACCGCTGCGCGACTCAGCTCCTCTCCGCTCTCCGGCCAAGGCCGCACCCGAGGGCGCCAAAGAAATCCCATTCAGCGAGACTCTCGGCAAAGCCACGTCTTCAAATCCCTACAGCTTCACCACTATCGACGCCAACGGCGACGGCCGCGGATGGAACTCCACCACCCACTCGGGCAGCTACAGCGCATGTATGGGCCCCAACACCGACGCCCTCCAACTCGCCGACGACTGGCTCGTGACACCTCCCCTGCACCTGCTGGCGGGTAAAGAATATGAGATGTCGGTAAGCCTCTGCGGCTCGTCCACCGCTACCAAGACTGCCGACTTTGCCATCTACATGGGCACCGAGCCCACCGCAGCTGCGCTGACGACCGAGCTGGTCGCCAAGAAAACCTACCAGGGCAAGACTTATGCGGTCGTCACCAAGACGCTGCAGGTCGAGGCCGACGGCTACTACTACATCGGCATCCACTGCACCACCGACAAAGCCGTCAATACCATCAGCCGCGCCAAAGACTTCTCCATCGCCGAGCACAAGGCACCGGTCGACGCCCCTGCCGCCGGCACAATCACCTACTCCGTAGCCGAGCCGCTGACCGATATGAAAGTCGAGGTAAGCTACACCGCCCCGACCACGGCCCAATCGGGAGCCGCGCTCACCGCAATCTCAAAAGTTGAAATCGTCAACTGGGTGTACCCCGACCGTAAACACACAATCGACAACCCCGAGCCGGGCAAGACCTACAAGGCGACGCTCGACCTGCTGGCCGGCCCCAACAACCGTATCCGCGCCACCGCTTACGTCGACGACACGGCGGGGACCATGGCCGAGACAAAGAGCTTCTACGCCGGGCCAGACACTCCCGAGCGCCCCACCGGCATCAAGGCCACCCTCAGCGACGATTACCGCTCGGTGACACTCACGTGGGACCCGGTACCCGCCGTGGGTGAGAACGGCGGCTACGTAGACCCCGCCGCGGTGAAATACTATGTCTTCGACGCCTTCGGCTCATACACCGACCCTGCCATCATCGAAGACGCAAAGTCGCCATGCGTGATAGAAATCGAGTCAGCCGACCGCATCCAGGACTTCCTGGCTTATCAGGTGACGGCCGGCAACGATGTCGGTTACTCTCTGGAAGGTGTGTCAAACGTGGTGGTATCCGGCCCCGCCGACACCCTCCCCTGGCACGAGAGCTTCTCGCAGTGCTACTACGGCCAGGCATGGATGCAAGACCTCATGGGCCGCGGCAACGTCAACACCGGCCTGTGGTACGACAACGAGCTGCAGACAAACACCGACGCCCCCGACGGCACTGAGCCGGAGTACATGCACCCTCACGACCTCGACGACGGAT
Organism: uncultured Muribaculaceae bacterium; assembly: GCA_910587925.1. Classification (GTDB taxonomy): domain Bacteria; phylum Bacteroidota; class Bacteroidia; order Bacteroidales; family Muribaculaceae; genus CAG-873. The sequence goes on from CAJUOC010000030.1 coordinate 31,039, forward strand.
TCATGCTCCTGTTGCCGTATGCCAAAGACGACTGCTTCGGCATCAATTCGGTCAAGATTGACATCAGCGCCGCGGCACACCCGGTATTTGAATTCTTCTACCAGGGACAGGGCAGCCGGCTTGAGGCACTGGTGGCGCGCGAGGATGGCGACATGACCACCGCCGAGACCATCGACCTGCGACAGTCGCCCACCACCGGCTGGACGCGCTGCCGCGTAGACCTCACGCCCTACAAAGACGCGCGATACGTGCGTGTGGGCGTACGCATGACAGCCATCCACAACGACGACAGCCACACCTGGAGCGTGCCGCTCGACAACCTGCGCGTGATAGACCTGGCCGACGTCGACTTCCGCATAGCCCTGGCCACACTCGAAAATCCCGTAGCCGGCAAAGAAAACAAGGTATACTTCAGCATCGAGAATATGGGCACCGCCGCCGGCGGCGACGCTACAGTATCGCTCTGCGACGGCGACCGCGTGCTCGCCTCGGCCGCCATGCCCGCCGTGGGCGCCGGTGAGGTGCGCGCCGCCACGACTGCATTTACGCCGTCGGTGCTCGACACGGAGCCGTATGAGATATACATACGCATCTCGGCCGAGGCCGACCGCAATACGGCCAACAATACCGCCGGCCCGCAAAGCGTCGATGTGGAGCAGTCGCGCCTGCCCGCGCCGGAAGCGCTTGCCGCCGACAAGCCCGGCGACAACCTCGTGGCGCTCACCTGGGCCGAGCCCGACTACAGCCCGATGACCGAGACGCCGACCGTCACCGAGGGCTTCGACTCTCCCGACATGCCTGCATTCGCCGCCGTCACATGGGGCGAGTGGCGCTTTGACGACCTCGACGGCCTCGCGCCTTACAAGCTCTTCGACGACACTGCCAATCCTTACAAGGGCATGCGCATCGGCTTCCAGGTATACGACTACAAGAAAGCCGGCATCCCCGAGGAACAGTATGCCGACGCCATGCCCCACTCGGGCGACCGCATGCTCATCGCTCCCAGCGGCCAGGGCCGCAACAGCAACTGGATCATCTCTCCCCGCCTCTGCGGCGAGGCACAGACCATCCGTTTCTGGGCCAAGAGCTTCACCGTCGCATTCCCCGAGTCGTTTACGGTACGCTATTCGACGGGCGACAACAAGACCTCGTCGTTTACCCACACCGTCGAGGTCGGAGGCTACCCGGCCGACGGCACTATCCCCGAGGTCTGGACAGAATATACCGCCGACCTCCCCGCCGGCGCCGAGTACTTTGCCATCGAGCACGACAGCAACGACAGCTGGGGGCTCTTTATCGACGACATCACCTACACAGCCGCAGCAGCCTATCCGGCCGACCTCGCCCTCACAGGCTACAACGTATGGCGCGACGGCGAGCTGCTGCAACACGCCACCGCAGCCGCCCACACCGACGCTCCCGGCGCCGACGGCACCTACAGCTACCGCGTGAGCGCATGCTACAACTACGGCGAGAGCGCCGCGGCCGCACCTGTCACCACCGACTTCACCTACGACAGCCTCGCCGATGCGACCGCGTGCGCCGCCACTGTCACCGCAGCCGACGGATACATCAACGTCGACGGTGCAGCAGGCCGGTCAGTCGCCATCGTGACAGCCGACGGACGCACCCTCTACAGCGGTACAGCCGCCACACAGCTGCGTGTGGCCGCCGCCCCCGGCATCTACCTCGTGCGCATCGACAGCACGGCCACAAAGGCCATCCTGCGCCGCTGAGCCGACATACAAGGCAAGCCTGCGTAGCAGGCGACAGGCAGCAGGCACGTGCAAGGCGATAGCCGTAGCGCGTGATTGCAAGCCAAAGAATGCAAACGGAGCTGCGTAGCTGCGACACTTCAGAAGTGTCGAAGCTACGCAGCTCCGACGCGTGGTACGCATACGGTACACGCGCTACGGCTATCGCCTTGCACGTGCCTACTGCCTGTCGCCCGCTCCACGGGCTTGGCCATTGCTCCTTAGCATGGCGTGGGTTTGAGGACACGCACTTTTGCCGTTTCGCTGCAAATTTGTATCTTTGCAGCGAAAGGCACCGGTAGTTCAACGGATAGAATAGAAGTTTCCTAAACTTTTGATAGGAGTTCGAT
>CAJUOC010000031.1 GCA_910587925.1 uncultured Muribaculaceae bacterium
CCGGTAGTTCAACGGATAGAATAGAAGTTTCCTAAACTTTTGATAGGAGTTCGATTCTCCTCCGGTGTACGACGCGCGAGGCGCTCACCCGGTCGGGTGAGCGCCTCGCGCTCTGAGAATTGAAAATTCAGAGGCGTAAATCTGAATTACGGAAGGGCGATTTTGCTCCCCACGATAGTCCGCGCAGGCTATTTGCGCTCACCCGGTCGGGTGAGCGCATCTGTGTTTAGCGGAAGGTGTAGGTGATGTAGGCTGTGGCGGTCGGCGGAGCGGTGGCGGCGTCGGAGCGGGTGAAGGCGCGGGAACGCACCTCGCGCTCGACGGCGCGTCGCAGGGCTGCGTCGGTCGCGGCCGGCGGCTGCCCGCCGGTAAAGCTCAGCGAGGTGACGCGCCCGTTGCGGTCTATCTTGACCTGCATCTTGATGGAGCCGGTGACGGTCGAGGGCACCTGCGCATAGCGGGGGATGACCCAGCCGCCGCCTACAGTACCGGTGCCCGAGCCGTTGACGGCCGACGACGTGCCGTCGGGGCTGCCCGACTGTCCGGCCTGTTTGCCCTGCGAGGTGGTATTGTCGCTGCCTTTGGCTCGCTTGAAGGCATTGGCAGTAGCTGCGCTGGCGCGTCGGCGGGCTTCCTCGCGCTCCAGCTCCTCCTTGCTCGGGCCGGCCTTCTTGGGCTCCTCTTTTTTGGCCTTGACGGGCGACTCGCGACGGGTGGTCGCGACGGCGGGCGCATCGGCCGCAGGGCCGGCATCGCGCACGTCATGGCCCGTGGCCGGAGCGGCCTCGGAGCGGTTTTGCTGCGGCTCGGGCAACTCGGCGGGGGCGGGGTCGTGGCGGCCGGTCGACATCGGCTCGGCGACGACGTCGAAATACTGCTCGTCGTCGGGCTCGGCAAGGGCTATGGAGCCGTCGCGCCGCGGCGGCCACTCCTTGTCGACGATGCCTACGCTAAGACGCACGGCGGTGAGGGTGAGCAGTATCACTATCACCGCTATGAGCGTGGATATGGCAGCTATGACCTGAGGGCGGCGCATATCACCGGGCGGTTGCGGGGTTAGGGGCGGGCGTCGCCGCGGCGCGCGTGGCGAGCACCATACGCAGCGAGTTGGCGGCGCCGGTATTAAGCACCTCGACTACCTTGCCGTATGCCACGGCAGAGTCGGCATAGACGGCAAAGGTGGCGGTGGAGTCGGCCCGGGCTATGGCGGTAAGCGCTATGGCCAGGCTGTCGCGCGACAGGGGGGCCGGCTCAGCCTCGTCGGCGGTGGTGAGATAATAGTCGCCGGCGGCGTCGACAAACACGCGCACCGACGGCTTCTCCGACGACTGCTCGGCTCCCTGGGGCAGGTTGACCTCAAGGGCTGTGGGGAAGATATAGGTCGATGTGACCATGAAGAATACCAGCAGCAGGAAGATGACATCGGTCATCGATGCCATCGAGAATGCGGCCAGCATTTCGTTGGGACGACGCAGTGCCATGGCTCAGAGGGCGGGCTCGTTGAGCAGATCCATAAACTCCATGGTGCGCGCCTCCATGAGCTTCATCACCTTGTTGATGCGGGCCACCAGGAAGTTGTATGCAAAGAGCGCCGCGATGCCCACGATAAGACCGGCCACAGTGGTGGTGAGGGCGGTGTAGATACCGCCGGCAAAGGTGCCTATCTGGGCGGCTGTGCCGGAGTTGGCGATGGAGTAGAAGGCCTGTACCATACCGATGACAGTGCCGAGGAATCCGAGCATTGGGGCGCCGGCAGCGGTGGTCGCCAGCCAGGGCAGCCCCTTGGAGAGAGTGGCGATCTCGAGATTGCCGGTATTCTCGATGGCGACGAGCACATCGTTCATCGGGCGGCCGATGCGGGTGATGCCCTTCTCGATGAGGCGGCCCAGCGGAGTGCGGGTGTTGCGGCAGAGATTGAGGGCGCTCTCCAGCTCACCCTGATGCACATAGTCGCGTATGCGCTTCATGAAGGTATCGTCGGTGCGCGATGCGGAGCGTATCACTATCAGGCGCTCCACAAAGACGTATATGCATACAATTGCCAGCAGAGCCAGCGGTATCATGATCCATCCTCCTTCGAGGCAGAGATTCCAGAGCGAGGGTTGCATGTGTGTGTCGGTGGGTGATAAGGGGTGGGGTTAGTTGTTGAGAGCTTGCTTGTAGCGGCGGATGGTTTCCTCCAGGCCCAGGTAGAGTGCGTCGCAGATGAGGGCGTGGCCTATCGACACCTCGTGGAGCCAGGGCAGGCTGCGGCGGAAGTACTCGAGATTGTCGAGGTTGAGGTCGTGGCCGGCGTTGACGCCCAGGCCGAGGCTACGGGCGGTGCGGCTGGCCTCGACAAAGGGGGCGACAGCCGCGGAGGGGTCGGCGGCATAGGCATCGGCATAGGGCTTGGTGTACAGCTCGATGCGGTCGGTGCCGGTAGCGGCGGCCGCGCGGATGTTGTCGGGGTCGGTGCCGACAAATATCGACGGGCGTATACCGCCGGCCTTGAGCCGCTCGACCACCGAGGTGAGGAAGTCGAGATTGGCGGCCACATCCCAGCCGGCCGAGGAAGTGAGGGCGTCGGCGGCATCGGGCACGAGCGTCACCTGCTCGGGGCGGGTGCGCAGCACCAGGTCGAGGAAGTCTTCCGACGGATAACCCTCGATATTGAACTCCACGCGCACCAGCGGCCGCAGCACGGCCACATCGGCGCGGCGTATGTGGCGCTCGTCGGGGCGGGGATGCACCGTGATACCATCGGCGCCGAAGCGCTGGCAGTCGACGGCGACATCGGCCACGCTGGGGCGGTCTTCGCCGCGCGAGTTGCGCAGGGTGGCTATTTTGTTGATATTTACACTCAGGCGGGTGTCGGGTTTGGTCTTGCTCACTTTTCCAAAAAATCTAAAAAACCCCGGAGGATGTCGGGATTTTTTTATATATTTGTAATTGTAATCGACTACAAAAGTAGTCAGAAAATGCCACATGACGAAAGATTTGCCCTTAAAAGACGATTTTTTTTGCACCGTCGGCGACCTGTTCCCGCCCATGGCAGACACCTCTCTGCTGCGGGTGGAGTGCACCCCGGCGATGTACTCAGCCTCGCTCATCGCGCGGGCTGTCGAGGACTGCGACGCCCGGCTGCTCAATCTCAACGTCACCGGCATGTCGGCCACCGAGCCCCGCATGAGTGTGCTGCTGCGTGTGAGCCACCGCGACCCCGAGCGTGTGTCGCGCTCGCTTGAGCGCTATGGCTTCAGCGTGGCCGACGCCCGCGGCGACGACAGCGCCGACGAGCGTCTGCGCAGCAACTACGACCACCTGATGCACCTCCTCGACCTCTGACCAGCCACCGTAACACCATACCGCCCATGCACTTTGCCATCTACGGCTCGCGACATCAAGACGAGTTTATCGGCGCCATCGCCGACTTCCTCCGCGGACTGGCACGCGACGGCCACACCGCCGTGATGCACACCAAGCTGTACCGCTACCTGCTCCACTGCGCTCCCGGAGCGCTCGAGTGTGTGCGCCGCGTCACCGACGGCGACGACTTCACCGCCGACTATGCCGTGAGTCTCGGCGGCGACGGCACTTTTCTGCGCACTGCGGCATGGATTGGCGACAAGGAGATACCCGTGATAGGCGTCAACACCGGCCACCTGGGATTCCTGGCATCGCTCGGGGCCGCCGACCTGCCCTCGCTGGCCCGGCTGCTCGCCGCGGGCGATTTCGCTCTGGAGCGGCGCAGCATCGTGAGCGTCGGCGCCCCGGGGCTGACGGGCTGGCCCTACGCCGTCAACGAGGTGACCGTGACCCGCGCCGAGAGCGCATCGATGCTCCACGTAAGGGTCACCATCGACTCCATCCCGCTGGCCGACTACCGCGCCGACGGCCTCATCGTATCCACCCCGACCGGCTCCACGGCATACAATCTCTCGGTGGGCGGCCCCATCGTGCAGCCCTCGGCGCCGGTGCTGGTGCTGTCGCCCATCGCCGCCCACTCGCTGAGCATGCGACCGCTGGTGGTGGCCGACACCTCGCGGCTGTCGCTGCGCTGCTCAGGCCGCGGCACCACCATGCGCCTGAGCCTCGACGGCCGCGCCGTGCAGCTGCCCATGGGCACCACAGTCACCATCGAGCGGGCGCCATTCGCGCTGCTGGCCGTACAAGCCGCCGGCCACAATTTCGCCGACACCCTGCGGAGCAAGCTGCAATGGGGCTGAGGGCCGCCACTGTCATCGACTATCCCGGCCTTGGCCCCGTCGAGCTGCGGCCGCTGGCGACGGCCGTGCGGTTTACCGCCCGACGCCGCGCCGACCGCTACACCCTCACCGTACCGGCCCGCGCCACCGCCGCCGACATCACCGACGCCCTGCGGCGCATGTCCCCGCGCCTGGCCGCCCTGCCCCGGCCGGCCATCCACACATATCCCGCCGGATACACATTCAGCGCGCCCGGCTGGGCGGCTACGGTCGCTGCCGACCCCGCCGTGGCCGCCGGCAAGCTGCGTATGCGGCGCGCAACCTCCGACACCGATGGCTCCCTGCTCTATACCATCGCCGTCTCCCCCGAGACCCTGGCTACCCCTGCCGCAGCGCCGGCCATAGCCAAGGCACTGTGCGCCGCCGCCCACGCATATACCGCCGCCGCGCTCATTCCCGACGCCCGCGCTATAGCCGCCGGGCTGGGCGCCCGCCCCTCGGGCTGGAGCGTATCGCGGGGCGCCGGGCGGCTCGGATTCTGTACGGCCGCGGGGCGCATAGCCCTGAGCGAGCGCGTGGCCATGCTGCCCGTGGAGCTGCGCCGCTACATCATCACCCACGAGCTCGCCCATCTGACCCACTTCGACCACTCACCCGATTTCCACACACTATGGCGCCGCTACCTCGGCTGCGACCCGGCCGGGCTGCGCCCCATCCTACGTAAATTCAAATGGCCTGTATGAAAACACACACCACCACCTCTTCCTCCACCTCCCTACCCGCAATCTTTGTGCTGCACGTGGCGGCCGACACCGCCCGCGCCGCCCACATCGACGGCATGATGGCCCGCATGGACCTGCCCTTTGAGTATATCCTCGCCGGCGACAAGGCCGACCTGTCGCGCAGCGTGCTCACCGAGTATTTCGGCGGCCCTATGGCCAGAGTGAGCGGCGCCACCTCCTGCGCATACAAGCATCTGCTCGCCTGCCGCGAGATACTGGAGCGCGGCCTGCCCGGCGCCCTGGTACTCGAGGACGACGCCATACTTTTCAAAAAATTCCCCGCGCTGCTCGGCTCGGCCCTCGCCGAGCTGGAGGCCAAAGACCCCTCGCGCGCTGCCCTCATATCCTTTGAGGACACACGGCTGCGCTTTGTGCCCCGCAGCGAGCGCTGCCGCGGCCGGGTGCTCTATCCCGGCGACCGCGACCGCTTTGCAGGCATCTACTACATCAATGCGGCCGCCGCGCGGCTCATACTCGACCGCTCGCGCGATGAAAAGATGTCGATGCCGATCGACATCTTCCACTGCTGCCTGCTCGAGCGCGGGCTGCTCGACTACTGGTGGACCCACCCCTGCGGCGCCACACAGGGCAGCCACAACGGCGCCTTTGCCAGCGCCCTGTCGCACGACCGCGCCGCAGCCATCGTGTGGAGGCTGCGGCGCGGGTATCGCAAGCTGCTTTACTGGCTGCGCTGACGCTCAGCGGTAGAGTATGTAAGTGCCCAGCGGCGCGAGGCGTCCGCTCAGCTCGCCCTTGGCGACCTTGAAATCGCGGCCGCTCACAGCGTCGCGGTAAGTGCCGTCGGGCAGGTCGGTGGGCATCTTCACCTTGAGGTCGCGGTCGCTGAAATTGACCAGCGCGGCACCGTCGGCGCCTCGGCATATCTCGACCACGCGGCCATCGGCGGCGCTCACAAGGCGCTCGGCGCGGCCGTGCATGGCACGGCGGAAACGGTTGGCCGCAGCCACCTCGGGATGCTTGAATTCATCGTTGCCGCGGGCGCCGATGCGGTTGTTGCCCCAGTAATTCTCGCGCGTGCTGCCCATGGGGCGGCTGAAAAAGAGCGGGCGGCCGTGCTGGCGCGCGGTCAGAAACACATAGCCGGCGCGCATCTGCCCGTCGGTCATGTCGGCCGACTCATGCTGGTTGCAGTATGTATCGTGGCTCTCGACCCAGGTCACGAGACGGTCGGGCGACACGGGGTGCTCCCAGTCGGTGAGCAGACGGTCGGGCGCGGCGCCCTTGCGCAGAGCCTCACGCAGGGCGTGGCCGTAGGCGCTGGCGGTCTGGTCGATATACTCGGCATATCCCACTTCGTTGACATTGCGGTCCTGAAGCACCTCGCCATAGATATAGAGGCTGTCGGGCATCAGCAGCGACAGACCCTTCACGCCCTCGCGGCCGGTGAATATGGGCCAGAAGTTGTTGCGGGGCGAGCGCGGGTCGCGCGGCTCGTCGGGCAGACCGATGTGCTTGGCCGTATCGTAGCGGAATCCGCGGGCGCCCAGGTTGATGAGGTCGTTGACATACTGGAGATAGTAATACTGGAAGTCGGGATTCTCGGTATTGACGTCGGGCAGGCCGCCCATCTCGCCGGTGGTGCACTGCAGGCGGTCGTTGTAGTCGGTGATGGGCGTGAAGCCGGCGGCGTGGAAGAGATTTTCGTGGCCGCCCACGGCAGCGTCGAGGTCGGGAAGCACGGCCGTGTGGTCGACAGCGGTGTGATTGGGCAGCACATCGACCAGCACACGCACACCATACTTGTATGCGCTGTCACACATGGCCTTGAAATCGTCGCGGTCGCCCAGCATATAGTTGCCGATCTTCCAGTCGGTGGGCTGATAGTAATAATACCACTTGCCCATCACGGAGTCGCCCGGCTGGCTGTAGAGCGCCATGCCGCCGCCGTCGCCCACATAGCAGCGCTGCACCGGTGAGGTCTGCACGAAAGCATAGCCCGCATCGGCGATATCCTTCATATTGGCGGCGATAGTGTCGAGGCTCCAGCTCCAGGCGTGGAGTATGCTCTCGTCTTCGGTGGGAGCCTGAGCTGCGGCAGGCATAGCCACGGCCGCGAGCATCAGCAGGGGTGTGAATTTCATAATGTCGGTATTTGTGATAAGTAGTTGCAAAGATACACAATTATTTGTGAAATATTAGTAGCTTTGCATCTCGATAATATCGAAATTTTCGAAAGTCCCGATAATCTCGAAATTTTCGAAAAAACACCATGAGCAATATCCACATCTCGTTTACGGCGTCATACCCGGGACTCGACAGCCGGGTCATGGCCAATATCGTACAGCCGGCCACTCTTCACAATGCGACGGCTTAATCAACATATAATCGAGAGTCTCGAGAATATCGAAATTTTCGAAAATCTCGGGTCGAGAATATCGAGAGTCTCGATAATAATCCTGCTGGCGGCCTTGCTGGGGTCGTGCCACTCGTCGCGGCACACTGTGCGGGGGTCGGCGGGGGGCAAGATTGTGACCGGCACCACCGACCGGAGTGTCGACCGCGACGCCGCCGTGCGGCTCGTCGGCGAGGCCCGCTCGTGGCTCGGGGTGCCCTATCGCTACGGTGGCGACGACCGCCGCGGGGTCGATTGCTCGGGGCTTACATGCCGGGTATTCGAGGCCGGCGCGGGGGTCAAGCTGCCCCGCAGCTCGCAGCAGCAGAAGGATTACTGCCGCCGCGTCGACCGCGAGTCGCTACAGCCGGGCGACCTGGTGTTTTTTGTCAACCGCAAGGGCGGCCGGAGGGTCAACCACGTGGGCATGTACGTGGGCGACGGGCGCATGATACACGCCTCGTCGTCGCGCGGAGTGATGGAGAGCGACATCACCTCGGGCTACTGGGACGAGCGCTATTTAGGCTCAGGACGCGTGGAAGCCGTCACATACGCCTCGCGAGGCACCCGGGTACCCGATGGCAAGGCCGACGCTCCGAAGCCCGCCAAAAAGCAAAAAAAGGCCAAAAAAGGCAAGAAGCCCGCGACGCCTGCGCGCCCGGTGCCTGAGCGGGTACCGGCACCGACGCCTCCACCGGCTCCCGAGGTGCATATCGACGACCTGCCCGCGATACTGCCGGCACCGGCGCCTGCGCCGGCCGTCGAGGAGCCTGATACCACGGGCGGCTGGTTTGACTGAGGCGCCGGGGATTATATGATTTAAAATCTTATAAAATCACTCGGCAAGATACGGCAGCAGCCGCTCGCGCCACAGCAGGTAGGCGGGGCCGAGCAGATGCAGGCCGTCGTTGGTGAGGTCGGCGCGCAGACGGCCGTCGGAGTCGGCAAAAATGTCGGTGAGGTCTATCCACGTGATACCTTTGCGGGCGGCCATGTCGCGCAGCAGAGCGTTGCCCTCGCGCTGCACATGCTCCTTGCCGACGAGCAGCTTGTAGCGTCCGAAGGTATTGTTGAAGGGCAGCATCGACTGCAGATAGATGCGTGTGCGGGGCGAGGCTACGGCGATGGTGTCGACGAGGCGCTCCACGGCGCGGGCTATGGAGTCGGCGCCGACATCGTGGGAGATGTCGTTGACGCCTATCATCAGGAATACCTTGGCCGGCTGCCCGCCGACCACGCTGCCGGCGCGGTCGATGAGGCCCTGCACGATGTCGCCGCTGATGCCGCGGTTGACCACGCGCGCGTCGCCCAGCAGCTCGTGCCACTCGCAGCCGTTGGTGATGCTGTTGCCAAAGAATACTATCGAGGCGGAGTCGACCGGCAGCACGTCGAAGAGCGTCGCCCGCTGGCCGTAGAAAAGGCCGTGAGGCTCGTATGCGGCGGGCACCTGGGCCGATGCCGCCGCGGCGACCGCCACCAGGGCGGCCGCCAGAGTGCGGAGTATCTTCATGAGGATGGTGTCAATGATGTGATTGCTTGCCGTCGCGGTAGGCGTCGACGGCGGCCTTTACCGAGCCGTGCATGAGCAGCTGGCGGCGGGCCTCGTCGTAAGACAGTCCCAGCTCGTCGACGACCATGCGCGTGCCGCGGTCGATGAGCTTGGCGTTGGTGAGCTGCATGTTGACCATGCGGTTGCCCTTGACGCGGCCCATCTTTATCATCACCGAGGTGGTGATCATGTTGCATATCATCTTCTGGCCGGTGCCCGACTTCATGCGCGACGAGCCGGTGACATACTCGGGGCCCACAACCATCTCGATGGAGATGTCGGCGGCCTGCCCTACGGGCGAGTCGGGATTGGACGATATGGCGGCGGTGAGTATACCGTGGCGGCGGCACTCCTCCAGGGCGCCTATCACGTAGGGCGTGGTGCCCGAGGCAGCGATGCCGATGACCGTGTCGAGCTCGCCGATATTGTACTTCTGCAGATCGCGCCAGCCCTGCTCTGTATCGTCCTCGGCATTCTCTACGGCGCTGCGCAGGGCGGTGTCGCCGCCGGCGATGATGCCGATGACCCACGAGGGATCCATGCCGAATGTCGGCGGTATCTCCGAGGCGTCGAGCACCCCCAGGCGGCCCGATGTACCGGCGCCCATATAGAATATGCGGCCGCCGCGCTTCATGCGGCTCACGATGCGGGTCACCAGCTGCTCGATCTGAGGCAGGGCCTTCTCGACGGCGAGAGCCACCTTCTTGTCTTCATTGTTGATGTCGTGCAGGATCTCGCCCACCGACTTCTTTTCCAGATTGTCGTATAGCGAGGGTTGCTCGCTGATTTTTACAAATGCCATGGTCTGTTAGCTGTGAAATTTGACAAGGCCCTCCATGGGGCTCTGCATGATGGTGCCCACCGTGCATGAGCACTGCGTGGCTGCCAGGCGCAGCACCGGGGCAAAGTGATGGGCGATGGAGCCGACGAAATGCACCGGCAGGCGGTCGTAGCGCGCATACTGGCATACGTTGCGGCGGAAAAACGCGCGGAAGGCGTCGAGCACCAGGCGGTGTATGTGCGGCTGGTCGATGTGGGCCGACAGGAAAGGCACCACCGAGGCCAGGAAGCGGTTGGCGGCCGGCTCGCGGTACACGCGGCGTATCACCTCGAGACGGTCGAGGCCATACTCGTCGAGAAACTCGCGTGCCAGCTCCCCGGGTATCTGATTTTTGAGCACATCGCCCAGGAAAAGGCGTCCCAGCACGGCGCCCGAGCCTTCGTCGCCAAGTATGTAGCCCAGTGGCGACACATTGTCAGCTATCGCGGTGCCGGAGTAGTAGCACGAGTTGGAGCCGGTGCCCAGGATGCAGGCGATGCCCGGCTCGCGGCCGCAGAGGGCACGGGCGGCGGCGAGCAGGTCGGTGGCCACCTCGACGCGCCGCGCCGCGGGAGCCATCACCGCAAGGGCGCGCTCCACCGAGGCGCATACCTCAGGCGAGATACATCCGGCGCCGTAGAAGTACACCTCGTCGACCGGGCCGACGGTGAGCTGCGGGGCGGCCTCCTCGGCCAGCCGGGCGCGTATCTCCTCCTCGGTGAGCATCACGGCATTGATGCCGGGGCTGTGGAAGCGGGCGCCTACCGTGCCGTCGTCCGCCAGGGCACACCAGTCTATCTTGGTGCTTCCGCAGTCTGCTATCAGTTTCATATCTTGATGTAAATTTTCTTTTTATACAGCCAGTAGCCGAATATCCAGTTGAAGCCCACAAATGCCAGGGCGAAAATCAGCGAGGCCAGAGTGGCGTCGCCGCCGGCCAGCGGCATCATCACCGCCTCGTATATCCAGCCCTTGACGGTGGTGACACCGTCCTCGGCCGCCGCATAAGGCACCCGCACGGCGCCTATTATGATGGTGAGCACCGCGCCCAGGCAGTACATGAAGAGCGGATTGATGCCAAACGCCTCAAAGAAGCGGCACCAGCGGCGATATCCCTTGATATCTATGACCCATATGAGCAGGCCGAGCAGCGACGAGGCAAGGCCGCAGGTGGTGAGCACAAAGGTGGGCGACCATATCTTCTTGTTGATGGGCAGGCCGTAAGAGAGGAGAAATCCGGCAAAGGTGAGCACCGTGCCGATAAGGAAAAGATTGGTGATGCGGCGGTAATTGTCCTTGACCTGCACTATCATGCGCCCGCACATGAAGCCGATGAGCATGTGTGCGATGGAGGGCAGGGTACTGAGCAGCCCCTCGGGGTCAAACGCCAGCCGCACACCGTCGGCCGAGGTATGGTACATATGGCTCTCGCCCAGCACGGCGCGGTCGACCACCGATATGATGTTGCTCTCCGAGAAGTCAAAGCCGTTGCCGGCCAGCAGCATCACGGTGTAAGCCACCAGCAGCGACACGATAAACCACGGCAGCAGGCGGTGGCGCAGCACCAGCGCCAGCAGCGAGCCGACGCAGTAGCAGATGGCCAGGCGCGGCATCACGCCCAGGATGCGTATGCGGTCGAAGCAGCACACCGAGTCGATCAGCTCGCGCCCGCTGCATATGCCGCGCAGCGCCAGGCTCAGCCAGGCGATGGCCAGGCCGATGAGAAATATCACCGCGGAGCGGCGCACAATCTTCCATACGGCGGCTCCCGAGGGACGGAAGTCATATCGCCGCAGCGAGAAGTATGTGCTCACGCCCATGATAAACATGAAGAAGGGGAAGACCAGGTCGGTGGGCGTGAGTCCGTGCCACTCGGCGTGTCCCAGCGGAGTGTAGATATGCCCCCATGAGCCGGGGTTGTTGACCATGATCATGCCGGCGATGGTGATGCCTCGCATGATGTCGAGCGCCAGCAGGCGCCGGGGGCGTGCGGTGGCTGTGTCAGTCATTGGAGTCGAGTGGTTTGGTGTGGGCGTCGACAAGGTACGCTATCGATTTGTATGGTATGCCGGAGTGGTCGGTGAGGCCGATCTCGCAGGTACGCGAGTTGGAGTATCCGTAGCGGGCGCCGCCGTCGGCGATGGCCTTGCGCAGGTTGCGCAGACCCCAGGCATTGAGCTCGGGCAGGGTGAAGCCCTTGTCGCCGGCAAAGCCGCAGCAGCCCACCAGCGCCGGCACAAACACATACGACGAGCAGCGGCCGGCCAGCCCGATGATGGTATCGGCCAGGCCCATGCGGCGGGTCGAGCATGTGACATGCACCGCCACCGGCGTATCGTCGGGCTCAAAGCGCAGGTAAGGCACCAGATACTGCTCAATAAACTCGGCCGGCTCATAGAGCTTCATGCCGCGGATATGCTCGCGCATGCGGTGCAGACACGGGCTCTGGTCGCACAGTACCGGTATGGCGCCGCCTTCCGACGCCTCGGCCAGCGCCGCCTCAAGCTCGCGTATCTTCTCCTCGGCCTGGGCGGGCATGCCTTTGCTCTCCCATATCATGCCGCAGCAGAGGCCGGTCATGTTTTTGGGGAAGATGACCTCGTAGCCGGCCTTGCGGCACAGGCGCACCATCACATCGACCAGCGGCTCGGGTGTGTCGCCGCCGGCCTCGGGTGTGGGGCCCATCACGCGGTTGATACACGAGGGCAGGTACACCACCCGGCGGCGCGAGGGGAAGTCGGGCGCGGCGGCAGTGCGCGCCGGGTTGTATGGCCGGGGCAGCGAGGCCGTCCACAGCGGCAGGCCGATGCGATGGAGCGCACGGCCGGTGGCGTTGACTGCCCGCGGACCCATCACACGGCGTGCCATGTCGGCCGCGCCCAGGGTAAACCGCAGCGCCTTGCTCACCCCGCCCAAATGGCGGGCGCTCCAGGCGCCGATGCGGTAGCCGCTGGAGCCTACCGGGAGCCCCTGCTCGCGCAGCACGTGCACGATATCGGCCGTGTTGATACCCATCGGGCAGGCCGTGCTGCACAGGCCGTCGCAGGCGCAGGTCTCGACGCCGGCATAGCGGAAGTCGCGCTCGATGCTCTCGGCCAGCGCTATATCCTCGGGAGTGCCCGAGGCGCGCAGACGGGAAATCTCGCGCACGGCCACATTGCGCTGGCGGGCCGATATGCTCAGGCCGAAGCTCACACACTTGGCCGCACAGAATCCACACTCGATGCACTTGTCGATGAGAGGATGCGTCGGCACGAGAGACTTGAGATTCTTGATATAGCACTCGGGGTCGTCGTTGAATATCACGCCGGGATTGAGCACCCCGAGCGGGTCAAAGGCATCCTTGATGCGGCGCATGATGGTCCAGGCCTTCTCGCCCCACTCGCGCTTGACAAAGGGCGCCATATTGCGGCCCACGCCGTGCTCGGCCTTGAGCGAGCCGTCGTAGCGGTCGACCACCAGATACTCGATGTCGTCCATGAGCCGGCGATAGCGCTCTATCTCCTCGGGAGTGTCAAATGCCTGCGATATCACGAAGTGATAGTTGCCCTCGAGGGCGTGGCCGTAGATGCAGGCCTCGTCGTAGCCGTTGCGGCGGAGCACCTCCGAGAGCTCGACGGTGGCCGTGGGGAGGTCGTCGATGTAGAATGCGATGTCCTCGATGAGGGCGGTGGTGCCCGAGGGGCGGGTGCCGCCCACCGAGGGGAAGATGCCCGAGCGCAGACTCCACCAGCGCGAGGTCACGGCCGGGTCGCTCGAAAACTCGGCACCCTCGACCGGCTCGTGGCGGGCAAGCACCTCCAGAGTGGCGTCGATATTGGCCTGAAGCTCGGCGGGCGAGTCGGCCTTGGTCTCGATGAGCAGGGCGGTGAGGCCGGCGTGGTCGTCGTCGTGTACCGAGGCGAGCGACTTGCGGTCGAGCATCTCGCAGCTGTATACGGGCGCTTCCTTGCGCAGGTCGACCACACAGCGCGATGCCTCGGCCAGCCCGGGGAAGTATACCATCGCCGAAGCTGTGCAGGGGTAGAGATGCGAGGTCTCCATGGTCACCTCCGAGAGGAAGGCCAGAGTGCCCTCGCTGCCCACGACGCAGTGGGCGATGATGTCAAAGGGGTCGTCAAATGTCACGAAGGGCAGCAGATTGAGACCTGTGACATTTTTGATTGAATACTTGTGGCGTATGCGGCGGTAAAGCTCCGAGTCGGCCAGTATCTGGCGGCGGATGTCGCGTATCTCGGCCATCATGCCGGGATGTGAGCGCTCAAAAGCCGCGCGCGACTCGGGCGAGGCGGTGTCGAGCACGGTACCGTCGGCGAGCACGAGGCGCATCGAGCGCAGCATGTGGTCGGAGTTGGCGTGGGTGCCGCAATTCATGCCCGAGGCATTGTTGACGATGATGCCGCCCACCATGGCGGCTCGCTTGGAGGCGGGGTCGGGGCCAAACATGCGTCCGTATGGCCGCAGCAGCTCATTGACGCGCTCGCCCACCAGGCCGGGCTGCATGGTGATGGTGGAGCCGTCGGGCGCGATGGAAAAGCGCTCCCAGTCGCGGCCTGTCACCACTATCACAGAGTCGGTGATGGCCTGGCCCGACAGCGATGTGCCGGCGGCGCGGAAGGTGACGGGCACCATCGTGGCTGAGGCCGTGCGCAGCAGGCGCGCCACCTCGGTCTCGTCGAGCGCCCTTACCACCATGCGTGGCATCATGCGGTAAAAGCTGGCGTCGGTACCCCATACGAGGCGCGACAGCGGGTCGGTCATCACCCGGTCGGCGGGGATAAACTCGCGTATCTCGCGCAGAAATTCTTCGTGGCGTGGCGAGGTGGTCATTTATACAGATAGTATTTTGAGGATTTTTCCTTGAAAGCGGCGGCATCCTTGTCCCAGTAAGGGGCGATGTCGTCGACTCGGTAGCGGCGGCCGAAGAGGCGCCGGATATTCTTGCTGCCGGTCACTTTGTCAAACATGCTCAGGCGCCCACGGTCGCAGGTCTCGAAGGGCTTGTGGTCGGGATACATCGCGGCGAGCTCCTGCATCACGTAAAACTGCGTCAGCGACAGGGGCGCGGCCGCGGCGTCGGTCACATACATCTCCACTCCGGCCAGGTGCTCGCCCTTGCCGAAGCTGTAGAAGGGCTTGATGTGGATGGGGCGGAAGAGCAGGCCGGGGAGCCCGAGGTCATTGAGCCGGGCGGCCAGGGCATCGGCGTCGACCCACGAGGCGCAGAATAGCTTGAAGGGCTCGGTATATCCCACGCCGATATTCATGTAGCCGATTTCGCCCAAGATGCCCGACGCCGGGTAGTAGAGCGCGGTCTCGGGAGTGGGGATATGGGGCGAGGGGAGTACCCAGGGCATACCCGTGGCGCGGAAATCCATGTCGCGGCTCCAGCCCTCCATGGGCACCACGGTCAGGTCGCAGCGCAGGCCGCCGGGCAGCAGGCCCTCCTCGTTGATGTAGCGGGCCACCTCGCCGGGCGTGAGTCCGTAGACATAGGGGATGGGAAACTGGCTCACAAACGAGTAGCACGAGTCCTCGACCAGACAGCCCTCGACCTTGTTGCCGCCCAGCGGATTGGGGCGGTCGAGCACCACAAAGGGGATGCCCAGCTCGGCGCAGGCTTCCATGGCCTTGCCCATGGTGGAGATGAAGGTGAAAGAGCGGCAGCCGATGTCCTGTATATCGTATACGAGCACGTCGATATCCTTGAGCTGCTCCGGGGTGGGCTTGGTCTTGGAGCCGTATACGGTGTGGACGGTCACGCCGGTGGCCGGGTCGGTGGTGGTGGCCACGTGGTCGCCGGCATGTACGTCGCCGCGCACGCCGTGCTCGGGGGCATAGAGGCCGGCCAGGGTCACCCCGGGAGCCTCGTGGAGGATGTCGATGGTGGAGCGCAGCGAATTGTCGACGCCGGTGGGATTGGTGATGAGGCCCACGCGCTTGCCCTGCAGGGGCGCGAAGCCTCCGTCGCGCAGCACCTCGACGCCGGGCTTTACCTGGGCGGCGGCGGTGATGGCGGCGGTGGCCGCGATGGCGGCAATCAGTCTATTCAGTTTCATCAGCTTTGGTTTTGCGACCGAAGGAGGGGTCGATTTTGAGGAAGGCGCACACGCCGATGGTGGCGGCGCAGCATATCATGGTCCAGATGAAGAAGTGGCGGTATCCGATGGTCTCCTGGAGCCAGCCGGCGGCCATGCCGGGCAGCATCATGCCCAGCGCCATGAAGCCGGTGCAGATGGCGTAGTGGGCGGTCTTGTGGCGACCCTCGGAGAAGTAGATGAGATAGAGCATGTAGGCGGTGAAGCCGAAGCCGTAGCCAAACTGCTCGATGAATACGCATATGTTGACCACGGGCAGCGAGTGGTCTGAGGCATAGCTCAGGTACACAAATGTCAGGCAGGTGAGCGACATCGACCAGGCCATGGGCCACAGCCACTTGCGCAGGCCGCCGCGGGCGGCCACGATGCCGCCGATTATACCGCCCAGCGTAAGGCCGATGATGCCCACGGTGCCGTATACGATGCCCACCTCGCCGGTGGTGAGGCCCAGGCCGCCCTTGTCGATGGGGTCGAGCAGGAAGGGGTTGATGAGCTTGACGAGCTGAGCCTCGGGCAGGCGGTAGAGCAGCATGAAGGCCACGGCCACCCACACCTGCTTTTTCCGGAAGAAGCTGCGGAAGGTGTCGAAAAACTCGCGGAAGATGTCGCCGGCGGTGCGGGCGGTGCCGGAGGCGCTGCCGTCTGAGGCCGGGCGGGGGAGGGCCCAGGAGTGGTACACGGCCACGATGAAGAAGAATGCCGACAGAGTGGCAAACACCACCAGCCATGCCAGCGGGATATTGCCGCTGGCGCCCTCGAAGCCGGCTGTCGCCGGCGCGGCGAGCTTGTGGTCGATCTCATAGTAGAGCCAGGCGGTGCGGTCCCAGTTGGCCTCGGTAAATGTGAAGCGTGTGGGCAGAGCGTCCTGCTCCAGATGTATGCTGCGGTCGCCCGACTTGTGGGTGACGTTGAGCACCACCTGCTCGCCCGGAGCGGGGCGGGAGGTGAGGCGCAGGCCCACGATGGCGATATTGTTGTCGCGGGCTGTATAGGCGCGGGGCTCCTCGCCGAATGTGCGGCGTACCCAGGCGGTGAAGGCGCCCTCGGCCGGGGCGGCTGCTGCGGGAGCGTCGCCCGGCGCGGCCACGGCGGCCGGCGCTGCGGTGGGGGCGGTGAAGCCGTTGCGCTCGTTGGAGAGGCGCACCGAGTCGCGCATGGCGGCGGCATAGGTCTTGAAGGGCACCACGGTATCGCGCCCGGCCAGGCGCATGCTCACCTCGGCGGGAGCCTCCGTGGCCACGGCGGGAGCCGCGGGGCTGAAAAACTGCATCTCGCCCTGGAGGTCGGCCGGAGTGGAGTAGATGGCGTCCATCGCCGCGGGGCGCCACTCGGCGGCGGGGTCGGCGTCGACGCTCATCTGCAGGGGCGTCAGGCCCGAGTTGGTCTCTATCAGGCCGGCCACTATCACCAGCAGGCCTTGGCCGGCCACGGTGGCCACGCGGTAAAATGTCGAGCGGATGCCCACGTAGAGCGACTGCTCGTGCTCGGTGAGGGCGAGCATGTAGAAGCCGTCGGCAGCGATGTCGTGGGTGGCCGAGGTGAAGCCCACCAGCCAGAATATGGCCAGCGTAAGCTGGAAGAAGAATGGCGTCGGTATCGTAAAGGCTATGCCGGCCAGGGCAAAGGCGATGATCCACTGCATGGTGAGAGTCCACCAGCGCTTGGTGCGGATGATGTCGACAAAGGGGCTCCAGAAGGGCTTGATTACCCACGGCAGATACAGCCAGCCGGTGTAGAGGGCGATGTCGGTATTGGATATGCCCAGGCGCTTGTACATGATCACCGAGATGGTCATCACGGCCACGTATGGCAGGCCTTGCGCGAAATACAGCGTGGGTATCCAGGCCCAGGGGCTGCGTTTGGTAGTGGTTTTGCTCATGGTATGGGGTCAGTAAAGCCGCTTGAGGTCGGCGTCGATGAAGTAGTGGCTGAGTATGGCGCGGAAGTCGTAGCCGCGGGCGCCCATCACGGCGGCGCCTATCTGGCACAGGCCCACTCCGTGGCCCCAGCCGGCTCCGTGCAGGGTAAATGCCGAGGGCAGGCCCGAGTCGTCGGGCTCGCCCGGTTCGACCACAAAGGCCGAGCTGTACAGATGCGACTCAGAGAGCGCGCGGCGTATCTCCAGCTCCTTGCCGAGCACCAGGGTGCGGGCGGTGCCGGTGATGCGCAGGCGTATGATGCGGCCCGATGTGCCGCGCTCCACCGCCTCCAGGGCGGTGATGCGGCCGAGGTCGATGCCGGTGCGGCGCGCCACCAGCGCGGAGAGCGCGGCGGCGGTGTAGCTCACCTGCCAGCGGTAGAAGTCGGCGGTCTCGCGGTCGTAGTCGTTGAGCACCTGGCGCAGGATGCCGGCGTCGGAGGTGTTGCAGTATGCCTCGGGCGAGCCGAGTATCCAGCGGCGGGCGGCATCCTCGGCGGTGAGGTCGGGGAAGTCGTCCTCGCCCTCGGAGTCGCGGCGGGCGTCGAGATAGTGGTGGTGCACAGGCTCCCAGCAGCTCTCAAAGCGCTCGTACACACCGCCGCAGCATTTGCTGAAACGGGCGTCGACCAGCTCGCCGCCGTAGGCGAGCACGATGCCGCGGGTGGCCTCGACGGCCTCGGCCACGGCCGGGGTGGTCTGGCGGGTGATGCCCTGGTAGCGCTGGCAGTGGTCGTCGGCACACACGTCGTAGTTGACATGGTCGTCGTGGTCGTACCAGCGGATAATCTCCTCGGGGACGGGAGCATCGTGGTCGGCCGGCGCGGGGGCGGGTGACTCTTCTGCACAGGAGTCGCCGCTGCCGCGCTCGGCTTTGAGCTGGGCCAGCAGCCACGAGCGCGATATCACGGCGTGGGCGCGCAGCAGCGCCGGCGACGCCTCGGCGCTCATCTCCGAGGAGATGACGCTCTGCAGATATGTCTCGACGGGCACCACATTGACCGCCGTGAGCCGGCCGCCCTCAAAGAGGAAGCGCAGCTCGCCGGCAAAGCGCTGGTCTTCGCGCCGCTCCCAGTGGAAGCCCACGCCGATGACCACATCGTACAGCACAAAGGAGCAGTCGTCGCCTGCCGGTACAAACGACAGCGAGAAGCTTTCGGCGCCGTCGTACTCCATGGAGCCGTCGCCGGTGTCGCGCACCTCGACCGGCCCGCTCACCTCCACTCCCGAGCAGAGGTAAGTGCCGCACAGCTCGGCGCGGATGACCTCGCCCGAGAGTATGCCCACGCTCACGGTGGGCTCTGATGTATAGCGGTCAGAGAGCTGCATCGGCGGCGATTTTGCGGATTTCGGTGTCGGAGAGGCACAGCTCGTCGAGCACACGCAGTATGGTGGGGGCGTCGAGGGCGTCGAAGTCGCGCTCGAGCGGGGTAATGAATGTGCCGCCGAGGTCGACCGAGGCCGGACTGAGCAGCATGGTGCCCTCGCCCTCGGTGCCATAGAAGCTGGGGCGGTGGCGCTTGCGGGGTATCACCACGATGCGCACTCCGGCGGGAGTGGCGTATGCGAGCACGTTCATCATCGGCTCGGGCTGGCCCTCGGGCACGGGCATGGCGGCATACAGGCGGCCAAACATCGCCGCGGCGGCGGCCGCGCTGCCGGCGTCTATCACAAAGCAGCGCAGCGGCAGGCGGGCGCTCAGCGCCAGGGTGGCGCCGTCAGCGCCCGTGGCCACTGTCTCAAGCTCGGTATCCTCCAGGGCGGCGGGCAGCGTGAGGAAGTCGGCGTTGCCGGCCTGGAAGTGCATGTGGTCGGGAGCCGAGGCTCCGCAGCGGGGGCCGTTGTAAAACACCACGTACCCGTCCAGGGCCATGGCCAGCGAAGCCATGTCGGCCATGCGGCCGTCGATGAGCTGGAGTGTATGGGTGCGGTCGGGGATGGTGAGGTGGCGCGGGAAGATTGGGAAGGGGTTGACAAGCAGCTCGTAGCGGCCGTCGACCACGGGGATGCCGCGCTGCTCGGCGGGGCGGTTGGCCTCGCACAGAAAGCAGGGGCGCTCGGCGATGGCCTTGGCGTCGACCTTGGCGCCGGAGCTCACGATGCGCGCCGGGTTGAACTGCACCCTCACTGTCCAGCCGCCGGGCAGGGCGACGTCTTTGACGCGCACACCGTCAAGGGCGGCGAAATTGCGCCCGGCCAGCGGCCACTCGCCCTTTTGGGCGGCTATGAATGTATTTGCAGCGGCTGAGTCCATCACTTGGCGCGGTTGAGTGCCCGGCGGGCCTGAAGCTCCCAGGTGCGGATACGGTCTTTGTAGAGATTGTTGGCGTTGGTGCGGGTGATGTCCAGGGCATGGTCTGAATTGTCTTCCCAGCGGCGGCAGAAGTAGAGCACGTCGTAGATACGGCCTATCTGGTGGCGGCGCGAGAAGGCCAGCCCGAGGGCATAGTCCTCGCCATACGAGGTATTGGGCACGCCGATCGCGCGCAGCATCGGGGTGAAGAATGCGCGGGGAGCGCCCAGGCCGTTGATGCGCAGGGCATTGTTGCGGCCGTTGTCGGGGGTCCACTCCTTGTGGTCGATCACGCCCGGGGGCAGGGTGTTGAGGTCGATGTCGGTGAGCTTGTATGTGCCCACGACCATGCCGCACTGCTGCTCGTAGAAGGCGGCCACGATGCGCGACAGGGTGTCGGGACCCGAGTAGATGTCGTCGGAGTCGAGCTGCACGGCAAACTTGCCGCAGGCCGGATGATTGACCGCCATATTCCAGCAGCCGCCGATGCCGAGGTCGTCGCGCTCGGGGATGATGTGGATAAGGCGGGGGTCGGCGGCAAACTCGTCGATGGCGGCGGTGGTGCCGTCGGTCGAGCCGTTGTCGACGATGATGAGGTTGAAGTCGAAGTCGGTCTGCTGGGCGAGCACCGAGCGGATGGCGTCGCGGATGGTGCGCACGCGGTTGCGCACGGGGATTATCACCGAAGCCTCGACCGGGAAGCCCTCGCAATTGAAGTCGACCGGCTCGAAGCTCGGCTCCAGATAGCCGCCCACAGCCTTGAGATGGGCAGTGCAGGCGGCTTCCATCTCCAGCTGCGAGCCGCGGTTGCGCGGGTCGACATAGCTGAATATCGCCTCGCACTGCTCGTCGCGCGGAGCGGCCACGGTGGTATATAGATACTCGTTGATATGCACGATGGGGGCGATGCGGCTCAGGCGCAGACGCAGGTCGTAGAGGCCGGCGGCGCGGTAGTCGGCGTCGATGCCCTCGGCGGCGCGGCGCAGGTCGGCGGTGCGGAAGAGCAGCAGGGGGCCGAAGTCGAAGTCGTCGCGCAGCGAGCCCTCCTGATAGTCGATTACCGGGGCGATGGAGCGGCGGCCCTCGGCGTCGACCTTGTAGGAGTCGGCATACACCATGCCGGCGCCCGAGTCGGCGGCGATACGCACCATACGCTCCAGGGCCAGGTAGCCGGGCACGAGGGTATCTGGGCGGGTGAGCAGCAGGGCATAGTCGGAGCCTTCGGCGCGGGCGGCCATTTCCTTCATGGCGGCCGAGGAGGTGACTTGGTCGGCAGGGATGAGGGTGACGGCGCTTACCAGGGGCGACTCTTTGAGATGGCCGATGGTGAGGTCAGATGCGCCGGCGTCGGCGATGAAGCAGTGGATGGAGGTCATATTTGGATTTTTTCGAGATTTGCGGGATTTTCGAGATTTTCGACAGTGTCGGGATTATCGATTTTTTAAAAAGTTGATTATCTGCGCCATCAGGCTGTCGCGCCCGGCGGCGGAGGCTATGCTCTCAAAGGGGAAGCCGAGTACCACGGTGCGGTAGCCCGGGAAGGCGGCGGCGGTGCCCGCCACGAGATTATTCTCGCTGTAGCGCATGAAGGTGCAGCCGGTGGCTGAGTCGGCGGCATAGAATGAGTCGGGCGACTCCACGGCATACATATCGGGGCCGGGCTGCTGCGCAAATTCATACCGGCCGCCGGTAAAGGCGCGGAACCGGCAGGGCACCTCGTAGGCGCCCCCGCGCACGGCGGCCTGGCCGGTGCGCCAGCGGTAGCCGAGCACGTCGGCGGCAAAGGCCCGGTCGGCCTTGGCGGTGGCGGCCGTGGAGTGGGGGTTATCCCAGAGGTCGGTGGCCACATAGGAGCCGCTTACAAATATGGATGCGCCGGCGGCCGTGACGGCCCGTATCTTGGCCTGCAGGGCGGCGGGAAATGTCTTGTATACGGTACCGTATACGCCGCGGCCGCGGGCTGTCTCTTTCTGCTTGCCCAGGATGAGGTCGACCAGGCGTGGCCGGTCGGAGGCAGGCGAGGCGGCCCATGCCGACGCGCTCGACGAGATGAAGCCGTGGCCGGCGGCACGGATGGCGCGGCCGTGCATGGCCACATAGTCAAAGGTATTGCCGGCCACCACCTTGTCTTCGTAGTCGCCGCGCGAGGCGCCGAAGCCGGCGGCATCGTCGTCCATCCACGGGATGGAGCGGCGGTACTCGTATTGCGAGCCGATGTAGGAGATGTCTTCGATATAGGGCACGCCGTGGTCGCGGGCGTCGTAAAATCCGGCGATGGAGTCGGAGGCCTCAAACCAGTCGGGGGCGCTGACGCGGGTAAAGCCGTTGACCACCATCACCGGCTCGGCGCCGGGCACGTGGGCCAGGGCAAGCACCTCCGAGGGGAAGCTCACGCCGCCGGCGTTGCCGGCCACGATGCGGTATGAGTGCACGTCGCTGTCGGTGACTGTCACGGTAAAGCGGGGCTCGGTCGAGCGGCCGGCCTCGGCAAAGGCTCCCGAGCGCTCGTCGCGGTGCTCGATGATGTAGTATGTGGGCGCGGCCGAGGGCTCGAGCGAGTCGGTGGTGGCGGCCCAGGTGAGGGTGTATGCGCCATCCCGCGCGGAGTCGGCGGCGATGGCGAAGTCGCACACGGGCAGTGGCTGCACGGTGTATGAGCGGCCGTCGCGGTGGGCGATGAAGCGAAGCATGGCCTTGTATACGGCGCGCGACACGGCAAAGCGGAAGGCCGGGTCGAGGCCATACTTCATGTCGGCGAAATTCTGATGCGACAGCAGCTCAAGCAGCATGGCGGGCACCTCAGGCACGCGGGCCTCGTAGTACGACTTGTCCCACATGCCGCGGCGGGTCCAGCGCGGCTCAAATCCCGAGCGCACGCTGCGGGTGATCTCAGTGAGCACCAGGTCGGTGAGGTCGCGCGAGGCCATGCGCGACGAGCCGTTGCCCAGGGTATCGCCGGCGGTGCAGTAGATGCCGAGCGTGCCCACGATGGAGTCGCCGGCAAAGGTACCTGCATCGCTGTGGAAGGCAAAGCTCAGGTCGACGGGGATGCCCAGTCCCTCGCGGCCGGGCAGCTGCGAGGAGCCGCCGGCGAGCCAGTTGACCCACAGGCCGCGCGAGCGGTAGTCGTCGGTATAGTCGTTGACTCCCTCGGTGGGGGTGTAGACGCTGTCGGGCGCTCCGGCCCACTGGAGCCAGTAGCGGGCGCCCTCGGTAAAGCGGGGATAGCCGCTGGCGGTATAGCGGTAGTCGATGGAGTCGAGCGGCTCCTTGGGACGGCGGGCGACATTGCCCATGCCGCCGCCGATCTTGACTGCATCGGCGCTGATGGCGGCGCCGGGGGTGGCGCTCACGTTGGTGAGGGTCACCACGGGGCGGTCTTTGCCGGCCTTGAGAGGGAAGTGCCCCAGGTAAATCCATGTGCCGGCGCCCATGCGCTGGTTTACGGTGAAGTCGCGCGGGCCGGCGGCGGTGAGCACGGTATAGTCGGCGTCGGGGGCGGCGTCGGGCAGGGCCGCGTAGCTCACGTATACGGCGTATGTACCGTCGGCGGGGATATCGGCGCGCCACTCGGCATGCGAGGCACCGTCGGCAGCGGCCACTGTGGCCACGCGGCGCGCGTGGCCCTCGCGGAAGGGATTGCGGCCGTCGCGCAACTCGGTGCCGTCCCAGCCGAAGCCATGGGTGCCGGCGTCGGTCCAGCGCTCGCGGCCGTTGTACTCGACAAAGCCCGGGGTGGCCTTGGAGTCGGCGTCGACTATCACCTCGACGGTCGAGGTGTCGCGCTCGCGGGGACTCATCACGTAGGCTCCGGCATTGCGCAGCATGGGCATCAGGAAGGGCATCACGTAGCTCTGCGTGTAGAGGTCTTCGACGGTCTGGAAGATACGGGCGCGCTGCCACTCCCAGCGGTTGAGCTTGGGCTCGTAGTACCAGCCGTGGCTCTGCCACATGGCTATGTTGGCCCCGTCGAGACCTTCGGGGGCGGGGGCGGCCTGGTGGTCGGTCACAAATGGCAGGCTCTCAGAGGGGCCGCGCAGCTCCTTGGGCGCGAATAGCACGAGCTGGTCGAGGTCGCGGCCGTCGGCGCGCAGCACCACCTTGTAGCCCTTGACGCCCGTGCCGAGCGCGCCGAGGATGTCGGCCTTGAGCGCGGCCATGCGGGTGGCGGTGAGGGGAAGATAGGCGGTGGCGGCATTGCAGTCGACGGTGACGGTGCGCCGCGACGGGCTCACTGTGACCTTCTTGACGGCCATCTCGCCGTAGCCGGTCGAGCCGGGACGGTATGTGTTGAGTACCTTCACTACGGCATCCTCGCGGACACCTGCCTGTGCGGTGAGCGCCGCCGCAGAGGCGAGCAGCGCCATGCCGAGTGCTATCGAGCGTAATTTCATGGACGGAGTGTGTGTGTAGCTGTTGCGGCAAAGATATATATAAATCCGGCTCTTCTGTCATATATAATTTAATGTTTAATACTTTTTAATATTTATGTACTTAAATTTAGAAATGTCTGCCGTCTGATAATTTTTGTTACCTTTGCGGGCGATATGAAAAAAGTCGTTTCCACTATTCTCTCCCTCGCGATGGCAGTGTCTGCCTCGGCCGAGGGCTACCAGGTCAACAATTTCAGCGCCCGCCAGACGGGCATGGGCCACACCGGCGTGGCTATGGCTCTCGGCGCCGAGAGCACATTCTTCAACCCCGGCGCGCTGGCCTTGTCGACTTCCACCATGGAAGTATCCGGCGGCATCAGCGCCATCATCCCCACCGCATCGGCTCTCCACGACGGTGTGAAATATACCACCGACAATAAGGTGAGCACCCCCTTCAACGTATCCGCTTCCTGGCGCGTATACGACAATCTCTATGCCGGCCTGGCTCTGTACACGCCTTACGGCAGCTCCATCAACTGGGGCGACAACTGGCCCGGAGCCGTGCTCAGCCAGAAGGTCGACATCAAGATGTTTACGCTGCAGCCCACCGTGTCGTACCGCATCCTGCCGGGGCTGAGCGTGGGTGCCGGCCTGATGATGGGCTGGGGCAGCGTCGACCTGTACAAGGGGCTGGTGAGCGACCGCTCTTTCGGCGCCGCACTCACCGCCATGGGTATGCCGGCCGGAGCTTGGCCCGCCGGGGTGACTCCGGCGTCGGTCAACCTGCGCGGCTCGGCCCGCATGGCTTTCGGCGTCAACGCCGGCGTGATGTGGCAGATCGACCGCCGCTGGAGCGTGGGCGCGGCTTTCCGCTCGCAGATGACCATGACGGTAAAGCGCGGCGACGCATCGGTGTCCTATGCCAACGACGTGGCCCGCACCGTACTCTCCGAAAGCCTCGACCTGCTCAATGCCACCAACTTCCGCGCCTCGCTCCCCTGCCCGTGGGTACTGACGGTGGGCGGTGCGTTCAAGCCCGTCGAGGCCCTTACCATCGCCGCCGACGTGCAGGTCAACGGCTGGAAGGCATACGACCGGCTCGACGTGGAGTTTGACCACCTCGCCGCCTTTGACCAGCACCTCACCAAGAATTACCACAACTCACTCACATACCACCTGGGCGCGCAGTACACCATCACCCGCCGCTTTGACCTGCGCGCGGGCCTCATGGTCGACTGCAGCCCGGCCGACAAGGCCAACTACAATCCCGAGACACCGGCGCAGACCCGCATCGAGCCTACGGTCGGATTCTCGTTCCGCCCCATCAAGGGCATGTCCATCGACTTTGCCATGATGTATGTGCACGGCTGCGGTACCGACGGCGCCACCGGCCGCTACGAAGACTTCATCGCCAAGAAATTTCCCGCGCTCGGTCTGCCGGCCGAGGGCACTTTCACCGCCGACTACCGCCTGCACGCTTTTGCCCCGGCAGTGGGTCTGAGCTATAAATTCTGATGAAACGCCGCGTACTCTTCATAATGGACGGCATGGGCGGGGGCGGCGCCGAGCGCGTGCTCATCACCCTGCTGGGCAATATCGACCCGGAGCGCTTCGACGTCACCCTGCTGCTCATCAACCGCAAGGGAGTATACCTCAATCAGATACCGTCCCACGTGAGAGTGCTCGGCATGTACAGCCGCCCCGGCACCCCCGCCTACCGCCTGGCCACCCACTGGCGCGGCATACGCGACCGCCTGCGCCTCGGCCGGGCGCGCCGCCTGCTCGGCGACGAGCGCTTCGACGTGACCGTATCGTTTATGGAGGGCGCGCCCGCCCGGCTCCACCAGCTCCTGCTCGACCGCGCCCCGCGCAACATCGCCTGGATACACACCGACATCCACCGCGGCCGGTGGTATGAGTTTTGGCACACACAAGCCGCCGAATCTGCATATTATCGCAGCCTCGACAATGTGGTCTTTGTCTCTGACGATGCCCGGCGCGCGTTCCTTGAAGAGTTTGACACCGATGCCCCCTTGTCGGTAGTGCTCAATCCCGTCGATACCGACGCGATACGCCACAAGGCAGCGCAGTCGGCTTCAGCCACCGCCGAAACCCGATTTACCATCGTCACCATCGGGCGCCTGATACCGCTCAAGCGGCAGCAGCGTCTCATCGGAGCCGCCCGCATACTCAAGCAGCGCGGACACGATTTTGCCGTGAAGATAGTAGGCGCCGGGCCGCTGGAAGCAGAGCTTCGCCGTGCCGTCGACGACGCGGGCGTATCCGACCGTGTTGAGCTTACCGGCTTCATGGCCAATCCATTCCCGACACTTGCCGCAGCCGATATATTCTGTCTTACCTCCGACGTCGAAGGCTTCGGCATGGTAGTGGCCGAGGCGCTGGTGCTCGGCGTGCCCGTGGTATCCACGCCCGTCACAGGCGTCAAGGAGATGCTCGCCCGAGGCGGCGGCGTGTTCACCGACTTCTCGGCCGAGTCGCTGGCCGACGCCCTCGAGCGCATCATGACCCGCCCCGACGAGCTGGCGCGCCTGCGCGCCGAGGCCGCCGAGGCAGGCGCCCGCTTCGACATGGGCGCCATCGTGGAGCAGGTCGAGAGGTTGCTTTCTTAGAAGACGTCAGACACCACCGCGAGCGACCGCAGAGAGTCCATCGGCGTGTGGTGCAGACTGTAATACCGCAATATCGCCTCCAAAGCCCGGCGACGCAGCGCGCGCGGCAGCGGCAGGCGTGCAGCCTTGGCCGCAGTGAGGCGGTCGAGCGCCGGGATGAGCGCGGCCTCGACGGGCGCGAGTATGCTATCGGAGTCGCACAGAGGCGTCGAGTCGGCAAACCGTCCCGATGCCATGTCAAACCACCGTCCCGGGCGCCACGCTCCTGCATCGGGCGCTATACCCAGATAGCGCCCGAGGTGATACAGAAAGACTATCGGGAAATTGGCCGCCATATACCGGCGCCGCGACGAGTCAAGCTCACGCACCGAGCCGAAA
>CAJUOC010000032.1 GCA_910587925.1 uncultured Muribaculaceae bacterium
GTCACTGTCCGCCACTGTCCGTCACTGTCCGTCACTGTCCGCCACTGTCCGTCACAGTCCGCCACTGTCCGTCACTGTCCGTCACTGTCCGCCACTGTCCGTCACTGTCCGTCACTGTCCGTCACTGTCCGTCACTGTCCGTCACTGTCCGCTCCTGTCCGTCCTGTACGCGGGTTTCGTGGGTTTCGCGGTGCTGTCGAGGATTTGGTGTGGGCAAAAAAAGAGCCGCCCGAGCTGAATTGCTCTCCCGGGGCGGCTCTGCAAGCTGTGAGTCGGGATATATATTACTTGCCCTGGTGCTCGTAGCGGAGGGTGAGCGAGGGCTGGTCGCATACCTCGGCGGGGCCGAAGTACTGGATGGGACCGGGGTAGATGTAGCAGGTGTTCATGGCCCAGTCGTCGCGCTGCGCGGCAAACTTGAGGAAGGGCGCGCCGTCGAGACGTACGAGTGCCTTCTGGATCACGGGCTTGTCGGCGCCGTTGCGGTGCTCGATGTTCATCATCATGGTGATGGGTATACCGCCTGCAATCCACTGCACGGAGGGCTTGGTGAGGTTGCGGATGCTCGACATGTAGCCGGTGACGCCTGCGTTTACGAGGCATGCGGCGTTGAAGCCGAGTGCATAGCAGTAGTCGGCGTCGAAGTTGGAGGGATCGGCGCAGCGGCCTTCGTAGCCGAAGAAGTGGTGCAGGGCCGAGAATTTGCCGTTGAAGTTGCCTTCGGCGGCCATCACTTTGAGGCGCTCAGCCACCATCTCGCTCAGGAGTTTCTCGGTCTCGATGAGGGATACCTGCACGTTGCCGTGGGGGTCGCGGTCGAGCATGAGCTGACGGGCCACGTTGGCGGGCAGCGAGGCAAGGGTGGCGGCGTTGGCTTCCGACAGGTGGCTCTTGATGAAGTCCTCGAGAGCGTCGGTCGACAGGCCTGCAGTGGCCTCGGCGTTGGCTGCGAGTACGTTGTTGAGCTCGGCGATGAGCTTCTTGATGGCGGGGATAAACTCGATGAGGCCCTCGGGGATGAGCACTGTGCCGAAGTTATTGCCATACGATGCGCGGGCGGCCACGGTGTCGGCGATGGAGTTGACCACATCCTGGAGGGTCATGTCTTTGGCCTCGATTTCCTCGGAGATGATGCACACGTTGGGCTGTACCTGCAGGGCACATTCCAGGGCGATGTGGCTGGCCGAGCGGCCCATGAGCTTGATGAAGTGCCAGTATTTCTTGGCCGAGTTGCAGTCGCGCTGGATGTTGCCGATTACCTCGCTGTAGACTTTGGTGGCGGTGTCGAAGCCAAAGGAGGTCTCGATGCACTCGTTTTTGAGGTCGCCGTCGATGGTCTTGGGGCAGCCGATCACCTGCACGCCTGCGCCGATGGCCTTGTAGTACTCGGCGAGCACGGCGGCGTTGGTATTGGAGTCGTCGCCGCCGATGATTACGATGGCCTTGATGTCGAGCTCCTTGATGATTTCCAGACCCTTGTCAAACTGCTCCTTGGTCTCGAGCTTGGTGCGTCCCGAGCCGATGATGTCGAAGCCGCCGGTGTTGCGGTACTCGTCGATGATGGCTGCGGTGAGCTCGATATACTTGTGGTCGACCAGGCCGCCGGGGCCCATGAGGAAGCCGAAGAGGCGGCTGTCGCGGTGGATGCGCTTGATGCCGTCGAAGAGGCCGCTGATGACGTTATGGCCGCCGGGGGCCTGGCCGCCGGAGAGGATTACGCCCACGTTGACGGGGCGGCCTGCGGCGGGAGTGGAGTTTTTCTCAAAACGCAGCTCGGGCAGACCGTAGGTGTTGGGGAAGAGTGCCTTGATCTGAGCCTGGTCGGCGACCGACTCGGTGGGCTTACCCTCGACAGCCTTCACGGCGCCCGTAAGTACTACGGGAAGCTTGGGCTTGTAGGCCGCACGGGCCTTCTGCAGGGGACTTTTTTTCATTGTATGATTGGAATATTATTTAATCAGGTATTGAGAGGAAATCGACTGATTGGAGTGTACGCGGCGGATGGTGTCGGCAAAGAGACGTGCCACCGAGAGTATGGTGCATTTGGAGCACTCTTTGCCGTAGGGGATGGAGTTGGTGAATATCATCTCGCACAGGCCCGACTCATTGACGCGGTCGGTGGCGGGGTCGCTCATGATGGCGTGCGACGCCAGGGCGCGCACCGAGCGGGCGCCGTTCTCGAGCATGAGGTCGGCGGCCTTGGTGATGGTACCGGCGGTGTCGACCATGTCGTCGATGAGGATTACGTTTTTGTCGCGCACGTCGCCGATTACGGTCATGTTGGCCACGACATTGGCCTTGGCGCGCTGCTTGTGGCAGAGTACCAGGGGCACGTCGAGGTATTTGGCGTAGGAGTTGGCGCGCTTGGCACCGCCGACGTCGGGTGTGGCGATGACCATGTTGTCGAGTTTGAGCGACTGTATGTAGGGGATGAATACCGATGATGCGTAGAGGTGGTCGACAGGTACGTTGAAGAAGCCCTGTATCTGGTCGGCATGGAGGTCCATGGTGATCACGCGGTCTACGCCGGCGGCGGTGAGCAGGTCGCTCACGAGCTTGGCGGCAATCGACACGCGGGGCTTGTCCTTGCGGTCCTGGCGGGCCCAGCCGAAGTAGGGTATCACGGCGATGGTGCTCTTGGCCGATGCGCGCTTGCTGGCGTCGATCATCAGCAGCAGCTCCATGAGGTTGTCGCTGGTGGGGAAGGTGCTCTGTACCAGGTAGACTTCGCAGCCGCGTACCGACTCTTCAAACGAAACTTCAAACTCGCCGTCGGCAAAGTGCTGTATGTTCATCTTGCCGAGCTCTACGCCGAGGTCTTTGCAGATTTCCTCTGCCATGTAGCGTGAGCGGGTGCCTGAGAAAATCTTGAAAGGGGGTAATGAGGTATCCATTGGAATTATTGGGGTATGAAATACGGGTGCAAAGGTACTATTTTTTCGGGAGGGAGCCGCTTTCGGAGGCGCTTTTTTTCTTGTCGGCGAGCCGGCGGGTATCGATTTTCCAGATTACGGCGCCGTGGGCGGGCAGGGTGGTCGCAAAGGGGGCGGTGTCGCTGACGGTCTTCCCGGCGGTGTCGCCGCGCAGCAGCTCGGCGGCCGGGGCTGTGCCGGGCGTTATGCCCAGGTACTCAAATGCGTGGGAGGGGATGTTGATGGCTACGTCGGCGGCCCGGTCGTCGAAATTCACAGCTATCACCAGCAGGTCGTCGCCGTGGTGGCGCAGGTATGCGTAGTGGCGGTGGGGGTTGAGGCGGGGATTGTCGTAGTTGACATACATCAGGTCGAAAAACCGCCCTTGCGAGATGGCCGGCTCGCTGTTGCACAGGCGCAGCACCCGGCCGTACATAGCCCGCAGGGCGGCCTCGGCCTCGGTCAGGGGGCCGTCGCAGCGGCCGCGGTTGAGCCAGCGGCGCAGGGTGGCGATGCTCCAGTAGTCAAATATGGTGGTGCGTCCGTCGCGGCCGCTGTAGCCCTCGGCGTCGGTGCCGGGCTCGCCCAGCTCCTGGCCGGCGTAGAGCATGAAGGGGCCGGTGCCGATGGTGGCGCTCACCACCAGCGACGGCTCTACGCGCGCGGCGTCGCCCGCATACTGGGGCGAGGCAAAGCGCTGCTCGTCGTGATTCTCGAGGAAGTTGAGCATATGGCTCTCGATGCCGTCGACGGTCTGCCAGCACGAGGTGAGTGTGGCGGCCGAGTGGCTGGCGGTCTCGATGGCGCGCAGGCTGTCGTAGAGGTTTACCTTGTCGTAGAGGTAGTCAAATCCGGCCGAGAAGATGTAGGGGCGGTACAGGCCCACCTCATATATCTCGGCGATGAAGATGATGCCCGGGTCGATGGCCTTTACCTGCGGGATGGCCCAGCGCCAGAAGTCGATGGGCACCATGTGGGCCATGTCGCAGCGGAAGCCGTCGACGCCTTTCGATGCCCAGTAGCGCAGTATGTGGAGCATCTTGAGCCAGGTGGGGGGCACGGGGTCGTAGTGGCGCGAGCCGTCGCCGGGGTCGTAGCCGTAGTTGAGCTTTACGGTGTCGTACCAGTCGTACTTGCCGGGGAAGGCGGTGTAGCAGTCGTTGCCCGAGGCGCGCGCCGGAAATTCCACATAGGCGCCCTCGCCGCTGCCCAGGTCGACGCCTGTGGGCGAGAATTGCTGGCGGGTGATGTAGTAGAAATTGTTGCGCGGCGAGAAAAACATCTCGCGGTCGTCGCCCTGGCCGAGGTCTTCGACCGAGGCGGGAGCGGCGTCGGAGTGGTACTCGCGGGCGACGTGATTGGGCACGAAGTCGATTATCACCTTGAGCCCGGCGCGGTGGGTGCGGGCCACCAGCCGCTCAAACTCGGCCACGCGGGCGGGCACGTCGACGGCCAGGTCGGGGTCGATGTCGTAGTAGTCGGTGATGGCGTAGGGGCTGCCGGCCTTGCCCTTGATGATGTGGGGATTGTGGCGCGGTATGCCGTAGGCGGTGTAGTCGGCGGTATGGGCGTGCTTTATCACGCCGGTGTACCAGACGTGGGTGGCGCCGAGCTCGCGTATATTGCGCAGTATGGTGGGGTTGATGCCGTTGAGCTTGCCCGAGCCGTTTTGCTCGATGGTGCCGTCGGGCACGGGGTCGGGTGTATAGTTGGCGAACAGTCGGGGCAGAAGCTGGTAGATTACCGGTTTGAGCGCGTTGTTCTTTTCCATTGTGCAGATGTGATGATTGTGTGATGTCTGATGGTTTATTTTGCCGGCGTCGGGGCGAGGCCCTTCCATAGGCCGGCCTCCCGCAGGGCGCGGCGGGTGTGTATGTATCCGCTCATGAATACCTTGTCGCGCATCGACAGGTCAAAGGTGCGGCAGGCCGCTATCTCGGGAGTCTCGACCGATATGTCGCACAGCTCCATGTCGGTCTTCTGATTGGCCTTGGCCATGAGATTGTATGTGCGCATGGCCACGCCCATGATTGAGTCTGCCTTGGCGCGAGGGGCCAGGGGGCTCACGTTGACGCCGATGAGGGTGCGGCACAGCGGGCGTATGATCCACGCGGGGTGGTTGCGCAGCACGCCGCCGTCGACGTAGTGGGTGCCGTCTATCTTGACCGGCCTGAATACGATGGGTATCGAGCACGACGCCACCACCCGCTCTACCAGCTCGCCGCGGTCAAATACCGCGGGCACGCCGCGGTCGAAGTCGGTCGCGCCTATATACAAAGGTATGGGCAGGTCTTCGATACGGCGGTAGGGGGCGAGATTGTGGCGCAGGAAGTTGCGGAAGCCGTCGACGGCAAAGATGCCGCCGCCGGCGGGGCGGAATTTCACAAAGTCGGTAAACCCGCGGTCGTCGAAAAGCTCGACGATACGCATCGGCGGCACTCCGGCCGCATACAGCGCGCCGGCCACGCTGCCGGCACTCACGCCCGCGATGACGTCGGGGCGAAATCCCGCCTCCTCGATGGCGGCCAGGGCGCCGGCGTGGGCTATGCCGCGCGCGCCGCCGCCGCTCAGGGCCACCCCGATGCTGTAGGGGGGATTGTCTGGAGCGCTTTGTGGGTCGTTTATTGCCATATCTGTGCAAAGGTACATATTTTCGCGGGAATTCCCCGCCGCATTTATTTTTAATTTTTGTACCTTTGCACAAAAATTTTTTAGACGACATGAAAGAACTGGCCACTGTATACAGTCCTGCCCAGGTGGAGGACAAATGGTATGCCTATTGGATGGAGCACAAGCTCTTCAGCTCCGTCCCCGATGCCCGCACGCCCTATACGGTAGTGATACCGCCGCCCAATGTCACCGGCGTGCTGCACATGGGCCATATGCTCAACAATACTATCCAGGATATCCTGGTGCGCCGCGCCCGCATGATGGGCATGAACGCCCTGTGGGTGCCCGGCACCGACCATGCATCCATCTCGACCGAGACCAAGGTCATCGCCAAGCTCGCCGCCGAGGGCATCAAGAAGACCGACCTGACCCGCGAGCAGTTTCTGGAGCACGCATGGGAGTGGACCCGCCTCCACGGCGGCATCATCCTGCAGCAGCTGCGCAAGCTCGGCGCCTCGTGCGACTGGGACCGCACGGCCTTCACCATGGACCCCGCCCGCTCGGAGAGCGTGGTAAAGGTATTCTGCGACCTTTAC
Organism: uncultured Muribaculaceae bacterium; assembly: GCA_910587925.1. GTDB lineage: Bacteria > Bacteroidota > Bacteroidia > Bacteroidales > Muribaculaceae > CAG-873. The sequence goes on from CAJUOC010000032.1 coordinate 6,119, forward strand.
GACAAGGGCCTCATCTACCGCGGCCTGCGCATGGTCAACTGGGACCCCGTCAATCTCACCGCCATCAGCGACGACGAGGTATTCTTTGAGACCGAGCAGAGCAAGCTCTACTATCTGCGGTACTATCTGGCCGACGACGACATGGCCGGCGAGACCGGCGCCGAGGGCGAGGTGGTACACCGCGATGCCGACGGCCGCCGCTACGCTCTGGTAGCCACCACACGCCCCGAGACCATCATGGGCGACACGGCCATGTGTATCAACCCCAAGGACCCCAAAAACAAGTGGCTCAAGGGCCACCGCGTGGTGGTGCCTCTGGTGGGCCGCGTGGTGCCGGTGATCGAAGACCGCTACGTCGACATCGAGTTTGGTACGGGTTGCCTCAAGGTGACCCCAGCCCACGACAAAAACGACTACATGCTGGGCAAGAATCACCATCTCGAGACCATCGACATATTCAACGACGACGCCACCATCGCCGAGACTGCCGGCATGTATGTGGGCATGGATCGCTTTGAGTGCCGCAAGGCCATCGCCGAGGATCTCGCCAAGGCCGGCCTGCTCGAGCGCGTCGAAGACTATACCAACAATATCGGCCTGAGCGAGCGCACCAAGGCTCCCATCGAGCCGCGTCTGTCGCTGCAGTGGTTTGTCGACATGAAGCACTTTGCCGACATCTCGCTCGCTCCGGTCATGGACGACATCATACGCTTTGTGCCCGAGAAGTACAAGACCACATACCGCAACTGGCTCGAGAATATCCAGGACTGGTGTATCTCGCGCCAGCTCTGGTGGGGCCACCGCATACCTGCCTGGTACTATATCTCGCCCTCCGACGGTACCGAGAAAATCGTCGTGGCCGAGAATCTCGAGAAGGCGCTCGCCAAGGCCCGCGCCGGCGTGGGCTGCGAGGGGCTGCAACCCTCAGACCTGCGTCAGGACGAGGGCGCCCTGGACACATGGTTCTCATCGTGGCTGTGGCCCATCACCCTCTTCGACGGCATCAACAATCCCGGCAACCCCGAGATCAACTATTACTATCCCACGGCCACGCTGGTCACCGGCCCCGACATCATCTTCTTCTGGGTGGCGCGCATGATCATGGCCGGATACGAGTATGTGGGCAAGGAGCCATTCCGCAACGTGTATTTCACCGGCATCGTGCGCGACAATCTCGGCCGCAAGATGTCGAAGTCGCTGGGCAACTCCCCCGACCCGCTCGACCTCATCGACCGCTACGGCGCCGACGGTGTGCGCATGGGCATGATGCTCGCCGCCCCGGCCGGCAACGATATCATGTTTGACGAGCGCCTCTGCGAGCAGGGCCGCAACTTCTGCAATAAGATATGGAATGCCTTCCGCCTGGTGAGCGGCTGGCAGGAAGACGCCTCGGCGCGTCCCGACGAGGTGTCGGCGCTGGCCGTGCGCTGGTTCCGCTCGCGCCTCAACGCCACCGTGGCCGAGGTCGCCGACCTGATGGAGAAATTCCGCATCAACGAGGCCCTGATGGCAGTGTACCGACTCTTCTGGGACGACTTCTCGTCGTGGTACCTCGAGATGGTCAAGCCCGCCTACGGCTGCCCTGTCGACGCCGAGACCATGCGCGCCACGCGCTCGTACTTCGATGCGCTGCTGCGCCTGCTCCACCCCTTCATGCCCTTCATCACCGAGGAGCTGTGGCAGCACCTGGGCGAGAGCCGCGCCGAGGGCGAGAGCATCATGTATGCGGCCATGCCCGAGGGCGGTACTGTCGACGAGACGCTTGTGGCAATGGTGGCCCGCGCCCGCGAGATTATCTCGGGTGTGCGTGCCGTGCGTGCCAAGAAGAATATCCCCGCCCGCGATGCGCTCACCCTCAACGTGCTGGGCGACCTGGAGGCCGACATCACCCCCATGCTCTGCAAGCTCGCCGGGCTGGAGGCTGTCAATACCGGCGCCGCCAAGGATGCCGCCGCCGCATCGTTTATGGTGGGCACGCTCGAGCTCAACGTACCCCTGGCATCGGCCATCGATGTGCCGGCCGAGATAGGCCGCCTTGAGAAGGAAATCAAGTATCTCGAGGGCTTCAAGGCATCGATTGAGAAGAAGCTCTCCAATGAGCGCTTTGTGGCCGGCGCTCCCGCCGCCGTGGTAGAGGGTGAGCGCAAGAAGCTCGCCGATACCCTGAGCAAGCTGGAGGCCAACGCCGCTACTCTCGCCGCTCTCAAGGCCTGACAGACAGTGTGCCATGACAGCCTACAAGCCATCTGACCGCCTGCGCGACATGCTCGCCGACAATGCCCTGCTGCTGCCGGCCCTGAGCCGCTTCGGCATATCGCTGGGCTTCGGCGGCGCGTCGGTGGCCGAGGTGTGCGCGGCACACGGTGTGCACTGTCCCACGCTGCTGGCGGTGGTCAACTTCATCAGCGGCCGCGCGTTTACGCCCGACGATGTGTCGGCCGGCGCCCTCACGGCTTATCTGCGCAGCGCCCACCGCTACTTTATCGAATATGTACTGCCCGGCCTGCGCCGACGTCTCATAGAGGCTGTCAGCGCAGGCTCGCGCAGCGACATATCCATCGCGCTTCTGCGCTTTTTCGACCAATATGCCGCCGAGGTGCGCGCCCATATGGAGTATGAGGAAAAGACCGTCTTTGTACACGTCGACAGCCTCATCGCGGGCACGGGCGGCGACGGCGAGTTTGCCATCAGCGACTTCCGCAACCATCACAAGCCCATCTCGCGCCAGCTCAAGGAACTCAAGGAGCTGCTCATCTGCCATTTCACCGCAGAGCCGTCGCAGGTGGATACGCTCAACTCACTGCTCTTCGACCTGGTGATGTGTGAGCGCGACATCACGATGCACTGCCGGGTGGAAGACGACCTGTTTATCCCCGCCGTGGAGCGCCTTGAGCGCAGCGGAGCCCGCCGCGGCGACTTGCCCGCGGGCGATACCGCCGCGCTGGCCGACAACGGCGACATCGTGCTCACAGCCCGCGAGCGCGACATCATACGCCTCATCGCGGCCGGTAAATCAAACAAGGAGATTGCTGACGAACTCTTCCTCTCGGTACACACCGTGGCCACCCACCGCCGCAATATCTGCGCCAAACTCGACATCCATTCCGCCGCCGGTATCGCCGTATACGCCCTCATGCACGGTATAGCGTGAGCCCCCCACGGGGGAGAGTAGGGGGCGTCTACTCGTGCAGCGACTCCACCAGCCGCCGTGCCATCCTCGACATACGCACAGCCCGCGGTATACCCACGGCCAGTCCCGCCGCCAGCCCGACGACCATGGCCAGCAGCATGTCGCTGCCATATGCCCCGATCAGGCTCACAGCCAGCGCCGCCAGCACCGCGGCTCCGCCGATGATGCCTCCGATGCGTATCTGGCGCTGGCGCAGCCGTATCATCACGGCGCGGCGCAGGGCCTCGGCCACGGGCATCTCTGCCAGCGGCATCTCAGATGTATAGTCGGCCAGCAGGCGGTTGAGGATGCTCATCACCAGCCCGAATACCGCGTAGATCACACATATCCATATATTCAGCTCAAGTACCGCATACAGCATATATGCCAGCGGTATCATCAGCAGGCCGGCAATCGCCGTGCGCCGCTGCCGCCGCGCCAGGCGGTATTGCAGCGGGGCCGTATTGCCGCGGGCGATGCTGTCGGCGGCGCGCGATGCCGCCGAGTCGAGGCTGTCTTGGTCGACCCTCATGCCTTGCCATGCGCGGCGTATGGCATCGAGGCCGTCGGGGGTATTGTTGCGGTCATTCATAGGTGTGCGAGTTTGGTGAGTTTCTCTCTGATGCGGTGCAGGCGCGTGGCCACATTGGCCCGCGATATACCCGTGATGTCGGCGATCTCGCCGTATGGCTTCTCGTCGAGCCACAGCATGAGCAGCGCCTTGTCAAAAGGCTCCAGCAGCGAGATGAGCCGGTACAGCTCGCGTATCTCCTCGACGGAGCCTTGCTCGGCTGCAATCTCAGGGCAGGAGTCGAGCCCGACCGCGCCGTCGACATGGCGGCGGTTGCGCCGGTGCCAGGTGATACAGGTGTTGATGGCCAGGCGGTATATCCAGGTCGACACTTTCGCCGCCCCGGCATACGAGTCCATGCCGCTCCAGAGATTGAGCATCACTTCCTGATACAGGTCGGCAAAGGGCGCCGACGGCGAGGCATACACCGAGCATACCTTGGCGATGACCACCTTGTGGCGGTCGGCCAGCTCGAGAAAGCGCTCGCGGCGCGTCGGATTGCCTTTGCTTGTGTGCATACACATATGACGCATGTTATTGCACAAAATTACATGACACAACTACAAATTTTTGTAAAAAAACATTAAACCCGCGCCGTCTCCCACGCTTTTTGTCGTACATTTGTCATTAGAAAAACACAAACACACCATACCCACCACACTGAAACTGACCCAACCGAAATGAAAACCGATCTTAGCTCGCAGATTAAGCTCGACCGCATCCCTCGCCGGTACTACCATCCCGACAGTGAGATAGAGCTGGCCGCACTTACCCGCGAGGAAAAAATCTTCACCCGCATCTTTGAGAATGCCGCCGACGGCGCCGACTTCGTCGCTTCGGAGATGGTACGCTACATCAACCGCTACGTACAGCAGAAGGGCAAGTGTGTGCTCGCCCTCGGCGCAGGCGTCAGCACCCACCGCGCATACGCCAGCCTCATACGCATGTACCGCGAGAGCAAGGTGTCGCTCAAAAATGTGGTGATATTCAACATCGACGAGTTTTTCCCCCTCGTGCCCGGCGGCCCCTCGACCCTGCGCGTACTCAACGATATCCTGCTCAGCCACACCGATATCGAGCCTGCCAACATCCGCACCATCAATCCCGAGGTCACCAAGGAAGACATGTATGAGTACTGCCGCGACTACGAGCAGGCCATCGCAAACGCCGGCGGCATCGACGTGGTCGTATGCGAGATAGGCTCCAACGGCTCCATCGCCTTCAACGAGCCGGGCAGCGCCGCCACCAGCGATTGCCGCCTCGTGCTGCTCAGCAACGATACCCGCCACCAGCTCTCATCCGACTACAAAGACGACCAGGTACCCTCCACGGCCATCACCCTCGGCATCGGCAACATCCTCCAGGCCAAGCGCATCATCACCATGGCATGGGGCGAAAACCGCGCCGGCATCATCCGCAAGGTAGTCGAGGAGCAGGCCACCACCCAGGTGCCCGCCTCGCTCCTTCAGGGTCACCCCCACGTAAAGGTGGTCACCGACCTGGGCGCAGCCGAGGAGCTTACCCGCATAAGCCGTCCCTGGCAGGTCACCTCGGCCGAGTGGAACGACAAACTTATCCGCCGCGCCATCGTATGGCTCTGCAACCAGACCGGCAAGCCCATCCTCAAGCTCACCGACAAAGACTACAACGACCACGGCCTCGGAGAGCTCCTCGCCCTATACGACTCGGCATACAACGTCAATATCAAGGTATTCAACGAGCTCCAGCACACCATCACCGGCTGGCCCGGCGGCAAGCCCGACGCCGACGACACATACCGCCCCGAGCGCGCCAAGCCCTATCCCAAGCGAGTGATAGTATTCTCGCCCCATCCCGACGACGACGTCATATCGATGGGCGGCACCCTCAAGCGCCTCGTCGATCAGCACCACGACGTGCACGTCGCATACGAGACCTCCGGCAATATCGCCGTGGGCGACGAAGACATGATGCGCTACTTCCTGATGATGGACAAGATTGCCCCCGTCTTCGGTTTCGACAAATCAGGCTACGAGAAGCTCTCGACAGAAGTCACAGAGTTTGTCAAAGCCAAGAAGCCCGGCGATATGGACAATGCCGACATCCGCGAGATAAAGACCATGATACGCCAGGCCGAAGCCACCATCGCCTGCAACTATATCGGCGTCAAGCCCGGCCACATCCACTTCCTGCGCCTTCCCTTCTACGAGACCGGCACCATCAAGAAGGGCGAGCTCACCCAGCGCGACGTCGATATCGTCAAGTCGCTGCTCGAGGAAGTCAAGCCCCACCAGATATTCGTCGCCGGCGACTTGGCCGACCCCCACGGCACCCATAAGGTATGTACCGATGCCGTCCTCGCCGCCATCGACGAGCTCAAAGACGAAGAGTGGATGAAAGACTGCCGCATATGGATGTACCGCGGCGCCTGGGCCGAGTGGGAAATCGACCACATCGAGATGGCCGTACCCATCTCCCCCGAGGAGCTCCGCTTCAAGCGCAACTCCATCCTCAAGCACCAGAGCCAGATGGAAAACGCCCCCTTCCTGGGCGACGACGACCGCCTCTTCTGGCAGCGCGCCGAGGAGCGCAACCGCGCCACCGCCCAGCTCTACGAGAGCCTTGGTCTCGCCTCCTACGAAGCCATCGAGGCATTTGTCGAGTACATCCCCATCCGCACCGAGTAATCCCACCCAGGCATAAAATCCATACAAATGCCGGCGCTTACCCCAAAAAGCGCCGGCATTTCTTTGCCGGTTCAGAAAAAAGCCGTACCTTTGCCCCATACCGATGCGGTAGTAGCTCAGTCGGTAGAGCATCAGCTTCCCAAGCTGAGGGTCGCGGGTTCGACCCCCGTCTACCGCTCATGATATAATGCTTTGGATTAGCAGTTTATGTCTGTTTGTCTAAAGCATTTCTTTAATATATCAACCGCCGAAATCGGGCCTCCGATGGCTAATCAAGGCAGAAGTTCCACAAAATCGTCACATATGTGACGGACGCTGTTGCGGCTTTAGTCGCAATCTATGGCCTGCGAGCGATGCTTTTGCCGACGATAAGCGACTGTCGATTTTGTTGTCGATTTTGGCCGCCATCGTGGCGAGGATTAGGGCAGTTACAAGTTTTTCATAACTTTGTATGATTATATTTGTTATGTCCGGCTTAGTCTGCGAAGATAAACGGCCTGGCCTTTTTGCATCTTTGCAAAGATTGTGTTATCTTTGCGACTGAAAACCTTTCGGGGGCTTGTGGATTGTCAACCACTTCAGCCAATTGCAGCCCCCAGGCATCAGCGACGGAGTATTATTTTAACCGTCCATTTGCCCACATTAAACGCTATTTCTATACGCATAATATGGAAAGGTTTCGCGGCTACTTCAATCGCAAAGGCTGGAGGCTTGCCGCATCACCTTTCAACCTTTGAACCCTTGACCGCTGCAACGGTTGAGGGTTTTATTTAAATGTACTCTTGCAATTTCATCGGGCCACAGTCTCCGATGTCAATCGCGCTCGTCCTGATTAGGGGCGCATAGTAAAAATGGGCGCACAGTAAACAGCCTGTGTTTATGCGACATCATGCGGCAGCAAAAGCGCGGAGCGCTGACCATTAAGAGTAACACGGGGTTGCGCTGCGCTCCACCCCGTGTTACCCGCGGCCACTTCGATAAGTGGAAGGTCGTTAGACCTGACACTTTTTGCTCTGCGCCTCATTAAGGGTCAGCGCTCCGCGCTTCTGCAGTCGGGTGCGGGTCGGAGGTCACGGGGTTGTGCTGCGCTCCACCCCGTGTTACTCATAATGGCCAGCGCTCCGCGCTTCCCAAGTTACTATGCGTTGTTACAGTGCGTGTGGCTAAATGGGGGGGGCTCAACTTGGTCAACGCTCCGCGCTTTTCCGGGTCGGTATCCCGTTGATATTGTCGGAACCGGAAATTTTGCAAAAGCGTTGCATCGAATTTTCTGCTTGAGAGGAAAATCGCTATATTTGCCTGTATAAATCTATAATTGATGGAATACAGATATTGCGGGCGGAGCGGGCTGCAGCTTCCGGTAATCTCGCTCGGCTTATGGCATAATTTCGGCGATGACACTCCGCTAGCTGTGCAGGAGGAAATCATCCTGCGGGCTTTTGACCGTGGGGTGACTCATATTGATCTGGCCAATAATTACGGGCCGCCGGCGGGTAGCGCGGAGAGCAATTTCGGCCGCATCATGGCGCGCGGGCTGCATACCCACCGCGATGAGATTGTGGTGTCGTCGAAGGCGGGCCACTACATGTGGCCGGGCCCTTATGGCGACTGCACCTCGCGCAAGAATACTTTTGCGAGTCTGCATCAGAGTCTGCGCCGCACGGGGCTGGAGTATTTCGATATTTTCTACAGTCACCGTTATTGTCCCGAGGTGCCGCTTGAGGAGACTGTGCAGGCGCTCGTCGACATCGTGCGTCAGGGCAAGGCTCTGTATGTGGGGCTGTCGAAATATCCTGCTGATATAGCTGCGCGGGCATGCGCCATGATGGAGGAGCAGCATGTACACTGTCTGATATATCAGGACCGCTACAATATGGTGTGCCGCAAGCCCGAGGCCGCGCATACCCGGATGGTCGCCGACTGTGGCCTGGGATTCATCGCTTTCTCTCCGCTGGCGCAGGGGCTGCTCACTGCCAGGTATATAGACGGTATCCCCTCCGACTCGCGCGTATATCGCGAGGGCGGCTTCCTGCATAAGGAGGATATCACGGAGGAGTGGGTGGCCAAGGCGCGCCGGCTCAACGTGATTGCTGCCGACCGCGGTCAGTCGCTGGCGCAGATGTCGCTTTCGTGGCTGCTCGCCCGCAAGGGTGTCACCTCGGTCATAGCCGGGGTAAGCTCGACGCGTCAGCTCGACGATAATCTTGCGGCGGTCGAGGCGCGTCCTTTTTCAGACGGAGAGCTGGATGCCATCGACTCAATACTGGGTGACTCAATCAGTCTATAATCTATTATAATCAATGAGAAAAGTACTTACCACTCTGTGCGGGGCGTGTGCCTTGATGGCCGCCGCCGCGGGGCAATACCGTATCCCCACCGACTCTATCCGGCTCAGCGATCCCTGTGTGCTTGCCGACAGTGCCTCGGGTCTGTATTACATGACCGGCACCGGAGGCAAGCTCTGGAAGAGCCCCGACCTCGCTATGTGGGACGGCCCCTACGATGTGGCTCGCCCTGACACTGCGTCGTGGATGGGCCGCGACCCGATGATATGGGCCGCCGAGCTTCACCGCCACGGCGACAAATACTATTACTTTGCCACCTTTACCAACCGTGATGTGATGATTGATACCGTGGCCGGCACTCCCATCGAGCGCCGCGCGTGCCATGTGCTGGTGGCCGACCGCCCCGGCGGTCCTTACCGCCCGGTGTCGGACTGCGACTACCTGCCGGCCGACAAACCTACGCTCGACGGCACGCTGTGGGTTGATACCGACGGCAAGCCTTACATGGTATACTGCCATGAGTGGCTTCAGAACAACAACGGCACCATCGAGAAAATCGAACTGTCGCCCGACCTGAGCCGCAGCCTGGGCGAGGGCCGCATACTCTTCCGCGCCAGCGACTCGCCCTGGAGCCGCGAGCGTTTTGAAGGCGGTCGGGTAGGGCCCAACCGCGTCACCGACGGCCCCTGGCTCTTTCGCACGGCCACCGGGCGCCTCGGCATGATATGGACCAGCTGGATATACAATGTGTATACACAGGGCGTGGCATACTCCGAGAGCGGCACGCTCGACGGCCCCTGGGTGCAGGAGGCCGAGCCGGTGACGCCGCCCGATTTTGGCCACGGCATGATATTTACAGACTTTGCCGGGCGCACGCTGCTGTCGTGTCACAGCCATAAGGATGTGGACGGTCAGTATGTGCGCGTGCCTCACTTCTTTGAGGTGGACCTCAGCGGCGACAAGCTCCGCGTCGCAGGGCTGTGCCGTCCCTGACACGTATCGATACAACAGCGAGGGCTGCTCCAATGCTATGGGCAGCCCTCGCTGTTGTATGGAATGGCTATCAGTCGAGACTGATGATTTCGTAGTCGGTGGTGCCCAGCCCGATTGCCTCGGCGTGGTCGATGGTATGCAGACCATGGCGGCTGCTGATGCGCTCTTTGAGAGCCTCGGGGTCGCTGCCGTGTGTGGCGGTCATGTTGAAGATGATGTCGCAGCATGCTTTATCGAGGGCGACGGGGTCGGTCGAGGCCAGTATGCCGTAGTCGGCCAGGGCGACGTCGGCCGGATGAGCCACACAGTCGCAGTCGACCGACATATTGTTCATCACGTTGATATATACGATATTGTCGCCGAAGTAGTCGGCCACAGCCTGCGCGGCGGCAGCCATAGACTCCAGGAATACGTCCTGAGGAGCGATATTGTCCCATATGCCCTCGACCGTCTCCAGCTTGCCGCCGGTATGTATATATGCCTTGCCGTCGGCCGATGCCACTCCGATGCTCGCATTTTTCAGCGCGCCGCCGTAGCCTCCCATCGGGTGGCCCTTGAAGTGCGACAGATTGACCATATAGTTATATCGGGGCAGATGGCTGCCCACGATGTCGTACTTGATATGGCGGCGGTCGCGCACCGGTATGCGCATCTGGCCATCCTCGTCCATCAGGTCGACCGGCGCGATGGTGTCGAACCCATGCTCGTGCACCGTGCGGCGGTGTGCCTCAAATGTATTGCGCTTGCCGCCGTAGGCCGTGTTGCACTCCACGATAGTGCCGTGTACACTGTCGACCAGCGCGCGTATGAGCGTCGGCTTAAGGTAATTGGGGTTGCCGGCCTCGCCGGTGCTGATTTTCACTGCCACGCGGTGGCCGTCGGCGGGACGGCCCAGCGCCTTGTACACTTTCACGAGCGCCTCGGGCGAGATGTCGCGGGTAAGATAGACTTTCGACTGCGCCGCTGCGGCGGCCACGGTCATAGCGGCGAGGGCCGCAGCGATATACTTTTTCATCATTGAGCGAGATTGTCGTAGTGGGTATCGTCGACCGGCTCAAGCCACTCGTTGGAGAGGCCCTCGCCGGGAAGCTCCATCGCCAGGTGGGCAAACCAGCTGTCGGCCGCAGCGCCGTGCCAGTGTTTCACACCCGCGGGTATGGTCACGGAGTCGCCCGGGCGCATCTTCACGGCCGGCTTGCCCTCCTCCTGATACCAGCCCGTGCCGGCGACGCAGACCAGCAGCTGGCCGCCGCCCTTGGTGGCATGGTGTATGTGCCAGTTGTTGCGGCAGTGCGGCTCGAAAGTCACGTTTACGAGGTTTATGCCATCGGTGGCGACCGGGTAGAGATAGCTGTTGCCGGTGAAGTATCTGGCATACGCCGTATTTGGCTCGCCGACCGGGAATATCAGTTCGCGCTCAAAGAGGGCTCGGGCGTCGGAGACCGGGGTGTCGTCGCGCCACACCTCCAGCGCCTGATTGAAGGCAGCCCAAGCCTTGGGCCAGCCGGCGTAGAAAGCCACCTGGGTGAGTATCTCGGCGATTTCGGTGCGGGTCACGCCGTTTTTGCGGGCCGATTGCAAGTGATATGTGAGCGAGCTGTCGGTGATACCGCTGCTTACAAGCGCCGTGACCGTCACGATGCTGCGGTCGCGCAGCGACAGGCTGTCGGTGCGGCTCCATACCTGACCGAAAAGCACATCGTCGTTGAGCCGGGCAAATTCAGGCGCGAAGCAGCCCAGGCGGTCGCGGCCGGCAGTCTGTACGATGTCGCTCGGCCCGTCGGTAAGCCGGGCCGGATTGGAAGATTGAGAGTATGCCATATTGAGTGAGATTACGGTGAGAGTAAGCGCGCAGATGGTCTTCTTCATGCCATAAATGCTTTATTTGCAGCAAAGATAGACAAATCCGGCCATACACCGTTAATCACAAACACTGTTTTTCTTACCATTATCTCCGCTCTGATACGCGCCCGAAGCGGTAGAGCACGTATGCGTCGCCGTCGCGCACCGTCTGCGGGTGCATCGTCAGCAGCGAATCTTCCATCGGGCTTGATTTGGCGCGTCCCTCGGCGTATCGCAGCAGCAGTATGTATACAGGTCGGTCGCTGCGGCGTACATGCCCGCATACGGTCGAGATGTATTCATGGTCGGCAAGCTCGCCTCCGATCCAGGAGTTTTTGCGGTATGGCGAGCGTTGCCCGCGCAGATAGTCTATGAGATACCTGTTGCCGCCATTGCTTACGGCCATGAAGTCCTCATCGCCGGCGATATGGACGGACGAAGCAATCTCATCTATGAGCGCCGCTCTGGACGGGGTGGTCTTGACTCCGTCAAAGAGAGGTGTCGCCGGCTCCGTCGTGCACATGCCGATGCCCGCATCGGCGTATGTAAATCCACATTTGTTGCGTATACCGAAGGCTCCGAGCACCAGCGCGGTGACGATAGTCGCCGTCTTGAATGCGCGCCCGCATACTGCGGCTGTGAGGGCGAGCGCCGCAGGCATTGCCATTATCGACAGATGCTTGTGCAGTGCGGTATTGGAGCCGACAGTCGGGGCAAAAGAGAAGCAAGCGATGGTTATCAGGGCCATATATACCTGGGGGCGCGTCTTACCTCGGGCGCAAACCGCCGCGTAGCATATGGTTATCAGCAGCCATGCCGAGAAGTACAGGCTCAGTCCGTCGGGCTCCTGCATATGGATGTGTGAGTAACCGTAGAAATATATTGCGACTACAGCTATGGCAGCCGCTTGTATGCTCCGCGGCAATCTGATGCGGTATATGAGGTATATCAGGGCAAAAACCGATATGACGACACTGCCTGTACCGAAAAGGGCGAGGGTCTGGTACAGAGTGCCGGCGATGTTGGCCAGGGGGCTGTGTGCATTGACCATCTCCGTGCGGATAGCCTCGGCATATGCGCCGGGTGTACCGAAAATGGATATGATTGTGGCCGACGTCACCGCCAAAGCGGCCGCGATGTATGCGCCGATATATTTTGGCTTGTGGCCCATGTCGGGTGTGGCGGCTATGAGCAGCGGTACAAGTACCCACAGACACACGTTGGGTATGCGCGAGGTCGCAGCGGCTCCTGCGCATACGCCGGTGGCAACCCATATCCACACCGATGGCCGGCGCAGGGCGCAGAGTGTGCCTGTCATGGTGAGGCATATGAAGCATGTAGAGGCACTGTCCCAGCCATACAGATACGTCGTGAAGTAGAAGCTCATCAGGTAGGCTGTGATACCGACGGTGAGCATAGTGAGAGGGAGCCTGCGTGTGACGGCATACATGTATGCGCCGCAGGTGAGCATACCCAGCTCATTGAGCGCTATGGCAAGCGCGCGCATCGAGTACAGTTTCCAGCCGCATACCGATGCCCACAGTGTGCTGATAAGTCCGCTGAGCGGAGCGCCGGGGCTATGTGTATAATCACGGGCGAGCGCAATCTGGTATGGCTCGTCGTGAAAATGTATGCCGAAATGTGCGAAGTAAAAGGGCGCGTATAGCCCCGCTATCATTACCAGAAACGAAGCGATTAAAAGGTATGGGTACTGTTTACCCCCCCTATTTCTTTGTGTAAATTGCTGATTGGTAGCATTATATATTGTGTTTTGATTGGGCGTGGACTTGCATGCGGCAGTTGGCGCAGTCGAAGTGGAGGCGCAGCCGGCCGAGCGGGGCGCGCAGATACAGGTCGCCTGCGGGCCAGCGGCGGCCGGCAGCGGTATCGCGCAGACATTCGCCTTGCTCGCGGCGCAGGCAGTAGCGGGTGGTCATCACCCGCACTTCGCCCGTCGGTGGCTCGACCTCGAGCGCGCGCCGGTCGATGCGCGCGCCGTGGCTGCGGTAGAAGTCGGCGGCGAGGCGGTTGGCCACATTGTCGTGGTAGTCGGCGGTGTATCCGGCCAGGGCGTCGGGCGGCAGGGTCGACCGGCGGCGCGTCGCCCGCGGGCGGGCGGCCCACGCAGCATCGAGCGCCTCTACCGCGCTGCGCCGCAGCGCGGCAAGCTCCTTTGCGGGTATGAATATATCGCCGGCATCGTCGGTATATCCCTCCAGCTCATAGGGCGTGTCGCCCAGGCGGCTGAAGATGTCGCGCCGATAAGCCTGCTGGGGCGAGCGGGCGGTGTCGGTGCGGGGTAGGGCGGCTGTGACCTCGGTCGAGATGCCGCGCTCGTCGGTCGCGTGGAGCGCGACGCTGGAGCCGACGGCTGCCGAGAGCCGCAGCCGCAGGGCGATACGGCGGGTGGCGGTATCGGGTCGCGCCAGCAGTGAGTCGCGGGCTGCGTCGAGATTGCGGTATAGCGCGGTACCGGCCCGGCGGGGCACGTCGCTGCCCGGCGCAGGGTATACAAGACCAGGCTCGGCGCGGTTGACACGGAATCCGCGGAATCGTCCGTCGTCGCCATACCATCCCAGTCCGTCGCTGGCATGCAGCCCGATGTCGGTCTTTACGCGTATGGCGGCTCCGCGGGCGCCAAGGTATGTGCCGATTTTGGGTCCGGTATATTTCGGCGTGAGGGTCGAGGACACGCGGTCGTCGCCACGACGCAGAAAGTAAGGTGTGAAGCCGCGGTTGAACACGGCCGACACGTCGGGCGCAAACGCTGCCCGGCTGCGCCCGTAAGACGAGCGTCTGTACCGACCGCCCGACTCCTCCACCAGGCGGTCGAGCGCCGCAGAGTAGGCGGCGGTGACCTCCTTCACATAGGCCGGCCCCTTCAGCCGGCCCTCGATTTTAAACGAGCGGGCGCCGGCATCGGCCAGCGCAGCCAGCTCCGGGAGGCGGTTCATATCGGCCAGCGACAGCCAGTGTCGTGTGGAGCGGCCTGAGTCGGCCGCGGCGAGTTCGCGCCCGTCGGCATCTTCGAGTCGGTACTCGAGCCGGCATATCTGCGGACACTCGCCGCGGTTGGCGCTGCGGCCGGTGGCGACATATCCCGCCTGGCAGTCGCCGCTGTAGCATACACACAGCGCGCCGTGGACAAATACCTCCATGCCCGTATCCGGCGCAGCCTCGGCGGCGGCGCGTATCTCGTCGAGCGAAAACTCCCGCGGCAGCACTATCTGCGAGAAGCCGGCGCGGGCGAGCATAGCCACCTTGGCCGGAGTGCGGGCGTCGGTCTGAGTGCTGGCGTGCAGCTCGATGGGCGGTATATCCATCGCCGTGAGGGCCATGTCTTGCACGATGAGCGCGTCGACACCGATTTCGTACAGCTCGGCCACGAGTCGGCGCGCCTCGTCGAGCTCGCTGTCGTATATGATGGTATTGAAGGTGACGTAGACCTTTACGCCGTAGGGGCGGGCATATTCCACCACCCGGCGGAGGTCGTCGAGCGAGTTGCCGGCTGCGGCACGCGCTCCAAACGATGGCCCGCCGATATACACGGCGTCGGCGCCGTGGACGATTGCCGCGATAGCCGTATCGGCATCGCGCGCCGGGGCGAGCAGCTCCAGGGCCGCGGGCATCTCAGCGCTCATATCCGAGGGTGGTGAGTATGTCATGGGCCTCGTCGCGGGCGGCATTGAGCCGGGCGGCATAGTGGGCGTCGCTGTTGACCACGATGGTCACGCCGGCCTCTATAAGCCGCGGCCACAGACGCTCGTGGGGGAAAAAACGGCGGTGCTCCGCGCGGGCTTTGGTATTGATTTCTACCGTCACGCCCGACTTTACAATCTCGTCGAGGTATGTGTCGAGCAGGTCGCCGTACCATCCCTGCTGCTCGATGTCGGGCTGATGGTATGATGCGTTCTGCGCCACCTTGTCGAAATGTCCGAGTATGTCGAAATACCCAGCGGCGAGCATCTGCATCGAGCGCTCGAAGTACGTAGACACCACATACCGCAGGTCGTCGCGGAAGTGGGTGTGCATGTTGGCGGCAAAGCGGTCGTAGTGGCCGTCGATGTCGATGAGCTCTCCGCTCTGCGAGGGGATGAAGTGGATTGAGCTCACGCAGAAGTCAAGCCCGAGGTCGGTGAAGTATGGCGACGACGCGCCCCAGTCGGGGCCGAGGTAGTCAATCTCCATGCCGGTATAAAACTCACATCGGCCGCGGTGTCGCCCCGCGGCCAGGCCGACCTGACGGATGTATGCCGCAACGTCGGCGCCCGACATATTGCACGGCGAGGCGATGGGCACCGGGCTGTGAGGCGTGAATCCGATGTGGGCAAATCCGAGCGATACGGCCATGTCGGCGACGGCCTCGACCGTGTCGCGCCCGTCGCAATACTGGGTGTGGGTATGGAAGTTGTACAGCCGCGTCGAGCGGGTGATGGCGTCGAAGTCGGGTCTCATTCCTGTCGGGTTTCGTTTGCGATTGCCTCGTTGACAGCCTCGCGGTATGTGTAGCGGCTGTCGTCGAGCTGCTGCTCGAGATTGAGGATGGTCACCTCTACAGAGCGGTCGCCCCCGCGGTAACGCTCGCGCAGCGAGTCGAGCCGCTCCGATGCCGCGGCGATGGCGGCGCGGGCATTGATGGCGCGGGCCATGGCGCTGCGGGCGCGACGGTCGCGGAAGTCGTCGAGCGAGCGGTATATGCGGCCGCCGACTTCGATTTCAAATGCCGGGCCGTGGTCGGCGGCATCGTCGGTCGAGGCCATGGCGCGCTCGATGCGCGAGAGCACGGCGGCGCGGTCAAATCCTTCGGGACGGGTGAGCGCGATGTCGCTCATGCGGGCCAGCTGCGTGAGCAGCGGCGAGTCGGGGTCGACATTTACGCGCGTGGCCGAGGGTACAAATATGTATATGGTCACCCGGCCGGTGATACGGTTGCGGTCGGTGGCCCACCATCCGGCTCCCGTAGCCTCGTCGATGGCCAGGAGGTAGTCGTCGTAGGGAGAGTTGTACGGCATACCCACATTTTGCGGCTGCAGGAAGTCGTCGTCGCTGCGCCGGGTGATGAATATGTCGTATCCGCCCAGCGAGCCCTCGCCGTTGTGGGCATAGTATAGTGTCACACCGTCGGGCATCAGGAAGGGGTAGCGGGCGTCGGCGCCTCCGCGGTCGAGGCCCAGGTCGCGCGGCCGGTCGAGGGTGCCGTCGTCGAGTATATCAGCGCCCATGATGGTGTATCGGCCGGCGGAGTCGGGCTGGGCGTAGAGTATTTCGGTATTGTTTTGCGGCACAAATGCCATGGGCGACTGCGGCAGCCGGGCCACGCTGCCGGCCACGAGGCGACCGGCCTGCGGCGAGAGGCGGTAGTGGCTGAAGAAGGCGGCCGAGTCGACCGTGAGCGAGTCGACCACGGTGATGGCCTCCACGCGCTCCAGCATGTTTTCCATCTCGACCAGCGCCGAGCGCTCGGCCTCGACTGCCTCGGGGATGTCCTTGCGGGAGCGGCGCATGGCCTTTTCATACTCGTCGTACTGCTCGCGGGCCTCGGTCGGGCGGTACTCGGCGGCAAGCGTGCGGGCACGCTCCAGTATCTCGGCCGGAGTGGCCTTGGCGGGGCGGCGGGCGGCATCGGCGCCGGCGCCGGCTGTCAGCGCCATTATTATATATAGGAGAGCTTTGCGCATATCGGTATCATTTTGAGCCTCAAAATTACTAAAAATGCGCCAAAGCCCCAAAGCCGTGGCCGCCGCGGTGGCCGTTTTTGCCATAAACGAGGCTAAAAAGTCGCCATACGGGTCTATTTTCGCGGGTTTTTTCCTACATTTGTGGCTCAAACTGTATTCATGGTCATTACATCTTCATTAGCAACTTTCGGCCGCTACTGCCTGTTTATCCGGCGGGTTTTCGCCATGCCCGACCGCTGGAGCATCTTCGGCCGCCGCACCGTGCAGGAGATAGGCAAGCTCGGCATCGACTCCATCCCCCTGGTAATCATCATATCCATCTTTATCGGCGCCGTCATCGCCATACAGATGCAGCTCAACATATCGTCGCCGCTCATTCCGGCATACTCCGTCGGGCTTGCCACGCGCGATATCGTGCTGCTGGAGTTTTCCAATTCGATACTCTGTCTGATACTCGCCGGCAAGGTCGGCTCAAATATAGCCTCTGAGATAGGCACCATGCGTGTCACCGAGCAGATCGACGCCCTGGAGATAATGGGCGTCAACTCGGCCAACTTCCTGGTGCTCCCCAAGATAGTCGGCCTGGTATTCTTCATGCCCGCGCTGGTGATAATCTGTATGGCCACATCGCTCATAGGCGGCTGGCTGGTGGCGGTCTTTACCGACATCATCACCGTGTCGCGCTATGTATACGGCCTGCAGGCCCTCTTCCAGGAGTGGTATGTATGGTACGGCCTCATCAAGTCGGTGGTATTCGCCTTCATCATCGCCTCGGTGGCCTCGTTTTACGGCTACT
This sequence comes from uncultured Muribaculaceae bacterium, assembly GCA_910587925.1. Classification (GTDB taxonomy): domain Bacteria; phylum Bacteroidota; class Bacteroidia; order Bacteroidales; family Muribaculaceae; genus CAG-873. Next base: position 24,119 of record CAJUOC010000032.1, read on the forward strand.
ATGTCAAGGGCGGCGCCCTCGACGTGGGCAAGTCGAGCACCAATGGTGTCGTGGCCAGCAGCATCCTCATCCTCTTTTTCGACGTACTGCTCACTAAACTCCTGCTGCAATGATTGAAGTAAAAGACGTCACCAAGTCATTTGACGGCCGCACCGTGCTACACGGCGTCAGCGCCACCTTCCATACCGGCAAGACAAATCTCATCATCGGCCAGAGCGGCTCGGGCAAGACCGTGCTCATGAAGTCGCTCGTGGGCCTGATGACACCCGAGCAGGGGCAGATACTATTCGACGGCCGCGACATCATCGGCATGGATCAGAATCGGGTCAAGGAGCTGCGCAAGGAGATAGGCATGCTCTTTCAGGGCAGCGCCCTCTTTGACTCCGAGACCGTGCTGGGCAACGTGATGTTTCCTCTCAAGATGTTTACCCGCCAGAGCTACGGCGAGATGCGCGACCGCGCCATGTTTTGCCTGGAGAGGGTCAACCTCAAGGGCGCCGAGGATAAGTTCCCCTCCGAGATATCGGGCGGTATGCAGAAGCGTGTGGCCATCGCCCGCGCCATCGCCCTCAATCCCAAATACCTCTTTTGCGACGAGCCAAACTCAGGCCTCGACCCCAAGACATCGATTGTCATCGACGAGCTGCTCAGCGACATCACCCACGAGTACAATATCACCACCGTCATCAATACCCATGATATGAACTCGGTGCTCGGCATCGGCGAGAATATCATCTTTATCAACAAAGGCCACCGCGAGTGGGTGGGCGACATGACCCAGATATACAATACCACCAACGAGGCTCTCAACGACTTCGTCTTTGCCACCCGCCTCTTCCAGCAGGTGCGCGAGTACGTGGCCTCGCATGAGAGCCCCACTCCCCCGCGGCCATGAGATTTGCCGACATCCCCGGCCACGAGGCCGTAAAAGCCCGCCTGCGTCAGATGGTCGACAGCGGCCGTATACCACACGCGCTGCTGCTCGAAGGCCCCGCAGGTATAGGCAAGTATGCTCTCGCCCGCGCCTTTGCCCAATATATCCACTGCACCGACCGCACCTCCGACGGCGACAGCTGCGGCCGCTGTCCGTCGTGTCTGCAACACCGCGCCTTCAACCACATCGACGCCCTATACAGCTTCCCACTGCTCAAGAAAAACTCCAAGCCCACCGTGAGCGACGACTACGCCCGCGAGTTTCACGTCTTTCTTGACACACATACATTCATGGACTTCGACGAGTGGCTCGCCGCGATGGGCAACCCCAACGGCCAGCCCATGATATACGTCGAGGAAGCCACCGAGCTGCTGCGGCGCCTCAACCTCACCGCCCACAATTCCGAGTACAAGACCGTCATCATGTGGCTGCCCGAGCGCCTGCGCCCCGAGGCCGCCAACAAGCTGCTCAAGCTCGTCGAGGAGCCTCACCGCGACACCATATTTATAATGACCTCCGACAATCCCCGCGGCATACTCGGCACCATCTACTCCCGCACACAGCGCATCGCCGTGCCGCGCTACGAGCCCGAGGAGATAGTCGGCTACCTCACCGCCGGGCGTGGCGCCACGTCCGAGGCTGCCCGCGCCGCCGCCGATATCGCCGACGGCAGCATGCTTGCCGCCCTGCGCCTGCTCGGCGCCGACCGCGAGCGTGCAGCCCACTTCGAGCTCTTCAAGGAGCTGATGCGCCTGGCATGGATGCGCAAGATTATCGACCTGCGCGCCTGGAGCCGGCGAGTGGCCGACCTGGGGCGCGAAGGCTCGGTCAACTTCTACACATATTGCTCGCGCATGATACGCGAGAATTTTATCCTCAACCTCCACGACCCCGCTCTGGTGGCCCTCACAGCCGAGGAGCAGGCATTCTGCGCCAGATTCAGCCCCTTTGTCAACGAGCGCAACGTCGTCGAGATGGCCGCCGCCGTCGACAGCGCGATTGCCGACACCCGCCTCAACGGCAATGCCAAGATTATCGCCTTCGACCTGGCCGTGCAGATGATACTTTTGGTGAAGCGGTAGGGCGCTGAAACCCAGCGTACAAGCGGGAAGTGGCAAAAAAAGTTGCAAAAAAAATCGCCGCAACGCTTGCAGATTCAAAAATAATGCCTACCTTTGCAACGCAATCGGGAAATAACCCGATGCCCAACGCGAAAATAGCTCAGTTGGTAGAGCACGACCTTGCCAAGGTC
>CAJUOC010000033.1 GCA_910587925.1 uncultured Muribaculaceae bacterium
CGCCCCCTATCCGCGGCCGAGCGAGCAATCGCCCGGCCGCTTTTTTTATGCCCCGAGCCAGCGCCATCCGCGCCTCCGCTCGCCTCCCCCCCGATAACCCGCATCGCCCAATGTAGGGTCGCCACTTGTGGCGACCGCGCCTTTGGTATCGTTATACTCTGCCCGGCGTTAATAGTCAACCAGTGGAGAGTGTTGCCACCCCGCCATAGCACGTGACCTGCCCGACGGCAACCCACATATCGCCAGCATATATCGCAGACCCTTAATGAAGCGCAGCGCAATAAGGGTCAGGTCTAACGACCTTCCACATCACGGGGGAGTACGCGTGTTGCACGGGGTTTCGCTGCGCTTCACCCCGTGTTACTCATAAGAGCCAGCGCTCCGCGCTTCAGCTGCATGACACGCAGTGAGGGGTTGCAATGCGGTACACTCCGTGTTACTCATATAGGTTAGTCCGCGCAGGTTTGTAACCTGCGCGCCACTGCGGAATTACACCTCGTCGTTTTGGCTTTGTAAGTCAAAACGACGCTCCCGCCGCGAAGCGACACCAGTCGTTGCTTGCGAGACGATCTGTACAAGTCGAGTGGCCGACACATGGAGTGCCATATACCGTTGCGGTATTTAGACTTACAAAGTCTAAATACCGAGGTGTAATACCTTGGCAGCGCGCAGGTTGCAAGCTATTACTGGTTAAAATTTCAAATAGTTATAAATCAGCTACATACCTCCGGCGTTTGACCATGCGAAAAGTTGCATCGGTTAGTCAAAGTAACATATGTGGATTGAGAGTGTCGCAAAACGGCCATCTATCACCTACGATGACTCCCGTAGGGGGCAGTCGCGTAGTGACAAGAGAATGGTAGGCCATGGCAAGGGCGCCGTAGGCGTCCGCGGCCATGGTATAATAATCCCCCACCTTGGTTGCGCCCCATAGGGGTGCTACACCGCCGCCAAAGTGTCACCCCTACGGGGCGAGTGGTCTTAAAGGGAAATGAGTTACCATGGCTGCGGACACCTACGGCGCCCTTGCCATGGCCTACCATTCTCTTGTCGCTACGCGACTGCTGCCTACGGCTTCAGGCCCTATCCTGCGACCCGGTCTGCGCCTGTTTGCACTATTTAGCTATTTGCCGTCTTTCGACCAGTAATAGTTGCAAACCTGCGCGGACTAACTTGGGTATGCGGAGATGCCCCCCATAAATCGCTTCACGCATTGGTAGGGTCGCCACCTGTGGCGACCGCCACTTCGACAACAATACGCACCGCCCGCCCCGGCTTTGCAACCCGGCTGCGCCGGCGTACTACACACCGTCGTTCAGCCAATCACACCCCACCCGCCGCCAAGCCATATCGCAGGTTATAGTCAGCGCAGGTTTGTAACTATTACTGGTCGAAAGAGGTCAAATGACTTTAAGTCAGCTATATATGCCCAGCGGTTGCCCATTTGAGAACTAGCATTGGTTAGTCAAAGTAATCTATGCGGACTTAATGTGTAGCAAAACAGCCATCTATCACCTACGAGGACTCCCGTAGGCAGCAGTCGCTACGCAACTGCTGCCTACGACTTCTGTCCCTATCCAGCGTCCCGGTCTGCGTATGTTTGTATTATTCAGATATTTGACGTCTTTCGACCAGTAATAGTTTGTAACCTGCGCGCCACCGCGGTATTGTAGCTCGTCGTTTTGGCTTTGTAAGTCAAAACGACGCCTCTTTCGGTTACAAAGCGAAAGCTCCGAACCATAATGGCATTGCCTCGGCCGGACGCAGGTTGCAAACCTGCGCGGACTATCGGGTTTCTTGGGGCGGTGTCGTTACTTTTGTAGGATTGCAATTGTGAGGGCAAGGAGGATTAGTGTAAGGGCAAGGCCGTTGAACCACACGGCGAATGTGCGCGCTTTTGATTGGCTACGGCGCTTTGCGTTGATAAGGTTTATGATTGTAAGGCAGGCGAGTAAGCCCATCAGGATGTAGAATGAAGTACTCATGGTGTAAGTAGTGTTTTATAGCTATCGGCGCAAATATACGGAATAAATGCGAATCTGTGCGGCGTTGGGGATATCTTGGCGGGCGGGTAGGGCTTTCGTGGTTTATGAAGATGACCGTAGTTTATCTCGTAAATATTGGTGTCGGCAAACAAGTGCCGTGATATTTTGGGGGCCGCTATATATAAGGAAAGCCTTGATAAAATTGAGGCCGCGCCAGAGTTGGCGCGGCCTCATATAAGGGTGGGATGCGGCTTACTTGCCGGAGAGTTTCTCCTTGAGGGCTGCGAGTGCCTCGAGGTCGCCGAGAGTAGCCTTCTCCACGGGGGTGGAAATCAGCGGGGTCTCGTCGGCTGCCTTGCGGGGCTGACGCTTTGCCTTGCGCTCGGCCTGCTTCTCTGCACGAACCTCATCCTCGAAGATGCGGCTGTGGGAGAGGATGATGCGCTTGGCGTCTTTGTTGAACTCGATGACCTTGAAGTTGAGCTTCTCATCGACCTTGGCCTGCGAGCCGTCTTCCTTGACGAGGTGCTTGGGGGTGGCGAAGCCTTCCACGCCGTAGGGCAGAGCTACGACTGCGCCCTTGTCGAGCATCTCGATGATGGTGCCTTCGTGTACGGAACCGATGGTGAAGATGGTCTCGAATACGTCCCAGGGATTCTCCTCGAGCTGCTTGTGGCCGAGGCTGAGGCGGCGGTTGTCTTTGTCGATGGCAAGTACCTCTACGTCGATGTTGTTGCCCACCTGGGTAAACTCGCTGGGGTGCTTGATCTTCTTGGTCCAGCTCAGGTCGCTGATGTGGATGAGGCCGTCTACGCCCTCCTCAATCTCGACGAATACGCCGAAGTTGGTGAAGTTGCGCACGCGGGCGCTGTGGCGGCTGCCCACGGGATACTTCTCTTCGATATTCTCCCAGGGGTCGTTTTTGAGCTGCTTGATGCCGAGGCTCATCTTGCGGTCTTCGCGGTCGAGGGTGAGGATGACTGCCTCTACCTCGTCGCCTACCTTCATGAAGTCCTGGGCGGAGCGGAGGTGCTGGCTCCAGGACATCTCGCTCACGTGGATGAGACCTTCGACGCCGGGGGCTACTTCGAGGAATGCGCCGTAATCGGCCATTACCACTACGCGGCCTTTGACGTGGTCGCCGACCTTGAGGTTGGGGTCAAGAGCGTCCCAGGGATGGGGCTGGAGCTGCTTGAGACCGAGGGCGATGCGCTTTTTCTCGTCGTCGAAGTCGAGGATTACGACGTTGAGCTTCTGGTCGAGCTCGACCACCTCGGCGGGCTTGGTCACGCGGCCCCAGCTGAGGTCGGTGATATGGATGAGGCCGTCTACGCCGCCCAGGTCGATGAATACGCCGTAGGAGGTGATATTTTTGACGGTGCCTTCGAGTACCTGGCCCTTCTCGAGCTTGGAGATGATCTCGCGCTTCTGCTGCTCGAGCTCGGCCTCGATGAGTGCTTTGTGCGAAACGACCACGTTTTTGAACTCTTCGTTGATCTTGACAACCTTGAATTCCATGGTCTTGCCGACGTACATGTCGTAGTCGCGGATGGGCTTGACGTCGATCTGCGAGCCGGGGAGGAATGCCTCGATGCCGAATACGTCGACAATCATGCCGCCCTTGGTGCGGCACTTGATGAAGCCCTTGATGATCTCGTCGTTGGCGAGAGCCTCGTTGATGCGCTCCCAGGAGCGGGATGCGCGGGCTTTCTTGTGAGAGAGGATGAGCTGGCCCTTGCGGTCTTCCTGGTTCTCGATGAACACTTCCACAACGTCGCCTACCTTGAGGTCGGGGTTGTAGCGGAACTCGCTCATGGGGATGATGCCATCGCTCTTGTAACCGATGTTAACCACAGCCTCGCGCTTGTTGAGGGCGATGATGGTACCTTCGATTACTTCTTTGTCTTTTACTGTACCGAGGGACTCGTCGTAAGTCTTGGTGAGCTCTTCGCGAGTCTTTTCGCCTACGGTTTCGCCTTTCTCATAGGCATCCCAGTCGAAATCCTCGATAGCGGTTTTGGTTTCTTCTGCCATTTAAAAAGTTAATAATAAGTTGATTATACAGCGCCGTCGACTCACTCTCCGGCGCGCCCGGGGCTGTAAAAGCCCGCAAAGCGCTGCAAAGGTACATATTTTGTAGCTGATATGCAAGCGCTTGGCGGGCTATTGCGGGGGATGTCTATCACTTTTCTTGGCTTTTATCGTCGGGGGCATGGGGCGACGGGGACGAGCCTTTGAAGAATCCGGCGAGGTGGCGCTCGCCAAACCGCTGCAGCAGCTCCCAGAAGTTGGGCACGAAGAGGGTGCCGACGACGGCGTTTACGGCCATGCCGAATACCACCGCCGTGCCGAGCGAGATGCGGCTGCCGGCGCCGGCGCCCGATGCAAACAGCATCGGCATCACGCCGAAGACAAATGCCAGGGCTGTCATCATGATGGGGCGGAAGCGCACACGGCCGGCGTCGAGCGCGGCCTGGCGGATGCCTTCGCCCGCGTGGCGGTAGTCCATGGCGTACTCCACGATGAGGATGGCGTTTTTGGCCGACAGTCCCAGCAGCAGCACTATACCTATCTGGGTGTATATGCTGATGCTCTGGCCCATGAATATGCATCCAATCACAGTGCCGAGTATGGCCGTGGGCATGGCGATGACCACGGCGACCGGGTCGGTGAGGCTCTCGTATTGCGCGGCCAGCACGAGCAGGGTGATAATCACGGCCAGGATGAGCACAAAGGTGACCGTGGTGCCCGACTGAGTTTCCTGATATGCCTCGCCCGTCCAGGCGTAGCTGTAGTCGGCGCCGAGAGTGTTGTCGACAATCTCCTCCATCGCCTTGATGGCGTCGGATGAGCTTACGCCATGGGCCGGAGTGGCGGTGACTGAGGCCGTGCGGTACATGTTGTAGCGGCTGATGCCGGCGTCGCCCATCGAAGGCTCGACGGTGGCGAATGTGCTGAACGGCACCATCTTGCCATCGGCATTGCGCGCGGCCAGATTGAGCACGTCGGCGGCCCGGCTGCGGTCGGTGCCCTCGGCCGACAGAGTGACCTGATACACGCGGCCGTATTTCACAAAGTCGTTGACATATGCCGAGCCCATAAACGACGACAGCGTCGAGTATACCCCCTCGATGGTGAGGCCCTGCATCTTTATCTTGTCGCGGTCGATGCTTACGGCATACTGCGGTACACGGCCCTGATACATAGTGGTGGCCGAGGCGATGCGCGGGTCGCGGCGGGCGGCGGCGATGACGTCGTCGAGGGCTGTCTTGAGCCGGGCCGAGCCGCCGTCGGCCACATCGAGCAGCTGCATCTGCAGGCCCGAGGTCATGCCCAGGCCGGGGATGGCCGGCGGATTGAGCGAGAATATGACCGGCTCCTGCATCGAGGCTCCGATCTCGTCGGCGCGGGCGATGATGGCGGAGATGCTCTCGTCGGCGCGCTTGCGGTCGGCCCACTTGTCGAGAATCACAAAGAGCGAGCCCATGTTGGAGCTGGCGCCACCGCCCATAAACGAGTATCCGCTCACGCCCATCACATCCTTTACGCCCGGCACACTGAGCATACGGCGGGTAAAGTCGCTCACGACGCGGTCGGTGCGGTCGAGCGAGGCGTCGGTGGGCAGCTGCATCGATGTGATGAAGTATCCCATGTCTTCCTCGGGCACATAGCTTGTGGGCCACTTGACAAAGCCCCAGAAAGCCACAGCCGTGATGATGAGATACGCGGCGATAGCCACCGTCGGGCGGCGCAGGAACGTGCCCACGACGCGCATATAGCCGTCGGTGGCGGCGCCGAAGAAGCGGTTCCACCAGCGGAAGAGGAAAAACCGCGTCGGCTTTTTCGGTTTGAGAAACAGCGCGCACATGGCCGGGGTGAACGTCAGCGCGTTGAAGCCCGAGAATGCCGTGCTCACAGCGATAGTGAGGGCAAACTGCTTGTACAGCTGCCCGGTGATGCCGCTCACCATGGCGGTGGGGACAAATACCGCCAGCAGCACCAGTACCTCGCCTATCACCGGCCCCTGCAGCTCCTGCATGGCCTTGAGGGCCGCCTGCCGCGGCGACAGCTTGCCCCCGTCGAGCAGGCGCGAGCAGTCCTCGACCACCACTATGGCGTCGTCGACGACGATGGCTATGGCCAGCACCAGGCCGAAGAGCGACAGAGTGTTGAGCGAGAATCCCATCCACTTCATCACCGCCAGAGTCGCGATGAGCGACACCGGTATGGTGAGCATGGGTATGATCACCGCGCGCCAGTTCTGGAGAAATATCATTATCACGAGCATCACCAGCAGAGTGGTCTCCAGGAAGGTCATCAGCAGCTCGTCGATAGAGGCGGTGACATAGTCGGTGGTATTGAGCATGATGTTGTACTCGACGCCGGGCGGGAAATTGGCCTTGAGCTGCTCGAGGCGCGCCTCGCATCGCTTGGCCACGTCGAGCGCGTTGGAGCCCGGGAGCTGGCTTATGCCTATCATCGCAGTGGGGATATCGTTGACGCGGGCAATCTGCGAGTACGAGTCGGAGCCCATCTCCACCCGGGCGATGTCGCCCAGGCGCAGCAGGCCGGTGCCGTCGGTGCGGAGCACCACGTCGGCAAACTGCTCGGGAGTGCTGAGCCGGCCGTTGGCCGTGAGCGTGTAGTCAAACTGCTGCGACGACGGCGCCGGGCGCGAGCCTACCGAGCCGGCCGACACCTCGATATTCTGCGACTGTATGGCCGCCTCGACATCGGCGGCCGTGATGCCGCGCTCGCGCATCTTGGCCGGGTCGAGCCACACGCGCATCGAGTAAGAGCCGCCGCCGAATGCCGACACGCTGCCCACGCCATCGATGCGCGAGAGCTCGTCGGTGAGGTGGAGATTGGCATAGTTGGTGAGATACAGGGCGTCGTAGCGGGCCGTGTCGGCGCTCTGGAGCGCCACCATGAGTATCATGTCAGACGAGCGCGACGATACCGTGACGCCCTGCTGCTTTACGGCGGCCGGGAGCTGCGGGTCGGCCTGGGCGATGCGGTTTTGCACCTTTACGGTGGCATTGTCGATGTCGGTGCCGTCCTCAAAAGTGATGGTGAGCATATACGAGCCGTCGGAGCCCGACTCGCTGCTCATGTACATCATGCCCTCCACGCCGTTGACCTGCTGCTCTATGGGCACGCCGATGGTCTCGGCCACCGTGGCGGCGTCGGCGCCGGGATACATGGCCGACACCATCACCGTAGGCGGAGTGATGTCGGGATACTGGGCGATGGGCAGGCTGCTGAACGTAAGCACACCCGCCAGCACCATCGCCACCGCTATGACGATGGAGAATATGGGCCGCTGTATGAAGAATCTCGAAAACATGGCCGTATCAGCGTGAGGGGATTGTCACCGGGTCGACGCGCATACCGTCGCGCACCTTCAGCAGAGCCGAAGTCACGTAACGGTCGCCGGGCTTCACGCCCGACTCGACCACACACATCGTGTCGGCCACCGTGTCGCCCGTCTTGACGGGGGTATATACCACCCGGCCCGAGTCAGACACCACATACATATACCGCCCGAGCTGGTCGGTACCCAGCGAGGCCGCTCTGACGAGCATGGCCCGGGGCTCCACCTTGTAAGGCATGTGTATGGTGAGGTACATGCCGGCCTTGAGCTCGCCGTGGGGATTGTCGACCACGGCCTCGAGTACCATCGTGCCCGTCGAGGGGTCGACATTGGGCGCCATATAGTCGAGATTGGCCGTATACGAGTGGGGCAGGCTCTCGGCGAAGTGGAGCGGTATGGCGGTATAGTCGATAAGGTGGCGGTTGTTGGGGTTGAGAAACATGCGCTGAAACGAAGCGTCCTCGATGGAAAACCGTGCCAGCATGTGCGAGTCGTCGTATATGGTGGCGAGAGTCACCGGCGCGCCCTCGCCGGGCACATAAGTGCCGCCCGAGTAATTGTGGATGGTGATATGTCCGTCGATGGGCGCCGTGACCGTGCAGTATCCCAGCCGCGTACGGGCCGACGACAGCGCGGCCTCGGCATTCTTGATGGCCGCGCGGCTTTGGTCGCGCGCGCTGAGTGCCTGCGACACCTCCATCTTGCTCACCGCGTGGCTCTCCAGCGCGCGGCTTACGGCCTGATAATGCTCCTCGGCATAGGCGTTTTCGCTGCGGGCGGTGGCCAGGGCCGCCTCGGCCTCGCTCACGGCGTCGCGCAAGTCGGGAGCGTCAATCGTAAACAGTACCTGCCCGCGGCGCACCAGCTGGCCGGGCTTGTATCGCGGCGCCGACACGGTGCCGTTGACGCGGCACACCACATCGACCGTGCGGTCGGCCGACAGTGTGCCCGGGTAGTCGCGGTAGAGAGTGATGGAGTCTGTGATCACCTCGGATACATCGATACGCGGAGCGGCGCCGTCGGCCGTGGCGGCTTCCTTGCGGTGGCAGCCGGTGGCAATCAAGGCTGCTGCGGCATATATGATAAATGCGTGTTTTGTCATCGTCGGAAATTTGAGAGGAATCAGTCAGTGGCAAACCCGCCGCCCAGGGTGCGGTACAGGTCGATGAGAGCCGAGAGCGCCCGCCCGCGGGCGGCCACCACGGCATTGGTATATTCAAGATAGCTCACCTGGGCATTGGCCACATTGGTAAAGTCGCTCAAGCCCTGGGTGTACAGCCCCACCGAGAGGTCGAGAAACTCCGCGGCGGCCGTCTCGGCCCGCTCGCAGTCGGCGATGGACCGCACACTCTCGGTGTATGCGGTGAGGGCATTGTCGACCTCGTTGTAAGCGTTCATCACTGTGTAGCGGTATTGCTCGACCAGCGCCTGCTCCTGCTCGCGCGCGGCTGCGGCGCGGGCGTTGCGGGCAAGACCGTCAAAGAGAGTCCAGGTGAGGGTCGGCTCGATACTGTATGCGAGATTGTCGCGCGAGAAAAAAGGTCCGTGGCCGTGGCTCTGCACTCCCACCGAGCCATTGATGGCGAGCGAGGGCAGGAAGTCTTTTTTGGCGATGCCGACAGCTGCTGCCGCAGCCGCGAGATTTTGCTCGGCCGCGACTATGTCGGGGCGGCGGCGCAGCAGGTCGGCCGGTATGCCGGTGGCCACGAGCCGGCGGTAGTCGGGGAGAGCGGTGCCCGCGGCGAGCATCGGCTCCAGCTCAGTGGCATAGCGGGCAGTAAGCAGGCCCAGGGCATTAATGGCCGAGCGCACCGAGGCGCGCAGCGCCGGGAGCGACGCCCGCGTCGAGTAGAGGATGCCGCGGGCCTGGTCGACATCGATTTTCGAGGCCAGACCGCAGTCAAAGCGCGTCTGCGCCAGCCCCGCGATGGTGTCCTGGCGGGCGACGTGGGCCTCGGCCACAGCCACCTCGGCCTGATACACGCGCAGCTGTATGTACGTGGATGCAATTTCGGCGGCGACGCTCACCTGAGTGCCCGTCCACTCGGCCCGCGACGCGCGGTACTGGGCCTTGTCGCGCTTCACAGCCGCGCCCAAACGCCCGAAGATGTCGAGCTCCCACGATGCCGTGGCCGATGCCGTATAGGTATTGAGCGACAGTCCGTCGGCGCGCGAGCGCGAGTATCCGCCCGAGATGTCTATCTGCGGGAAATATGCCGCGCGCGACACCTGTATCTGGCGCCTTGCCGCCTCCATGCGGTGCATGGCGCCGGCGAGGTCGTAATTGGCCTGCTCGCCCATGGCGATGAGCGAGTCGAGCACCGGGTCGTCAAATCCGCGCCACCAGGCATCGTCGGTGGGCAGAGTCTGCTCGGCAGCCTCGGTGTAACGCCACGCGGCCGGGAGCTCAGGCGACAAAAGCCGCGGCGCCGGCGCCGCGGCCATCAGGCCCGGCGCCGATGCTACGGCGATTATCATAAATAAACGTTGAAACGGCATGGTTGCGGGGGTGGTAAGGCGCGCGCTACTTGGTGGGGTCGCTCTCCTTGATGCCCGGGTGGGCGGTAAAGCTGGAGGCGCCGTCGCCCGGCAGGTCGGCATCGGAGCCGACTACATTTACAGTGTACTGGAGTATGCTGAAGGCCGGCGACTTATCCTCGGCGTATACCGGGGCGTATATCTCCAGGAGATGCTTTGCCTCCTTCATGTCGGGAGAGATGTAGATGTCGGCTCCGTAGGGCGGCACCACACTCTGGCCGATGCGCACATAGTCCCAGTAATAGTCGGCGTAGGGGATGAGGGCGTTCTGGCCCTTGACATTGTTTACGACCTGGATGGAAGTGACCTTGAGAGTCTCGCCGGCCACCACATATATCTGACCGTCGTGGTACACGGCGTCGGAGATATCGACGATGAAATCCACATCGGGCAAATCACTGTGGTCGTCATCGCAGGCGGTGAAGGCCAGCACCGGGAGTACAATAGCAAGTATTGACAATAAGCGTTTCATAATCAAATCAGTTTACGGTAAGTGTGTCAGTAAGTATGAAAGTATTTTTATACTTTAATAACGCGCGAGGTCTGATAGGGTTCAAATTGAAAAAAAATAGCTAACTTTGCAGCCATAATGCCGCCCGAAGCCCTTACATCCGAGATATATGCAGGTGAGCCGCGCCACTGCCGGCTCTCGCTCCAGGTGTGTGCCGACGCGCTTGAGGCCGTGGTGCGTCCGCTCGACCCGGCGACGGGCACCGACGCCGACTTCCTCTACCGCCGCATCCCCTACACCGTGGCGGCCGACACACCGGCCCGGGCGCTTGAGGAGGCCGTGTATGCCAATCCTCTGCTGGTGGCGCCATTTGCCCGCACCGATGTATTGCTGCGCACGCCGGGATGCATGGTGCTCCCGGCCGATGCCGACGCCGATACCGCGGTCGCCGCAGCCGCCCTCATGGGCATCGACAGCCCGCAGGCCGAGCCGCTCGTAGCCTCGGCCGGCCGGCTCTACAGCGTGGCGGCCATGGTCGACCGCGCCGTGCTGGGGTTTGTGCGGCGCACATTTGACATGGCCCGCACCGTGGCCCATCCGATGGCGGTGCTGATGCGGTGGTTTGCCTCGCGCAGCGCGCTGGGCAACAGCGGCAAGGTATACGTCAACCTGCGCCCCGACTCATCAGACATACTCGTGTACAATCATCTCGGGCCGGCCGGAGCAGTCACCGTAGGCGGCACCTCGCTTCCCGACACCATATATTATATAATGGCCATGGCCTCGGCCGCCGGTCTGCAGGGCGACCGCTGCGAGGTACACCTCGCCGGCATGGCCGAGCGGCGCGCCGCGCTTGCCGCCGAGCTGGGCAAGTATCTGCCCGCGGTGGTGCCGGCTATCATCCCCTCGGCGCTGCTGGCCATGGGGCGCCAGGCGCTGGCCGCTCCGCTCGAACTGTCAATACTGCCACTATGCGAATAATCAGAGGCAAATACGGCCGGCGCCGATTTGATGTGCCCGGCAATATCACGGCAAGGCCCACTACAGACTTTGCCCGCGAGAATATTTTCAACGTGATTGAGAATATCGTCGACCTCGACGGGGCGACCGCTCTCGACCTCTTTGCCGGCACGGGCGCCATCTCGCTGGAGTTTCTGTCGCGCGAGTGCGCCTCGGTGACTTGCGTCGAGAAGGCCGCCACACAGTACAATTTCATACGCCGGGTGGTGCAGCAGCTCAATGCAGCCAACATCAATGTGCTGCGCGGCGATGCCCTGCGCTATCTGGAGACTTGCCGCTCGGCCTACGACATCGTGTTTGCCGACCCGCCATACGATATGCCGGGATTTGCCGAGGTGCCGGCGCGCATCCTGTCGTCGGGCGCCGTGCGGCCGGGCACGCTCGTGATAGTCGAGCACTCCAAGGCCCACGACTTCAGCTCGCTGCCGGGATTTTTTGACCACCGGCAGTACGGCTCAGTAAACTTTTCACTCTTCCGGGTGGCATCCCCGGATGACTCATCATCCCAACCCTCTGAAAGCAATCAGCAATGAATATAGCCATCGTAGGAGCCGGCGGTGCTGTCGGCCGTGAAATTATCTCTGTGCTTGAGTCGGGCCTGCTGGGCCATATCGACTCGCTGCGCCTCTTCGGGTCGGCCCGCAGCGCCGGCTCGACCATCAACTTCCGGGGCCGCGACATCGTGGTGGAGGAGCTTACCGAGCGGAGCGACTTCTCCGGCGTCGACTATGCGCTGGTATCGGCCGGCGGCGCCGTATCTGAGCGGTTTGCGCCCGTGATTACAGCCGCGGGCGCCATCATGATCGACAATTCCAGCGCCTTCCGCCTCGACGACGATGTGCCCCTGGTGGTGCCCGAAATCAACGGCGCCGACGCCCTCGACGCTCCCCGCCGCATCATCGCCAACCCCAACTGCACCACCATACAGATGGTGATGACACTGGCCCCGATCCACCGGCTGTCGCCCGTGCGCCGCGTGCACGTGGCCACATACCAGGCCGCCAGCGGCGCCGGAGCGCTTGCTATGGACGAGCTCACCGGCCAGCACGCCGACCTCGCCGCCGGCCGCGAGCCCCGCGTGGAGCGCTTTGCCCATCAGCTGGCATACAATGTGATACCCCATATCGACGTCTTCACCGACAACGGTTACACCCGCGAGGAGATGAAGATGCACCTCGAGACCAAGAAGATAATGCACGCTCCCGAGCTGGAGGTGAGCGCCATGTGTGTGCGCGTGCCCGTGATGCGCGCCCACAGCGAGGCGCTGTGGATACAGACAGAGCGCGAGCTCTCGCCCGAGCAGGTGCGCGCCGCCCTCGACGAGGCTCCCGGCGTGGTGGTCGTCGACGACCCCGCCTCGCTGTCGTATCCCATGCCGCTCGAGACCGCCGGCACCGACCCCGTGTTTGTCGGCCGCATACGCCGCGACATATCGGGCCCCGGCATCACCATGTGGAGCGTATCTGACCAGCTGCGCAAGGGCGCCGCTCTCAACGCCGTGCAGATAGCCGCTTACCTTCACTCACACCGATAGGAGCGTATACCATGGCCGCGGCGCTCGTCACACAGCCCATACCGATATTTTTTATCGTGCTGGCAATAATATTGCTGGCGCCGCTGCTGCTCAACAAGCTCAAGATACCCCACATCGTGGGTATGATAGTGGCCGGCGTGGCCATCGGGCCGTATGGGCTCAATGTGCTGCAGGCCGACTCCAGTTTTGCCATCTTCGGCCAGGTGGGACTGCTCTACCTGATGTTTCTGGCCGGCCTGGAGATAGACATGTACCATCTGCGGCTCAATCTGCGCCGCGGGCTGCTCTTCGGCCTGCTCACGCTGCTGGTGCCGCTGGCGGCCGGAGTGCTCACCAGCGTGTGGATGCTGCATCTTGGCTGGCTCACCTCGCTGCTGCTCGGGGCGATGTATGCCTCGCATACACTCATATCTTACCCGGTGGCGGCGCGCTACGGCATCACCAAGTCGCCGGCGGTGCTGGTGGCGGTGGTGGGCACCATCATCGCCGTGACCGGCGCGCTGCTGGTGATAGCCGTCACGGTGACCGCCGCCCGCGAGAATACCTTCAACGTGGCCGCCATGCTGGCGCTGCTGGCCAAGCTGGCTGTGTGGGTGGCGGCGGTGCTGTATGTATATCCGCGGCTCACCCGGTGGTTTTTCAAGTCTTATTCCGACCGCGTCACACAGTATGTGTATGTGCTGGCTATGGTATTCCTGGCGGCGTGGACGGCCCAGCTCATCGGGCTTGAGGGCATACTGGGCGCATTTTTGGCCGGTCTGGTGCTCAACCGCTATGTGCCGCCGGTGTCGCCGCTGATGTCGAGCATAGAGTTTGTGGGCAACGCACTCTTTATCCCGTACTTCCTCATCAGCGTGGGCATGATGATAAATCTGCGTGTGGTGGCCGACCGGCATACGCTGTCGGTGGCGCTCATCATGCTGGCCGTGGCGCTTGCCTCCAAGTGGATACCGGCATATGTGACGCAGCGCGTGTATGGCTACGGCGCGTCGAGCCGCAAGGTGATGTTTGGCCTCACCACCGCGCATACCGCCGTGGCGCTGGCCGTGGTGAGCCTCGGCTACACCATGGGGCTGCTCGACTCGGTGGTGCTCAACGCTACCATCCTGGTGATACTCGTCACCTGCGGAGCCGCGCCGCTCATCACCGCCGCAGGAGCCCCCAAACTCAAGATAAGCATGCTCAGCGAGGACGACATCATGCGCAATACCCGCGTAAACAACTCGCTCATCGCCGTGTCTAATCCGCTCACCGCGCCGCAGCTCGTCGAGCTGGGCGTGTTGATGCGCAACGACCGCGGCCGCCACAACTTCTACGCCATACACGTGCGCAACGACCGCGACGTGCGCGCCAAGGCCATCGCCCGGCAGTCGCTCGACATCGCCCGTCGCACCGCCGCCGCCGCCAACCTGCGCATCGACGAGATAGACCGCTTTGACCTCAACACCGTCACCGGCATCATCAATGCCGCCGACGAGCGCGACATCACCGAAATCATCATCGGCCTGCACCGTCGGGCCACTGTCATCGACTCCTTTCTCGGCTCCAAGATAGAGACTCTGCTGCGCTCCACATCGCGCATGCTTATCATCAGCCGCTGCTACATACCGCTCAATACGGTGACCCGCATCGTGGTGGCCGTGCCTCGCTCGGCCCAGTACGAGACGGGCTTCTCGCGGTGGGTGCGTGCGCTGGCGCGGCTCACCCGCCAGCTGGGCTGCCGAGTGATTTTCTGCTGCCACGCCGATATACAGCCGCTCATCCGCGGCGTGATATACCATGGTAACTACGACATACGCTGCGAGTTTCGCACCGTAGGCTCCTTCGATGAGCAGATTCTGCTCACGCCGCGCATCCTCGACGACGACCTCTTTGTGGTGGTGAGCGCCCGCGCCAACTCTGTGTCGTATACCGACGAGGTGCCCGAGATGCTCAATCTGCTCCAGCGCGATTTCACCCGCAACAATCTCCTGCTCATCTTCCCCGAGCAATTTGGCGAGGCGGCGCCGCTCACCTCCTTTGTCGACCCGATGGCTACCGACGTGGCCCGCACCGCCTCGCCCCGATGGCGCAAGCTGCGCGACGCCGTATGCCGGCTATTCCACCACTGATGAGACTGCTCCATACCCTTGCGGCACTGCTGCTGCCCGCGGCCGCCTCGGCCTTTGACTGCTCTGTGATCGACTCCATCGTCGATGCCCGATACAGCGCCGATGCCCCCGGCGCGGCCATAATCATCGCCCGCGGCGACTCCGTGCTCTACGAGCGGTATGCCGGGCTGGCCGACATGGACACCCGGGAGCCTGTGAGCGCCGACACCCGTTTCTGCATCGCATCCATATCCAAGCAGTTTACGGTGATGGCATTGTTGCAGCAAGACGCCCGCTACACCGAGCCGGGCGGGCTGCTCGACTCGCCGGTAAGCCGGTGGTTTGACTTCCCGCAGCAGTGGTGGGCGGGCATCACTTTGCGCCACCTCGCCTCCCACACCTCGGGCGTGCCCGACTCGCGACCGCGGCACGACCGCCGCGCCTGCGTGCTGGCCACCGACGAGGAGTCGGTGCGCTACTTTCCCGCGGTCGACAGCCTGCGATTTGCCCCGGGCGAGTATTACGACTATCTCAACCCGTCATTTATACTGCTGGCGCAGGTGGTCGAGCGCCTCAGCGGCCGCGATTTTGTGGGATATATGCACGACTCTGTGTTTGCACCGGCCGGCATGACCCACACCTATTATTTCGACCCCGCGCGGCGCGGTCCTGGCGAGAGCCACGGCTATGTGCCCGACGGCCGCGGCGGCTGGCAGGAGTACGACTATGGCGAGGAGACATTCTTTGCCACCCGGCCCGACGGCGGCATATACTCCACTGCCCGCGACCTGCTGGCCTGGGAAAATGCGCTGCGCGACGGCCGAGTCGCCTCGCCCGGCCGCGTGTCGCTCGCATACACGCCCGTGGTGAGCGTGAGCGCAAGCCCGCTCTGCGACTACCAGCGCTACCCCGACACATGGTATGGCCTGGGATTTTTCATCGACCATCCGGCAGGGTGGCCGCGCAAGGTTTATCATACCGGCGACAACGGCGGTTACCAGGCTTATCTGGCCAAATATCCGGCCGAGGATGTCAAAATCATCGTGCTCGAGGCCCGCAACGACCGCTCGCGCCGCGAGTTTGCCGAGTGTATCGACCGCGTGCTGGGTTTGCGCTTATCGGAGACAAATCGTTGAGTGATTTTGTCTGAAGTTTTCCAAAAATATTTTTATAGCGCTTGTTTTCAGGAGCATAAGTTTTGGAGTGGTCTAAAAAGTTTACCAAAATTTAAAATAATATACCGGCGGGTGTTGCCGATTCGGAATATTTTAGTTTACTTTGCAGCACTAAATCACTTCCTCAACATCACTCTCCCGCACACACACCATGATACAGACCGTAGTAAAGCGCGACGGACGCGTAGTAGGCTATAACGAAGAGAAAATCAAAGCTGCCATCCGCAAGGCCATGCTCGCCACAGAGCTTGGCGAGGATGAGGCGCTCATCAACAAAATCACCGACCGCATCGGCTCGCGCGGCTCGGAGCGCATGACCGTCGAGGATATCCAGGATCTGGTCGAGCTCGAGCTTATGGACAGCCCCCGCAAGGAGGTGGCCAAGCGCTATATCGCATACCGCGACCAGCGCAGCATCGCGCGCCGCGCCAAGACCCGCGACATGTTTCATGAAATCATCGAGGCAAAGAGCACCGATGTCACCCGCGAGAACGCCAACATGAACACCGACTCGCCCGCCGGCATGATGATGAAATTTGCCTCGGAGACCACCAAGCCATTTGTCGACGACTACCTGCTCACACAGGAGGCCCGCGACGCCGTGCGCCACGGTTACATCCATATCCACGACAAAGACTACTATCCCACCAAGAGCCTGACCTGTGTGCAGCATCCTCTCGACCGTATACTTGAGTACGGCTTCATTGCCGGCCACGGCGAGTCGCGCCCGGCCCGCCGCATCGAGACAGCGTCGGTCATCGCCTGCATATCGCTCGAGACCGCTCAAAACGAGATGCACGGCGGCCAGGCCATCCCCGCCTTTGACTTCTATCTGGCGCCTTACGTGCGCGCATCCTTTGTCGAGGAGGTCAAAAATCTCGAGCGCCTCTACGGCGAAGACTTCTCCGACATGTATGAGGTGGTGCTCAAAGACTTCGAGCACCGCGACCTCGACGGCCTTACCGGCCGCGAGCGGGTGATGCAGCATGCCGTCAACCGCACCGTGTCGCGTGTGCACCAGGCCATGGAGGCGTTTATCCACAATATGAACACCATCCACTCGCGCGGGGGCAACCAGGTGGTCTTCAGCTCCATCAACTACGGCACCGATACCTCGGCCGAGGGCCGATGCATCATACGCGAGCTGCTCCACTCGACATACGAGGGCGTGGGCAACGGCGCCACAGCCATCTTCCCCATACAGATATGGAAGAAAAAGCGCGGCGTGAGCTACCTGCCCGACGACCCCAACTACGACCTCTACCAGTTGGCCTGCAAGGTGACCGCCCGCCGCTTCTTCCCCAACTTTGTCAATCTCGACGCCACCTTCAATCAACACGAGAAGTGGTCGCCCGACGACCCGCAGCGCTATCTCTACGAGGTGGCCACGATGGGCTGCCGCACCCGCGTGTTTGAAGACCGCTACGGCGAGAAGACTTCCATCGGTCGCGGCAACCTCAGTTTCACCACCATCAATATCGTGCGCATCGCCATCGAGTGCATGGGCATCAAGGACCGCGAGGAGCGAATCGCCCGCTTTTTCAGCGAGCTCGACCGTGTGCTCGAGATAGCCGCCCGCCAGCTCTGCGACCGATTTGACTTCCAGAAGACCGCCCTGGCAAAGCAATTCCCGCTGGTGATGTCCAAGCTGTGGAACGGCTCCGACGTGCTCCGTCCCACCGACCGCGTCGAGTCGGTCATCAACCACGGCACGCTCGGCATCGGCTTTATCGGCCTGGCAGAGTGTCTTGTAGCTCTCACCGGCAAGCACCACGGCGAGAGCGACGATGCCCAGCGCCTGGGTCTGCGCATAATCGGCCACATGCGCTCCAAGGCCAATGAGTTTTCCGAGCGCTACGAGCACAATTTCTCGGTGCTCGCCACCCCGGCCGAGGGCCTGAGCGGCAAATTCACCGCCAAAGACCGCAAGTCATTCGGCATCATCCCCGGCATCACCGACAAGGCGTATTACACAAACTCCAACCACGTGCCCGTTTACTACCACTGCTCGCCCCGCCACAAGGCCGAGATCGAGGCCCCGTACCACGAGCTCACCCGCGGCGGACATATATTCTATGTGGAAATCGACGGCGATGCCACCCACAATCCCAAGGCAATATCCGACATAGTCGACCTGATGGACCGCCACAACATCGGCTACTGCTCGGTCAACCACAACCGCAACCGCTGCATGGAGTGTGGCTACGAAGACGCCTCCAAAGACCTGCGCGAGTGCCCCCGCTGCCACAGCACCCTCATCGACCGCCTGCAGCGCATCACCGGCTATCTGGTGGGCACCACCGACCGCTGGAACAATGCCAAGCTCGCCGAGCTCAACGACCGCGTCGTACATGAGTAATCTGCGTGTAATCGACATCATCGAGGGCACAAGCGTCGACGGCCCCGGCCTGCGCACGTCAATCTACCTGGCCGGCTGTCGCCACGCCTGCCCCGGCTGCCACAATCCGCAGACATGGGACTTCGCCGCCGGGCGCGACATGACCGTCGACGAGGTGATGGAGATAGTGCGTCGCGCCGACTTCGACGTCACCCTCACAGGTGGCGACCCGATGTATCAGGCCGAGGCGCTGCTGCCGCTCGCCCGCGCCATCAAGGCGGCCGGCTACGGGCTGTGGTGCTACACAGGTTTCACCCTCGAGGAGCTTGATGCCGTGCCCGGCGCCGCGGCCCTGCTCGACAGCATCGACACTCTGGTCGACGGCCCTTTCGTGGCCGACCTGCGCGACCCATCGCTCATCTTCCGCGGCTCGGCCAATCAGCGTATCATCGACCTGCACGCCCGCTGATACCCCGACTTTCTTGTCCGATGCTTGACCTATCTTGACATGCATCGTGCTTCATGGCTTGGTTTTTCCTATCTTAGCGGAAAAAGCCAAGCCATGAAAGCATTATTGCCAATAGTGATAGCCGCTGCCGCTGTGGGCATCGGCGCCTGCGGCGGCGACGCGAAGACGCCCGCAGCTGATTTTGTACGGGCCGACTCGGGCCGCTTTGCCATAGGCGACAGCATATTGCCGCGCTATGCCGGCGTTAACATGTGGTATGCCGCCATACTGGCCTCCGACGGCCGCGGCGGCGACCGCGCCCGCCTTGCCCGCGAGCTCGACATGCTGCGCGATGCCGGAGTCACCAATATACGTGTGCTCGCCGGCGGCGACGGCCCCGAGGGGCTGCCCTCGCATATCGAGCCGGCCCTGCAAGTGCGCGCCGGTGTGTACAACGATACCCTCCTCGCAGGTCTCGACCGCCTGCTCGCCGAGCTCGAGAGCCGCGGCATGACCGCCACACTCTATCTGGGCAATGCCTGGGAGTGGAGCGGCGGCTACGGCTCGTATCTGGAGTGGGCCGGCGCGGGCCGTGCCCCGATACCGTCGGTCGACGGCTGGACGGAGTATATGGAGTTTGCCGGGCGCTTCCTGGCCAATGACTCAGCCAAGGCTCTCTTTGCCGACCATGTGCGGGCCATCGTCGGTCGCACCAGCAGCGTCACCGGCCGCCCCTACGCCGAGAGCCCCGCGATATTCTCGTGGCAGGTGGCCAATGAGCCACGCGCCTTCTCCGGCCCGGCCAAGCCACTGCTGCGCGACTGGATACACTCAGTGGCGCGCCTCATCAAGTCAATCGACCCCGCCCACATGGTGTCGGTAGGCAGCGAGGGTAGCCACGGATGCGAGCAAGACATCAACCTCTGGGCCGAGATACACAGCATCCCCGAGATTGACTACGCCACCATACACATATGGCCCTACAACTGGGGCTGGGTCGACTCCGCCACACTGGTGAGCCGCGTCGATACAGCCATCGCCAACGCCCGAGCCTACATCGGCGCCCACGCCGCCATCGCCCGCCGCCTTGGCAAGCCGCTGGTGATGGAGGAGTTTGGCTATCCGCGCGACGGCATGTCGCTTGCCCCCGGCAGTCCCACCGTAGGCCGCGACAGCTATCTGAGCGCCATCGCGAGCGACAGTTCCCTGGCCGGCACCAACATATGGGGCTGGGGCGGCGAGGCAGTCGCCCGCCACGATACCTGGCAGCCGGGCGATCCCTATACAGGCGACCCGGCCCAGGAGCCGCAGGGCCTCAACAGCGTCTTCGCCACCGACACCTCCACCATCGCCATCATCCGCCGCGCCAACCGATAGCCATGCTGCGGTCGCACCCGTGCCACACCGATAAACCGCATCGTCCATTGTAGGGTCGCCACCTGTGGCGACCGCTACTGCCTTGTCCGCACAGGTCTGCAAAACCATAGTCGGCGCAGGTTTGTAACCTGCGCCCGGCCGAGGCGGTGCTATTATGGCTCGGAGCTTTCGGTTTGTAACCGAAAGCCCGCCAAGCCGTCGGCCCCGGAGCGTAGTTTCGACTTGCAAAGTCGAAACTACGAGGAGTAATGCCTTGGCGGCGCGCAGGTTACAAGCCTGCGCGGACTATGCACGGCCGGATTTATTGGTCGTTTTGTGCGAATATTCAGATATAAAAAGGGCGGTGTCGCGACACCGCCCTCCTGTCGATATTGAGTGTAGTTAAGGATTATTTTACGATGGTCTTGACTGCGCTTGTGCCCCGGCGGAGGATGTAGATGCCGGGGGCTGCGGGCGCGGATACGCGGCGCCCCTGCAGGTCGAAGTACTCGGCGGGAGCGTCGGCTGCGTCGGGAGTGGCGGCGCTGATGCCGGCGAGCTGGTCTTCGGTGATGGTGACACGGTCGAAGTATGTGCAGCGCTGCAGGTAGCTGTCGTGCAAGGTGTCGTAGCCGATATATATGTTGCCGTTGAAGCGGGAGGTGCCGGTGGCGCTGTTGACGGTCTTGAAGTCGTCGCGCGACAGGGTCACGGTGCCGTCGGCCTCGGGTATGAGCGGGCGCTCGGTGCCGGCGGCATATATCCAGAATGGCAGGGTGGTGCCCGAGGCGGTGCATACGCCGCCGCCGGCGCCGGGAGTCACGCGCAGGCGCACCTCGCTGTCGGTGGCGTCGAGCAGCTCGACCACGTAGAGGGCGCGGCAGTCCTCGGAAATCATTGCCATATCGGCGCCGCTGCCGAGGGTCACGCTCTGCAGGGCCTGACAGTCGTAGGCGAGGGAGCCGTCGCAGGCCTGCATATTGGAACAGTCGATGCTACGCAGCCCCGGGCAGGAGTAGAAGATGAAACCGGAGGTGACGTTGAGCTCGCGGCACTCAGAGAGGTCGGCGCTCTCCAGCTTGGGGCAGCTCTTGAAGGGCGAGGAGTGTATCTCGGTCATGCCGGCGTTGAATTTGATTGATGTGATGTCTGTGCCGGCAAAGGCTCCGGTGGATATGCCGTAGACGGGGTAGGTACCGGCTGCGTCGGCGACGGTCTGCGGCAGGACGATGTCGCCCGAGTATGTCTTGCCCTCGGCCGGCTTGTATACGTATGCCTTGCTGTCGCTGATGGTGTAGCGCAGGCCGCCGGCCTCGACATATTGGCCGGTCTTGACAGTGCTCGGCTCGACGCGGAAGGTGATGGCGCCGTCGCCGGCGGGGTTCAGCGCGACAAGCTGGAGTACATAGTATCCGCCTGTCAGTCTTATAAGGCCGATGCTCGCGAGGGACATGTCTGAAAGCGGCCGGCCGAGATTGATGACGCCCTCGGCGTCGGCTGCATAGCGTATGCCGTCGTAGTCTTGCATCATCGGCGAGAGCCTGGTGCCATTGATATCATAGACTTCAAAGCGCTTGACGACGACCTCGGCGCTCCCGTCGCGCTCGCGCACGTATGCGTCGATGACGCCGGTCTGGTCAGACACGTTGATATATCGGGTGCCGCGGTCGAGCCGGGCTTCGTAATACGAGCCGACGTTGATGCGGCTGAACGAGGCGCAGTCTTTGAGCCATATCGCCGGGGCCTGGTCGGTGCCGAGGCCCTTTGCCAGGGTGAGCGATGTGATGCCGGAGCCTTGGAAGGCGGAATTTGCCACGTTGGCCAGGGCGTATTTGGTGCCGGAGTAAGTCACCTCGGGCACGATGGTGACGGCGCCGGAGTAGGAAGTCCCCGAGGGCGGAGCCACGATGTTGACCAGTCGGGCCTCACCGACAGAGTACCACAGACCGCCCGACTCAAATGTCTCGGCTGCGGTGGAGAAAGCGGCTGCTGCCGCCAGCGACAGTAGTAAAGATTTTGTCATTGCATCAGGAATATTTGATTTTTGCAAAGTTAATGGCAAAGGCCGCAAATTACCCCCCCCATTTGTTAAAGTGTGTTAACGCTTGCGCAAAAAGAGGATGTTTATTACTTTTGTCGCATATGCCTACACTTTTGCAGATAAATACGGCTCTCGGGGTCGGCTCGGTGGGCGGCCTCGTGTCGCGTATCGCCGTGGCTGCGGCTGCGGCGGGCTGGCGCAGTGTGGTGGCCCACGGGCCGCGATACGTGTCTCCCCATGTGCCGCCGGGGGTGGAAAGTGTATGTATAGGCGGCCGCGCCGATGAGCTGGTGCACGTCGGGGCCACGCGGCTGCTCGACCGCCACGGCCTGGCGTCGCGGCGGGCCACCCGCCGGCTTGTGGAGCAGATAAGGAGCGATATACGCCCCGACCTGATACATCTCCACAATCTCCACGGCTATTACCTCAACTATCCCGAACTGCTGCGGTACCTTTCCTCGGCCGATGTGCCGGTGGTATGGACGCTGCACGACTGCTGGCCCTTTACCGGGCACTGCGGATTTTACGACGCGGCCGGCTGCGACCGATGGCGCACGGGGTGCCACAGCTGCCCCTCGCGGCGGGTGTATCCGTCGGCGCTGATGAGCCGCAGCGAGGCAAATTACTCGCTCAAGCGGCGGCTGTTTACGGCGCTTGGCCCGAGGCTGCATATCGTGACACCCTCGCGCTGGTTGGCGGGGCAGGTGGCCGAGTCTTTTCTGCGCGATACGCCGGTGAGGGTGATTCCCAACGGTATCGACCTCGATGTATACCGCCCGACGGTCGCCAAGGAGCCGCTGTCGGTATTGGGAGTCGCTGCGCCGTGGACTCCGCTCAAGGGCCTCGACGACTTTGCAGAGCTGCGGCGTCTGTTGCCGCCCGAGTACGAGATTACCATGGTAGGCCTCGGCCCGGCGCAGCTGCGCCGGATGCCGCGGCTTCACCGCGGCATCCGTGGAATAGGCCGTATTTATACGGCCGAAGGCCTCGCCCGCGAGTACTCGCGCGCTGCGGTATATGTCAACCTCACCTATCAGGACAACTATCCCACCGTGAATCTCGAGGCGATGGCATGCGGCACCCCGGTGGTAACCTACGCGGCCGGCGGCAGCGGCGAGGCTGTGACGGCGGCCACGGGCGCGGTGGTGCCGACGGGTGATGTGGCCGCGGCTGCGGCGGCAGTGCGGCGGATTGCCGGCGGCGATATGGCGGCGGTGTCGGCCGCGTGCCGCCGCAGGGCCGAGGAGCATTTTGGCAGTGATAAATGTATGCGGGAATACCTCAATATGTTTAAAAATATACTTTTTTGACGGGTTTTGTAACATAATCGCAATTTTTGTGTAACTTTGCGCTTAAAGCAAGAAATACCAATGATAAAGTCAGCGATTGAAAAGGTTATCAACGACGACATGGCCGAAATCTGGTCGCTTCTCAACGGCGACGAGAAGCGGCTCATCGTGGATAACTTTGAAATACAGAGCTTCAAGAAAAATCAGATAATCTATGCTGAGGGCGACGAGCCGGAGTATCTCTGGTGTCTGCTCAAGGGCAAGGTGAAGAAATTCAAGGAAGGTGTGGGCGGCCGAGTGCAGATACTGCGCCTGATACGGCCCGTGCAGTACTTTGGCTACCGTGCTTACTTTGCCGAGGAGCCGTATGTATCGTCGGCGGCCGCCTTCGAGCCCTCGACGCTGGGCGCCCTGCCCATGTCGATTGTCAAGGAGATGATAGACCGCAACATCAATCTGGCGTGGTTTTTTATCCGCGAGCTGTCTCACAACCT
Source organism: uncultured Muribaculaceae bacterium (assembly GCA_910587925.1). Classification (GTDB taxonomy): domain Bacteria; phylum Bacteroidota; class Bacteroidia; order Bacteroidales; family Muribaculaceae; genus CAG-873. Next base: position 24,134 of record CAJUOC010000033.1, read on the forward strand.
TGGCGGCTCCGATACCCGCATCGTAAACCTTACGCAGAAGCACATACGCGGCCGCCTGGCCGAGGCGCTGATAGTGCTGCGCGAGAATTACGGCTTTGAGGACGACGGCCTCACCCTGAAGATATACATGGCGCGCGAGGATCTGGCCAATCTCTCAAACATGACCACCTCCAATGCCATACGCACTCTGTCGACTTTTGTCAACGAGCATCTCATCGCCGTCGACGGCCGCCGCATCAAGATACTCAACGAGGCCCAGCTGCGCAAGATAAGTAAATTTGGCTGAGGTCGATGTGCAAATTAGCGGCCGTCGGCTTGCCGCGTCGCTTTTTTTTCGTACATTTGCTCGTACAATCAACAATACATCCCCCAAGATATGGAAGTAAAAGGAAAAGTGATATTTGACCTGGGCGAGCGCTCGGGCACATCACGGGCCGGCAATGCCTGGAAGGTACGCGAGTATGTGCTCGAGACCACCGAGGACAATTTCCCCCGCAAGATAGCATTTGATTTCTTCGGCGACAAGGCCGACCAGTATAAGCTCAACGTCGGCGACGAGATCGTGCTCAGCTTCGACATCGAGAGCCGTGAGTACCAGGGCCGCTGGTTTACCAGCATCCGCGGCTGGAAAGCCGAGGCAGTGAGCGCCGCTCCCGCCGCCGCTCCCGCCCAGCCCGAGGGCTTCCCCCCGCCTCCTCCCATGGGCGCCGACAACGCCGAGGACCTGCCCTTCTGAGGCACACAACGACAGACATTACATGATACGACGCGCACCCCGCCAAGCCGCTATGGCCGCCCGAGGGTGCGCGTCGGCAGTTTCAACAGCATGTTTACGGTCGAGGGGCGCATAGTGAGGGCGATGCCCGCGCGAGCCGGCTTTACGGGGCGCGGCAGCGAGACCTGGAAGGTCAAGGAGTATGTGCTGCGCACTTTCGGGAGGTATCCGCGAGAGATATTTTTCTACTTTGCCGACTGGACCATGGAGACCTATCTGCTCGAGGAGGGCGACGAGGTGTTTCTGAACTTCGACATCGAGAGCCGCGAGTATCACGGGCGATGGTATACGCGCATACGGGGGCTGGGCGCGCAGTTTATCTCCGGCGCCCCGATGAGAGTGCCGGGTGAGTCGGCGCGTCGCGCGCTGTATCTCGACATGAGCGACCTGTCGCCCGACGAGATTGCTTCCATGCCGTAGGCCGCTTCGTGGCTGTGGGGCTTTAGTCCGCGCAGGTTACAAACTATTACTGGTCGAAAGACGCCAAATAGCTAAATAAAAGCGCGGAGCGCTGAC
>CAJUOC010000034.1 GCA_910587925.1 uncultured Muribaculaceae bacterium
CAGTGGCGGACAGTGACGGACAGTGACGGACAGTGGCGGACAGTGACGGACAGTGGCGCGTGTCGGAGACTCGCCATTGTGGTTAACCCCAGGCGCAGCCTGGGGGCAATAAGCCGGTAGATATGTGCGCCTCGGAGAGGTGCTCCAAGAGCGTTGCCACCACGATATAAGCATCTCTCCGAGACGCATTTACATAAGGGCAGCCATACCCCAGGCTTCGCCTGGGGTTAACCACAATGTCGTGTCTCCGACACTCGCATCCGTGAGAAGATGATTTAGTCCGCCCAGGCCCCGTAGTATAGTCCGCGCAGGTTTGCAACCTGCGCGATGTCAAGGTATTACACCTCGTCATTTAGACTTTGTAAGTCTAAATGACGCTGAGGCTGCGGCAGTAAAGGCTGACATCCGGAAATGAAGCGAGCGTGTCGCAAGACCGCCCACATATCGGAAGCGCTCCGCGCTTCTGCTGCCGTATGACATGTCGACACGGGGTTGCACAGCGGAGGCACGAGTCCGGGGGGACTGTGGCGAGGCGTAGGTCAGGCGGTGAGGTCGGACGGCAGCACGGGCATGGCGCCCTTCTTGGTGCAGACAAAGGCCGAGGTGCGCACGGCCATCTCATGGGCGGCGGCCACGCTGCGGCCCTTGAGTATGCTCGAGATGAATGCGGCGGTAAACGAGTCGCCTGCGCCGACCGTATCGGCCACCTCCACGCGCGGCGTGGGCTGGAACGACACGTTGCCGGGGGTGAATACGTAGCTGCCGTTGATACCGCATGTGAGTATGAGCATCTTGAGATTGTACTTGCCCAGCAGTATCCAGCACTTGTCCTGGAGGTCTATGCCGGGATAGCCAAACATGCGGCTTACCGTAACAAGTTCCTCATCGTTGATTTTAAGGATATTGCAGCGCTTCATGGAGTTGCAGAGTATCTCCTTGTTGTAGAATCCCTGACGGAGGTTGACATCGAAGACCACCAGCGAGTCTGGTGTCTGCGGCATGGCGTCGAGAAAACGGTTGATGGTGTTGCGCGACACCACATTGCGCTGTGCCAGCGAGCCGAAGCATACGGCCTTGGTCTTCTCGGCGAGCTGCTCGAGCAGGGCTGTATATGGGATATTGTCCCAGGCCACGTTTTCCTTGATTTCGTACTGGGGTATGCCGGCCTGGTCTATCTCGACCTGGACGGTGCCGGTCGGATACGGCACGGTGTCGATGAGCTGATTGAGGCCCTTGGAGGTGAAATTCTCGACTATCTCCCGGCCGAGGGCATCGTCGCCCACGGCGCTGACCACACAGCTGGGCAGGCCAAACTGCGATACGTGGTATGCAAAGTTGGCCGGCGCGCCACCGATCTTCTTACCCTCGGGGAGGACATCCCACAGCGCCTCACCCATTCCTACTACGAAGTCTTTCATCTGATATCAGTCTTTGATTTTGAATACATATATCATAAGGTATGCCACACCGGCGGCCATCACCGCCACGGCTCCGTGCTGACCGCCCATCCGGTCGCTGGCAAATCCCATAGCCAGGGGGAAGACGGTGCCGCCGAAAAGGCCCATTATCATAAGGCCCGACACTTCATTCTGCTCGCGTGGCGAATTGTTGAGCGCCTGGGCAAAGATGATGGAAAACACATTGGAGTTGCCAAATCCTATCATGGCGATGCCGATGTAGATCATGTGGATGGTGTCGCATACCATCAGCAGCCCCATGGCCACCAGCATCATGGCCACGCTCAGGGCAAAGAAGCGCTTGGCCGGCACGGCGCGCAGTATGAAGGCGCCCATCAGACAGCCGGCCGTGCGGAAGATGAAGTACAGGCCGGTGGCAAAGCCCGCCTCCTCGAGGGGCAGTCCCAGGCGCTCGATGATAATCTTGGGGGCGGTGGTGTTGGTACCCACATCGATGCCCACATGACACATGATGCCCAGGAAGCAAAGCAGGATGTAGGGCCGGCCGAGCAGCCGCACACACTCCATGAATCCCGAGGCGCGGTCGGGCCGGCTCTCAGAGATGGGCGTAGCCGCCAGCATCGAGATGGAGAGCACGCTCACCACTGCATATATCGGAAAGAGCACGCGCCAGCCCAGGCCGAATGTGATGGATACCGAGGTGGCGCCCCAGGCGGCGAGTATCGGGGCGAGAAACGAGGCGATGGCCTTTACAAACTGCCCGAAGGTAAGTGTGGATGCCAGCTTGCCGGGGGTGATGAGATTGCTCACCAGGGGATTGAGCGATGTCTGCATCAGGGCGTTGCCGATGCCGAGCAGCGAGAATGCCACCAGCATCACATAGTATCCCTGGCCAAACATGGGCACAAACAGCGACAGGGCTGTGACGGCGAGGCTTATGAGCACGGTCTTCTTGCGGCCTATTTTATTCATCAGCATCCCGGTGGGGACAGAGAATATCAGAAACCAGAAGAATACGAGCGAGGGGAAGAGATTGGCCTGCGAGTCGGTAAGGGCGAGGTCTTGCTGCACATAGTTGGATGCCGTGCCCACCAGGTCTACAAACCCCATCGCGAAGAAGCACAGCATGACGGGTACTATCTGCATGGCGGCGCTTTTGCGGCCGAGATTGAGTGTCTGCAAGTTTTCCATCATTTGTCAGTCTTAATAGAGTGGATGCCAAGGTCGCTTACGGTGGCCTTGCCGCCGGCGGCGGCGATAGACAGGGTGCGGTATGGCGAGGTGGGAAATACGAGATTGGTCAGCACAAACCGGCCGTCGCCGTCAAACACCTCCACGCTGGAGCGGTCGACAAATATGCGCACAGTCTGCGGGGCTGATGATGCCAATGTCGGCGCCGTGACCACAGCCGGGAAATCGTGGCTGAAGTCGGTGAGGCCGCTGCGGGTGCGGTCGACGCTGAAGGAGGCTGCGGCGGGGTCGTAGGTCATGACGACCTCCTCGCCGGCGGAATTTGACAGTGTGAGCGTCACGGCCGATGCCTTGCGGGCGTTGAGCGACATCTCTATCTCGCAGAGCCCGTCGGCGGGGAGGGCATATCGCGCCGGCGAGGCGCCCACGGTCTTGCGGCGCACCGATGTCACCCGGCGGTCGCGCAGGGCGAGCAGCTCGGGCGAGGGCACTGTCTTGAGATAGCAGCCGCCGTCGTCGCTGCGGAAGAGGGAGATGTCGCGCGGAAGGGTGTTGGCGCTGCGGTAGCGGCGTGTAGGCACCTCGGCGGCATACTGCCAGTTGCTCATCCAGCCTATCACCACATGACGGCCGTCGGGAGCGCCGCTCCACGATACGGTGGCGTAGTGGTCTTTGCCGTAATCCATCCACTTGGTGGGCACGCGGCCCTCGGCATCGGTGTCGGCCGTGAAGGTCTTGCCGTCGAAGTCGCCCACAAAGTACTGTGTGGCGCTGCCGCCGAAGGGGCCGCCGGGATTAAGGTTGCATATGAGCACCCACTTGTGCTCGCCGGTGCCTTCTACCGGGAGGCGCATCAGGTCGGGGCACTCCCACACGCCATCCTGCGCGCCGAGCCCCTTGCCGAAGGCGCTCTGCAGCGTCCAGGTCTTCAGGTCGTGCGACGAGAAGATGAGCATCTCGCGGTCGAGGGCGTGGGCCAGGAGCATGTTCCACTCGCCGGTCTCGGCGTTCCAAAACATATTCGGGTCGCGGGCCTCGCTCTCGAGAGTGAGTATCGGATTGCCGAGATAGACGGTAAATGTATCGCCGCCGTCGGCGCTGTGGGCGAGGCTCTGCATCTGGTTGAGCCCGGCCGAGGTGTAGAGCGCCACCACGGCTCCGGGACCGAATCCTGCCGAACCGGCGCTGTCGACCACGCAGCTCCCGCTGAATACCGAGCCGAAGCCGTTTGGCTCGATGGCCGGGGAGTGGTGGTCCCAGTTGATGAGGTCGGTCGAGGATGAGTGGCCCCAGGTCATATTCTGCCACTTGGAGCCGTAGGGGTTGTACTGGTAGTATAGATGCCACACGCCGTCGCGGTAAAACATACCGTTGGGGTCGTTCATCCATCCGTATAGCGGTGTGTGATGATATGCCGGGCGATACTTCCCGACGTCGTCGGCGATATCGAAGGTATCGCTCAGGCAGATGGTCTTCCAGCACGCATCGTCGCTGGCCTCGCGCACCGACGAGCGTCCCTGCGCCGTCACTATATTGAATATGATATTGCGGCCCTTATATCGCGAGATATCAAAGGGCACATAGTAGTCGACCTTGTTGCGGGCGAGCCTTACGTAGAATGTGCTTTCCTGCCGTCCGTCGAGGAGCAGGGTGAGCGCGGCGTCGTCGACGCTCTCCTCCACCGGGAAGAGTACATAGCGGGCGTCGTCGCTCACACGCACGAGAGTGTTGCTGGTGCCAAGATGCTCCACCGAGAGGCCGTCGGCCGCCGTCGCCGGCAGGCTGCATACCAGCCCCGACAGAGCGCCCAGAGCCAGGCACGGGATGTATTTCATGTTTGCCATATCAGATTGCGGTAAATGGGTGACACGGTATTGATACTGCAAAGCTAATATGAAATGTGCACCCCGCCTATCAAATATGATACATTGTGTATCAAAAATTGTTGTATGGCTTATTTTTAATACGTTACGTATCAAAAGCGCTACGATTTATGTGTATATTTGCAGTGTCTTGAATCAGGGCATACACCATGAAAACCGTAAAACCGCTATCCTTATTGATATTGGTATTGGCCGTCGCCCTCGCTCTGCCGGGCTGCCGTGAAGGCAAGGTGTACCGCATCGGCGTGTCGCAATGCAGCGACGACGACTGGCGCGCCAAGATGAACGACGAAATCATCCGCGAGATGATATTCCACGACAATGCCACCGTGGAGATTCGCTCGGCCGACGACAGCAGCGAGAAGCAGATTGCCGACCTGCGCTACTTTGCCGACAACGGATTTGACATCATCATCGCCGCCCCCAATGAGGCCGACTCGCTCACTCCCGTCATACGCGGGATATACGAGTCGGGCACGCCCGTAATCATTTTTGACCGCAATATTCACGGCGACAGCTATACGGCATACCAGGGCGCCGACAACGCCGCCATCGGCCGCTCGGCCGCAAATCTCGCCCTGTCTATCGGCCCTCGCCCGTGCCGCGTGCTGGAGATACACGGCCTGCGCGGCTCCACCCCGGCCGAAGACCGCCACCGGGGATTTGCCGCCGTGGCCGACTCGGCTCCCGACATGGCGATAGCCGGCGAGGGATACGGCAACTGGAATGCCGACGATGCCCGCGCTGTGGCCGACTCGCTGCTGCGCCGACATCCCGAGGCCAATCTCATCTACGCCCACAACGACCGCATGGCCATAGCCGCCTCCGAGGTGGCGCGCGGGCTCGGCCGCCGCGATTTAAAGATAATAGGTATCGACGCCGCTCCCGAGATAGGCATACGCGCCGTGGCCGACAGTGTGATCGACGCGACATTTCTGTATCCCACCGACGGCTACCAGCTGGTGCGCACCGCCATGGCCATCCTCGAGGGCAAGCCATACGAGAGATACACGGCGCTGCCGGCCGCATCGGCCGTCGACCTGTCAAATGCCGAGATACTCCTGCTGCAAAACCATGAGCTGAAGGAGGAGACCGGCAAAATCAGCTGGCTCAAGAGCCGTGTCGACGAGTACTGGGACCGCCACTCGGCGCAGTCGACGCTGCTCTATGCCGCCATCGCCATACTGGCGCTGCTGTTTATCGTGATATTCGGTATGCTGCGCGCTTTCTGGGTGAGGAAGCAGCATCAGACACACCTGGCCGAGAAAAACCGTCTGCTCGAGCAGCAGCGCGACCGCATGATAGCGCTCAACGAGCAGCTGCAGGAGGCCACTCAGTCAAAACTCATGTTTTTCACAAACGTATCGCATGACCTGCGTACTCCCCTCACGCTCATAGCCGGCCCCGTGGAGCAGTTGATGGAGGCCGGCAACCTCACCGCCGACCAGCAGGCCGTGCTGGGCATCGCCAACAAGAATGTGCGCATCCTGCGCCGGCTGATCAACCAGGTGCTCGACTTCCGCAAATACGAAAACGGCAAGCTCGACCTCAACCTCGCCATGACCGACCTGGCGGCGCCCCTGGGCGAGTGGTGTGAGTCGTTCAGAAGTATAGCGGTGAGCCGCGACATCAGATTCAGGCTCGACGTGAAGCCCGGCGCCTCATATGTCACAGCCATCGACGCCGAGAAGATCGAGCGGGTGATGTTCAATCTCATATCCAACGCCTTCAAGTACACTCCCGCGGGCGGCGACATCACCGTAGCGCTCGGCGCCGACGGCCGCCGCGTCATCATCAGCGTGGCCGACACCGGCAAGGGCATCTGCGCCGAAGACCTGTCGCATATCTTCGAGCGGTTTTTCCAGGTCGACAAGATTCACCCCAACGGCTCGGGCATCGGGCTGTCGCTGGCCAAAGCGTTTGTCGAGCTCCACGGCGGCGAAATCACCGCATCGAGCGAGCCGGGCGCCGGCTCGGTATTTACGGTGTCGCTGCCCGTGAGACATGTGGAGGGCGAGGCCGTCGTCCCGGCGTCGCGCATCACGCAGGGCGATGTGAGTCTTGAGCTGGAGGAGATAGCCGTGCCGGCCGAGGTCGACAAAGACAAGACCGTGGTACTGGTCATCGACGACAATCCCGACATACGCTCGCTCATCACATCGATACTGGCCGACACATACACCGTAATCTCTGCTCCCGACGGCGCCAAGGGCCTGAAACTGGCGGCCCGATACGTGCCCGACCTGATAATCTGCGATGTGATGATGCCGCTGATGGACGGCCTGGAGTGCTGCCGGCGGCTCAAGGCCGAGCAGGCCACCTCGCATATCCCGGTGCTGATGCTCACGGCCTGCTCCATGGACGAGCAGCGCATACAGGGCTACGAGTGCGGCGCCGACGCATACATATCAAAGCCGTTCAACGCCCGAGTGCTGGTGGCACGCTGCCGCTCCCTCATCGAAAACCGACGTCGCATACTTGGCGCCGCCGCCATGGGTAAAGACGCCGCAGCGCCCGTGCAGACAGTCGATACAGGCGCCGTGGGCGATATCGACAGCGACTTCTACAGGCGCTTTGTGGCGCTGGTCGACAGCGAGATGTCCAATCCCGACCTCACCGTCGACACCATCGCGCAGCGCATGGGGCTTGGCCGCACGCAGTTTTACCGCAAAATCAAGGCGCTCACCAATTACTCGCCGGTGGAGCTGCTGCGCAATCTGCGCCTCGCCAAGGCCCGCACCCTGCTCACGGCCACCGACAAGTCTGTGGCAGAGATTGCATACGAGGTGGGATTTTCGTCGCCGGCATACTTCGGCAAGTGCTACAAAGACCGCTACCGGGAGACGCCCACCGACATACGCGAGCGCCTCAAGGGCTGAGCGCCCCACCCCGCCGGGCATAAATATAATCGTCGCCCGACTTCGCTCGTTGCCTACTGCTGTACTCTCTACGACGAGGCGCGCACGGCTGCGAGACCTGCACGGTATGCGCTCGGGCTGAGCCCGGTCATGCGCTTGAACATGCGGGTGAAGTGTGCCGGGTACTCAAAGCCGAGGTCGTATGCTATACGGCTTATGTCGGCTGTGCCGGTGGCCAGGCGGTGTTTTGCCTCAGCCATCACGTGCAGGGCGATGATGTCTTTGGGTGAGGTACCGGTCTCCTTGCGCACCAGGTCGGAGAAATACCCAGCCGAGAGATTGGCCTTGGCGGCAAAATATGATACTGCCGGCAGCCCGCGGGCTTCACCGGGGCGGCTGAAGTACTCCTTGAGCTGGCGCTGGAAAGCGGTCACCACCTCGGAATTGGCCTTGTGCCGGGTGATAAACTGGCGGTCGTAGAATCGATGGAGATACTCGACGAGCAGCTGTATGGTGGCCGACAGGAGCGCGGCCGTGTGATGGTCGACCGGATGCTCCATCTCATGCCGTATCTGCTCCAGGCAGTGCATGAATTGCGCCCGCTCGGTCTCCGACAGATGCAGCGACTCCATCTCGGTGTAATCAAAAAAGGAGAATGTCTTGATTTTATCGGCCAGCGGGGTGCCGTATACCAGGTCGGGGTGAAACATCAGCCCGATCACGTCGGGCGCCACCTCGTCGCGCTCCATATCGACCTCCACTGTCTGCCCGGGCGAGAAGCTCACCACGGTGCCATCCTGATAATCGTAGCTGCGGCGCCCGTAGCGCACGGTACACCCGGCGCCGTTTTTCAGAAAGATGGCATATACGCCGTAATTTATCGTGACGTGGTTTACCGCGCGGGTGGCATCCTTGAGGTCGATCACCGTCACCAGCGGATGATGGGTATGCAGTCCGTACAGCTTGTTGTATGTATCGACAGAGTCGAGATTGATAGTCGGCCGTTCCATACCGCGAAGATAATGCTAAAATATCGAATTATCGGCATATGTATCCGTTTTTGGTAGGCATTGCCGTCATACGGGTAAGCGTCGGGGCGCCGGTTTGTCCTTATTTTGCGGTATGAAAATGTATCTGACTTGCCTGGCGCTTATCGCCGGCGCGTTTTCTCTAAAATCTCAGAATATGGATATCAACACTGATACTCGTATGGCCGCGGTCGATGCCCCGGCCATGACACAGGAGTGGGACAAGGTATTTCCCAAAAGCGACAAAGTGAATCATCGCAAGGTGACATTTGTCAACCGATACGGCATCACTCTGGTGGCCGACATGTACATCCCGCGGCAGACGGGCGGCGACAAGCTGCCTGCCCTGGCTGTAAGCGGGCCTTTCGGCGCGGTCAAGGAGCAGTCGAGCGGGCTGTATGCACAGCAACTCGCAGAGCGCGGATTTCTTACGATTGCCTTTGATCCGTCGTTTACGGGCGAGAGCGGCGGTATGCCCCGCCGCGTGGCTTCGCCCGACATCAATACCGAGGACTTCTCGGCCGCGGTGGATTTCCTCTCGGTACAGCCCGAGGTCGATGCCTCCCGCATAGGTATCCTGGGCATATGCGGCTGGGGCGGCATCGCCATACAGGCGGCAATCAACGACCCGCGCGTCAAGGCCACCGTAGCCTCGACCATGTACGACATGACCCGCGTGATGGCCCGCGGATACTTCGATGCCGACGACTCTGCGGCCGCCCGCAACCACATGCGCGCCGAGCTGGCCGCCCGCCGTACCGAGGACTTCCGCAATGGTGCATACAAGCGCGCCGGAGGTGTGGTCGACCCGCTCCCGGCCGACGCGCCTCAGTTTGTCAAAGATTATCACGACTATTACAAGACTCCGCGCGGATTCCATCCCCGCAGCGGCAACTCCACCGACGGATGGAACGAAACCTCGGCCCTGCCATTCATCAACTTCCGCTTTTACGACTATGCCGACGAGCTCGACCGCGCCGTGCTCATCGTACACGGCGACAAGGCCCACTCGTATTACTTCGGCAAGGATACGTTTGCGCTGCTGAAGGGCTACGACAAGCAGATGCTCACCGTAAAGGACGCCACCCACTGCGACCTTTACGACGACCTCGGGAAGATACCGTTTGACGAGATTGCAGCATTCTACCGTAAATACCTGAAATGACCACGGCGCGATTGCCGGGGGGGCAATCGCGCAATAGAAGACAGACCGCCGCGGCGACATCACGCCGGCGGCGGTCATTTTATACGGCAGTTGAGCGATTTCGCCGTTTTATGTGTATTTTTGTGCTCGCAATCACACAATTTCCAATACGATGATAAAAGGGCGCAAACCGAGGAAATACTTTTTCGCTTTTATATTGTTTATAATCATGTGCGGAGTATATGCCGGGATAATGTCTGTCGGCAACCGGTATCTCCGCACGCATGATTTGTTGAATCCGCTTGCCAAAGGCCTGATTACGTTCTTTTTATGCCTGGGGATGTATCTCATCTATCGCCGGTTTTCAAGATGGCTTGACAGCATCTCCAAGTCGGAATAATGAGCCTTTGCAGCATCTCGCTCACTTGTATGAAACAGACTGTAGACATAAAACGTGCTTATGAGCCGGCATCTCCCGACGACGGCTTCAGAATATATATCGACCGGCTGTGGCCGAGGGGACTGTCCCACGAGACGTTTCACTACGACCGGTGGGACAAGGATATTGCGCCGTCGACCGAGTTGCGCAGATGGTTCCATGCCAATCCTCAGACTGAATGGACGGATTTTGAGCAGCGATACAGACAGGAGTTGCTGTCAAATCCGGCCTTTGCCGATCTGAAAAAGACAATCAGCGACAAGCCGAAGGTCACCCTGCTCTATTCCTCACACGACGCGGCCCACAACAACGCCGTAGTCCTCCGCGACATGCTGGCATCACTGTAATCTTCGGCCGGCAAGCGATTCTACGTCACTTGTTATCCTCAAGCCATTGCAGACAAGGGCATGAGGGTTGCAAGTACTTTTCAGATTTTCCGTATCACTTTGCAAGGGTTGCCCACGGCAAGCGAGTTGGCCGGAATATCCTTTGTAACCACACTGCCGGCCCCTATCACACAATTGTCGCCAATGGTCACTCCCGGCACCACGACCACATTGCCGCCAATCCACACATTATTGCCGACACTGACAGGCTTGGCATATTCAAGGCCACGGTTGCGCTGCTCCACGTCAAACGGATGCCCCGCTGTATAGAAAGCGCAGTTGGGAGCGATGAAGACATTGTCGCCAAATGTGACCTTTGCCTCATCGAGTATGACGCAGTTGACATTCATATAGAAATTCTCGCCCAACTCTATGTTGTATCCGTAATCGCAGTGGAATGGTGATTCGATGATGAATTGCCCCTTTACTTTGCCCAATATCTTGCGGAACAATTCATATCGCTTCTCATCTGAGCTTGGCGACAACGCGTTGATTTCATGCAGCACGGCCTTGCAATGCTTGCGCTCGGCAATCAGCCCGGGGTCATAATTCGCATCATACAACCCGCCGGAGAGCATTTTTTCTTTCTCGCTTGTCATAATAATATACACTAAATATTACCTATGCAAAGGTAACCAACATCATTTAAGCACACAATAGTCAAAAGAGTGCGCAATTCTGCGGAGGCATGCAAAATCGCTCTACACCTCGATAGACACTACGGCCACTCACCACTTGGCAGTAGTCCCCGGGGCGAGACAGTGACGATTCCATTACTCTGCACCGTCAGACAGACTCGCCTTTCCGGGACCGGGCAGTTCCATTATGTAGTTTTTCAGGAATACACCATTTCTTTCTACAAGTTGTTCTTTCACAATTCTATATCCCCGTTTTTCAAAGAATGGCTTTGCGGTCAGTGATGCGTGGGTAATGATTGCCAGGTCTACATCTATCATTGATTCGAGTTTGTTGCATATCAGAGTTGCCACTCCTTGCCTCAGATAATCATGATGGACATATAGTCTGTCCAGATAGCCGGAATCATCAATGTCTCCGAATCCAATTATAGCATCGTTTTTGACAGCGACAAACGTATAATGTTCAGACAAGGTTTTATTCCACTTTTCCTTATCAATAAAATCAGGAGCCCAGGCATCCACCTGCTCTTGGGTATAATCCTTGATATTGACCTTGTGAACAGTATTTCGGAAAATGACAGTTATCATTTCCAAGTCTTTCCTCTCATACCTTCGTATTTCCATTGCGCATTAAAGTTTGAGATGGAGAATCGGGAACGGTCTGCCGTCACTATCACACCGGTCGCGCCCCACTACACGGAAACCACGCGCTTGATAAAATCCTAACGCACGCGGATTCTGTTCGTTTACATCGACTGAATCAGCACCCGATGACTTTGCAAATTCAAGGAGCTTCGAGCCCAATCCTTTACCAATACAGTTGGAGTCAACAAACAGCATCTCAATACTACGGCCGGACAATCCTATAAAGCCGGCAATTGTCTCTTCCTCAAAAATCACATATAGGCTTACAGCCTTAAAAAATTTAGATATTAGAGACTCCCTGATATCCATTATGTCTTTTTCAGTCAGAAACGGATGGGTCGCCCTTACCGAACGCTCCCATATCTCTACGAGCGTCTGATAATCATTTACATCGCATGTGTCGATTCTTCTCATATACAATAATTAATGTCTGATTTTCTTGGCTTGGCCAAGCGGCCTGCGACGATTAGAGACTGCCAAGTCAACTCCATTGCGCTTGGATTTTCTTGGGCAACCGTCCTCTCACATACGAATATGCGCGGTCGATCAAATCCTTGGCGACAGCTTCCGTAATCGGGGCCTCATCAAGGTCAAACTGAATCATGTGGCGTTTGTGCCAGTGCCATGCTTGACAGACATAGGAATATTTGTCGATGGCCTCATCAAATTCATCCGGATTCCATTTCAACTGAACCACGTTGCCAAGCACAAGTGCCAGACAACAGAAAATCTTGCCCCCAATCCGAAATACGACGTATTCCGACCCGAAAGGCATGTCCTCTGTAACGTATGGTTTTGACATGCAATAATTACGTACTTGCTCTATATCCATAGACTTTCATGTAAATAGTTTCGGTGTAATCGGTCGCACGGCGGTCAGGTAATCGTCCGATTTCCTCTTCCGACAGGTGCAAAGCCTCGTGAGGTTCATATGAAAAGAATACGTAATTTCCGATGTCGCGCCCCGGTGCCGTACCTCGGATGAAATCGGGATGCACCATGACGCCCAATTGCCCTCTGCCGGCCGGAACGGCTCTCCGTACTCCTGAAAAACGACCGTCTGCCCCGGGCTGGTAAAGACCAGCGTACCGTCCATGCGGTTGAACTCCTGCGGTGTTTTGCAATATATGATTCCGTTTTTGTCATTCATTCTGCAAAAGTAATGTAAAATGCGGATTATCGCATCATTATCACGGATTCATATCATACAACCACCGATTTATTTATCCTGTATGTTTGGCATAACAGCCACACTTCTCGAAAAATAAATGAAAATCCGCATGAAACGAGTCTAACATCAAAAAACGGCGTCGCCGACGGCCGTATTGCTTTTTTCGGGAGCCATCGCGCTGCAAATTGTCGGCATAAATCACGCTGCTTGTCGTGGCCTGCGCCCTAATAGGCGTAGCAGGTAAAATAAGCAGACATCATGGACAACCTACCTACAACCACAATCGGACTATTTTTGATTGCGACGATGTTCTCTCCGGGAGCAACGGCAATCCGGCCGCAGACACAGGGATTTACCCGATACCAACGGTTCTGTCTATACTGCTGCAGGTGATATGCCTCATATTGACGAACCGCATTATAAATTCGGGAGTCGAGTTAAGCTTTCTCATACCGCTCAACGGGGCATTCTCACCGCTCGCGATGATTTTCGTCGGCGTTTTTCTCTACAAGGAAAAGGCGTCAGTCCGGAAAATCGCTGTCTTGCTGACGGCATGCGTACTGATCGGTTTTGCAAACTTTTTATAAACAAGAAAGTAAGCGAAAGGATTAGACACGAAAAAACCGCAGAACTAATTGATAGTCTGCGGTTTCTTTGCTTTGCAAAGCGTCAACGGACGATAAGTCTGATTTAGTCTACAGAGTGTCCGTAGTAGCAAGTGGAGCTGGAGGGGGTTGAACCCTCGTCCAAACGCGGAATCAATGGGCTTTCTACGTGCGTAGTCTTCGATTAGTTTTCGTGCGCCGGCAGGCCGAAGACGGCCAATCGATGCCTTATCCTGCTTTGAATTTCGGCCCGCAGCCGCAGGCTGCCGTGGGCCTATTCCCGATTTAGCTGCACCGCCTTGTCGATTAGTCTCGGGACGACGACAATCGGGCGATGTCCCGTCCCCGCGACTGTCGCGGGGATTAAGCTGATCTACTATACTTCAATCAAGCAGCGAGAGCGTAGTTGTTTTCGCCAATTAAATTTTTGATGCACGGTATTTGAGAGAGCGAACATCATGTCTCTGCACGCTTACACACCGCTTCTACACGCTGTCAAAACCAGTCAGCCCCGTAGTGTGATGCTTAAAAGCAGGTACAAATATAACGTATTTCGTCTTACGCTGCCGATGGAATATGGCAAATTTAACCTTATTTAACGTCGGTCTTACCCGTGATTGATGTCCGATGGGCTATTCAATCTCGGTGAGTCGCATCTCGGCGTATTCTTCCCAGCCGGGGTCGTTTTCTGCGGTTATCTGCAAGGGGAGCAGGGGGAGCGGGGCGAGGGCTTCGTTGAGTTTTTTCTGGAAGATGTGAGTCGAGAGGGTGTAGAATACCCAGTCGCGACGGCCGGCTCCGGTATAGATGCCGGTGAGTACGGCCACAGGGTCGGCCTTGAGGATGGCCTGGAGTGAGTCGGTGGCTTGCTCCATGAGGGCGGCATCGGCATCGCAAGGCATACCGGCATCGGGGGCGTCGGAGTATTCCCAGGTGATGTTGATGCGGATGCTGAAGCGGGGGTTGGAGCGGAATGCGTCGATGTCGCGGCGCCCTGATACCATGATGAGGCGGCCGTCGTCGGCCTGGGCGGGAGATGTCCACCAGTCGTTGGTCATTGTGATGAGATATTAAAAAAGGCGGCGGGGGCGGGCTGTAAGCCGGGTTATGTGGGGGCGCCGTATATGTCCCGCGAGGGGACACACGTGTGCCTTACCGTCCGTCATTTATCTGAGCAGTCTACCCCCCGGCAAAGGGCGAGCAACCCTTGTATGCCGGTGTACTTGACCTTGCAACCCATCAGGAGTGCGGCACACCATATCGCTGTGGTGCCCGGTGGGCTCTTACCCCGCCTTTTCACCCTTACCGCACGCCTGCTCCACGGGATGTGGAGCGGGCGCGCGGCGGTTGTTTTCTGTCACTCTGCTCCGAGGTTTCCCCCGGCTCCCCGAGGGGAGGGTGGCGCTCTGCGTTGCCCGGACTTTCCTCCGGCCCTTTACAGGAAAGGCCGGCGACGGACCGTCCGCCCCGCCTGCCTGTTTATGAGAAGTATCCGCGGATGATGCCTCGCTTGGCGTTGCGGATAAACTGTGTGATTTCGTCGCGCTCCTTGGTGGCGGGCAGCTCGGCTTCGATGCGCTCGATGGCGTCGGACACGTTGAGGCTCGACATGTATATGTAGCGGTAGATGTCTTGTATCTCGCGTATGGTCTCGTTGGAGAATCCGCGGCGGCGCAGACCCACGGAGTTGATGCCGGTATATGCGATGGGCTCGCGGGCTGCCTTGACAAAGGGCGGGATGTCTTTGTTGATAAGGGCGCCGCCCTGTATCATCACGTGGGAGCCGAGGTGGCAGAACTGGTGCACGAGTGTACCGCCGCCAATCACGGCGTAGTTGTCTACGACGACCTCGCCGGCGAGCTGGGTGGCGTTGGATATGATTACGTTGTCGCCTACGATGCAGTCGTGAGCCACGTGGCTGTAGGCCATGATGAGGCAGTTGTTGCCTACGACGGTCTTGCCACGGGCGGCTGTACCGCGGTTGATGGTGACGCACTCACGGATGGTGGTGTTGTCGCCTACTACGGCCAGGGTGTCCTCGCCCTGAAACTTGAGGTCCTGGGGCACGGCGCCGATGACTGCGCCCGGAAAGATGGTGCAATTGGCGCCGATGCGTGAGCCTTCGAGGATTGTCACGCCTGAGAGGATGCGGGTACCCTCGCCTATCTCGACATTCTGGTCGATGGTCACGAAGGGGTCGATGACCACGCTGGAGGGTATCTTTGCGGCGGGATGGATATATGCTAAGGGTTGTTTCATGAGATATGAATCGCGGGTTATTTATTCTTGATAATCTGTGCCATGAACTCGCACTCGCACACTATCTTCTCGCCCACAAAGGCGCGGCCTTTCATGACGGCGCAGCCGCGGCGCAGCTCGGTCATAAACGACACGTGGAAGAGGAGTGTATCGCCGGGCACGACTTTCTGGCGAAACTTCACGTTGTCGATTTTCATGAAGTATGTGGAGTATCTCTCGGGGTCGGGCACGGTGCTGAGCACGAGCAGACCGCCGGTCTGGGCCATGGCCTCTACCATGAGCACGCCGGGCATGACGGGCTCCTGGGGGAAGTGGCCCTGGAAGAAGGGCTCGTTGGTGGTGACGTTTTTCACACCTACGATGTACTGCGCGCCTTTCTCGATGACTTTGTCGACGAGCAGGAAGGGGTAGCGGTGGGGCAGCAGTGTGCGTATCTGGTTGTTGTCCATCAGCGGCTCGCGGTTGGGGTCGTAGATGGGTGCCTGGATGTCCTGGCGCTTGATCTCGCGCCGGATGTCCTTGGCCAGGGTGGTATTGATGGTATGTCCGGGGCGGGTGGCTATCACCTTGCCCTTGATGGGACGGCCGATGAGAGCGAGGTCGCCCACGACGTCAAGCAGCTTGTGGCGCGCCGGCTCATTGTCGTACTGCAGCGGACTCGGGTTGATGTAGCCGTACTTCTCGGGATGACGGTGCTCGACGCCCATGAGGTCGGCGATCGAGTCGAGACGGGCGGCGTCGATGGGGCTGTCGTATATCACGATGGCATTGTCGAGGTCGCCGCCCTTGATGAGGCCGGCCGACACCAGAGGCTCTATTTCGCGCACAAATACAAATGTGCGGGCGGGAGCGATTCCGGCGGCAAACTCCTCGATGTGCTCCATCGAGGCATATTGATTGGCCAGCACGGGGGAGTCGAAATTGACCTTGACCTCGACGCTGAACTCGTCGTCGGGCAGTATCATTATCTTGGAGCCGCTCACGGCATCAGACACCTCGATTTTCTGCTTTACGATATAATAATCTTTTTCCAGCTTCTGCTCGGCAAGCCCGACTGCGGCTATAGCCTCGGTGAAGGGGCGTGCGCTGCCGTCGAGGATGGGCATCTCGGGGCCGTCGAGACTGATGAGGCAGTTGTCGACGCCGGCGGCATAGAGAGCGGCCATGGCGTGCTCGACGGTGCTGACGGTCACGTCGCCCTTGGCAAGCACCGTACCGCGGGTGGTGGCGGTGACATACTCGGCCAGACAGTCTATCACGGGCTGGCCGTCGAGATCGGTGCGGCGTATCTTGTAGCCGTGATTGTCGGGAGCGGGTGCAAACTCCGCTGTGATATGCCGGCCGGTATGCAGGCCCTTGCCGGAGAGGGTAAAGGATGAGGTCAGTGTGAGCTGTTTCATATATCGGGTCTTATTTATCGGATTTGGATGCGCGCTCAAGGGCCGAGATACGGTCGGCCAGCTCCTTGATGCGCTTTATATATACGGTCTGGCGCATGTAATCGCGGGCGTCGATGGCAGGCGAGCCCATCATCTTGGCGCCGGCGGGGATGCTGTGGGCCACTCCGCTCTGCGCGGCCAGCCCCACACGGTCGCCCACGGTGATGTGCCCGGCAAAGCCCACCTGACCGCCCACCATGCAGTGGGCGCCAATCTTGGTGGAGCCGGCCACACCGGCCTGCGCGGCCATCACGGTGTGCTCGCCGATCTCGACATTGTGGGCCGCCTGGATGAGATTGTCAAGCTTGACGCCGCGGCCGATGCGGGTGGCGCCCATAGTAGCGCGGTCTACCGTGGTATTAGCGCCGATCTCCACATCGTCGGCAATCTCCACGATGCCTATCTGCGGGATTTTATGATAGGAGCCGTCGGCCGTCGGGGCAAATCCGAAGCCGTCGGAGCCGATTACAGCGCCCGCATGTATGATACAGCGCGCGCCGATGCGGCAGCCATGGTAAATCTTCGCACCGGGATACACCACCGTACCCTCGCCCAGAGTGACACCCGGACCCACATAAGCCTGGGGATAGATCTTGACACCCTTGCCGAGGCAGGCGCCTGCACCGATGTATGCAAATGCGCCGATGTATGCGTCGGCCGGCACATCGACACCCTCGGCCACATAGCAGGGCTGCTCCACACCCGACGGCTGCGGGGTGAGAGCCTGCGCCGCAAACTCAAGCAGGCGCGACAGAGTGTCATAAGGGTCGTCGACACGTATCATGGTGGCGCTTACAGGGCGCTCCGGCTCGAAATCGCGGCGCACCAGCACCACCGATGCCTGCGTGTCATATATATGATGTGTATATTTTGGATTGGCAAGGAAGGTGATGGCGTCGGGACCGGCCTCCTCGATTTTTGCGAAAGTTGATACGGCGGCATCGGGGTTGCCCTCGACCGCTCCGCCTACCATTGCTGCTATTTGACTGGCTTTAAATTCCATTAGTATATAATAAGCATTGGCAAAGGTAGCAAACAAAATTCACATTTGGCCTATAAATGCGCCAAAATCGTATTTCGGCGCCAATCCAAACACATTTTCACATCATTTGTGCAATTTTCAACACACTGAATACATGACACTTACACACCTGCAATACAAAAATAGCCCCTATAGCGCCCCCGCGCCGCTGAAATATCAGAAAAAAGTAGTATCTTTGCGCTCAAGATTTTGAAAATCATTTCAGTTTTAGGGTTAGTATAGACTGCACGCCACAGTCGCGGCAGTCATCAAAGAAATGTGTTTTATGTTAGTTATGTAATTGTTTTAAGTCATTAAAACAGCGTCGGGCGACCTCGTGAGAAGTCGCCCGACTTATTTTTTCCGACGGATGAGCTTGGCGTCAATTTTGCGCGGGTGTGGTGTCGTGGGAGGGGTCGAGCGGCTTGGCCGGCTCGGCGGGGGCAGCGGCAGCAGTCTCGGCCTTGGGAGTGTCGGCTGTGCTGTCGAGCGGACGGGGATTGCGGGCTTCTTTGATGCGCGCGCGGTTGTAACCGCCTATCATCGAGCCTTCGACGACTGTCGCCAGGCCAAATACTGCCAAGGCCACGCCGGTGATGAGAAGCACCATATCGCCGGTGAGTGTCTCGTCGCGGGCTATGAACAGGTATACGGCGCCGGCAGCCAGGGCGGTCGGTATCACATACAGCCAGCCGGGCAGTCGCGCCGGACGGCAGCCGTAGGCGAGCAGAAAGAATTGGTACAGCGCCCCAAACGCAATCAGTACGCCAAACATAAAGGCGACGAGGGCGGCAAATGTAGGCTCGAAAATCAGCATCGCCAGGCCGAGTATGACAGCCGCGGCACTGCTCACCCAGCTGAATACGGCCGAGAACATCCCGCGCTGAGCCTTGGTCTCGGGCTTTGCGCCGAGAAACACTGCCATATTGAGCAGACCGGCAAGGATGAAAAGCACTCCGCCGGTGATGACTATACCCGTAGTAGTGACGGCTTTATGCAGGATAATCAACACCACACCCGCCACCAGCACCAGCAGTCCGATAAGAAATAGATTACGTCCTTTCATATTTGTTTTTATTTTGAAACAACCGAGCGCGCCAAAAAGTTAGACTGTCAGTCTTTCGGGATTACGGCTGCCGCGGCTCCGCTGAGATAAATGCCGACAAATGTAATGAAATATTATCGCGCGGGCAAAGATGCGAACTTTTTGCCGTGGCATTTGTTTAATTAAAAGGTTTTTGTAACTTTGTGGCGCAATTTGGGCGTGCGACCCTCCTCCCCCGTTCATCCATCTACCTATCGCGCCCTACCCTCCCCCCCCACATTTATTATATATGTATAGTTTAAACGACCTCGATAAGATGGCCGACGAGCAGCTTAAGCAAGTTGCCGAGTCGCTGGGCCTCAAGAAGATCGACATCTCCCAAAAGCAAAATCTCATATACCGTATACTCGACGAGCAGGCCATCGCATCGGCGGCCGCATCGGCCGAGCGCGGCCGCCAGCGCAGCGAGGCTGCGGGCGATACCGCCAAGAAGCGCGGCCGCAAAAAGAAAGCCGACCAGGCTGAGGCGAACGACGCCACAGCCGCAGCAGCCGAGCCAAAGAAGAAGCGGGCATCGCGCAAAAGCAGCGCCAAGCCCGAGGCCGCCGACGAGCAGCCCGCCGCCGAGACTGCCCCCGCCGCCGAGGCGACCGAGGCTGTAGAGCCGGCACAGCCCGAGGCTCCTGCCAAGAAGCGCCGCGGCCGCCCCGCCAAGAAAGACCAGGCGGCTGCAGCCGAGTCCGCCGCCGAGCAGAGCGCAGCCCCGGCCGAGGCTGCCGAGCCACAGGCCGCAGCAGCCGAGCCGGAGGCAAATCAGCCCGCGGCGCAGCCCGATACGCAGGCCGACGCTCCGGCGCAAGAGCCCGAGACAGCCCGGCCCGCGCAAGGCGAGCACCACCGCGAGATGCACCCGTCGGGAGAATTCACCCAATTTTTCCCCCGCAGCGAGGGGCGCAAATTTGTACCCCGCAGCCAGCAGGAGCGCGAGCAGCAGCCCCGCCAGATGATGCAGCAGCCGCAGGGCCCGGTGGTGATAGCCGAGCCCGGCCAGCAAGTACCCGGCATGCCCGGCCAAGGCAAGAAGAAAAAGCAGAAAAACAAGCAGGCCGACCGCGCTCAGGTCGTGGCCGACCAGCGCCTGCCCCAGCAGCAGCGATACGACTTTGAAGACCTGCTGCGCACCCAGGGCGTGCTCGAGGTAATGCCCGAGGGCCATGGCTTCCTGCGCTCGTCTGACTTCAACTACATGCCCTCGCCCGACGATGTACTCCTCACCCAGCAGCAGATAAAAGCCGCCGCCCTCAAGACCGGCGATGTAGTGGAGTGCACGGTGCGCCCGCCCCACGAAGGCGAGAAATACTTCCCCATGACCCGCCTGCTCGAGGTCAACGGACGCTCGCCCGAGTTTATCCGCGACCGGATGCAGTTTGAGCACCTCACGCCGCTCTTCCCCGACGAGAAATTTGACCTCACCGGCCGCTCGTCGGCCAACCTGTCGACCCGCGTAGTCGACATGTTTGCTCCCATCGGCAAGGGCCAGCGCGCCCTCATCGTGGCGCCACCCAAGACAGGTAAGACTCTACTGCTCAAAGATATCGCCAACGCCATCGCCGACAACCATCCCGAGACCTACATCATGATACTGCTCATCGACGAGCGTCCCGAGGAAGTCACCGACATGAGCCGCAGCGTGAAGGCCGAGGTGATAGCATCGACATTTGACGAGCCCGCCGACCGCCACGTGCGCATCGCCGGCATCGTGCTCGAGAAGGCCAAGCGCATGGTAGAGAGCGGCCACGACGTGGTGATACTGCTCGACTCCATCACCCGCCTGGCCCGCGCATACAACACAGTCGCCCCCGCCTCGGGCAAGATACTCTCGGGCGGTGTCGACGCCAACGCCCTCCAGAAGCCCAAGCGCTTTTTCGGTGCCGCGCGCAATATCGAGGGCGGCGGCTCGCTCACCATCATCGCCACCGCGCTCACCGAGACATCGTCGAAGATGGACGAGGTAATCTTCGAGGAGTTTAAGGGCACCGGCAACATGGAGCTCCAGCTCGACCGCCGCCTCTCCAACAAGCGCATCTTCCCCGCCGTCGACATCATGGCCTCGAGCACCCGCCGCGACGACCTGCTCCTGCGCGAGGAGACCCTCAACCGCATGTGGATACTGCGCCGCTTCCTGGCCGACCGCAATCCCATCGAGGCAATGGAGTTTATCAAAGACCGCATGGAGCGCACCCGCGACAACGACGAGCTGCTGCGCACCATGGGCGAGTAAGAGAGCCTTTACACCGACAGAGCCGCAAAAATCACATTATTCCAGCTGTTTATTATTGCCAATTAAAAAAAAGTTGCGATATTTGCACTGCGAAAAGAGTCGGCGCATCCGCCGATGGCTCCGTCGGCCCTTCGCAACGACATAAAAGACACCTAAACATATAAATACGACAATGACTAAAGCTGATATCGTAAACGAAATCTCGAAGTCGACCGGACTCGACAAAGCTATGGTGCTCGAGACTGTAGAAAAATTCATGACAGTAGTCAAGGAGTCGCTTTCCAGCGGCGAGAATGTCTACCTGCGTGGATTTGGTAGCTTCATCATCAAGACCCGCTCCGAGAAGACCGCCCGCAATATCTCCAAGAATACCACCATCATCATTCCCGAGCACAACATCCCCGCCTTCAAGCCCGCCAAGGTATTTATGGAGGATGTGAAAAACGCCAAGAATTGATCGATACCCCCGTCATACCGAAACTACAACATTATTAACTAATAAATAACGCCAAAATGCCCAGCGGAAAAAAACGTAAAGGCCACAAGATGGCTACCCACAAGCGCAAAAAGCGCCTCCGCAAGAACCGCCACAAGAAGAAGTAAGCGGCCGCAGGCCCCGGCCTGCGACATCCGCCTCTCCCCACGGCGGCCCCGATGGCTCGCCACTCCGCGGGAGATGCGGATACACGAAGACTCCTTCACACCGGCAGTTCTCTGCTCAAAGGACAAACCCGGCGGTCGCCACTTGGCCGCCACTGGAGTTTGTCCTTTGGTATTTTCGCATCCACACAGACATATACCCCATGAAAAGTGAACTAATCGTAGACGTGCAGCCGTCGGAAGTTTCCATCGCCCTGCTTGAGGAAGGCCGCCTGGTATCCCTGCAGAAGGAAGCCCGAAACATCGCCTATGCTGTCGGCGACATTTACCTGGCAAAGGTAAAGAAGCTGATGCCGGGCCTCAACGCTGCCTTTGTCAACGTGGGCTATGAAAAGGATGCATTCCTGCACTATCTTGACCTCGGTCCCCACTATGCCTCATACAAGGCATACCTCTCCCAGCTCCTTGGCGACGACCGTCGGCGCGTCCCCGCCATAGAGAAAATGAAACTCCTGCCCGACATCGACAAAGAAGGCACCGTAGCCGACACCCTCACACAGGGCCAGGAGCTGCTGGTGCAGATTGTCAAAGAGCCCATCTCATCAAAAGGCCCGCGCCTCACCACCGAAATCACATTCACCGGCCGGTTTATGGTGCTCATACCTTTCAGCGACAAAATCTCCGTGTCGCAGAAAATCAAAAGCACCGCAGAGAAGTTGCGCCTGCGCCAGCTCATCGAGAGCATCAAGCCGCGCAACTTCGGCGTGATCGTGCGCACCTCGGCCGAAGGCAAAGGCGCCGCCGAGCTCATCAACGAGTTGCAGACACTGGTCGGATGCTGGAACTCTACCGTCGCCAAGGCCCAGAAAGCCAAGGCCCCGGCGCTCATATTTGAGGAGGAGAGCCGCATCGTAGGCATGCTGCGCGACGTATTCTCGCCCTCTTTCGAGTCAATACACGTCAACGACGCCGACACCTACGCTCAGATATCCAAGTATGTGAGCATCATAGCCCCCGAGTGCCGCGATATCGTGAAGATGTACCGCAGCGACGAGCCCATATTTGACCACTTCTCCATCACCCGGCAGATCAAGTCATCCTTTGGCAAGACCGTATCATTCCGCTCCGGTGCATACATCATCATCGAGAGCACCGAGGCGCTGCATGTGGTCGACGTAAACTCAGGCAATCGCTCCAAGGCCAGCAACGACCAGGAGAGCAACGCCCTCGAGGTAAACCTCCGGGCCGCCGAGGAGATTGCCCGCCAGTTGCGCCTGCGCGACATGGGCGGCATCATCGTGGTCGACTTCATCGACATGGCCAAGGGCGAGCATCGCCAGCAGCTATACGAGCACATGCGCCAGATAATGGCCAACGACCGCGCCCGGCACAACATCTTGCCCCTGAGCAAATTCGGTCTGATGCAGATTACACGCCAGCGAGTGCGCCCGGCCCTGACCATCGTCACCGCCGAGAAGTGTCCCTCGTGCCTGGGCAAAGGCGAGGTGCAGCCGTCGCTGCTCTTCACCGATACCCTCTACGAGAAGCTCGAGTATCTCGTCAACACCCTGCAGGTGCGCGACTTCATCATGTATGTGCACCCCTTTGTCGACGCATACCTCAAGCGAGGCATCTTCACATCGCTCTACGGAAAGTGGCGCCGCAAGCTCGGCCGCTGCTTCAAAGTGCTGCCCGACCAGTCGCTGGCATATCTGGAGTACCGCGTGCTCGACTCCGACCGCAACGAGATTGACCTCCACAACGAGAAAGACCTCAATGCCTCGCAGGCCGACAAAGTAAAGCACAAAGTCGACACCCGCTCCGAAGCCACACCCGACGCCGAAGACACCGCCGAGGGCGAGCGCGCCTCAAAGCGCAAGCGCAAAGCCAAGGCCAAAGACGCCGCTCCCGCCGCTCCCGCCGCCCAGCAGCCGTCGCAGCCCAAGGCAAAGCCCGACACCCCGGCCAAGACCGAGGCACGCAAAGCCAAAGACGACACCGCCGAGAGCGCCCCGAAGCCCGAGAAGCGCAAGCCGCGCCCGGCCACAGAGAAGCCCCGCGCCGCAGAGCCGGCCGCCGCAGCCGATGAGCAGGCCGACACCGCAGCCGACAACGCCGTAGCCGGCGCCGACACCCCGGCCGAAAAGCCCCGCCAGCGTCGCCGTCGCCCGCAGAAGCCCAAGACCGAGACACAGGCCGCCCCCGAGGCCGCGGCCGACAGGATGCTGCCCGCCCTGCCCCCACACACAGCGGCAGACACCCCCACCCCACCCACATTGCAGGAATGACCATCCGCGTCATCTAAGACCCACAGAGGGTGCACACCTTATCGCAGGTGTGCACCCTCTATCTTTTACCGCCGGGCTTGTAGATAGTCATAGTCCGCGCAGGTTTGTAACTATTACTGGTCGAAAGACGCCAAATAGTTAAAT
>CAJUOC010000035.1 GCA_910587925.1 uncultured Muribaculaceae bacterium
CCTTTCCCTCCAAATTTTTTCGGCACTTTTTTATGCTTAAAAACATACTTTTTTCGCGGCCAGTCGCTATGTCGCTGATTTTACGGCGGTTGCAAAGTCGTGTTTTTTGGCGAATTTTTCGAGTGTTTCGAGATTATCGAAAATTTCGACAGTATCGAGAATTTCGAAAGTATCGATACTGTCGAAAGTATCGATACTGTCGAAAGTTTTTGCGAGGTGGCTATGCACAAAAATAGCCGCGCATATCGACAACGACGGCGCGGCTTGCGCTGACTTCCGTATGGAAATCAGCGAGCTTCCACGCTAATTGGGATTACTCGTATGCTCGCAGAGCGGTGCTAAGCTCGGTACACATGCGCGCGCGAAGCTCGGGCGGCTCGAGCACGGTGAGGCGCGGTCCGTAGGATAGCAGCTCCTGTACAAAATCGTCGGTAATGCGCAGGCTGTAGGTAAAGAGGGAGTAGTCGTCGTGCAGGGTCTCGTGCTGCGAGGGGTGCAGCGGCAGGGCGTTGAAGTACTTGGCCTGGCGGGGGTCGACTTTGAGCACTACGCGGCGCACCTCGCCCTGGCTCACTACGATGCCGTATGAGTGGCGGAAGTATTCCTCGGGGTCGAAGGCGGGGTCGTCTTTGAATGTCTCGGGCAGGGCGATGACGTCGGTCATGCGGTCGAGAGCGTAGGTCTTGATGCGCCGCTCGAGGCGGTGATGGCCTATTACGTACCAGCGCTGCTTGAAGAGCTTGAGGAAATAGGGCTCGAGCACGACGCCTGATGTCGGTTGAGAGCGGGTATAGGGCCGGTATGTGAAGCGTATGGGGTGATGCTCCTTGAGGGCTGTGATGACCAGGCCGAGATGGTCGCGGGCCGAGGGGACGTCTTCGACAAATATGCGGTCGGAGATGTCGCGGGAGCCGCTGAGCACGTCGTTGAGGGTGACGGAATTGAGCAGCCAGTTGGTCATGCTCTCGTTGTGTGCGTCGCTGTCGGCGATATAGTACTCGTAGCTGTTGCGGTCACACTCGATGCGGATGCTGAAGAGCTCCTCGACTGCGTCGCGGTGATTGCAGAATGTACGGCGCGACAGTGGCCGGCCTTGCGAGTAGGGCGAGCGCTGCCAGCACTCGTCGAGCTCGCGGCGGGTGATACGGCCGTAGCGACGGATGGTGTCGACGAGCCAGACACATCGGTTGATACTTTCTCTTGCCATTGTTTTATAGATAAAGTGGCTTTGGGGTGTATGTTTAGGTTTTTGGCTTTAGAATCAGAAGGCCGAGCATGGTAAAGGCTGCATTGATGAGCAGGAGCTCAAAGCCCGTGTGATATGCCCACAGGGCGCTGAGCAGGCGGGTGAGCGCCCACGACAGCACGGGAGCGGCCACGCACACGACGGGCACGAGGCGGTCGCGCACCGGCCGCGTCGGGAATGCCATCCCGAAAGCAAACAGCCCCAGGATAGGCCCGTATGTATACGAAGCGAGGGTATACACGGCCGAGATGGCGTCTTCTTCGCTTAGATAATAGAATACTATGATGACGATGCCCATGCAGGCCGACATGGCCATGTGCACGGCGCGCCGCACCCTCGACAGACGGCGCTCGTCGCCGCCGCGGTGTGCTCCGATGATATCGACGGTAAACGAGGTGGTGAGCGATGTGAGCGCCGACCCTGCGGCCGAGTATGCGGCCGACACCAGCCCCAGCACGAAAAGCACGGCCACGGCCACGGGCATGGCGTCGTGGGTGGCCACCATGCCGAAAAGCTCGTCGCTTTTGGCGGGCATGGCTGTGCCGGTACGCTCGCAGAACATCACCAGCAGCGTGCCGAGCATCAGAAACAGGGCGATGACAAAAAACTGCACCACCGCGCTGACCATCATGTTTTTCTGCGAGCCGCGCGAGTCGCGGCAGGCGAGGTTGCGCTGCATCATGTCCTGGTCGAGGCCGGTGATGGCGATGGCCATGAAGACGCCGGCCACAAACTGCTTCCAGAAATACTGTGCCGAGCGCGGGTCGTCGAAAAAGAATATCCGCGATGTATGGTGCGACGCCACCGCAGCGGGGATGTCGGCGGCCGACAGGCCCAGGTTGCGCGCCACAAAGTATATGCACAGTATCACCGACGTGATGAGGCAGAAGCTCTTGAGGGCATCGGTCCATATCACGGTCTTGACTCCGCCGCGGGCGGTATAGAGCCAGATGAGAGCGATGGTGACGATGACGTTGAATACAAACGATATGCCCAGCGGACCGAATACGAGCAGCTGAAGCACGGCGCACACCACGAAGAAGCGCACGGCGGCGCCGAGCATCTTCGACACGAAAAACAGCCACGCTCCCGAGCGGTATGTCGAGCCGCCGAAGCGCTGCTCCAGATAGCCGTAGATCGACACCAGGTTGCGGCGGTAAAACAGCGGCACCAGCACAAAGGCTATCGCGGCATATCCCACGATGAAGCCGAGCACCATCTGCAGATAGGCATAGCCCTTGGCGGCGACCATACCCGGCACGGATATAAACGTGACGCCCGAGATGGCGGCCCCCATCGTGGCAAAGGCCACCAGTGGCCAGGGCGCGCGGCGGCCGCCGGTAAAGAATGTGCGGCTGTCGCTGCCGCGCGAGGCCAGAGCCGAGAGCAGCATCAGCGCGGCAAAGTAGCCTGCTATGGTGATGATGACGATTACCGGCAGGCTCATTTGTCGGGGTAAAGCAGATACGGGGCACGGCGGCGGCGGAAATCGTCGACGTCGGCAGCCCAGGTGGATTTTATCTCGGAGGCCGGGCGGCCGTCCTTTATCATGGCGCGGATGTCGCTGCGGCCGATGAGTTTCTCAAAAAAGGAGGTGAAGAATGCGTCGCCCCGCAGGTCGGTGTGCTCATAGGCATCGATAATATACGAGAGGTCGACGCCGCGGGCGATCACCGAGTCGCATGGGATGCCGCGCAGGTCGCGGCCGCGGCACTTGCGACCCATCAGCGGCGGGCGCTTGGCGCCGGGCATACTGCGCGGCGTAAACTCAAAGCCGCTCCCGCTGTACGACGGATGGCCGTATACCTCAAAGGGCATGTCGGTACCGCGCCCGAGCGACAGCGGAGTACCCTCGAAGTAGCACACCGAGGGATAGAGATACACGGCCTGCATCGTGCGCAGATTGGGCGACGGCGCCACCGGCAGCTCGTACCGCGTGGCGTGGGTGTATCCCAGGCAGGGCACCACATCGAGCGCCACCTTGCGGCCGCCGGGCAGCCAGCCCTCGCCGTTGATCATGCGGGCGAGCTCGCCCAGGGTCATGCCATGCACCACCGGCAGAGGCAGGCGCCCTACCCCCGAAGAGTGGCGCGGGTCGAGGAGCGGCCCGTCGACATACATGCCGTTGGGGTTGGGGCGGTCAAGCACCACAAAACCGATGCCCCGGCGCGCGGCCTCGCCCATCAGCTCCCACATGGTGATATAATATGTATAGTAGCGCACGCCCACATCCTGTATGTCGCACACCACCACATCCACCGAGTCCATCGCCGCGGGCGGCACCCCCTTGCGGCGGCCGTCGTAGAGCGACACCACCGGCAGGCCGGTGGCGGCATCGGTGCCGGTGGCCACAGCCTCGCCGGCGTCGGCCGTGCCGCGGAACCCGTGCTCAGGCGCGAGGAGCACCCTCACATCGACACCGTCGGCGACGAGCGCGTCGAGCGTATGACGGCCGTCGGGCAACACGCCGGTATGGTTGGAAAACAGCGCCACACGCTTGCCGGCCAGCAGCGGGCCATACACATCGGAGCGCTCCGCGCCTACACGCACACCCGACCCGGCTCCCGCCGCAGCGGCAGCCAGACAACACACGGCGATAAACGTTAAGACAACAGAATAGAAACGATGCATATAACCGGACTCGACTGAAAATTACGGAAAGCTACAATAAATAAAGATAATTGCGGCTAAAGTATTGCCACAAAGATAGAGAAAAGCGCAACAAAAGTCTATTAACAATTCTTAATTTAACGCAAAATATTGTTAAAACTACAAAATATCAACACACACTGTCCCGGCCGTCGGGTAAAAAGCCCGGGGCTATGCGCCGCCGGGCAATAAAAGAGGCGCGTGCGCGTTAAGACAGAGTACGACGCGGAGATATTCCGCCGATGAGAGCAGCCGCCCGAGGCGGCATCTTGCATGGGAAAGACATCACCCGACATAGCCGCGCGCAAGCGCCGGGCCAGGCGGTCCGGAGCAGTCGCCATAGCGGCCGCCCTGGCGGTCGCCGGCTCGGCGTGGGCCATGGCGCAGTACTATACCCCGGTGATTACCCCGCCGCCGCCCGCCGCCTATCCCCCGCCCCCGCCGCCGGCCAACCCCGCCGACACCGTGATGCTGCCCATGGGCGCCACACAGACCGTGCCACAGAGCTACGACGACCTCATGGCCGACGAGATGGCATACGACCTGGCCACACCGTCGAATATCAAGACCGAGGCCGAGTACGACCCGGCCACGGGATGTTACATCGTGCGCACGCGCATGGGCGACTTCGACATCGCCACCCCCTTCCTGCTCACCGCCGCCCAGTATGACAACTGGCAGCTGCGCCGCTCCCTGCAAGACTATTACCGCGAGCGCAACCAGGCCCTGGTCGCCGACAAGGAAAAGCAGCCCTTCAACATCCTCGACATGAATTTTGCCCTCGGGCCGCTGGAGAAAATCTTCGGCCCCGGCGGCCTGTCGCTGCGCACCCAAGGCTCCGTGCAGATCAGCATGGGCGTCAAGAGCAACTTCACCGACAATCCCTCGCTGTCGCTCACCGCCCGCCGCAAGACATACTTCGACTTCGACCAGAAGATACAGGCCACCATCAACGCCGGCGTAGGCGACCGCCTGAAATTCAACATGACATACAATACCGATGCCACCTTCGACTTCGACAGCCAGAATCTCAAGCTGGCATACGAGGGCAAGGAAGACGACATCGTCAAGAGCATCGAGGCGGGCAACGTGAGCATGACCACCGGCTCGTCGCTCATACGCGGCGGCACGGCGCTCTTCGGCATCAAGACCAAGCTGCAGTTTGGCAAGCTCACCGTGACCGGTCTGGTGTCGCAGCAAAACTCCGAGAGCCGCACCGTCAATACCAAGGGTGGCGCGCAGACCACCGAGTTCAGCGTCAACGCCGACCAGTACGACCAAAACCGCCACTACTTCCTGTCGCAGTGGTTCCGCGACAACTACGACACCTTTGCCGCCCGCCTGCCCTACGTGGCCTCGGGCGTCAACATCACCCGCATCGAGGTATGGGTCACCAACAAAGGCGGCAAATTTGAGCAGAGCCGCAACTTCGTCGCCTTCCAGGACCTTGGCGAGAGCAGCGTGCTCTCGACATCCTACTGGCAGCCCAACCCGGCCTACCCCTTCCCCACCAACCAGAGCAACAACCTGCTCCAGGTCATCAAGGCCGACTACCCCGGCGCGCGCAACATCAACACCGTCACCCAGGCCCTCGCCCCGCTCGACGCATACGGCATCACCGGCGGCACCGCCTACGAGAAAGTCGAGAGCGCCCGCCTGCTCTCGTCGAGCGAATACACCCTCAACCCCACCCTGGGCTACATATCCATCAAGAGCGCCCTCAACGCCGACGAAGTGCTCGCCGTCGCATACGAGTACACATACCGCGGCCAGGTATACCAGGTGGGCGAGTTTTCAGGCGACATCACCACCACCGACGAGGCCCTATACCTGAAGATGCTCAAGAGCACCACCGCCAGCACACGCGAGCCCATGTGGCGGCTGATGATGAAAAACGTGTACTCCCTGGGCGGCTACCAGATACAGAGCCAGAATTTCCGCCTCAACGTAAAGTATCTGAGCGACACCACCGGCACACAGATCAACTACATCCCCGTGCCCGGCCTCAACGACAAGAGCCTGCTCCAGGTGATGAACCTCGACCGCCTCGACTCCAATCAGGAAGGCAACCCCGACGGCCTCTTCGACTTCCTCGACGGCTACACCATACTGCCCGCCCAGGGCAAGGTGATATTCCCCGTGGCAGAGCCATTCGGCTCACACCTGCGCGCCGCCATCGCCAACGACGCCCTCGCCGACCAATATGTATACGAGGAGCTGTACGACAGCACCCTGACGGTCGCACGCCAGTTTGCCGACAAAAACAAATTTATCCTCACCGGCGAGTACCAGGCATCGGCCGGCTCGCAGATACGCCTCGGCGCCATGAACGTGCCCCGCGGCTCGGTGGTGGTCACCGCCGGCGGCGTCACCCTCACCGAAAACTCCGACTATACCGTCGACTACGCCATGGGCATCGTCACCATCACCAACCAGAGCATAATCGACTCAGGGCAAAACGTATCGGTGACACTCGAGAATCAGTCACTCTTCTCCATGCAGCGCAAGACACTGCTCGGGCTCGACATGCAGTACCAGTTCAGCAAAGACCTCAACGTCGGCGCCACAGTGCTCCACTTCTCCGAGAAGGCTCTCACCGAGAAAGTCAACATCGGCGACGAGATTGTCAACAACACCATGGTGGGCTTCAACCTGAGCTACAACAAAGACTTCATGTGGCTCACCAACCTGCTCAACCGCATCCCCACCGTCACCGCCACACAGCCCTCCCACATCAGCCTCACGGCCGAGTGGGCCAAGCTGCTGCCCCACGCCCAAAAATCCGGCTCCAACAAGGGCTCGTCATATGTCGACGACTTCGAGTCGACACAGACCGGCATCGACCTGCGCTCCCCATTTGCCTGGACACTGGCCTCCACCCCATACGACCCCGGCAAAGACGCCCTCTTCCCCGAGGCCGCCCTGAGCAACAATGTCGACTACGGCAAAAACCGCGCCCTGCTCAACTGGTATTACATCGACCGCATGTTTACCTCGCGCAACTCCTCCCTCGCCCCGGGATACATCAAGAGCGACCTCGACCAGCTCTCCAATCCATACGTGCGCGAAGTCACCAGCTACGAGATATTCCCCGGCCGCGAGCTCAGCTACGGCGAGTCGAGCACCATACAGACCCTCAACCTCAGCTACTACCCCACCGAGCGAGGCCCCTACAACCTCGACGCCGACAATATCGACGACCAGGGCGCCCTGCTCAACCCCGAGCGCCGCTGGGGCGGCATAATGCGCCGGCTCGACAATACCAACTTCGAGCAGAGCAACATCGAGTACGTGCAATTCTGGCTCATGAACCCCTTCCTCGACCCAGCCAACCCCAACTACGACGGCGGCGACCTCTACCTCAACTTCGGCGAGGTGAGCGAGGACATACTCAAAGACGGCCTCAAGAGCTACGAAAACGGCATACCCGTCGACGGCAACGACCAGTTTCTCCAGCAGACCGTGTGGGGACGCGTAAGCTCGCAAAACTCGCTCACATACTCATTTGACAACTCCTCGGGCGCCCGCGTGCTCCAGGATGTGGGCCTCGACGGCCTGCCCAACGCCGACGAGTACGAGTTCAGCTCCTACGCCGAGTACCTCGACAAGCTCCGCCGCCGCCTCGCCCCCGACGCCATCGAGCGTATGCAGGCCGACCCCTTCTCGCCCCTCAACGACCCCGCCGGCGACAATTACCACTTCTACCGCGGATTTGACTACGACGAGGAGCGCCTCGGCATCCTGGCCCGATACAAGCGCTACAACGGCGTCGAAGGCAACTCCCTCTCGCCCGACGACGTCGCCGACCCCCTCTACCAGACCTCCCGCGCCACCCCCGACGTCGAGGACATCAACCAAGACAACACCCTCAACGAGTACGAGCGATACTTCCAGTACCGCATATCCATACGCCCCGAAGACCTCGTCGTGGGCAAAAACTACATCACCGACAAGCAGGTGAGCGTCGTGCGCACCCGCAACGACTCCAATCAGACCGTCGAGTGGTACCAGTTCAAGATACCCCTGAGCGACTACGAGCGCGTCGTCGGCTCGATACGCGACTTCTCGACAGTGCGCTTTGCCCGCATGTTCATGACCGGCTTCCGCCAGGTGACCCACCTGCGCTTTGCCACCCTCGAGCTGGTGCGCGGCGAGTGGCGCCCATACGACTTCAACCTCAACACCCGCGGCGACGCGCCCGCCGAGGGCCAGCTCGACGTATCGGTGGTCAACATCGAGGAAAACGCCTCGCGCGAGCCGGTCAACTACGTGCTGCCCCCCGGCGTCAACCGCATATCCGACCCCGGCCAGAGCCAGATAGTGCAGCTCAACGAGCAGTCGATGTCGCTAAAGGTCATCGGCCTCCAGGCCGGCGACGCCCGCGGCGTGTACCGCAATACCCAGCACGACCTGCGCAACTACAAGCGCCTCCAGATGTGGGTACACGCCGAGGCGCTCATCGACAATGTCACCAACCTCCGCTCGGGCGACCTGAGCGTATTCATCCGCCTTGGCTCCGACGTCAAGAATAATTTCTACGAATACGAGGTACCCCTCACCCTCACCCCGCCCGACCACTACCAGGACAACCCCGCCGACCGCCAGCGCGTGTGGCCCACGGCCAACTTCCTCGACCTCGACCTCCAGAGCCTCGTCGACCTCAAGCTGGCCCGCAACGCCGCCAAACGCGACGAGCAGGCCGGCGTGGGATACGGCATCGTGTACAGCGAGCGCGACCCCGCCAACGAGCGCAACACACTGTCGGTCAAGGGCAATCCGTCGCTGAGCGACGTGCGCGTGCTCATGATCGGCGTGCGCAACCGCTCCTCCGTCGCCAAAGACGGTACCGTGTGGGTCAACGAGCTTAAAGTCACCGAGTTCAACGAGGCAGGCGGCTGGGCCGCCAAGGCCAACGCCACCCTCAACCTCTCCGACATCGCCACCGTCAACGTCGGCGCCCACATCGAGACCGCCGGCTTCGGCTCCGTCGACCAGAGCCTCAACGAGCGCCGCCTCGACGACTACAAGCAATACAACGTCGCCGTGCAGGCCGACCTGGGCCGCTTCCTGCCCGCCGGCGCCAAGCTCCGCGCCCCGGTCTACTACTCCATGTCGCGCGAGATCACATCGCCCAAATACAACCCCCTCGACCAGGACGTACTGCTCAAAGACGCCCTCGACAACGCCAAGGACAAGCACGAGCGCGACTCCATCAAAGACTACGCCATCGACCGCCTCACGGTGCAGAATTTCTCCCTCTCCGGCCTCAAATTCGACGTGCAGAGCAAGACTCCCATGCCCTGGGACCCCGCCAACTTCACCATCAACTTCTCCTTCAACAAGCAGACCCGCAACGACCCCACCACCGAGTATGAGTACACCAACGACTACCGCGGCTCGCTCCAGTACTCCTACTCGCCCTTCATACGCCCGTTCAAGCCATTCGGCAAGATAAAGTCCAAAAACAAAAACGCCAAATTCCTGCGCGAGTGGGAGATACAGTGGCTGCCCAACAATATCTCCTTCCTCACCAACATGACCCGCTACTACTTCGAGCAGCAGACACGCTCGGAGACCGACCAGATGTTCCGCCTGCCAGTATCGGTCAGCAAGAATTTCTTCTGGGACCGCCAGCTATCCCTCACCTGGAACATCACCAAGAGCCTCAACCTCAGCTTCAACTCCAATACCCACGCCCGCATCGAGGAGACCGTCGGCGCTGTCAACCGCCGCCTCTTCCCCGACAAATACCGCGAGTGGAAAGATACCGTGTGGCAGTCGATACTGTCGATGGGCACGCCGTGGAATTACAATCAGACCTTCACCGCACAGTACCGCGCCCCATTCTCCAAAATACCGGTCATCGACTTCCTCAACGGCAACGTCAGCTACAACGCCACCTACCGCTGGGACCGCGGCGCCACAGTCGACGGAGTGCGCCTCGGCAACACCATCGCCAACCAGGCCGCCTGGAACGCCGACGCCCGCATCAACTTCGAGACATTCTACAACAAGATACCCATCCTCAAGCAAGTCACACGCCGATTTGCCAACACCCGGCCACGCACCGTCACCCCCCGCAAGCCCAAGCGCTTCGAGCGCACATACGAGCTCAAGCCCGACACATCGCTGGTCATCAAGCACAATCTGCGCGTGGGCAAGGTAAAAGTCACCGCAGTCACCGCCGCCGACTCCGTCGCCGTGCCCATCCGCACCCGCATCATCGACCAAAACTCCGTCGAAGTCCTCACCCGCGGCGACAAAGCCCTGAAATTTACCGTCATCGAGGTGATGAAAGACGAGAAGAGCATCTGGCGCCACATCGGCGAGTATGCCCTGCGCCTGGCCCTGTCGCCCCGCAACGTATCGGTGCGCTACCGCTCCACCCGCACCATGTCGCTGCCCCTGTTCATCCCAGACATCGGCAATATCTTCGGCCAGAGCCGGTCATACGGACCCATGTCGCCGGGCCTCGGATTTGCATTCGGCTTCGAGGGCGAGGGATACATACAGAAAGCCCTCGACCGCGGCTGGCTCATGACCGACGACGGCCAGACATCCCCCGCCATATCCTCGCGCACCAACGAGCTCAACCTTGAGGCAAACCTCGAGATAGCCAAAGGCCTGAAGATACAGCTCACCATGAACCGCACCGACAACCGCACCTCACAGGTACAGTTTATGTACGCCGACCGCCCCACCTCCCTGGCAGGCTCGTTCACCATGACCGGCTGCGCCATCGGCACCGCCCTGCGCACCTCCAAGGCCGACGACGGATACGCCTCCGAGGCATTCTCCACCTTCCTGGCCAATATCCCCTTGATGCACTCCCGCGTGCAAGAGCAGTACGCCGGCTCGGCATACCCCGACGCCGGGTTTATCAAAGGCACTCCCCAGGCCGGTCAGCCATACGACCCCGCCAACGGCACCGTGTCGCGCACCAGCTCCGACGTGCTCATACCCGCCTTCGTCGCCGCATACACCGGCCGCAGCCCCCGCAAGCAATGGCTGTCGCCCTTCCCCAACTTCAGCGCCGTGCTCCCCAACTGGCGCGTCACCTACGACGGCCTCATCAACCTCGGAGGCATGCGCCGCTTCTTCAAGTCATTCTCCCTCACCCACGCCTACCAGTGCACATATTCCGTAGGCTCCTACTCATCGTATCTCAACTGGGTGAGCCTGCGCGGCCAGGAGCTGGGCTTCACACTCGACGAGCTCTCGGGGCGCCCCATCCCCTCGTCGCCATTCAACATCTCCTCGGTCGCCATCACCGAGCGCTTCGCGCCCCTGATCGGCGTCAACTTCACCCTCAACAACGAGCTCCAGTTCAACGCCGAGTACCGCGACCAGCGCACCCTCACCCTCAACTCCTCGGCCGGCCAGGTCGTCGAGGCCACCAGCCGCGGCTTCAAAATCGGCGCCGGATACAAGATCGTAGGCTTCAACACCATCCTCAAGATGAAAGGCTCCCAGCAAGGCATCAGCAACGACCTCACCATCAACGCCGAGGTAGGCCTCCAGCACAACCAGGCCCTCATCCGCCGCATCGAGACCGCCTACACCCAGCCCACCTCCGGCACCAACACCTTCAACATCAACGTCACCGCCTCCTACATCATGAGCCGCCGCATCACCCTGAGCGCCTACTTCGACCACCAGGCCAACACCCCCGTGGTGACCACCTCCTCCTATCCCACCACCAGCACCTCCTACGGCCTGAGCGTCAACCTCTCCCTCGCCCGCTGACCCCGTGCCCCGCACCCGCCGTCATCTTTTTTTGACGGCACCCGCGCCGCCGCGTATCGGAGTTACGGCTTTTTTCACTATTTTTGCACATATTTCCTGTTTTGCGATGAATAAGCTGCAACTTTATATATACAAGTCGATGCGCGGATTCAAGAGCGTGCGCAATATCAACCCCGAGGAAAATGTGCAGCGCCACATCCTCGACGTGCGCCACGCCCTGGAGATGCTCGACTACAACCCCGCCGAGAAAAACCTCTTCTACCTGCTGAGCTACGTCGACGAGGGTACTTTCTTCACCATCCTGCGCACCATCCCGCCCCAGCCGCTCGACCATCTTGCCACGACCATCTTCGTGCCCCGCGGCATGGATATCTCGGCCGAGGAGATGGAAGCCGTGGTGCGCCGCACCACACGCATGGTGTCCAATCCGGCCGTCAGCGCCGAGGAGCTCGCCGAGCTCCACTCCACCTTTGCCCGCGAGTATCCCGTCGACCGCGATGCGCCGATGACAGTAGCCTCGGAGGGGCGCGAGTATGCCTGGTGCCGCTACGGCGGCGACACCGGCCGCAAGCTGTCAGATTTCATGGGCCCGGCTCTATACCAGCCGGCCTATCTGCCATACGCCGGTGTGCTGCTGGTCGATGCCGAGCTGGGCGTGAGCGCCCCGCAGAGCGACCTCACCGACGTGCCTATGGCCCGGGTGGTGCCGGTAGTGCCGCCGGCCACATCGCCCGAGGGATTTGTGCCCCACATCTACCATCATATCTTCGACCGCCCCTACCTGGCTCCCCTGGGCGGCACAGTCGAGATTATATGGAAGCGCTCGGGATTTGAAGACCGCACACAGCAGGTCACCATCGAGCGCGCCGGCCAGGAGATCGACCCCGTGTCGACTGCCGAGAGCCGCAAGGCCATCTCGCCGGCGTCGTTTTTCATCACCTCGCAGTCGTCAAAGGCTCCGCTCGCCGAGGCCGTGATTACCGTCAACGGTGTCGAGATCAGCGAAGCACGGTTTTTCACCCAGTCAGACCTCAAGAGCGCCGATGTGGCCATCCGCTGCCCGGGCTACTTCCCCTTCCGCGGCAACCTCGACCTGGCCGCCACCACCCAGGCGCTCATCCAGCTCCAGGAGCTGCGCCGCATATATCGCTTTGAGCTGCCTGTAGTGTCGTCGGAGCTGGGCTCGCCCATCCGCTTTGAGATACACACCAAGCGCGATCTCACCGAGAGCCCCGTCGAGGGCTACGAGCTGCTCGACGATATCCGCGAAGGCTCGACCAAGGTCAACCACCTCCGCTACACCGGCTCGACTCCCGGCTCATCGCGCCGCATGGCCGTGATACTCGCCGCCGCAGGTCTCATTGTCGGGCTGGTCGCAGGCTGGCTGCTCGGCCGCCCCTCGTCGCCGCAGGCCCCCGACGCCACCCCCGAGACAGTGGAGAGCGTCGCCGCTGCCACGGCTCCGGAGCCGGCCGACGCTCCCGCTCCCGCCGAGCCGACCGCTCCGACCGCTCCGGCCACGGCCGAGCCGACCGCCCCCGCCGCACAGCCCGCTGCGCCGGCCGTGGCATCAACATCGGCCATATCATATCTCGACGCCAACTCAAAGTGGATTAAATCCGACATGGACAAGTATCCCGAGCTGCAAGGCCTCTTCGACGACCTCAACAATTATCGCATCGAGCGCATCATCACCCACTGGGGTCCCAAGCTCAAGGCATCCAAAAACTTCAAGCTCGTGGTGACCGCCGCCGAGGGCGGCCGGTACAAGCCCAAGGCAAAGGCACTCGCCGGCACCACCCACAACAAAGCCGGCGACACCGTCATCAACTGGCGCGGCTACACCTACCGCATCGACCCCTAACCCGCCCCTCGTCCCTCGTCCCTCTTCACTCGTCCCTCTTCACTCGTCCCTCGTCCCTATCCAAATGAGATACATACTTACCACATTCATAGCAGCATCGCTCGCCGCCACAGCCACGGCACGCCTGGCCACGGCCGAGTCGATAGCCACCACCACACCCGACGGGCGCGCCGTGACGGTCACCGCCATCACACCCGACATACTGCGCGTGACCAATCTCGCCCCCGGCCAGCAAGCCCATGCCGCAGGCGCCGTAGTGCTCGGCCCCACAGGCTACAAGCCCGCCATACTCTCGCCCGACGCCTTCACCACCACACTCACCACGTCGGCCGGCCTCACCGCCATCGTCGACGACCGCACCGGCGCCCTCACCATATCGGCCGGCCCGGGCAAGGTCATCACCGACTCGGGCCTGCGCCGCACAGCCGGCGGCTCCACCGCCATGCAGCTCGCCACCACCGCCACAGGCTCATTCTACGGCGCCGGCGAGCGCGGCCACAGCCTCGACCTGCGCGGCGACACCCTCGAGATGTACAATCGTCAGAATTACGGCTACACCGGCTCAGACCCGCGCATCTCGCAGATGAACATCACCATGCCCCTTTTCCTGGCCTCCGACGGATTTGCAGTCGTGTTTGACGACCACGCCCCCGCCCGCATGATACTGGGCAATCCCGTAGAGTACATCACCGAGAGCCCCGAGCCTGTCACATACTACTTTGTCAACGGCGCCCGTACCCTTGCCGACGTCGCCGAGCAGCTCACGGCCCTCACCGGCCGCCAGCCGCTGCCCCCGCTCTGGACTCTGGGATACATCACCTCGCGCTACGGATACCGCACCCAGGCCGAGACCGTCGGCGTGGTCGACACCCTCAAGCGCGCCGGATATCCCCTCGACGGCATCGTGCTCGACCTCTACTGGTATGGCCGCGAGCAAGACATGGGCCGCCTCGACTGGGATCCCGACCAGTGGCCCGACCCCGCACGTATGCTCCGCGACCTGCGCCGCCGCGGAGTGCGTACCGTAGCCATCAGCCAGCCCTACATCCTGCGCAACGGCCGCGGCATCGATACATACAGCGAGCTGCTCGAGGGCGGCCTCATGGTCAAGGACTCCACCGGCGGCCCGCAGGAAGTCAAGATATGGGTCGGCGAGGGCGGCATGTTTGACATGGCCAATCCCGACACCCGCGCCTGGCTCGCCGACCGCTACCGTCTGCTCACCGACATGGGCGTCGAGGGCTGGTGGGGCGACCTGGGCGAGCCCGAGGTGCACCCCGTCACCGGCATACACCACGGCGGCATACCCGCCCGCCTGTACCACAACCGCTACGGCAACGACTGGAGCCGCACCGTCTACGACATGCTGCGCGCCGCCCGTCCCGACGACCGCCCCATGAGCCTCATGCGCGGCGGCACCACCGGTCTGCAGCGCTACGCCGTGTTTCCCTGGAGCACCGACGTATCCCGCAGCTGGGGCGGCCTGGAGCCGCAGGTGCGCATCATGCTCAACTCGGGCCTCTCGGGCCTCGGATACATGGGCCACGATGTGGGCGGCTTTGCCGTCGAGCCCGGCAGCGAGCGCCAGCCCGAGCTATACGTGCGCTGGCTTCAGCTCGGACTCTTCTCGCCCATGCTGCGCACCCACGCCCAGCAGTATGCCGAGCCGTACAAATACCCCGAGTACGCCGACATCATCAAAGACATCATCAAAGAGCGCTACCGCTGGCTCCCCTACAACTATACCCTGGCCTGGGAAAACGCCACCCGCGGCTATCCGCTCGTACGCCCGCTCAACTTCACCGAGCCGGGCGCCGCATACGACTCCATATCCGACCAGTACCTCTGGGGCCGCGACGTGATGGTCGCCCCGGTCATGCGCCCGGGAGCCGTCGAGCGTGAGGTCACCTTCCCCGCGGGCCGGTGGGTCGACATGGACTCGCCCTGCCGCGTATATGCCCCCCACACCACCGCCACCGTAGCCGCGCCCATCGACCGCCTGCCCCTCTTTGCCCGCGCCGGCGCCTTCATCCCCATGGCCGACTACCGCATGGACAGCACCGACGACTACGACCCCTCGCGCCTCACCGTGCAGTACTATCCCGTCGAGGGCGACGACTCCGACTCTGAGTACACCCTCTACGACGACGACCGCCGTTCGCCCGCATCACTCGACGACGAGGCCCGCCGCCTCATCACATTCACCGGCCGCCGCGCAGGCCGCAGCATCACCGTCAGCGCCACCGGCACCTACCCCGGCGCCGCCCCGGTCATCGACCTCACCCTGGTCATCAACCGCGCCGCCGCGCCGGCCACCATCACCGTCAACGGCCGCAAGATGCGCCCCCGATACGACGCCGACGCCCACACGCTCACCCTGCGTATGCGCTGGCCCGTATCCCGTCCACTCAGTATCGAATCCAAAAACCTTACCTTATGTTCTCAGGAATAGTAGAAGAAGCGGCCACCGTGGCCGACGTTATCCGCCACGAAGGCAACGTGACCCTGCGCATACGCTCCACCTTTGCCTCCGAGCTCACCATCGACCAGTCTGTCGCACACAACGGCGTATGCCTCACAGTCGTGGCCCTAAACCCCGACGGCACATACGACGTCACCGCAATCCGCGAGACCCTCGAGCGCTCCAACCTCGGCCTGCTCGCCCCCGGCGACGCCGTCAATCTCGAGCGCTCCATGATGATGGGCGGCCGCCTCGACGGCCACATCGTGCAGGGCCACGTCGACTGCACCGCCGTCTGCGAGAGCGTCGAGCAGGCCGACGGCTCCCACTACTTCAAATTCCGCTACGAAGCCACCCCCGAGATGCGCGCCGCCGGATACATGACCGTCGAGAAAGGCTCCGTGACAGTCAACGGCGTCAGCCTCACCGTATGCGACAGCCGCCCCGACTCCTTCCGCGTCGCCATCATCCCCT
The DNA here is from genome assembly GCA_910587925.1 of uncultured Muribaculaceae bacterium. GTDB lineage: Bacteria > Bacteroidota > Bacteroidia > Bacteroidales > Muribaculaceae > CAG-873. The sequence continues at coordinate 16,441 of CAJUOC010000035.1, forward strand.
ACACCCTCGAGCACACCAACTTCAGCTCCATACGCCCCGGCACCCGCGTCAATCTCGAGTTTGACATCCTGGGCAAGTACATCGCCGCCCTCATAGCCCCCCGCCTGTGATGGAGCCCTCGACAAAGACCCGCGTGCTCTTTGTGTGCCTGGGCAACATCTGCCGCAGCCCGGCCGCCGAAGGCATCTTCCGCGCCATCGTCGAGAGCCGCGGCGCCGCCGGACGTTTCGAGATAGACTCGGCCGGCATAGGCAACTGGCACGTCGGTCAGCTCCCCGACAAGCGTATGCGGGTGCACGCCGCCCGCCGCGGCCTCGACCTGACCCACCGCGCCCGCCAGGTGCGCCCCGACGACTTCGACCGCTTCGACCTCATCATCGGCATGGACGCCGGCAACATCTCCGACCTGCGCGCCCTCGCCCCGTCGCCAGAGGCCGAGGCCAAGATACGCCCCATGGCATCGTGGGTGCGCACCCTGGCCACCCGCTACGACCACATCCCCGACCCCTACTACGAAGGCGCCGAAGGCTTCGAGCTCGTCCTCGACCTCCTCTCCGACGCCTGCTCCGCCCTCTTCGACACCCTCAATAGCTGAGTCCGAACCACCACAGCGGCAATACATTGCCGGCTGCATATTCTATGTCGTCCTTTACTACGTACCCCTCCTCGGCCTGCTCTATCTGACGCATACCCTTTGACTTGCCGCCCACCTCAAAAGTGCGTCGGTCTATGGTAAAGTCAGACAGGCGGGAGGCGCGTACTGTGTTTCTCACCCTTGTCTGGTTGAGAAAGAATGTTTCACGCACATTTCCGACATTTATATCACCTTCGGCAAGGGCATACACAAGGTTTGTATTGTCGAGATATATTTTCTCAACCTTCCCCAGCCCCCGTATACCGCCTGTATCATCGGCCAGCTGGGCTATCATGCCGGCGTCCTCGACATAATCAAGATAGCCGGGCATATTATTGCGGCTCACGCCCACAAGCTCTGCCAGCTTGCTCATATTAGGTTTGAAAGGCACACTCTTTGCAATTATGGCCAGGAGGCGCTTGAGCTTGCGACCCATCGACGCCGGCATATCGGCAAACAGGGGGATGTCCGATTCAAGCGTCTGACTCACTATCTGCCTGAGCTTCTCATCGTAGCTGCTATCTTTGGAAAATGGGTAATATCCGCGCCGCAGATATTCCGCGAAGTATACCAGGGGCGTCTTTATCTTCGCAGCCTCGGGCTTGTGGGCTACTATGTCGTCGATAGTAAACACCGGGAGCTTCATACCGTGAAACATCTCAAGATATTCTCTGAACGACAGTCCGTAAAGATGGTACATCACGGCGCGCCTGCTCAAGTCAGATGCACCCTTGTTCAGGTCAAGCACCGATGAGCCTGAGAACACCACTTTCAGCTCGCTGTAATAGTCATATATCAGTTTCAGTTCCTTTGACCAGTCTTTATACTTATGTATCTCGTCGATAAAAAGATAGCTTATACCCCGCTGCACAGCTTGCCCTGCAAGGTCCACGAGCCTGTGGTCGCCGAAGTAGATGTCGTCGGCGTTGACATACAGTACCTCATCGGGCCGCAGGTCAAGTTTTATGTGCTGTAGCATAAGCGTTGTCTTGCCGGCGCCGCGCGGGCCGCGTATACCTACTATGCGGTTGCTCCAGTCTATCTCTTCATACAGATAGCGCAGAAAGGTGGTATCTGTCTCGCGGAGCAGTTTCTTGTATATTATGATAAGATTTTCCATTTGCTGCAAATATAGCGATTTTTGCACTCGGCGGGTGCATTTTTGGGGTAATTTTGCACTCGGCGGGTGCATTTTCGGCGTTTTGGGGCGGATGTTTCGCGCTTGCGCTTTTTTTCGTAACTTTGTGCTCTGAAAAGTGCTATGCTATGGAAGCCCTCTCTGTCACAATCATCACCCGCAATGAAGAACGCAATATAGAGCGATGCCTCAATGCCGTGCGAGGTATTGCCGACGAGATAGTGGTGGTCGACTCCTACAGCACCGACCGCACCGTCGAGATATGCCACCGCTACGGCTGCCGCGTCACCAGCCGCAATTTCGCCGGTTTTGGCCCGCAGCGCCAGTACGCCGTGAGCCTCACCTCACACAATTATGTGCTGTCGCTCGACGCCGACGAGGTGCCCGACGAGGAGATGCTCGCCGCCCTGCGCAGCCTCAAGGCCGACGGATTTGGCCATCGGGTATACGCCGCGCGGGTTGTCAACTACTTCTGCGGCCGTCCCATACGCCACTGCGGATATGAGCCGCAGCGCCACATACGCCTTTTCAACAAGCGCTACGCCGCGTGGACATCCCGCGGCGAGGGCGACTCGGTGACCTGTCCCGACGGGGTGCAGCCCGCAGATCTCCCCGGCTCGGTACACCATTACCGCGTGTCGACCGTCGAGGAGTTTCACCGCAAGGAAAACCGCATCGCGTCGCTGCGCGCGGGCGAGCTCGCCCGCTCGGGCGCCCGCATACTGCCCGGCACTCCGCTGCTGCGCGCGTCGTGGCAGTATATCAAGTGCCATATAGGCCAGCGCGCATGGCTCGACGGCTCCCGCGGCAATCTCATCGCCATGCGCCGCTTCAAGACCACACTGGAGGCATACCGCATGGCCCGTCATCTCATACCCGAGCAGCGATGAACGTAGTGCATCTGGTACAGAACAAGGTGTGGGGCGGAGGCGAGCGCTACGTGCTCGACCTGTGCCGCGCCCTGGTCGCGCGGGGCCACTCGGCGCGGGTCATCACCCGCCGCCGGCCCGAGGTATCAGAGCCGTTTGCCCGCGAGGGGCTGCTTGCCGGTACACTGCCGCTCGGCGGAGTGCTCGACGTGGTGTCGCCCGTGGTGCTCGCCAAGCATCTCGACTCGCTCGACGGCCCCACGGTGGTGCATGTACACAATTTCAAGGCCGCCACCATAGCCCTGCGCGCCCGCCGTCTCATGCGCGGCGACCGTGACCGCGTGCGTGTGATATGCACGCGCCACCTGGTGCGCCCGGCCCGCACGACCCGCTCGGCCGCCCGTCTGTATGCCGAGCTCGACGCCATAATATTTGTATCGCGTCTGGCGCTCGACTCCTTCCTCTCCACCGCGCCTGCCGTCGACCGCGGCAAGCTGCATGTGGTGCCCAACGCCATCGCCGCCGACCCCGCCGCGGAGCCGCGCCGGCCCGATCCCGCGCGCCCGGTAAGGCTGCTCTACTCCGGCCGCATCGACCCCGAGAAGGGGCTCGACACCCTCATCGAGGCCCTTGGGCGCCTCGACACCGCCACACCCTGGCAACTCGACATATGCGGCACGGGCCGCAGCGCCGCCGTGATGCCGCTCATGCGGCTCGCCTCGGCGCTGGGCATCGACAGCCGTATCGACTGGCGCGGGTTTGTGGCCGACATGGCTCCGGTGCGCGCCGAGGCCGACATCGCCGTGGTACCATCGCGCGTGGCCGAGTCGAGCTCGCTGGCCGCCCTGGAGGCCATGTCGCAGGGCATAGCGGTGGTGGCCACCGACAACGGCGCCCAGCGCGAGGCCATCACCCACGGCGCCGACGGCCTGCTCGTACCGCCCGACGAGCCCGACGAGCTTGCCGCCGCGCTCGCCTCTCTCATCGACAATCCGACGCTGCGGGCCGACATGAGCCGCAGCGCACTTGACAATTATCGCAGAAGTCATTCATACCAGTCGTTCATCACTGACACACTCGAGGTCTATGAAACCAATCAAAATCGTCACATCGCCCATAGCTCCCGACGGGATTGACATCCTCACCGGCGCCATCGTGCAGAGCGGAGTGCCGGCCGACGCCCGCATCATCTACCGCGGGCGCAACTTCGTGGCCGCCTGCCCCCTGCTGAGCGGCGACGAGGTCAACGTAAAAGCATTCGGCATCCCCCATCTGATCAACCGCATGGCCTACGGATGGTGGCGCGGCAGCAAAGCCCACCGCTCGTTTCACAACGCCCTGCGCCTGCGCCGGCTCGGCCTACCCACCCCCGAGCCTTACGCCTATATCGAGGAGTACACCCCCGGGCGCCTGCTGCGCCGCTCATACTATGTGAGCGAGCAGCTTCACCCCGACTATGTGGAGATACGCCACGTAGACCGCCGCCCCGACTTCGCCCGGCTCGTAGAGGCTCTGGCCGACTTCATAGCGCGCCTCCACCGCAAAGGCGTGTGGATGAAAGACCTCACGCCCGGCAACGTCATGGCCCGCCGCATCCCCGGCGCCGACGGCGCTCCCGACACATACACATTCTCGCTCATCGACATCAACCGCATGCAGTTTGGCGTCGGCGACCTGCGCCCGCTCATACGCTCATGCGGCACCCTGCTCGACTCCGAGGCGGCCCTCACCCTCTTCGCAGGATTCTACGCCGCCGCCCTGGGTATCGACGGTGCCGAGGCCGAGGATGTAATCCTGCGCCGCTTCCGCCGCGTAAACCATATCCGTAGCTGATGAAAATTTCCGCAATCGTACACACCTACAATGCCGAGGAGCACCTGGCCCGCTGCCTCGACGCCCTGCAGTGCTTCGACGAGATACTCGTCGTCGACATGGAAAGCACCGACCGCACCGTCGAAATAGCCACCGCCGCCGGCGCGCGCGTCGTGGTCAAGGAACGGGGAGCCCACCGCCTCGCCGAGGCATACCGCGACTTTGCCATCCACGAGGCCACATACGACTGGGTCATCGTGGTCGATGCCGACGAGATAGTGCCCGCGGCCCTGGCTCGCTACCTCTATGCCGAGATAGAGCGCGACCCCGAGCCCCGCGCATATCTCATCCCCATCAAAAACTACTTCATGGGGCGGTGGATGCGATGCTACTACCCCGACTACATACTGCGCTTTTTCAACCGCCGCGAGGCTCACTGGCCCTACGCCGTGCACTCCCGGCCCTCGCACCTCGGCCCCGAGATAAAGATACCGGCCTCGCGCACCGACCTGGCCTTCATACACCTGGCCAATGAGAGCGTCGCCACATGGGTGCGCAAGATGAACAACTATACCGACACCGAGATGGAGCGCCGCCGCGCCCGCTTCAGCCCCCTGCAGCTCCTCTATGCCCCGGCATACCGCACCTTCAAGACATACGTACTCAAGGGCGGATGGCGATGCGGATGGCCCGGACTGGTACACGCCGTGCTCGACGGCATGTACCGCTTCATACTCCTGGCAAAGCTCCTGGGCGAGCGCCGCTCATACCCCGACATGGAGCGCGACGCCCGCGGCGAGTGTTAAAATTTCTTAATATATCGCGCATACACGCCCGCGCGCGATATTATTGGTTACATTTGCCTCAAATCATTTGCCCCAATCTACTATCATGACCACAAAGCCCACACGCAAGCGCGCCCGCAGGGTGCTCCCCATCATAAAGAATGACCCCTGGCTCGAGCCGTACTCAGATGCCATCACCGGCCGCTACGAAGAAGCCATGCGCGTCGAGGAGCGGCTTACATCGCAAAGCGGCTCGCTGGCCGACTTTGCCAACGCCCACCGCTACTTCGGCCTCCATCGCCAGGCCGACGGCTCCTGGATATTCCGCGAGTGGGCGCCCTCGGCCACAGCCATACACCTCATCGGCGACTTCTCGGGCTGGCAGCCCGCGCCCGCCTTTGCCCTGCAGCGCCTCGACGGCGGCGTATGGGAGGGCCGATTCGACGCCGATGCCATGGCCCACGGCCAGAATTACAAGATGCTCGTCGAGTGGGACGGCGGCAGCGGCGAGCGCATACCCGCCTATGCCGACCGCGTGGTGCAAGACCCCGACACCCACATCTTCTCGGCCCAGATATGGGCCCCCGCCAAGCCATACCGCTGGCGGGTCAAGAAATTTGTCCCCGATACCAAGCCCCTGCTCATATACGAGTGCCATATCGGCATGGCACAGAATCGCGAGGGCGTGGGCACATTCGACGAGTTCCGCGTCAACATCCTCCCCCGCATCGCCGCCGACGGATACAATGCCATACAGATCATGGCCATACAGGAGCACCCGTACTACGGCTCATTCGGCTACCACGTGAGCAACTTCTTTGCCCCGTCGAGCCGGTTTGGCACCCCCGACGACCTGCGCCGCCTCATCGACGCCGCCCACCAGGCCGGCATAGCAGTCATAATGGACATCGTGCACTCCCACGCAGTCAAAAACGAAAACGAAGGCCTCGGACGCCTCGACGGCAACCCCAACCTATACTTCTATCCCGGCGACCGCCGCGAGCACTCGGCCTGGGACTCGCTCTGCTTTGACTATGGCAAAGACGAGGTGATGCACTTCCTGCTCTCCAACTGCAAATACTGGCAGGAAGAGTTCCGCTTCGACGGCTTCCGCTTCGACGGCGTCACCTCCATGCTCTACTACAGCCACGGCCTGGGACAGGCCTTCGGCTCCTATGCCGACTACTACGACGGCGGCGAGGACACCAACGCCATCACATACCTCACCTTGGCCAACAAGCTCATACACCAGGTCAACCCCCACGCCATCACCATCGCCGAGGAGATGAGCGGCATGCCCGGCCTGGCGCTCCCGGTCGCCGACGGCGGCATGGGATTTGACTACCGCATGGCCATGGGCATACCCGACTACTGGATCAAGACCCTCAAGGAAAAGAAAGACGAAGACTGGCACCCCACAAGCATATTCTGGGAGCTGACCAACCGCCGCGCCGACGAGAAGACCATATCCTACGTCGAGAGCCACGACCAGGCCCTGGTAGGCGACAAGACCGTCATCTTCCGCCTCATCGACAAGGAAATGTACTGGCACATGATGGTCGGCGACGACGACATGACAGTCGCCCGCGGCATCGCCCTCCACAAGATGATACGCCTCGTGACCCTCGCCACCATCAACGGCGGCTACCTCAACTTCATGGGCAACGAGTGGGGACATCCCGAGTGGATCGACTTCCCCCGCGAGGGCAACGGCTGGAGCTACAAGTATGCCCGCCGCCAGTGGGATCTGGTAGACCGCGACGACCTCAAGTACAAGTACCTCAACGCATTTGACAATGCCATGGTCGAGCTGATCTCGAGCCGCTACAACTTCCAGGCCCTCGGCATACGCAAGCTCTGGGAGAAAGACGACGACCAAGTGCTCGCCTTCATGCGCGGCGACCTGGTGTTTGTATTCAACTTCAACCCCTTCAAGTCGTTTGAAGGCTACGGCATCCTTGCCCCCGCCGGCGCCTACGTCACCCGGCTCAGCACCGACAATCCCGCATTTGGCGGCTACGGCAATGTCGACGAGAGCGTGACCCACCTCACCACTCCCGACCCCCTCTACGCCCCCGCCGGAGTCGAGTGGCTGCGCCTCTACCTGCCCGCCCGCTCGGCCATCGTGCTGCGCAAGCGCCGCTCCCACGCCAAGCGCTGAGCACCGCCCCGCCACACACATAAAGCCGCCGCGACGCACTCTTGCGCCGCGGCGGCCAC
>CAJUOC010000036.1 GCA_910587925.1 uncultured Muribaculaceae bacterium
ACGCCCCCGCGGCGTACTACGACCTGACGGGCCGCCGCGTGGCCACGCCCTCGGCGGGCGTGTACATCCGCGTAAGTGCGGGTCGCGCCGAGAAAGTCTATTGTCGATAAAAACCTACGGGGTAATACCCGCTGGTATAAACGGTGGCCGCCGCGGCGCAAGAGTGCGTCGCGGCGGCTTTCTGACTGAAAAGACTATAATTGCTGATTATCGCGCGAAACGGTAGGCCGGTGCGCCGTCGACGGTGGCGATGTATGTGCCGGCGGGGAGGTCGGCGACGCTCACTGTGGTGGCGCCGGCGATGCGGTGCTCGGCACGGCAGCGGCCGTCGATGCTATATATGCGCAGGGTGGCGGGGGAGGCTATGCCGGTCACAGACAGGCAGCCGCGGGCGGGCATGCTGATGGAGCCGGCGGCCGACGATGCTGCGCCGGCGATGCCGGCGGCAGGATTGGCCGCGCCTATCTGGTCGAGGCAGAGGTAGGCGGGTACGGTGGTGCTCTTGTTGCCTTGCAGGCTGAATTTCAGCGATGTGATTTTGCCCAGCGTCGAGAGGTCGACGTATTGCCAGTCGGTGAGCACGGTAGGCTCAGCAAGGCGGTAGTCGGCGAGGCTTACGGTGACGGTGCCGGTGCTTTGGCCGCCGAGCAAGCCCTCAAATACCACTTCCTGATAGTCGCCGCTCTCAAACTTGGGGCTGTAGCCGTCGCCGTTGACAATCGACGACAGGGTGTAGGCCGAGTTTGTCACGTACAGGCCGGGCATGTCGACACCCTCGGCGGGTACCTGGAGGGTCATCTCGGTGGGAGAACCGTAGGCGTAGCTTACGGCGTATGCAGCGGTGCCGGCCGCGCCGCCGCCGGCGGCATTGTGCATCTGGTCGTCGAGTGTCTTGAAGTCGGTCGAGGTCTGATTGGCGTAGCCGTAGCCGCCCCACATGGCGTAAGATGTCATGGAGGAGTTGGGGAAGCACAGCGAGCCGCTGAAGAAAGTATCATTGTACAGTCCGCCTGTCGACAGAGCCTCGTCGTACATCCAGCAGCTCTCGGCAGCGAGATACAGATCCTCAAAGGTCGCAGGCATCAGTGCAGCCGATATCACGGGGATGTCGTCCTTGCAGATGACAGTCTGGCCGTCGGCCGACTTGACGGTGAGGTGGAAAGAGAGGCTGCGCTCGGCCGTATACGTATAATAGTCGGCCGTAGATACCTCGGCGCCGCTCTGGTCGACCCACGAGTATGTGTACGGCTTCTTGCCGCCCTCGACATATGCCATCAGCTCGACAGTCTGGCAGGCCTCGAAAGGCTCGTCTTGCCAGAAGATGAGCGCGTCGAGGGGCTGTATGTCCTCAAGAGTGGTGAAAGCGTCGGAGGGCACCACAGCCGATACGGCGCCCAAGGCGCTCTCGACCACAAAGTATGCGCGGTACTCAGTGGAGGGCTGCAGGCCGGTGAGCGCGCTCACCACTTCCTTGTCGGCCTCGATTTCCGCCGGTTGGCCGGTCATGACGGCTGCGGCGTCGGGAGCCTCGGCCGATGTGGCCACGGCCTTGACATACAGTTTGCCGCCGATGCTCCAGCGGGTCTTTATCTCCACACCCTTGGCGGTGGGGACGCCCACCTGCGGGTATCCCTCTGCGATGGCGGGAGCGTCGGGCGCGGGTATCTCATACTCGTAGGCGCCGGCGGTGGTGGGGTCGGTACGCTGAGCGCCGGCATAGTCGACTGTCACAGCCTCCAGGCGGGGCATAAACTCGCTGCGGTCGACCTCGGCCAGATGCAGGTCGCTGTCGCTGAGATACTGCGGGTCGAGCCATACCGACGAGTCGTCGCCCGTGGCCGCCTGATAAGCGGCGAAGTCCTTGCCGTCGCCGTCGACGGCGCCCGCTGCGGCGTAATAGATATTGTGTGCAAAGGTGATGTTGGCGTAGTGGGTGTCGTTCCACGGACGCAGCGGGCAGCCCGATGCTGCGGTGCGGATGATATTGTTGACCACGCGGGGCGCGCCCTCAGCCGGGGCATTGCCGTTGAAGGCGATGCCGTAGATATTCTTGACACTTGTGGCGGTCGATGCCACGTTGATGGAGTTGTGGGCCACCAGCAGGTTGGCGACAGAGGCGTCGATGGCCATGGCAAATGTATACGGTGCGGTAGCCTTGGGATATGCTATGACATTGTTGGCGATGATTGCCGGTCGGGTCGCATCAGGCGCTCCGGCGCCGCGGCGCACATTCACCACCGTGCTCTCCGTGGCCTGCTCGATGAGCAGACGGTTGGCGGTGACGGCAAATGCTCCCGAGGGATTCCACATGTCGATGAAGTATGCGGTCTTGCGGCCGATGGAGCCGGGTACGATGGAGTTGCCGCTGACGGTGAAAGCGTCGCACGAGTGGAGTTTGATGGCATTTACGGCCACGTCGGTGATGCTGTTGTCGCGGATGGTAAGGCCGGCTGTAGTCGGGCCTTCATAGGTCTCCGGGTCGGTGCCGACGTAGATGGCAGTGTATCCGCCGTCAAAGCGGTTGCCGCTCACGGTGAGGTCGTCGCAGCCCGTGGCTAGCAAGACAAATGTGCGGTTGTCCTGGCCCGTGAGTGTGCTTACCGGCGACATGAGGGTGCAGCCCGAGACGGTGCAATGGTGGGAGCCGTCGCGCAGATGCAGGCCGGCGTAAGGGTATCGGCTGCCGTTGCCCTCGTTGGTGGCCACGGTGATGTCCTTGACCGTGACATACGGAGTACCCTCGATGCAGAGGATGCCGCGATTGTCGAGCGGAGTGACAGGCCCCGAGATGACGCAGCCGTCGGGGCTGCCGGCCACCGAGGTGATGGTGAGGGTATTGGTGGCCGATGCGCCGGGTAAGTCCTTGATGTGCAGCGCCTCATCGTAGATGCCGTCTTCAAGCTCGATGACGGTGGGGCCGCCCAGCCCGACGGCCATGGCCGTCTGAAGCTCGGTGAGGTTGCGGAAGCGGGCGTCGGCCGATGTGCCCACGCGGTAAGTGCCCGACATAGGCTCCTCCTGCTTCTTGGGCATGTCGGTGAGCGAGACTTCGATCTTGAAGCCCTTGATGGCGGTCGGCTTGCCGGTGGTGCCCTTGGTGTAATCCTTATTGCCGCTGAAACGCAACAGCAGCGAGCCGTCGGCCGCCTCAGACACTATATCCTTGGGACCGGTGCTGACAAAGTAGCCGTTGGCAGTCACGGCAGCGTCGGCAGTAGGCTGGTCGCCGTGATATATCATGAGGCGGTTGCTCGAGACGGCAAATTCGACAGTGTTGAGTTTTACCGCTTTGTCGGCGACAGCCGGCTTAAGGAGTACCGAGCCTTTGAATCCGGTGGTGACGCCATTGTCGGCACCGCCATCGTCGTAGAGGTAAAAAGTCTCGGCGACCTGGACTACGTGGTCGTCGCCCGGCTGCATATTGTAGTCTGCGGCCGATGCACCGGCGCCTCCGAGGAGCGCCAGGGCCAGTGTCAATAGTAATTTTTTCTGTATCATATACGCATTTGCAGTGTGTGTGAATACTGATGGCAGATGCGGATGGGAATACAGCACACGGTACGCTCGCCGCCGTCGGCGCCGTGGAAGGCGGCGCGGGCAGGGAATCGGACAGACGCGAAGGGTGGGGCAGCCAAGTCCTATACCACGAGGACTGTGTGCGGGATACATCCGGCTGACAAGCGCAGGCAGGTCTTCTGACTCGTTTCGTCGCTCACCGGGCCTCGCCTTCCCGCCCCCGCCGGGGGCAGTGACTATCCGCGCGCGTCGGCGCGGAAACGGCCTCTGAAGAGCCGGCCACCGCGGGGAGCGCCTCTGCGCCGCCTCGCCGGGCCTGAAACACACAGCAGCGGGTCTGTCGGGGATTCACACCCCGTTCCCTATTGAGTCGCGCTGATGGCGACACCTGCGATTTCGCTGCAAATATAGGTATTTAAATCCGATTGGGCAATAAAAAACGGAGCCGCCTCATTTCGAAGCGGCTCCGGCAAAGGTTATGAAGATGTCAGCGGGTCACGATTATCCTGAACACGCGCCGTGCATCGGTCGAGTCGAGTATCAGCAGGTAGACCCCGGCAGGTATGCCTGAGATGTCGATATGCTCTGTGGAGTCAACGCAGTCGGCCGTGAGTATCAGTGAGCCGTCGGCGGCGTAAAGCGCTGCGCCCGCACCCTCGGCTCCGCGTATGCAGAGTACGTCGGTGGCAGGGTTGGGCCCGACGGTGACATCCGCTGCTGCTGCAACCTGCAGTCCCGAGGTGTATGTGACAGGGATGCGCACATACTCGCGGCGGCCGCGGCTTGTGGCGCAGACCACGATGGTGTGGGACGCGCCCTCGGCGCCACCGGCCATCACGGCGTAGTGGCCGCTGACTGTGGCCTCTCCGCTCACGATGCTGTATGTCACGCCGGCACCGTCGCTCCCGTCAAAGGAGAAATATGGACGCAGGTCGATGCCGGGGTCTGCCACATCGGCGCGAGCCGGCTCGCCCTCGGTCACGGGCATGGCGGCGCCGATGCCGTCGATGCAGAAGTATGCCGGTGTGGTGAGTCCCATGGTATTGGTCTTGGTGCCTATGAGGTCGAAATCAATCTCAGTGACCTTGCCCAGCGGCGAGAGGTCGAGCCACTGCCAGGTATCGAGGCAGTACCGGTCTGCCTCGCGCTCGGCAGTGAAGTCGGCCAGCGGGAAGAGTATGGTACCGGTGGCACTATGTCCCAGGAAGCCGGTGGCGCGGAGTACAAAGAGGTCGTCTTTGACAAATGGCCCGCTCATACCGTCGCCGTGGGCCACGGCATCCTTGACCCAGGCCGAGTTTGTGACCCAGGCGCCGGGGACTACGTCGCCGTCCGGAGCGTGGGACACACCCATCGGGGCGGCGCCGCTCTGTGTGGTGGCATAGACCACACCGTATGACGCACTGCCGTCGGCACCACCGCCGGCGGCGCTGCGGAACTGCTGTACCGCAAAGTTGCCCGTGAAGCTGTCCTCCGGGGAGTTGGCATATGCAAAACCGCTCCACGAAGCTGTGGCAAGGCTGTGGGCGCATCCAAATTCATACGATCCGCTGAAGAATGTGCCTGATGTGGCGCCTTGGACGTCGGTATAGCCGTTCCAGAACGTGTCGTCGCCCGGGAGATAGAGGTCGTCAAAGCGGGCGATGGCCGGCTCGCCGGTTACGGCTTGCTGTACATATCGGGAGGCAGTGCGGCCCCAGGCGTCGGTGACAGTCACACGGTATGTGACCGATGAGGCAGGCGACGCTGTCAGTACGGAGCTGTCGCCACATATAAGGCCGCTGTGGTCGCTCCACTCGTAGGCAAACGGCTCCACGCCGCCGGCGGCGTCTGCGGTGATGATGGCTTCATGGCCGGCATCTATGCGCTCTGTGGCGGCGGCAGCGGTCACGGCCAGCGGCAGTGGCTGTCCGGCGAAGTCGTCAATCTCGACATCGGCGCCCGCGGCCGTCTCCATGACGAGGGTGGTGACGGGCCCCATGTCGCGGAGGTTGACATATGTGGGTGTTTCCTTGATACCTACGGTCTTGGATGTGCCCGACGATGCGGTGAGTTTCACAGGCGCCGAACACAGGAGGAAGACGCCGTCGATGGTCATATCGGGGCCGTTGGTGGTGGTTATGGTGGCGGTGGAGCCGGTCATGGCGGCGCGGTGGCCGCCCTGACGTTCCACGATGCGGAAGCCCTCAAAGCGGGCGGTGCCGTCGAGGATGGCTCCGTCGGCCTCGGTGACGGCGTGCTCCTCAAAGGTCGCAGTCTCTGTGGGGGCATATGCGGTGGTGAATGCCGGCCCGGCTATCACCTCAGATGCAGTGCCGCGCAGCGACGTCAGCAGCAGATAGGGCACATAGGTGGTGTGAGGCGTCAGTTTCCCGGCGCGTAGGGAATTGACGCGCGAGGCCCGCACGATATACGGGGTGGCCTCGGCCATGTCGGCTGCCTCAGGCGCCTGTTGGCCGGCCGGAAGCACGAGCAGAGAGGCGTTGCACGTAAGGTCGGCCGATACATTGAGCACTGCCGACTCATAGCCGATTTCCGATACATTGACAGGGGCGGTCAATGCAGGAGCTGCGGTCGATGCGGAGTATTCGTAGCAGCCCGGGGTGGGGTGCTCGCCTCGCATGGTGCCGTTGAGGTCGGTGGTGAGATAGTCAAACGTCTCGCCCCGCACGGGCAGCTCCAAGGCAGGCTCCAGCACTTCATCCGATAGAAACTCCACCCTGGCCTCTGCGCCGGCGGTCTCACCGGCGGTGGCGACCCACTCGTCGTAAGTGAGTTCGTCGTAGCCCGCGTAAGCAATATGTGAGGGAGTGGACGCATAGCATACGTTGGAGCGCAGCGTCACGGGCAGGCATGCCTCGGAGTAAAGCGAGTACACGGCACCGGGGGTGAGATTCTGCAATATGTTGCCCACCACAGTGGTGCGGGGCATCTCGTTGCACAGTTTCAGCGCGATACCGTCGCCGCTGGGGCCGTCGAGCCGTACCGTATTGGCCACGATGTCGATGTCTGAGTTGCCGCGCAGCAGATTGATGCCGATTACCTCGCTGTATGTGCTCACATCTACTGCCGATATGTTGATTTCATTGTTGAATATGCGCAGGTGCGCTCCGTCGGCAGCCGGTATGGTGAGCGCCACGTTGAGAGCCTGCGAGCCGGCCCGCGGCGCCTTCATGGCGATTACGTTTGACTCGAATACCGCCCCATAGGCGCGGTTGAGAAATACCGCCTGAAACTCCGGGTCGCTGTATCCGGCCGTTATCGCCGAGCCGTCGTGCACGATGGTGTTGCCCGATATGATGGCATCCAGCTCCTCGCTGATGTAGATGGCGCTGACTCCCTGGCCGCTGAATGTATTGTCCGTAAGCCGCAGACCATGCTCTGATGGCACGCCGCTGATATAGTTGCCTCCGGCATGCACACCGTAGAATCCGCCCTCCAGCCGGCAGCCGGCCACGGTCAGGCAATTGCTGCCGGCTCCGTAGCGCTTTGGCTCCGCATACATGTTTATGAGATTGACGGGGGCAGTGTAGCTGAGCGACACCGGCGCCCGCAGGATGCACCGGCGCACGGCGCAGTTGTCAGAGAGATTCTTTATATGGATTACACCGGGAAAGTCTGAGTTGGCGGTAGATACGGTCACATCCTCCAGCGAGAAGTACGTGGCGCCGTCGATGGTGATGACGCCCGACTCGAGCTGCTCTCGGTCGGCGCTGGGGGGAAGCTCGATATGGTCGTCGGAATGTATGATGACACTCTCGGCGTCGCGGTCGGCAGAGCGCACGGTCAGGGTATTGCGGGCCGACATCCCGGGGATAAGGCCTACCGTCACCCGACCCTCGTAGAGGCCGGGCTCCATGATGATTTCTACCGGGCCGTCGATACCGCCTGCGATGGCCGCCAGAGCATCGGGCAGTGTGGGATAGTCGGCCAGCGACGATGGACCCACGCGCAGCGTACCATGGAATCCGTCGGCTACCGTAATGGCGGCTATCGCGCCATCGGCCGGTACCGACGCGCCGGATACGGTGACGGCCGGTGTGGCCGGCTCAATCCGCGCGCCGGTCGGAGCCTCGGCACTGATATCGGCCGTGAGCCAGAAATAATATGTGCCGGGACGGTCGATGGGGTATGAGCCTGTAAATGCCGGCGTCTGGCCACGGGCATAGACAGTTGCGCCGGCCATGTCGTCGCGGGTCGATGAGGCGAGTAGAGTCCAGGCCTCAGCAGCCTCGGCTCCACCGCCGAAGTCCATGCCGGTCAGGTCGATGTTGCCCTTGATGCCGTCGACTGTCAGTGCCACTCGGGCCACGGGCACACCGCCGGCTCCACGGGTCACTGTAGCGGCGCCGAGGTCGGTCACGGCGACGCCGGCAGCCGCCAGCGGCGCGGGTACAAAGGGTATAAGCTCTATCTCCCAACCCTCGGAGCCGGAGCCGGTGGGGTTGAATTCAAATGTCAGCGATCCGTCGTCGGCATACGACAGTATGTCGGGCAGGTCGTAGCGTGTACCCGACAGCTCGGAGAGCAGCCGGTCTGCGTCGGTGCCGGCCCCCTGGTATACCCTGAGGCGGTCGTTGAGGGCGAGGCTGAGCGTGCCGAACGATGCCCGCAGCATCATGCCGGCCGGCGGAGTAAACGTGACCGCACCCTTGGGAGTGCGCGCGTAGGTCCCCGACGGGCCTCCGGCATCGAAGAATTTCATCGGCGAGTCGACCACGGCCTCGCCGTTGCCTTTGAAAATGTATATGTTGCTGACTTTGCGGCTACCCTCGGGGTCTCCACCCGCTACCGGGATCTCGCTGCCGCCAATGGTGACCGACGTCACCTCGGCATCGATGTCAAATGGAGGTTTGTCGCCCTTGAGTTCATATGCTATGTCGAAAGACGCGTCTTGCTCGGGGAGCACGATGGCCGGAGCCGGCACCAGTCGCACGGCGTCGGCTCCGGGTGTCACCTCGGCCGAGGCGGCTACCCGGTCGCCGTCAAGCAGCTTTACCGACGCGACATGGGGGCCGCAGCCCTTGAGTCCTACGCTTACCGCCTCCAGCGCCAGCGGGTCGAGAGAGCCGGTGGTGGAGGTCGTCAGCGTGAGGAGACGTGCACAGTCATCGCCCGGCTCGACGGGGTCTGACCACTCCTGTCCCACGGACACTCCATTGAGCTCCATCGGCGCAGGTATGAATTCGGTCACGGTCGCCTCGATGCCGTCGGTCTTGGCGGGGTTGGCTGCACAATTGGTGTCGAAATAGAGCGTGAGGGAGCCGTCGGCGGCCGTGGAGATCTACGGCTCGGTCATCGACGGTTTCTTGCTCTTGTCGTTTTTGGTGGATATCTTGAAGAGCTCGTGAGATGCAGTCTGCTCCTGTCCGTCGTATACGACAAAAATCGGCACGGAGCCGGCGTTGGGAAACTTTACCGAAAATTTAGAGAAGAGCACCTTGAGACGGGCGCCGGGAGTCGACGGTGTGAATATCACCACACGGGCTCCCTTGGTCTTGTCGTAGCCCTGGGTGGCAAATGCCGATGGTTGCAGCGAATAATCGCAGCTGCCGGCCACGGCGACGGTCTGTGTGCCTAAGGTCGCCTGTACCGAGGCGGCCACTTCAGCGGCCGGAGCCCGACCGGCTGAGAGTATCAGCAATACCGTCAGAAATGTAAGCAGTTTTTTCATCAGTTGATTATTGGTTAATAGATATACGGATATTCAATGTACCAACAATCAGCCGGGTATATGCCTGGCCATGGAGCGGTATGCTCCCGGCTCAGCGCCACAAGTCTTGCACCCTAACTCCCGAGGGTGTCGACCGATTGCCGGGCCAAGGCAGGTCTTCTGGCTTATCCCCGCGCGAGCCCGGCCTTCCCGCAGACGCATGGTCTACAGTGGCGTGATGGGCATCGGTATGCACCCGCTATGGCGGGTACGCGGAGAATCACAGCAGCGGGAACTGCGGCCGCTTCTCACGGCCTTCCCTCTTGGGCGGCGCACCGAAATACATTTCGGGACGCCGCCACACCTCAGCTGGCGACAAAGGTATACAAATTTTCATAGGTGCAAACAAAATATTTCGTATTTTTGCTGCATGATGACTACAGGAATGAAAGCCCCCGACTATCTGGGCACCGATACCGACGGCCGCGAGATACGCCTCAGCGACTATCCCGGCAAGCGCATAGCGCTCTACTTCTATCCCAAAGACATGACCTCGGGCTGCACCGCCCAGGCCTGCAATCTGCGCGACCACTATCCCGAGCTGCTCGACGCCGGCTATCAGGTGATAGGCGTGAGCGTCGACCCGGCGGCGTCGCACGCGCGCTTCCGCGAGAAAAACTCGCTGCCGTTTCCGCTCATCGCCGATACCGACCGCCGGCTTGTAGAGGAGTTTGGCGTGTGGGGCGAGAAGTCGATGTACGGCCGCAAGTACATGGGCACGATGCGCACCACCTTTATCATCGGCCCCGACGGCATCGTCGAGCGCGTGATACTGCCCAAGCAGGTCAAGACCAAGACCCACGCCGAGCAGATACTCGCCGGCGAGTAAACACACCGACGTACATAAAGACAAGCGAGGCGACCCCGCATCGGGGTCGCCTCGCTTGTCTTATACGGAGGGGATGATTACTTCACCTCGGGATCTACGCCCCACTGCTGCTGGGCGAGGCGGCGGTAGTTGTTGTAGCGCCACATGGCGTTGGCCTTGGCGGCTGCGAAGAGCTCGGCTGCCTCGGCGGGGTACTGCTTGAGCACCGATGCGTAGCGCACCTCGCCCTTGAGGAAGTCCTCAAACTTGTCCCAGTCGGGAGCCTTGCTGTCGAGCGAGAAGGGATTCTTATCCTCGAGCTCCAGGGCGGGGTTGTAGCGCCAGAGGTGCCAGTAGCCGCACTCGACGGCGCGCTGCTGCTCGGCCTGGCTGTGACCCATGCCTGCGCGCAGGCCGTGGTTGATACAGGGCGAGTAGGCGATGATGAGCGAGGGACCGTCGTATGCCTCAGCCTCGCGGATGGCCTTGAGGGTCTGGGCATTGTCGGCGCCCATAGCTACCTGAGCCACGTATACGTAGCCGTAGGTCGAGGCGATGAGGCCGAGGTCTTTCTTGCGCACACGCTTGCCCGAAGCAGCAAACTTGGCGATAGCGCCCACGGGGGTAGCCTTGGATGCCTGGCCGCCGGTATTGGAGTATACCTCGGTGTCGAGCACGAGCACATTGACGTTTTTGCCCGAGGCAAGCACATGGTCGAGACCGCCGAAGCCGATATCGTATGCGGCGCCGTCGCCGGCGATGATCCACTGCGAGCGGGCCACGATGTAGCCCTTGAGCTGGAGCAGGTCGCGGCAGGTGTCGCATGCGCAGGCCTCGCACAGGGGCACGAGCTTGTCGTATACCTCCTTGGTGACGCCGGCCGATGCGGGATTGTCGAGCCACTGCTGGGCCAGGGCCTTCATCTCGGCCGAGCAGCAGTCGCAGGCGAGCATCTGCTGCATGAGAGCGGCGACGCGGGCGCGGATTTTCTCGGTGGCGATATTCATGCCAAGGCCAAACTCGGCGAAGTCCTCAAAGAGGGAGTTGGCCCATGCGGGACCGTGGCCGTCGGCATTGGTGGTATAGGGGGTCGAGGGCACAGAGCCGGAGTAGATCGACGAGCAGCCGGTGGCGTTGGCGATCATCTGATGGTCGCCGAAGAGCTGGCTCACGAGCTTGACGTAGGGAGTCTCGCCGCAGCCCGAGCAAGCGCCCGAGAATTCAAAGAGCGGGGTGGCAAACTGGCTGTTCTTGACGTTGAGCTGCACGTCGACCAGATTCTGCTTCGACACGACGCGCTCGGCGCAGTAGTCCCACTCGGTCTGTACGGGGAGCTGGGTCTCGAGGGGTTTCATCTCGAGAGCCTTCACGCCCTTCTTGCCGGGGCATACATCGACACAGTTGCCGCAGCCGAGGCAGTCGAGCACGTCGACAGCCTGCATGAAGCGCATGCCGGCAAATGTCTTGCCGATAGCGGGGATGGTGCGGTCTTCGCCGAAGGGCGCGGCAGCCATCTCGGCAGCGTCGAGTACGAAGGGACGGATGGAGGCGTGGGGGCAGACGTATGCACACTTGTTGCACTGTATGCAGTTTTCCTCAATCCACATGGGCACGAAGGCAGCCACGCCGCGCTTCTCATACTTGGCGGTACCCTGGTGCCAGGTGCCGTCGGGGTTGGCCTTGAAAGCCGATACGGGGAGCAGGTCGCCGTCCTGTGCGTTGATGGGACGCACGATCTCGTTGATGAAGGCGGGGTCGTCGTTGGTCTTGGCGGAATCGTCGGGGAGCTGTGCCCATGCGGGATCGACGTCGAGACGGTGGTACTCACCGCCGCGGTCTACAGCGGCATAGTTCTTGTCGACCACATCCTGACCCTTCTTGCCGTAGCTCTTGACGATGAATTTTTTCATCTGCTCTACAGCGAGGTCGACGGGGATTACCTCGGTGATGCGGAAGAATGCGCTCTGGAGGATGGTGTTGGTGCGGTTGCCCAGACCGATTTCCTGAGCGATGCGGGTGGCGTTGATATAATATACGGTGATATTATGCTCGGCGAAGTAGCGCTTTACCTTGTTGGGGAGGTTGGCGGCGAGCTGGTCGCCTTCCCAGATGGTGTTGAGCAGGAAAGTGCCGCCGTCGCGCAGGCCGCGGGTCACGTCGTACATGTGCAGGTAAGCCTGTACGTGGCAAGCGACGAAGTTGGGGGTATTCACCAGATAGGTCGAGCGGATGGGCTCGTCGCCGAAGCGGAGGTGGGAGCAGGTGAAGCCGCCCGACTTCTTGGAGTCGTAGGCGAAGTATGCCTGGCAGTACTTGTCGGTGTTGTCGCCGATGATTTTCACCGAGTTTTTGTTGGCACCTACGGTACCGTCGGCGCCGAGGCCGTAGAATTTGGCCTCGAAGGTGCTGTGGCCGCCGAGAGCCATCTCTGCGCGGGGAGGCAGCGAGGTGAAGGTCACGTCGTCGACGATGCCCACGGTGAAGTGGTCTTTGGGCTCGGGCAGGGCGAGGTTTTCAAATACGCCGATGATCTGCGAGGGGGTGATGTCTTTCGAAGCCAGACCGTAGCGGCCGCCTACAATCACGGGGGCGTCCTGACGGCCGTAGAAGGCCTCCTTGACGTCGAGGAAGAGGGGCTCGCCCGATGCGCCGGGCTCCTTGGTGCGGTCGAGCACGGCGATGCGGCGGGCGGTGGCGGGCACGGCAGCCAGCAGGTGCTTTACCGAGAAGGGACGGTAGAGGTGTACCGATACCAGACCTACCTTCTCGCCCTGGGCCACCATGTAGTCGATAGCCTCCTGGGCGGCCTGGGTCACGGAGCCCATGGCGATGATCACGCGGTCGGCGTCGGGAGCGCCGTAGTAGTTGAAGAGGTGGTACTCGCGGCCGGTGATCTTGGAGATGGCGGCCATGTACTCCTCGACAATCTCGGGCACGGCGTCGTAGTGGGCGTTGCATGCCTCGCGGTGCTGGAAGTATACGTCGCCGTTCTCAGCCATGCCACGGGCTACGGGAGCCTGGGGGGTGAGGGCGCGGCTGCGGAAGCGGGCCAGAGCCTCGCGGTCGAGCAGGGGAGCGAGGTCGTCCTGGTCGAGGGCCTCGATTTTCTGTATCTCGTGGGAGGTGCGGAAGCCGTCGAAGAAGTTTACGAAGGGCACGCTGCTCTTGATGGAGGCGAGATGGGCCACGCCGGCCAGATCCATGACCTCCTGTACGGAGCCTTCGGCGAGCATGGCAAAGCCGGTCTGGCGCACGGCCATCACATCCTGGTGGTCGCCGAAGATGCTCAGGGCGTGGGAAGCCAGGGCGCGGGCCGACACGTGGAATACGGTGGGCAGCAGTTCGCCGGCGATTTTGTACATATTGGGGATCATCAGCAGCAGACCCTGCGATGCGGTGTAGGTGGTGGTGAGGGCACCGGCCTGGAGCGAGCCGTGCACAGCGCCTGCGGCGCCGCCTTCCGACTGCATTTCCTGTACGAGTACAGTTTCGCCGAAGATGTTCTTGCGACCGGCAGCCGACCACTCATCCACGTACTCGGCCATGGTGCTCGAGGGGGTGATGGGGTAGATGGCTGCGACCTCAGAGAACATGTAGCTCACATGGGCGGCAGCCTGGTTGCCATCGCAAGTCAGAAATTTCTTTTCCTTGCTCATTTGGATTATGTTTAGTAATTGTACGAATTATCGTAATTGACACTGCAAAGATAAGCAATTTTTTGCTGATGGCAAAGACGCCGCACGCCCCCGCGACGGCCCGGGCCGCGCGAATCTGTCTAAAAATATTGTGAAATCGTGTAAAAAGCGCCGCCGCGGAGCGGGCGGCTCCGTGGCGGCGGTGTGTATGG
This sequence comes from uncultured Muribaculaceae bacterium, assembly GCA_910587925.1. Taxonomy (GTDB): domain Bacteria; phylum Bacteroidota; class Bacteroidia; order Bacteroidales; family Muribaculaceae; genus CAG-873. Next base: position 13,885 of record CAJUOC010000036.1, read on the forward strand.
TGAGGCTCAGCGCACCACCTTGGTGACGCGGGCGCCGCGGCGCACGATGTAGATGCCGCCGGGCTGCATATGCTCGACGCGACGGCCCTGCAGGTCGTGGATGATGGCCGGCTCGGTGTCGTCGGCGATATCAGAGGCTATGCCGGTGAGGTCGTCGGTGCGCGGGTTGAGGAGCTGCACGCGGTTGAGCCGGAAGCCCCGGCCCTTGACATAGAGGCCGCGGGCCTTGGCGCGCTCAAGGAAGGTGTCGGGGTGCATACCCTCCGACAGGCGCGGCACATCCTCGACGGCGAGGTCGTAGGTCGGGCCGTCGATGCGGTCGTAGTCGTTGAGCTGCGTCCAGTCGGCGCTCTCGTCGGCGGTCTTTACGGCCAGCTGAATCTCGGCACCGCCGTCGCAGTCGGCGTGCAGACGCACCATGCTGGCGCGGGTGGCGGAGGCAAATACCGTGGCGGGGATTTCGATGACATTGTTCCACCCGGCCGGATTGCCCGCGGGCGAGAGCACATGCTCGCCGGCGACATCCCAACCGTCGGGGCCGGGGATTGGCTCCGGGTCGGGCCCGTCGGGCCCGGGCAGCGGCTCGCTGAATACGAGACACTCCTCAGAGGTCTCGGCGATGCCGCCGCGGCCCTTTACGATGCAGGTGCCGTTGGGGAGATACTGGCTGTCGTCGTAGGAGGCAAACATGTCGCACTCCTCGGCGCCGCCGCCGTTGCCCGTCCACGACCATCCCAGCCATCCCATGCGCTTTTCCAGCGAGTAGTCGAGGATGGTCTGCCAGGCCACGTCGCAGCCCTTGTGGCGGTATGCAAACTCGCCTATGATGACCGGCACCGACAGGCTCTGGGCATTGTCGATATGGCTGCGCACGTCGCGGTCGGTGCCGGCGGCGTCCTGGTACAGGTGCATCGACAGCACGGTATTGTGGAGCTCGTCGGCGCGGGCCACCTCGTCGCCCTTCAGAAACATGCTCCGGGGCCACTGGCCGTATCCGGCGCAGTCGACCACCAGCATATTGCGCAGGCCGGCCTGGCGCATCATCGGTATCACGGTCTTGTAGCCGTCGGCCCAGGCGTCGGCATTGCCCCATGAGCCATACCACTCGTTTGATATGTTTACGATTACGGTCGACAGATGGCGGTTGAGCACATCCTTCATGTCTATCCAGAAGGCGGCGGCGCGGCGCAGGTCGTCGACATTGTCGGAGCCGGTCTCGTCGTGGGTATTGAACATCGCCACCAGCCGGTGTTGCTCACACAGGGCTATCAGCTCCTCCAGCTCCGATGCCGAGGGGCGGTAAAACTGCTGCCCGTCGCCGAGCTGTATGCGTATGATGTTGGCTCCTATGCGCTTGGCGGCGGGGATTACTGAGTATTCGTGGCCGCGTTGCCAGCACCATGAGTAGTTGACTCCGCGCATCATGAATTCATTGCCGCCGGCATCGAGTATCTTACGGCCGCTCACGCTGAACGAGCCTTCGGCCGAGGCCGCAAGCGCCGCGACAGCCATCAGAAGTAAGGTAAAAAGTCGATTCATCGGTATGAGATTTAGGTTTTGGCTGCAAAGTAAGCAAGTATCGATATAAATAAATGTGCGTCAACACGCAAAGACTGACACTATCCCCGCACGCCGCTCCGCGCTGCAAATTACATGGCCCACCCCTTGCGCAATATGAAATTATCACTAAATTTGCACTCGGAAAAATATCCCGCATGGACCATCCGCAGCATCTGACCGGCCTCAGCGCCGACCAAGTAGACCAAAGCAGGGCCCGCCACGGCGTCAATATCATCACGCCCCCGCCGCGCCCCTCGCTGTGGAGCAAATTTACAAGCTATTTCGACGACCCTCTCATACGCATACTGCTGGTGGCTCTGGCCCTGTCGGTATGTATCGCCGTATATGAGTACTCGGCCACCCGGGCCACGGCCTCGGTATTTCTCGAGCCGCTGGGCATCCTCGCCGCCATACTCATGGCCACCCTGATAGGATTTTGGCTGGAGGTGAGCGCCGACCGCAAGTTTGAGATACTCAACCGCGTCGACGACAATTTGCTCGTGAAGGTGATGCGCGACGGCCGCATCACCGAGGTGCCCCGCCGCGATGTGGTGGTCGGCGACACAGTCATACTCGAGGCCGGCGACGAAGTGCCGGCCGACGGACGCCTCGTCGACTCGCTGGCAATGAGCGTCGACGAGAGCTCGCTCACCGGCGAGCCCGTGGCCCGCAAGTCTCACGACCCGGCCGATGCCGCAGGCCGCGAGACCACCTATCCCCACGATATGGTGATGCGCGGCACTGCGGTGGTCGAGGGCCGCGGAGTGATGGAGGTCACGGCCGTGGGCGATGCCACCGAGCAGGGCCACGTGATGAAGGCCGCCAGTATCGATACCGGCGTGAAGACACCGCTGTCGATGCAGCTCGAGCGCCTCGGCCGCGTGATATCCATCGGCAGCTACTGTGTGGGCGCCCTCATCATACTGGGCCGCAGCCTGATGTTTGACTGGGGCGCGCACGATGCCATCGACTCCATCGAGTATGCCCTCAATACGGTGATGCTGGCCGTGACGCTGATAGTGGTGTCGGTGCCCGAGGGGCTGCCCATGAGCATCACCCTGAGCCTGGCCCTGAGTATGCGCCGTATGCTGGCCACCAACAATCTCGTGCGCAAGATGCACGCCTGCGAGACCATGGGAGCCACCACAGTGATATGCACCGACAAGACCGGCACCCTCACCCGCAACCGCATGAGCGTGAGCGATGCCGACTTCCCCGGCCTCGACAGCGACCCCGCCGTGGCCGCGCTTGTGGCCGAGGGCATGGCCGTCAACTCCACCGCCTTTCTCGACTACGGGCCCGACCCCGCCGAGCCGCATCCCACCGTAGTGGGCAATCCCACCGAGGGCGCCCTGCTGCTGTGGCTGTATGCCCGCGGCACCGACTATCTCAAGCTGCGCCAAGACGCAGCGGTGCTCGCCCAGCTGCCCTTCTCCACCCGCCGCAAGTATATGGCCACGGTGGTGGCCACTCCGGCCGCGCCGCGGCCTATATTATATGTAAAAGGCGCGCCCGAGATTTTGCTGGCCATGTGTGACATCGACAGCGACGAGCGCGCCCGCTGCGAGGCACGCCTCGCCGACTGGCAGAGCCACGCCCGCCGCACCCTCGGATTTGCAGCCTGCGAGCTGCCGCCCGACAGAGCCGGCAGCTGCCTGGCCGGCGATGCCCTCGCCCCGGGGCTGCCGCTGAGATTTCTCGGTGCGGTGGCCATCTCCGACCCCGTGCGCGACGAGGTGCCCGCCGCCGTGGCCGACAGCCTGGCCGCCGGCATCGACGTGAAGATAGTCACGGGCGACACCCCCGGCACAGCCTGCGAGATAGGCCGACGGGTGGGGCTGTGGACCGGCGCCGAGCCGGCCGGCGCCCACATCAGCGGCCCCGACTGGGCCGCGCTGACCGACGCCGAGGCCCTGGAGCGCGCCCCCGGTATCAAGATTATGTCGCGCGCGCGGCCCCAGGACAAGAGCCGGCTGGTGTCGATGCTCCAGCGCCGGGGAGAGGTGGTGGCCGTCACAGGCGACGGCACCAACGACGCGCCCGCGCTCAACGCCGCCCAGGTCGGCCTGGCTATGGGCGACGGCACATCGGTGGCCAAAAACGCCGGCGACATCATCATCATGGACAATTCATTCGGCTCCATCGCCAAGGCAGTGATGTGGGGCCGCTCGCTGTATCTCAACATCCAGCGCTTTGTGCTCTTCCAGCTAACGGTCAATATCGCCGCCTGTCTCATCGTGGTGATAGGCGCCTTCTCGGGCACCCAGTCGCCGCTGACAGTGACCCAGATGCTGTGGGTCAACCTCATCATGGATACCTTCGCCGCCCTGGCCCTGGCCTCGCTGCCTCCCACACCCGAGGTGATGGAGCGGCCGCCGCGGCGCACACGCGACTTCATCATCACCCGCGGCATGGCCGCGCGTATATTCGGCATGGGCATCTTCTTCACCCTGCTGCTGTGGGGGCTGCTGCAGTATCTGCGCGTGCAGACCGGCGACGCCATCGACGCCTTCAGCCCCGCGGCCTTCCTGGCATCGTTTGCCACCACCACCGCTCCGCCGCTGAGCGACCGCGACCTCACCATCTTCTTCTGCGTGTTTGTATTCCTGCAAGTATGGAATCTCTTCAACGCCCGCGCCTTCCGCTCGGGTCACAGCGCATTTCACGACTGGCGCAGTTCGCGGGTATTCCTGTGTGTGCTCGCGGCCATCATCGTCGGCCAGATCGCCATCGTGTATCTGGGTGGAGAGATGTTTAAGGTGGTGCCCCTGCCGGCGGGCGACATGCTGCTGATAGCCGCCGTCACCAGCCCGGTGATGCTGGTGCCCTTCATATACGATATAGTCAAGCATACATTCCATATTCACGATAAATGAACTATTCAATCCTCGATTTCCTGGATCTTTTAGGTGCCGTGGGTCTTTTCCTCTACGGCATGAAAGTAATGAGCGAAGGCCTGCAGAAAGCCGCCGGCGACCGCCTGCGCAACATCCTGTCGGCCATGACGCGCAACCGCTTTACCGGCCTGCTCACCGGCTGTGCCATCACAGCCCTCATACAGAGCTCCTCGGCATCCACCGTGATGGTAGTGAGCTTTGTCAACGCCGGTCTGATGACGCTGGCCCAGTCGATGGCCGTGATATTCGGCGCCAATGTCGGCACCACCTTCACGGCGTGGATTATCACCCTCTTTGGCTTCAAGGTCGACGTGAGCGTGGCGGTGCTGCCGCTGATAGCGGCGGCCGTGGTGCTGCTGTTTGTCAACAGCAGCCGCGCCAAGAGCATAGGTGAGTTTCTGATAGGCTTTGCCTTCCTCTTCATGGGCCTCAACATGATATCAAGCTATGTGCCCGACCTTCAGAGCAATCCCGAGATGTTTGCCGTGCTGCGCGGGTATGCCTCGATGGGCTTCGGCTCGATAGTGATATTCATGCTGGTGGGCCTGGTGGTGACAGCCGTCATACAGTCGTCGTCCGCCACCTTTGCCATCGTGCTGATAATGTGTACCAAAGGCTGGATTACATTTGACCTGGCCTGCGCGCTGGTGCTCGGCTCCAACATCGGTACCACCGTCACTCCGCTGCTGGCCTCGATGAGCGGCAACATGGCCGCCAAGCGCACCGCCATGGGCCACCTGCTCTTCAACCTGCTCGGCACCGTATGGTGTCTGTGTGTGTTTGTGCCCTTTGCCGACTTCAACGCCTGGCTCACCGAGTCGTTTGGCCAAGGCGACCCCAACGCCCTCTACGGCTTCGTGACCAATCTCGAGGCCACCGACCCCGGCCTGTACAATCATCTCTTTGACAACTCCCTGCCCGCGGGTCACGATGTGCTGCGGCGCGTGGCTGTGATGCAGATGAGCGTGTCATTTGGCCTGTCGGTGTTCCACACCACCTTCAATCTGGTCAACGTCGCCATCATGATATGGCTCACCGGCATATACGTCAAGATAGTGGAGTGGCTCATACCGGCGCGCAAGGGCGAGGACGACGAGTTTACCCTCAAGTTTATATCCCGCGGTATGGTAAATGCTTCGGAGCTCAACCTGGCCCAGGCCGAGAAGGAGATGAGCATCTTTGCCCAGCGCGTGAGCCGTATGGTCGAGATGGGTCACACTCTGATACACACCAAGGAAAAGAGCGAGGAATTCAATCAGCTCTACTCCCGCCTCGAGAAGTACGAAGACATATCAGACCGCATGGAGCTCGAGATAGCCCGCTACCTCAACCGATGCGCCGAGGGCCGTCTCTCCAACGAGGGCAAGCTGCGCATCGGCGGTATGCTGCGCATCGTAGGTGAGATAGAGAGTATCGCCGACTGCTGCATGGGCGTGGGCAAGATACTCATGCGCAAGGTGCAGAGCCAGGCCGTATTCACCGAGCAGATATACGCCAATATCGACGTGATGTACAAGTACCTCGAGGAAGCCATGACCATGATGCTCGCCGAGCTCGCCGACCCCGAGAACGTGTCGCAGCGCTCGCTGATAGACTCCTACAACAAGGAGCGTGAGATCAACAACCTGCGCAACACATACCGCTCGGCCAATATCGAGAACATCAACTCCGGCGCCTACGAGTACCAGGCCGGCATCTACTACATGGACATCATCAGCGACCTGGAGCGCACCGGCGACTACATAATCAACGTCGTCGACACCCTCAAGGACACCGCCCGCCGGGCCGGCGCATGACGGTGAGCAGGATGTTAAATCTCGGTGACAAATTGGATAAGAATACGTTGCGGGTATTGACATTAAGTGGCTTTTGGCGTAGATTTGCATTCGGTTATTCATCACAACCCGAGTAATCCGCGCTAAACAATAATGAATACACACGCCTCGCTGGGCAACATCCTTATCGTCGATGATGACAGGGCGATTACCGATTTGCTCCAGCTGAATTTCAAGACCGAAGGATATTCGGTGGCTGTACACAGCCATACCGTCGATGTCAGCGACACCGACATCCGGGGCGTGCACCTGCTGCTGATCGATGCCACCGCCCAGTCGCCCACAGGCTGCGAGCTCATCGAGCGCCTGCGCGCCACCGCGGTCGGCCGCCGCATAGGCATCATATACTACTCCGACCTGCCCACCGAGCGCTCGCTCGTCGATGCCCTCGACGCCGGCGCCGACGATGTGGTGCGCAAGCCCTTCTCGCTGCGCGAGATGATGGCGCGCGTGCGCGCCGTGCTCCGCCGCCGGTGCCGCGCCGCCGCCAGCCTCGACGAGGCCAATGTAATATGCTTCAAGCGCATGAGAGTCGACCTCTCGGCCCGCCGCGCATTCATCGACGATGAGGCCCTCAACTTGAGCAATACCGAGTATGCCATCCTCGAGCTGCTGCTGCGCAATGCCAATACATACACCCCCCGCATAGAGATATTCAAGAGCGTATGGCCCGACGGCCTGGGAGCCAACGAGCGCATCGTCGATACCAACATATCGCGCCTGCGCCGCAAGCTCGGCAGCATAGGCAGCTGCATCGTCAACCGCTCAGGCCAGGGATACATGATCAGCGAGTGAGGCCGCCTGGCCGACGCGATGCGTGAACCTTTCGTCCCCGTCGCTTGTTTATTCACTAAACGACGTATAACCCCGTAAAACATATCTTACGACTATGAAAGGAATCAATCTCGTACTGGCCGCCGCCGGCGGTGCCATCGTAGGTGCGGCCATCGCACTGCTCTATGCTCCCGAAAAAGGTGAGAAGACCCGCCGCCATGTGGTCGACTTCGTAAAAAGCCACTGCCCCTATATCAAGGAAAGCGAAGTGGAGAAAATCGCCGACCAGATAGAGGCCACCATCGAAAGCTCCAAAAAGAAATAATACTACTCAACCGACTTAATCATGAGAGGACTCGCAATCTTCCTTGCCGGCGCTCTGACCGGCGCGGCCGCCGCGGCTCTATTCACCCCCGAGAAAGGTGAGGATCTGCGCGCCCGTATCAAACTCCTTCTCCAGAAGAAGGGCATCATTCCGGCCGACAATATCGACGAATTTGTCGAGATGCTCGCTGCCGAGATCGAAGAAAAATAATAGCGCGCCCCGCCCGGTGCGCGCGCTTTAAAGACTTTTGCAGGGGGATGGCCACCGCCACAGCGGCGCCGTATCCCCTGCATTTCATTTTCAACTGTTTATATGAACGAGAACAACGGCATACACCGTATCATCGAAGCTCTGCGGCGATACGTCACCCTCAACCTCGACTACGCCCGCCTCACCGCCGCCGAGAAGCTCACCGTGCTGCTGTCGACCATCGCTTTCTACATGACAGTGGTCGCCGTAGGCACCATCGTATTCATATTCATATCCGTCGGGGTAGGGCATCTGCTTGCCTCCACCTGTCTGGGACAGATGGCATATCTCTACGTGGCCGCATTCTATCTGCTGCTGTTTGTGCTGCTCATAGTATTCCGCCGCCGTATATTTGTCGACCCCATATGCCGCTTTATCACACGGCTCATGGTAAAACCTCCCACCAACGACTGAAGCCATGAAAAATCCCAAAGATCCCGACTGGAAAGGCCTCACACTGGAGGAAGTGCAGTATGAGCGCGCCGTCACACTGGCCCGTGCCGAGATTGAGCGTCACCGCCTCTCGCTCGATATGGACCGCGCCCGCCAGGGCAATGTGCTGCTGTCCCGCGCCACATTTACCAAGATGCTCGGCGTGGTAAGCTTTACCGATATGATAGTGCTTGGCGTGAAGCTGTGGCGCAGCATATCGCCACTTTTCCGCAATCGCCGCCGCTGATACTATGGAACTCGCAGTCACAATATTCGGCTGGGCCGCCAGCATATGCATGGTACTGGGCTACCTGCCCCAGGCCGTGCATACCATCCGCACCCGGAGCACCGACTCCATCGCCATGCCCACATTTGTGATGATGGGCCTGGGCGGCATATTTTTCATCGTGCAGGGCGTGCTGCTCTCCAACTGGCCCCTTGTGGTGACCAACGTCATCACCTCCCTGTGCTCCATCATCATCACCGCCATCAAGATTTACAACGACTATCTGCGCCGCCGGCCCTGACTATCCGCGCCATAGCCGCCACCGCCAGCGCAGCTTCACAATCATAGTCCGCGCAGCCGCCATAGGCCGCATAGTCCGCGCAGGTTTGTAACTATTACTGGTCGAAAGACGCCGAATAGTTAAATAAAAGCGCGGAGCGCTGACCCTTATGAGTAACACGGGGTGAAGC
>CAJUOC010000037.1 GCA_910587925.1 uncultured Muribaculaceae bacterium
CTTCAAGGTGACAGGTACCCGCGACGGTATCACCGCCACCCAGATGGACATCAAGTGCGACGGCCTCAGCTACGAGATACTCGAGAAGGCTCTGATGCAGGCCCGCGAAGGCCGCCTCCACATCTTAGGCATCATCGGCGACACCATCGCCGAGGCCCGCGAGGACTACAAGCCCCACGTACCCCGCATCGTCACCATGCTCATACCCAAGGAGCTCATCGGCGCCGTCATCGGCCCGGGCGGAAAGATCATCCAGGGCATCCAGGAGGCATCGGGCGCCACCGTATCCATCGACGAGATACCCGAGGGCGGCCACATCGAGGTAGCCGCCGCCAACAAGGCTTCCATCGACAAGGCTCTCGAGATGATCAATGCCATCGTAGAGCTGCCCGAGGAAGGCAAGGTATACCACGGCACCGTGCGCTCCATCATGGACTTCGGCGCGTTTGTCGAGTTTATGCCCAACCGCGACGGCCTGCTCCACATCAGCGAGATCGCCTGGACCCGTCTTGAAGACATGGAGGCCAGCGGTCTGAAGGAAGGCGACGAGGTCGACGTCAAGCTCATCGAGGTCGACAAGAAGACCGGCAAATTCCGCCTGTCGATGCGCGCCCTCCAGGAGAAGCCCGAGGGCTGGACCGAGCCCCAGCGCCGCGAGCGCGGCCCGCGCCGCGATGGTGGCGACCGCCGCCCCCGCCGTGAGGGAGGCGAGCGCCGCGAAGGCCGTGGCCCCCGCCGCGACTGACCTTTGAAAGTCACAGAGGGGGCGCCGACGGCGCCCCCTCATTTTTATAACACTTATTTATCTTTTAAGTCTTATAAATCTTATAAGACACACAGCATGCTCACAGCAAAAGGCATCACCAAGCGATACGGCTCTCTCGAGGTGCTCCGCGGCATCGACATCGAGCTGGAGCCACGCACCGTCACATCTATCGTCGGCCCCTCGGGCGCCGGCAAGACCACCCTGCTCCAGATACTGGGCACGCTCGACCGTCCCGACTCGGGCAGCGTGGTGTGGGACGGCACCGATGTGCTGGCCATGCGCGACGCCGCCCTGTCGGCCTTCCGCTGCGCCCATATCGGCTTTGTATTTCAGCTGCACCGCCTGCTGCCGGAGTTTACCCTTGAGGAAAACGTGGCCATGCCCGCCCTCATCAAGGGAGTGCGCCGCGCCGAGGCTATGGCCGAGGCCAAGCGTCTCCTCGACTATCTCGGCCTGGCCGCCCGCGCCGGCCACCGCCCCTCGGAGCTGTCGGGCGGCGAGTGCCAGCGCGGCGCAGTGGCCCGCGCCCTCATCAACCGTCCCGCCGCAGTGCTGGCCGACGAGCCTTCGGGCAGCCTCGACTCGCACAACCGCCGCGAGCTGCACCGACTCTTCTTTGACCTGCGCGACGACATGGGCGTCACATTCCTCATCGTGACACACGACGAGGGACTTGCCGCCGACTCCGACCGCGTCATCACCATGCGCGACGGACTTATCATATAATACCCTACTCTTCTCACCCCCATCATTCCACGCTCTATGAACATACTCAAGACCCTGGCCATAGCCTTTACCTGCGCGGCCACCCTCACCGCCTGCGACGACGACAAGAAATCGGGCATCCCCGACATCAGCGGCGCCTTCCAGACCATCGTCACCTACGCCGGCGCAGACGAGAGCGGCTCGTCGTTTACCGTCACCGAGCCGGGCACCACACGCCTCAGCACATTCACATCCACCATCAGCCTCACCGCCGTAAGCAACGGCTCCGTGCAGCCCGGCCAGCGCGTGCTCATCTACTACCGCAACTCCTCGGGCAAGCGCTACGAGTCTGGCCCCATACAGTTTCTGGGCTACTCCACCGTCAAGGGCGGCAAAGCCGACGCCAAGCCACAGGCCGACATCTCTCCCCTGCGCATCGACCCCACCGAGGTCGACCGCATTGAGCTCTCGGGCACATACCTCGACGTGGTACTGACCGCAGCCGGCGGCGACGGCTCGCTCTTCGACGTATACTTCGACGAGGCCACCGTCGACCAGGCCCAGCCCCGCGCCTACGTGGTTTTCCGCAGCAGCAACACCTCCTCGGCCAATCACGTGTTTGTAGGCTCATTTGACATCTCCGACGTATGGAGCAAATCCACCTGCGAGAGCATCGTCGTATACTACGGCCAAGGCAAAGACACCTCGCGCAAGGAAGTATTCCCCAAGCCCGGAGTCGGCGTCAAGCCCATGGACTGAGCATCTTTTACCGAAAATATCTACCTGACCTTATCACTTCGATACAATGAAAGCTGCAAGACTGCTATTATTTGCTCTGGCTGGCGCCGCGACGGCGTCTGCCGCAATGGCCGCCGCCCCCGACGGATATTACAAGACCTGCGAGGGCCGGGGCGGCCAGGATCTGCTGCGCGAGCTGTGCTCCGTGGTGGGTCCCCACACCAATGTGGGCTACGACGGCCTCAAAAACGTCTACCGCACATCCGACGTGCGCTCCGACGGCACCGTCTGGGACATGTACTCCACCGCCCGCTGGTCTACCGCCGCCCTCAACAACTTCTGCAGCGGCAAGCTCATCGGCGACTGCCTCAACCGCGAGCACTCCATGCCCAAGAACTGGTGGGGCGGCGGCAAGCAGACACAGTACTCCGATGCCTTCCATCTATACCCGACCGACAGTAAGGTAAACGGCCAGCGCAGCAACTACCCCTTCGGCGAGTGTGCCCGCGGCTCGCAACTCGCGGCCAACGGCTCGGCCAAGCCGCTCGGCCGGCTTGGCACGTCGACCTTCGCCGGATACTCTGGCACGGTGTTTGAGCCCGACGACGAGTACAAGGGCGACTTCGCTCGCACATACTTCTACCTGGCCGCCGCGTACAACAGCTATATCTCCGGCTGGACATCGGGCAACGGCAACCAGATGCTCGCCGGCAACTCATACCCGGTATTCAAGTCGTGGGCCATCGACCTCCTGCTCAAGTGGCACCGCCAGGACCCCGTGAGCACCAAAGAGCGCGACCGCAACGACGCAGTCTACGCCCAACAGCACAACCGCAACCCCTTTATCGACCATCCCGACATGGCCGAGTACATCTGGGGCAACAAGAAGGGTGAGAAATGGCAGCCCGCCGACGCCACCCCCACCCTGTACTCGCCCGCCGCAGGCTCGACCATCGACGTGGGCGCCACCCTCACCGGCGTGGCCCGCTCGGCCGAAATCACCGTGAGCGGCTCGGCTCTCACGGCCGACGTGACCCTGTCGGTATCGGGCGCCGGATTCAGCATCAGCCCCGCCTCGGTCACCAAGGCCGCCGCCTGCTCGACCGCCGGCGCCAAGGCCACCGTCACATTCAAGCCCTCGGCCGCAGGCACCGCCACCGGCACCCTCACCCTGCGCTCGGGCAGCATCACCTCGACCGTGACTCTGCGCGGCACCGGCGCCACCACCATCCCGGCCGGCCCGGTGATGGGCGTCGGCCCGGAATCGTTCAGCGCCGTGTGGTCTTACATCGGCGACACCCGCGCCGGAGGCAAATACTCGCTCGACGTGCGCCGCGCCGGAGCCTCGCTCCCGGGATACCCGCGCGACGTCGACGCCGCCGCCGAGCACTACACCGTGGCCGGCCTGGAGCCGCTCACCGAGTATACATACACCGTGAGCTCGGCGTCGCACGTATCCTCGGCCGTGAGCGTCACCACCCTGGCCCCCGTGCCCTCGGTCGACTTCCTCTACGACGAGGAGCTGCAATTCTACGCCCTCGCAGGCGAGCCCTCCGACCCCGCCGAGATACTGATGGAGAGCGCATACATCGATACAGACATCACCATCACCGTGGCCGAGCCGTTTGAGCTGAGCACCGACCGCAGCGACTGGCGACGCTCGCTCACCCTCGACCCCGACGAAGACCGCTTCTACCTGCGCGTCAACTCGGCCGTGCCGGGCCACTTCTTCACCAGCCTGGTCACCACCGCCGGCGACTACTACAACGACGACATCGACTTCAACGCCTTTGTCAACGCCGCCGGAGGCGACTTCCACGAAGACTTCGAGGCCGAGGCCGGCAAGCCCCAGGAGACCTACAGCAAGCACAGCTACGAGGGCACCATGTGCCGCTGGGATATGGACAACGCCGGCATCTGGACCGACCCGAGCCACGACGCATCGCAATGCGTGCGCATGGGCAAAAACGCCACCTCCACCCTCACCATGGCCGAGGATCATCCCACCGGCATGGGCACCGTCACCCTCTGGGCACAGAGCTGGAGCTCGAGCGAGGGCGCGACATTCACCCTCGAGTACTCGACCGACGGCGGACTGTCGTGGCGCGACGCAGGCTCGGCCGAGACCAGCTCCACCTGGAGCCAGCACACCTTCACCGTCAACTCCACCGGCGCCACGCGCCTGCGTGTGCGTCAGACCAAGGGCGCCCGCTGGAATATCGACGACATCGAGGCCACGGCATACGGCAGCGGCATCACCGACGCCACCGTCGAGGACTTCCGCACATGGGACGCCTATGCCCGCGGCGGCGAGCTGGTCATCACCGCCTCGCGCCCGGCCGTAGCCCGCGTATACGCTCTCGACGGCACCGAGATGTACCACGGCCGCGTGGCATCGGAGCTGCATCTGCGCCTGCCCGCCGCCCTCTACATCGTGGCTGTCGACGACTACGCGCGCCGTGTGCTCGTAAAGTGACGCCGATGGCAGCGGTCTCGGTAATAATGCCAGCGTGGAACGCCGCCCCCTACATCGGGGCGGCCATCGACTCGCTGCGCGCCCAGACCGTAGCCGACTGGGAGCTGATCGTGGCCGACGACGGCTCGACCGACTCCACCGCCGATATCGTGGCGGCCGCCTCGGCCGCCGACCCCCGCATACGCCTGCTGCGGCTGGCGGCGCGTACCGGCTCGCCGATGCGCGCGCGCTCAGCCGCGGCGGCGCTGGCGTCGGCCCCCATGATATTTCCCTTCGATGCCGACGACCTGCTCGAGCCGCGCTTCCTGGAGCGGATGCTCGGCCGCGCGGCCGACACGGGCGCCGACATGGTGCTCTGCTCGCTGCACACCTTTACCGACTCGCCCTCCGAGGCCACGCTGTATCTGCCCGGGCCCGAGGTCGATACCACCGCGGTACGCACCGGCGCCGAGACCATGCCGCTCACCCTTGGCCGCTGGCAAGTGGCCGGCAACGGCCTCTTCGACGCCGCGCTCTTCCGCGCCGCCGGAGCCGACGCAGCCGCTTACGCCGACAATCCGTTTGCCGACGAGCTGCTCTTCCGCACCATGCTCACCCGCGCCGCGCACGTGGCCATCGAGCCGGCGCGCTACCTCTACCGCATGAGCGGAGGCTCGCTCTCCCACGACGGCACCTCGCTGCGCCGATTTGCATACCTCGACACCAATCTGGCCCTGCGCCGCATCGCCTCCGACATCTGCCCCGACGGGGTCGAGCTGCACATCTACCACGGCCTGGCCACCACACTGGAGCTGCTCGGCAGGCGGGCCATCACCGACGCGACGCGCGCCGAAGTCACCGCCATGCTGCGCCGCACCTACGACACCCTCGACTTCGACCGCCTCGCCCGCCATATCGGCGGCCCGCGCTTCTCAATCATCCGCCTCGGCCTCGGCCCCGCGCGGCTAATACTCTCGCTATATGGCCGGCTCAGGCGCCCGCGCCACTGACCAGGGCTACCGCAGCATACTGCGCGGCTCGGGAGCCTTCGGCGGCGTGCAGCTGCTGCAGGTGCTCGTGGCGCTGGTGCGCGGCAAGCTGGTGGCCATCTTCCTGGGTCCGGCCGGCATGGGTATGGTGCAGCTGTACATGTCGGCCACCGGCACCGTGCAGCGCCTCGCCTCGCTCGGCCTCAACCTCTCGGTGGTAAAAGAGACCGCAGCCGCGGCCGACCAGCCTGAGCGACTGCACCATACCGTCGCCGCCTCGCGGCTGATGATCACCGCCACCGCCCTGCTGGGCGCGCTGGTGTGTTTGGCAGGCGCACCGTGGCTGAGCCGGCTCACCTTCGGCTCGCCGGTACACACGGCCGGATTCATGCTGCTGGCCGCGATGGTATTCTTCGGCATCGCCGGCCAGGGCGAGCAATCGATGCTCCAGGGGCTGCGCCAAGCCAGGCGGCTGATGGTGTCGTCGCTGGTGGGCAGCCTGTGCGGGCTGTGTGTGAGCGTGCCGCTCTACGCCCTGATGGGCGAGCGGGGCATCGTACCCTCGCTCATATTCATGGCCGCCGCCGTATGGGTGTTCAATTACTTCTCGACCCGCCGGGCCGTCGGGGGTGCCGTCGACATGCGCGGCGCCTGGCGCAGCCATCGCCCGCTCATGCGCGCCATGCTCGCCACCGGGCTGGTACTCATGGCCAGCGATGCCATCGGCAGCGCATGCCGCTACGCCCTGCAGGCATTTCTGCGCTACAGCGGCGGAGTGGCCGAGGTCGGGCTGTACGGCGCGGCCGACTCTCTCACCGTGCAATACTCGGGCATGGTATTTGCCGCTCTGGCCATGGACTATCTGCCGCGGCTCGCCGCCGTCGCACACTCAGAGCGCCGCATGCGCCTGGCCGTCAACCGACAGGCCGAGGTGGTCGCCTGGATAGCCGCTCCGCTCGGCGCGGCACTGGTGCTCTTTGCCCCGCTCATCGTCAGGCTGCTGCTCACGGCCGAGTTTGAGCCGGCCGTGCCGCTGCTGCGGTGGATGGGCCTGGGCCTGGCGCTCAAGGCGCTGATGCTGCCGATGGGATACATCGCCTTTGCCAAAGACAACCGACGCGTGTTTTTCTGGCTCGAGGGAGTGTGGGGCAATGCCCTATATCTCGCGCTGGGCTGCATCGGCTACCATCTGTGGGGCCTCATCGGCCTGGGCTACGCCCAGGTGGCCGACTGTGTGGTCAGCATCGCCGTGTATTATATCGTCAACCGCCGCCTGTACGGCTTCCGCTTCGGCCGGCGCACCCTGCGGGTGACCATCGGCGCCGCGGTCGCCGTCGGCGCTGTGCTCGCCATGAGCTACATCTCGCATCCCGCCGGCGCCATCGCCGGCATGGGCGCCGCGACAGCCGGCATCACCGCCGCCGCCTTCGTAAGGCTGCGCAGCCTGTGGCGCCGCAGATAAACCATCGTTGTATGAACAGACTTTTCGACTACAAGACCCTCTTTGTGACCGGCATCGACACCGACGCCGGCAAGACATACGCCACCGCCGCCGTGGCCCGCGCCATGATGGACGCCGGCCTCACCGTGGCCACACAGAAATTCATCCAGACCGGCTGCACCGGCAGCTCCGAAGACATCGAGGCCCACCGCCGCATCTGCGGCATCGCCCCCCTGCCCGAAGACCTCGACCACACCACCGCACCCATCATATTCAGCTACCCCTGCTCGGCCCAGCTCGCCGCGCGCATCGACGGCCGCGAGATAGACCTCGGCCTGGTCGACCGCTCCCGCGCCATACTCGAGGAGCGATACGACCGCCTGCTCATCGAGGGCGCCGGCGGCCTGATGGTACCCGTCACCGACGACTTCGTCACCATCGACTACATCGCCTCGCGCCGTATCCCCACCCTGCTGGTGACCAACGGCCGCCTCGGCTCCATCAACCATACCCTGCTCTCGCTCGAGGCCATCGCCCGACGCGACATCCCCCTGGCCGCCGTGCTCTACAACCGCCACTTCGACACCGACCCCGTCATCGCCGACGACACCCGCGCCTACCTGCGCCGCCACCTCGCCGCCACCCCCCTCATCGAGTTTTGACGATACCTCCCAATAGTCCGCGCTCCCAATAGTCCGCGCAGGTTTGTAACCTGCGCGCTACCAAACTATTACACCTCGTCTTTTTTACTTTGTAAGTAAAAAAGACGCCGCCACGGGCCGTCCATTGCTCAGCCGCGGATGCCATGATGAAAGTCAATGGCAGTAGAGCACAGCGATGTTTTGACTTACAAAGTCAAAACACCGAAGTGTAATAGCCTTGTGGCGCGCAGGTTACAAACCTGCGCGGTCTATTGGGGGGGAGTCGCGGACTATTGGGAGAGGACTATCGGGTGTCTGCGCGGACTATTGGGGGACTATTGGGGGGACTATTGCGCAGACTATCGGGGCTTGCGCGGTGTATGGCGCATGCTTGCGCCGTGGCGACATCATCGGATTTTGAGGATGGTGGCCGCGCGGGGCTGCTGCGAGAGGATACGCCAGGAGGCGGGGTAGAGATTGTTGGCGCGCGAGCCGAGGTTTTTGACAAAGCCTAAGGGATGGCCGCCGTGGGTCAGCAGCACGATGCCGCGGGGTGTCCCGTCGGGCAGCGACACGGCGTTGCGGCAGAGATAGGTCAGGGCGGTGGCGGTGTCGACCTCGGCGGCCGGAAATGCGTCGGGCCGCAGATATGTGCTCAGGGCCAGAGGCTGCGACGGTATGGTGTCGCGGCCTTTGACGGTGGCGACCTCGATGCCGGGCGACACGACCGGCATGGCTCGGGCGACGGCGGCGTAGGCGGCCATCTGCGCCGACGGCAGCGCGTACAGCGAGCCGGAGTGTGCGATGCCGGCCCAGTCGCCGCTGAGCCGGCCGGCGGCCACGCCCAAGTCGACGCCGCGCTGCGGTTTGCCGCTCTTCACAGTCGCGGCAGGCTCGTCGCCGGGCTTGCGCAGCAGACACAGAAACAATCCCTCGCCTCGCACTCGCCCGGGGATAAACCGATATGCCGGAAAACCGGCATCGATGGCACCGGCCACGCCGGGCGCTCCGTCGAGCGCGGGCACCGCAAGCGGCTCGGCACCGTGGTCGGCGACAAGGGCGGCCACGACCTCCTCGTTTTCGGCGCGGTTGAATGTACATGTACTGTATACGAGCATACCGCCGGGACGCAGCGCCCGCCACAGCCGCTCCACGATGGCGCGCTGAAGGGCGGCGCAGTCGCGCAGCAGCGCGGCCGACCACTGGCGGCGGGCGTCGTCGTCTTTACGCATCATGCCCTCACCCGAGCACGGCACGTCGGCGGCGATGATGTCGAAAAATCCGTCGAGCCCCTTGATGGACGAGGCATCGGCCGACGTGACCACCACTGGTGCCGTACCCCACTTGGCAAGATTCTCGACCAGCACCGGCACCCGCCGCGGCGAGTACTCGTTGGCCACGGCCAGCGAGCCTTCGGGCAAGGCGCAGATTGCGCCGATGGTCTTGCCGCCGGGAGCCGCGCAGGCGTCGAGAAAGCGCAGCGGGCGGTCGCCGCCCGACAGCTCCACGGCGCGCGCCACGGCAGCCGCCGCAGCCATCGACGAGGCATCCTGCACATAGTACAGCCCCTGATGCAGCGCGGGGTCAAACGTAAACGCCGGCCGCTCGCCCAGATAGAAACCGTCGCCGCCGGCCCAGGGCACGGCGCCGTCGGCGTCGGCCGGTGCGGCGAGCGGAGCCTTGCGGCGGTTGATGCGGATGCTTACCTCAGAGGGCGTGTCGAGCGCGGCCGCAAGCCCCGCCAGCGCGGGATACGGCGCGATAGAGTCGAGAAAAGCCGCCTGCAGCGGCACTGTCATTTCCATATCGCAAAAGTACAAAAAAAGTGGCCACGCGGGCAATAGCCGCGCGGCCACTTCATGTATTTCACCTCGTGTGCCTCACTTTACGAGCACCTTGGCGCGCAGATTGCCCACGGCCACGATGTAGACGCCTGCCGGCACAGACACCGTATGGCTGTCGGAGACGCACTCCGAGGTGTGTATCAGGCGCCCGTCGGGAGTGAATACCGACATCTGCCGCGAGGCGGCGCCGGTCACCGTAATGCATGCGCGGCCACCGCACACGCTTGCGTCGCAGACCACAGGCCCGGCGGCCACACCCGACACCACGGCTGCCTCGCAGGGCACCGACTCGCCGCGGTCGTAGACTGCCGTGACCAGATAAGCGGCATCGGCGGGAGCGGCGGTGTCAACATACGATGTCGACGTGAGCGGGGCATCGTTGAGCCGCAGGCCGTCGCGGTACACATTGTAGCCCAGCAGCGACAGCTCCATGCGCTGCGATGTGGCCAGGCTGCACTCGATATCATCGATCATCAGCATGTAGCGGTCGACAGAGGTGGCGCGCACAGCCATGTACTCAGTGCCCTCGGGCAGCTCGGCGCTCAGACGCGTCCACTCGCCGGGGAGGGCCTGCACCCGCAGCGCCACATTGCCCTCGAAGTCGGCCGGGGCATCGCCGCCGGTCGAGTATACCACCTCAAGCGACTCGGCAAATAGCGACAGACAGCTCTTGGCACGGAAGGCCACCGTCTGCACCTCGCCGCAGAGGCGTGGCGAGATGAGCAGCACGTCGAGCGGCTCGTCGGGCGAGGCATTGTACACGGCGGCCATGTACCGGTCGCCGGAGTAGGCGCCGAAGTGGCTGTATCCGGGCGAGTCGGGCACTATCGATGTGTCAAATACAAAGAAGGGGGCGGCAGACTCGCCGGGCACCACACATGGGATGCTCAGGCCCTCGATGGCGCCGTTGCGGCCGGCATCGAGCTTGACCGACGACCATCCGCCGGCAGCGGTGGCAAAGGGTGTACCGCTCTCGAAGTCTTCGGTATCGGCCACATACGGGCGCTTGTCGAGGTCGGGCGCCGTCCAGTCGAGGGCCACCCCCGCGGGCGAGGCCGACGCAGTGAGACCGCTCGCGGCCGGGTATGCCGGATAGGTGAGCGCCACCGCGGCCGGTGCCGACACGTTGTCGGCCGTATTGGCGTCGGCGGCATACTCCACCCGGGCCGTATACGCTATCGAGGCCGGCATCACGGTCGATGTGGGAGCCTCATATGCCACATGCCCCGACTCGCCGGGCGCCACCGCGGGCGCGTCGAGCGTGGCGACATGGCTGCCGTCGCGGTATATCGACACCTTCAGGCCCGATGCGGCCACAGTACCGAGATTCTCGTATGTCACGCCCAGCGCGACCGTCGAGCCGGCCTCGACGGTCGCCGGAGCCGACAGGCATACCGAGCCGATGTCGTGCGACGCCTGCTCGTAGACACGTATATTGTCGAGCATGATATACTTCATGTTGCGGCGGAGCGCACGCAGCTTTATCTGCACGGCGCGTCCGCGGTATGCGTCGAGCGGGGCGGAGATGCGCACCCAGCCGTCGGCGCCGCGCGCGGCCGACAGCTCGGTCGAGGCCACGCGCTCAAAGTCGGCGCCGTCGGCCCGCACATATGCCTCCATGACATTGGTGCAGCCCGACATGCCCAGGCAATGGTACATCAGCCGGGGATTCTCGGCGCCGGCGGGTATGGCGATGCGGCCCGAGAGCAGTGTCACCTCGTCGCCCTCGTGGTCGCCGTAGATGAGCAGGTAAGCGCCGTCGCCATCCTGGGCCGCGGTATCGTCGAAGTAGTCGTCGTCGACGAGCATCACGCCGCCCGTGCCGTCGTAGCCCCAGATGAGCGACATCAACCGGCCGGCCCACGACTCGGCCGCCGGCAGCTTATAAGGCGCGCCCACTGCCACCAGCCCGGTGGGCCGGCCCTCGCCATAGCCGGCCGCGCTTCGCGGAAACACCGCGTACTGCACAAACCGCTGCGAGGCATCGGGCCTCACCGCCTGCAACATACAGGCGGGCGAGGTAAGCCCCTCCTCGACCATCACCTGCTGCTCGCCCTCGAGGCGCATCACGGTATAGGTGACGGCGCCCTCGGCAAAGGCCTTGCCGTGTATATCGGTGGCCGGGGCGGTCCACGACATGCGTATGCTGCCGTCGTTGTCGCCGCGGGCCACCTCGAGAGAGGTCAGGGCCGATGGCACGTCAAAGCCCACATAGGCCGTGGCGGTCGCCGTCATGCCACCGCCCGATGCGTTGAAACCTCGCACGGTGTAGGTGTGGCTGCCGTTTGATGCTCCGATATCGGTATATGCAAGTCGGCTGCCCGGCGCGGGATTGTCAAAGGTATGGATGAGCGCGCCGTCGCGGTACAGCTCCACGCGGGTGAGCGAGAGCAGGCGGCCGCCGTCGCTGTCGGTGGCGGGCGCCGTGCATGAGATATCGGCCTTGAGCGCCCCGGCCGGGTCGGGCACCACGGCAAAATCTGTAGCAAGGCCCGGCGTACCGACATTGAGACCTGCCGCCACCTCGACATCGCCCAGGCAGAGCCAGTTCTGGTCTTTGTCGCTGATGCCGTGGAATCCGATGTAATAGACGCCGTCGGCCGGCGCCACCAGATAGCCCTCAGGCGTTGTGCCGCCCTCCTTGTACTGCCGGTCGATGTCGGTCGGAGCCACCACGTCGATGGTCATGGCCTCGGGCGAGGGCGCCGTGCCCGCCCGCACCTCGATGCGCTCGCGGGTCGACGAGTCGTTGGTGCCGGCGCGGAAAGTCACGCGGTACGACTTGCCGCCCTCGAGCCGCATGGGCGGCAGCAGGAGCCAGTCGTCCATGGCGCGGGTGATGTCGTATCGCACCTTCACACAGCCACCGTAGTTTTCGGTGTACTCCCACTTGGTATAGTCGCGGTTGGCATCGATTACGGTGCAAAGGTCGATGTCGCCGGGATTGCGGAAGCTGATGCTGTACGGCGGTGTCACCATGCCGATGGTGACAGTGTTTGAGGCGACTGCTCCCGAGGCCATGCCGCCGCATACAGCCGCCACTGTATAGTGACAGTCGGTGAGAGCGTCGGGCAGCGTCACCGTCTCGGTATACGACGTCGACGATATGCCCTCGACAGTCTTGCCCGAGGGATAGGCGCTCACCACATATGTGAGGGCATCGGCGGGCAGCAGTGTACCGTTGACGCCGCGGGCCGGGGCCTTCCAGGTGAGTTTCATCTCCGATGTGGTCTTGTCGAAAGCGAGCTTTACTGCCGACGGCTCCTCGGGGCGGTCGGGGCCCACGTATACCGACAGCGACTTGCGCGGTCCGGCACCGGCGGCATTGGCCAGCGCCACGCCGAAGGTATACTGGCCCGGGGCGTCGACTCTCACCGGCACATCGACCGAAGCGCCGCAGGCCGCCGTGCCCGTGGCGACTGTGGCGTCGCCCACCGTCACGGTATAGGTCACATTGCCCGAGGCCGGGGAGCCACCGTAGAGCGTCGAGGGCACGGTGAAGCCCAACGTACCCGACAGCGACAGGCCCTCGAAGGAGGCACTCAGCCCGGCCGGAGCGGCAGGCGCGTCCGGCTCAGCGGCTGCCGGGGCCACATATATGCCGATAAGCTCGGCGTAGCCCGGTATGTCGCATACCTTGGTGGCCGCGGCCGTAGACACATCTATGGAGTAGAGGCGACTGTATGAGTCGGTATTGGGGGTGTAGTACATCGCCCCCGTGGCGGGGTCAAAAGTGGCCGAGCACAGATACGATGTCTTGGCGCCCGTGTCGCCAACCTCCGCGGCTGCGCCCGTGTGCTTGTCGACCTTGAGCAGAGTGCCGGTCTTGGTCACGGCATACATCTCGCCGGCCGCATTGACCGCCAGGCCATACCAGATGGGGTCGACGTCGGCAATCCACACCGGCTCAAGCTGAGAGGAGCTGCTCTGCGGGGGAGATATGTATCCGAAATACGGCACATTGTCGGCCGTGTTGAAGCAGCCGTATATGCGGCCCGACGCGGCATCGTAGGCCAGGTCGAAGGCGCGCACGTGGCTCTGCTGGGCCGCGGGCGTACCTATCACGCGCCAGTCTCCGGCATCGTACACGGTGAGATTGATGGCGCGCAGGTCGCCGTAGGTATCTTTCTCAGGGGTGAGCACCATATACTTGCCGTCGTAGTATACAGCGCCATACTCGCCGTTGGGACCGCTGAGCAGCGGGTCGAGCTTATGGCTTGCAAGCGACAGCGATGCCATCTTGTAGCCGCCATAAATTACGTTGCCGACAATCTCGCCCGAGGGAGCGGCGGCGGCAGGCGGCGCCATCGGCGATGCCGCACAGAGGATTGCGGCAGCCGCCATACTGATAGATTTAAACAAACTCATGTATAAAGGTTTAGGAACAGACTGTGTGCTATGTGTTGATTGTGCTTTGCAAATATATGTAAATTTCCCTTACGTATTGCAAAAAGTGAACCATCGGGCATACTTTTTGTTATAAACTCTGAGAACTAACTTCAAAAACACATATAGCTATGAGCGAATTTACTGATATCATCGGCAGCGACAAGCCCACCCTGGTCGACTTCTTTGCCACCTGGTGCGGCCCCTGCAAAATGCAGTCGCCGATACTTGAGCAAGTAAAAAATTCACTGGGCGACAGCGCCAATATCGTCAAGGTCGACATCGACAAAAACCGCGCCCTGGCCGCCGAGTACAAGGTGCAGAGCGTACCCACGCTGATACTCTTCGTGGCCGGGCAGCCCGTATGGCGTGCCGTCGGCCTGCAACAGGCCGCCGCCCTTGAGTCGAAAATCAAAGAATACATCAAATGAGCGACCCCATGGTACTGCGCCTGCAGCAGGCGCTCAACGACTCGATACCTACGCTGGTCGAGTTTTACGCCGACTGGTGTCCTCACTGCCAAGCGATGATGCCCGTCGTGGCACAGCTGCGCGAGCGCATCGCCGACCGCGCCCACATCATACAGATCGAGGGCGAGGAGCACGAGGCGCTGATGCACGACTTCGCCGTCGAGAGTTTCCCCACCTGGATACTCATCAAAGACGGCCACGAGGTATGGCGCGACAGCGGCGAGATGCCCCTCGACGAGCTGGCCTCACAGGTCGGGAAAGCCCTCTGACTCTGTAGCAATCTCTTTTACCGAAATAGCCCGGAGAATGCCGCTCGGCGGCAGACTCCGGGCTTCTGCTGTTGCCGCAAGGCCAGCGCCGCACCGAAAGCCCGCTCCTCACAGGGTGTGGAAGCGCTTGGAGGTGAGGCCGTCAAGGGGATGGGTGGCGATGGTGCGGTAGATGAGGTCGAGGGTGTCGGGGCGGTGGTAGGGATTGGGGGCGGTGGAGGCGATGCGGCGGGCCTCGGGGGTGAGCACGCGGGCCAGGCCGTCGGCGATGCCCGCGGCCGTGGCGTCGCAGTCGGTGACGGAGGCGCCTCGGGTGCGCCCGGCCTGGCGGCTGCCGATGTTGAGGGTGGGCACGCCCAGCGAGGGCACTTCCATAAGTCCGCTCGACGAGTTGCCTACCACGGCGGCGGCATGGCTCACGGCCGAGAAGTAGCGACGGCGGCCGAGAGAGTCGACGGCGATGGCACGGTCGGGCCGGGCGGCGGCGTAGTCGCGTATGAGGGCGGCGACATCGCGCGAGCCGGTATCGCTGTTGGGCATGGTGAAGAGAATCCGGCGGCCGGTGGCGTCGAGCGCGTCGAGCAGGGCGCGGGTCTGGGCAGCGGCGGCGCTCTGCTCCATGGTGGCGGGGTGGAATGTCACCAGCAGGTAGCCCTCGCCGAGAGCAAAACCGAGGTCGGCCTCAAGCTCGGCGAGTGTCATGCGCGGCACGCGCAGGATATTGTCGACGCCGAGCGAGCCGGCGTGGAACACGCAGCCGGGGTCTTCGCCCATCTGCACGACGCGGCGGCGCGACTCTTCGGTGGCGGTGAAGTGGAGATGGCTCAGCTTGGTGATGGCGTGGCGTATGGCATCGTCGTATGCGCCCTCGGTGATGTCGCCGCCATAGAGGTGTGCCACGGGGATGCCGAATATCAGGGCGGTCTGCGCGGCGGGCAACATCTCGTAGCGGTCGCCCAGGATCACTATGAGGTCGGGGCGCAGACTGTCGAGGGCGTCGGCATAGCCGATGGCGGCGAGGCCCACCGACTTGGCCGTGCCCACCGGGCTGTCTGACGACAGCAGCATCTCGACGCGGCGGTCGACGCGGAAGCCGTCGGCCTCGATCTCGCGCACCGTCATGCCGTACTCGGGAGAGAGGTGCATGTTGGTGGCGATTATCTGCAACTCGGTGTCGGCGCCGTCGCGTATGAGGCGCATGAGGTCGGCCATGAGGCCATAGTCGGCGCGGGTGCCGGTGATTACGCAGATTTTTCTCATTGGAGTGTGATTTGCTCGCCGGCGGCGAAGTCGCGCGGCGCGGGTGTGCCGATGATGCGCGGCCACAGCATGGGCGAGAGGCCGTCGCCGGGGCGGCGGGTGGTGAGATTGCTGTCGGTAAAGGGCTCGCCGCGGCGTATGTCGGCGGCGGCCACGATGCTCTTGCGGGCCACGGCGCGGTTGGGCGCCTCGCTGGCGGCGACGCGCTTGCGGCCGTCGCCGAGCGCGGCCTCGACATTGCGTATGGCGCTGACCATAGCGCTCAGCTCGGCGGGCTCGAGCGAGGCGCGGTGGTCGGGGCCGGGCATGTCGCGCGACAGGGTGAAGTGCTTCTCTATGACCGGGGCGCCCAGAGCCACGGCGGCCACGGGTATCTCGATGCCGCGGGTATGGTCGCTGTAGCCCACGGGCAGGCCGTAGCGGCTGCGCATGGCGGGGATGCAGCGGAGGTTTACGTCGGCCGGCGGAGCGGGATACTCGGTGGTGCAGTGCAGCAGGGTGATGAGGCTGCGGTCGAGACCGGCGCCGGTAAGCACGCCGATGGCATCGTCGATCTCGGCCTCGGTGCACATGCCGGTCGACATTATCACCGGCCGCCCCATCGAGGCGATTTTTACCAGGTAGGGATAGTTTGTGACCTCGCCCGAGGGTATCTTCCACAGGCGGCAGTCCATCGACGCGAGCAGCTCTATCGAGGGCATGTCGAAGGCAGTCGACAGATACTCTATGCCGCGGGCGGCGCAGTAGTCGCGCAGGCGGCGGTGCTCGTCAAATGTGAGCGAGAGGCCGCGCAGCATGTCGAGCTGCGAGCCGGCGCCGTCGTTGCGGGTCTGGTAGGCGGCCTTTGGCGCTGTAGCCGACACTGTCAGCTCGGGCACGAATGTCTGGAATTTGACGATGTCGGCGCCGGCCTCGGCGGCGTCGTCGACCAGGCGGCAGGCCAGCTCGTAGGAGCCGTTGTGATTCACGCCGGCCTCGGCGATTATGAGTGTGCGGGTCATGGCTGATGCGGTTTGGCGGGTATGCCCAGGTACAGCCGCCCGGGCTCGGCGTCGCGTATGAGTATGGCTCCGGCTCCGAGGGTGACGTCGGCGCCGACCGTGAGGCCCTGCAGCACGGCGGAGTTGAGCCCGAAGAAGCAGCGGTCGCCCACGCGGGCGGCGCCGCTGATGCGTACTCCGGGCATCAGCGCGCAGCACGAGCCGATGCGGGCGTCGTGGCCGACGGTGACGCCGTAGTTGATAAAATTGCAGTCGCCCAGCTCCACGCCGCAGCTGACCACGGCGCCGGGAAATATTACATTGCCCCGGCCCATGCGCAGACGCTCGGGGTCAAAGACCGTGGCATCGGGCGACACGAGATTGGGCATCCCGACCATCGGATTGGTAATTTCGGCCGAAATCTTGGCCAGCTTGGCGGGGCTGCCCACACCGATCACCACATCGAGCGGCGTGGGCCAGGCGTTGAGCTCGTCGATACCGCCTATCACCCGGCCGTACTCGCAGCAGCCGTCGGGGTCGTACTCATTGAAGTAGCCGATGAAGCGCCAGCGCGGCTCACGCGCATTGAGCGCCGATATCAGGCAGGTAATCTCCCGGGCCAGGCCGCCGCTGCCGCAGATGGCTATATCTCTCATCACATCTTCTGGTCTAAGCTGCGGCCGAGCTCGTGATGCTCAAAGCCCGGCACATAGCCGCGCAGGGCGTCGACCACATCGGCCTTGGTATAGCGTCCGTCGGCAAACATCGCCTCGAGCCTGCCCGCCAGGGCGGCCAGGGCGGCCTTGTCGACCGGCGCCGCCTGCAGCACGCCGAGCGAGCTGAAGCGGGTCATGTCGGGATGCTCGCCGGGGATGTAAAACTCCTCGTAAGGCTTCTCGCCTGTAGTGTCGCTGGGCAGGTAGCACACCGGATACTGCCGCGAGCCGGGCTCGCGCACGGCCGCCGCGACGCGTGCCTCCTCGTCGGTGGCGCAGTGGAGCGGCTCCAGACCCTGGACGCGCAGGAAGCTGTCGCATATGTCGCTGAACCGCATCATCGACTCCTCGCCCAGGCGCGGGAAAAATATCTCACCGCTCTCGCCCAGCATACATGCCAGCATACATATCTGACCGCTCTCGGCGGGCGACACGAAGTAGCGGCGCACATCGGCCGGCGCGGCCAGCGGCTGGCGCTTCATCATACGGTGCACAAAGCCGTCGAGCAGCGAGCCGTTGGAAAAGGCCACGTTGGCAAATCGGGCCGTCACCACATTGAAGCGGTCGCGGTAGGCCATGATGAGGTCTTCCATCAGCCGCTTGCTGGCGCCCATCACATTGGCGGGATTGGCGGCCTTGTCGGTCGACACGCAGAAGAAGCGCTCGGGCGTGCGGGTGGCAAGCAGGTCGAGCAGCCGGCGGGCTTTCAGCACATTGTTGTCGAGCAACGCCTGCACCGAGTGGCGGTCTTTCTCGCTGCGCACATGCTTGTGAGCCGAGAAATTGGCCACGATGTCAAAGCCGCCGTTTTCCGTAAAGATGCGGCGGAAGAGGTCGCTGTCAAAGTCGAGCGTGTAGGTGCGGTAATCGTCGGGCACCACCATGCCCGGTGTCGAGCGCAGGTCGCGCGTAAGCTCGGCCAGACCGTTTTCGTTGAGATCGACCACCACCAGTTGCCGCGGGCCATAGGGCAGCATCGCCTTGATGTACGACGAGCCGATCGAGCCGGCTCCGCCTATCACGAGCAGCCGCCGCCCGGCGACACGCTCCCGCAGGGTGGCGTCGGCGTCCGAGATGTCGTCGGCAAAGAGGCTGCGCGACCGCCCCGTGATATTCTCGCTTATAAATTTCTCAAGATCTATCATATCTATCGGTATGCTATCGGCAAAGGTAATCAAAAAATACGGAATACATATATCCGGATATATTTGGCATTGCTCTCGGCTTATTCGTATCTTTGACTGTCGTCGAAGATACTCCCGCTCGGCAATGCCCAAATAAATTTGGCATTGCTCTCGGCTTATTCGTATCTTTGCATCACCATGACACGCATCGCACTCCTTGTCGCCGCCTTTCTGTCGGCGGCGCTCTCATCGCTTGCCCATAACATCACCGGCTCAGCCGCGGCGACGCCCCCGGCATGGACGACGCACGCCCTCGACGTGGCCGCGCGGCAGTCTGAGATGATGTACCGCCGGGTGGACTCATGCGGGATGCTGCCACGCTCCATCGCCCGCGGGATGCGCCCCAACACCGACTGGACGGCCGGTTTTTTCCCCGGCACGCTGTGGTATCTCTACGAGTATACCGCCGACCCCGCGTGGCGCGCCCGCGCCGAGCGCGCCACGGCCCTGATGGAGGGCCAGCAGTTCAATGCCTTTGACCACGACATCGGCTTCAAGATGTACTCCAGCTACGGCGCCGGATACCGTCTGACAGGCAACCGCGCCTACCGCCACATCATCTTCCGCTCGGCCAAGACATTGTCGTCGAGATACTCATACAAGACGGGACTCATCATGTCGTGGGAGCCCGACTCCACCCGCGACTGGCAATTTCCCGTAATTATCGACAACCTGATAAATCTGGAGCTGCTCATGGAGGCATACAAGCTGTCGGGCGACACCACCCTGCGCCATATAGCCATCTCCCATGCCGACCGCACCATGCGGCATCACTACCGCGACGACATGTCGTGCCCGCACGTGGTCGACTACGACCCCGAAAGCGGCGCCGTGCGCAAATTTGATTGGAACAACGGCTCCGACGACACCGCCCGCTCCACATGGTCGCGCGGCCAGTCGTGGGGCCTGTACGGCTACACCATGATGTATCGCCTCACGGGCGACCCGCGCTATCTGCGCCACGCCGAGAAGATTGCCGACTTCCTCATCTCCCACCCCGCCATGCCGGCCGACATGGTGCCGTACTGGGACTATACCGGCGCCGGCCGCAGCGACTTACGCGACGCCTCTGCCGCCGCCATCATGGCCTCGGCGCTCATGGAGCTGAGCACTTACTCATCCGGCGGCGACAAATACTTCCGCGCCGGCGAGCGCCAGCTGCGCAGCCTTGCCTCGGAGCAGTACCTGGCCGAGCCGGGCACCCACGAGGGCTTCATCATAAAACACGCCACCGGCAACTGCCTGCGCCGCAGCGAGCTCGACGGCGCCCTCGTCTACGCCGACTACTACTTTGTGGAGGCTCTGCTCCGCTACCTGCGCATCACCGCCGCCGCCACTACCCCTAAGGCGCTTAAAGATTTTTAATGCGGAAATCAGCCACGAGCACGTGATTTTCAAGCAGCCGCAGCGCAAAGTGCCCGTCGGCTCCCTCGGCGCCGAGGCGATATGTAAACAGCTCCCGGCCGTCGACACTGTACGTCGTCGCTCCGTCCTTGACCCTTATGCTCACGCGGTACCAATGGCCTGGCCTGAGCAGACAGTCGGCCGCAGTGTATTCGCCCAGCAGAGGACGGGCCACACTGTCGGGCGCCTCGGCGCCGAGCCCGCGGTATAGCCGGAAGCGTGTCGTGGTATTATGATTACCGCCGTAGCCGACATAAAACAGCTTCATAGCCTTGTAATTGGGAAAGAAGCCACCGCGCTCCGTGCCGGCGGCATAGATATCGCCGGGGCTGCCGGGATCGTTGGCGCCCCAGAAGCAATTCATGTCACTGAGGCGGTCATAAGGACCTCCATCAGTGATAAACTTCACACTGTAAGCAATCTCATAGTCGCCCGTCAGGCGCTCGTCATACCAGAGCGTGAGGCCTCGCGGCGCCACTATTTCCATCGTATCGCCGCGGGTGGTCAAGGTCATGCGGCCCGACTGGTCCTCTGCCCGCCAGCCAGCCGCCGCAGCTGATGCCGTCAGCCATAAAGCCCCGACAGTCAAAAAGTATCTTATCTTTATCATTTCACAAAACTTACTTGAGCAGGCGACGGTCGGCATCGCCGCTCTCCAGCACCCCCATCTGATGGATGGCGATTTGGTTGAGCTTGACAAGGCGTTCCGACTGCTGCACTCCCTGCTCTATGAATACAGCATTGAGACTTTCCATGTTGGAAAGACAGATAAGCTCGTTGACCGACGCATAGTCCCGGATATTGCCTTTCAGGTCGGGATGTGCCTCGCGCCACTGTTTTGCGGTCATGCCAAACATCGCCACATTCAGCACATCGGCTTCATTGGCATATATGATGCTTGCTTGGGCCGGGGTGACCTCCGCCGGGACGAGGTTTTGCCTGATGGCATCGGTATGTATGCGGTAGTTGATTTTCGACAGCTCCCGCTTAGCCGACCACCCTATCAGCCGCTGCTCCTCAGCTTTCAACCGCTGAAACTCCTTGACGATATATAATTCAAACTCAACAGAAATCCAACTCGCAAATTTGAATGCAATATCTTTATGAGCATAAGTCCCGCCGTAGCGCCCCGATTTGGAAATCAACCCGATAGCATTAGTTGTCTCAATCCATTTTTTAGGGGATAGTGTAAAGGCATTTAAGCCCGCTTCTTTTTTAAACCCCTCGAATTCGAGGGGTTTAAAATCAGGATTGTAGAGACTCTCCCATAT
>CAJUOC010000038.1 GCA_910587925.1 uncultured Muribaculaceae bacterium
CTCCGCGCTTTTATTTAACTATTTGGCGTCTTTCGACCAGTAATAGTTTGTAACCCGGGCGAAGCGAGCTATTATACCTCGTTTTTTTGGCTTTGTAAGCCAAAAAAACGCAGCGGAGTATCGCTTTACGTTAGGCGGCATTACGACTTACAAAGTCGTAATGCCGAGGTGCAATACCTTGGTAAAGCGCAGGTTGCAAACCTGCGCTGACTAAAAGTAATTAAAGTTCAACACCCCCGAAGCCGGTTGCACGGGGTGAATCGCTGCGAAACCCCGTGCTACTCATAAACATCTGCGAAGTGTAATACCTTGGCAATTCACATGTTACAAGCCTGCGCTGACTATTGTATATTCGCGGACTATTATATGTGATGGCCGGGGGCGGGTCAGGCCAGGGTGACGCGGGAGGCGTCGACGGGACGGCCCAGGAAGAGCGATGCCATGTCGGCAAAGCGGGAGGGGTCTTCGGTGGTGAGGCAGCGCAGGGTGGAGCCGCGGGTGATGCGGGCGTCCATCTCGGGATGGCGGCGCAGGTAGTCGGCCAGCGAGGCGGCTACGAGCGGCCCCTGGGTGAGCAGTCGCACGCCCTCGGGGGTGTACTGCTGTATCTTGGGCAGCAGCAGGGGATAATGGGTGCAGCCGAGTACTATGGTATCGATGGCGGGGTCGGCGCTCATCAGGGCGCTGATGTATTTGTCGACAAAGTAGTCGGCGCCTGCGCCGTCGGCCTCGCGGTTTTCGACCAGGGGCACCCACATGGGGCATGCGCGGGCGGTGACGGTGAAGCCGGGGTCGATCTTGGCCAGCTCCATCTGGTATGAGCCGGAGGCTACGGTGCCGGGGGTGCCGAGTATGCCGATGTGGCCGCCGCGGGTGATGGCGGGCAGGGCCTCGACGGTGGGTCTGATGACGCCGAGTACGCGCCGCGCGGGGTCGATGCGGGCCAGGTCGCGCTGCTGTATGGAGCGCAGGGCCTTGGCCGAGGCGGTGTTGCAGGCGAGTATCACCAGATGGCAGCCGCGGGCAAAGAGCTCGCCGACGGCTTGCAGCGTGAAGCGGTACACGAGGTCGAACGAGCGCGAGCCGTAGGGCGCGCGGGCGTTGTCGCCCAGGTACAGATAGTCGTATCCCGGGAGCTGCTCGAGCAGTGAGCCCAGGATGGTAAGGCCGCCGTAGCCCGAGTCGAATACTCCTATCGGCCCGGGCTGCGGCGGCAGCTTTATGAGTGATGGTGTGGGGGTCAAATGCGCTCCTTGATGGCTTTGGTGGCTTCTTCGTAGCCGGGCTTCTCGAGCAGGGCAAACATGTTGCGCTTGTAGTCTTCGACACCGGGCTGGTTGAAGGGGTTGACACCGAGCATGTATCCGCTCATGCCGCAGGCTACCTCAAAGAAGTAGATGAGCTGGCCGAGCGAGGCGGCGTCGAGCGAGGGGATGATGATGCGCATATTGGGCACGCCGCCGTCGACGTGGGCGATGCGTGTGCCCAGCTCGGCCATCTTGTTGACCTCATCGACGCGCTTGCCGGCGAGGTAGTTGAGGCCGTCGAGATTGTCGGCGTCGGTGGGTATCTCCACCCGGTGGCTCTGCTTGTCGACAGAGATTACGGTCTCGAAGATGGTGCGCTCGCCGTCTTGAATCCACTGGCCCATGGAGTGGAGGTCGGTGGAGTTGTCGACGGCAGCGGGGAAGATACCGCGATGGTCTTTGCCCTCGCTCTCGCCGTAGAGCTGTTTCCACCACTCGCCCATATAGTGGAGCTTGGGGGAGTAGTTGACCAGAATCTCGATTTTCTTGCCGGCGCGGTAGAGGGCGTTGCGTGTCATGGCGTAGAGCATGGCCTGTGAGTCGGAGCCGTCGAGGGTGGCCTCCTGCATGGCTTTTGCGCCGTCGAGCAGGGCTTGGATGTCGTGGCCGGCCACGGCGATGGGGAGCAGGCCCACCGGGGTGAGCACCGAGAATCGGCCGCCTACATTGTCTTCGATCACAAAAGTCTTGTAGCCCTCCGATGTGGCCAGGGTGCGCAGGGCGCCGCGGCGGGCGTCGGTGATGGCCACGATGAGCTTAGCGGCGGCCTCGCGACCGGCCTGGGCCTCAAGCTGCTCCTTGAGCAGGCGGAAGGCGATGGCGGGCTCGGTGGTGGTGCCGCTCTTGGAGATGACGATGATGCCGAAGCGGCGGCCGCGCAGATATTGCTGCAACTCGTAGAGGTAGTCCTCGCCGATATTCTGACCGGCAAAGAGCACTTCGGGGCCGTCGGCCTTGCCAAACTGGCTGCCGAGAGCCTCCAGCACAGCCTTGGCGCCCAGATAGCTGCCGCCGATGCCGATGCATACCACCGTATCGCAGTCGCGGCGCAGAGCCTCGGCGGTGGCGTTGATGTCGGCTACGAGCTCGGGGGTGGTGTCGGCGGGAAGACGGAGCCAGCCCAGGAAGTCATTGCCGGCGCCGTCGCCGTTGACAAGAGTGCGGAGGGCCTTCTCAGCCTCGGGGCGGAGCGCATCGATGGCGTCGCGGCCTATGGCGGCCTCGGCGTACTTTACACAGAGTTGTATCTTTTCCATAGTTTTGATGGTGATATATAATTGGTGCAAATATACATATTTTTTGCGCGGCGGGCAATAGCCGGCGGCTGTACCAATATTCTGATAAAATAGTGTCAGATTGTAGGTGTTTATTACCATAACTTTGCCTCTGTGAAACTCCGCAATGTAAAAGCGCACACACACCTGCACAAATTTAACCAAAATCCATACCTGATTTCACAATGATGAAAAGTAATCTTAGCCGCCTTCGCATACTGGTGCTGGCGCTGATGGCGTGTCTTGCCATGAGCGCGTCGGCCGATGTATTGGTCGAGGGAACGGTCGTCGACAAGACGGGCGAGCCCGTCATCGGCGCCAGCGTAAGAGAGAAGAAACAGAAGTCGGGAGGCTCCATCACCGATGTCGACGGACGCTTCTCGCTGAAAGTGCCTTCACTGCAATCCACCATTATAGTATCTTATGTCGGCTGCAAGACCGAGGAGGTGGCTCTCAACGGCCGCTCGCAGGTCGAGGTGACCCTCACCGACGACTCCGAGCTCCTGGGCGAGGTGGTGGTCGTGGGCTACGGCACCATGCGCAAGCGCGACCTCTCGGGCGCCATGTCGCAGATCAAGGCCGACGACCTCATGAAGGGCGGCGCCATGGACCTTGCCCACGGCATGCAGGGCAAGCTCGCCGGCGTGCAGATACAGCAGAGCGACGGCGCTCCCGGCGGTGGCGTGACCATCACGGTGCGCGGCGCCAACTCGTTTCAGACCAGCTCGCAGCCGCTGTTTATCGTCGACGGTGTACCCTTTGAGACCGGCGACACTCCCGAAAACAGCACCAGCCAGAATCAGACTGCCAACCCGCTGAGCTTTATCAACCCCCACGACATCGCCAGCATCGAGGTGCTCAAGGATGCCTCGGCCACGGCCATCTACGGCTCGCGCGGCGCCAACGGTGTGGTGATCGTCACCACCAAGAAGGGTCAGGCCGGCTCGACCCGCGTCGAGCTGACCACCAACTGGACCATGTCGAAGATTGCCAAGCGCATGGACATGCTCGACCCCTATACCTATGCCAACTACTGCAATGAGCAGGTGCTCAACTCCCGCTACTACGAAGGCTCGCAGGCCGACCGCCTCGCCTACGACGGCACATGGTCTTACAAGGCTCTCGGTAACGGACGCCTCGACTACTCCACCGGCACGTACAATCCCGCGCCCGAAGACTTCCTCAACCCCGGCTGGTACCGCGACGAGTATGGCAACTACAGCCAGGTGGGCACCGCCGACTGGCAAGACCTCATCTATCAGGACGGTTTCTCGCAGGAGTACAACCTGAGCGTGAGCGGCGGCGACGAGAAGGGCTGGTATATGTTCTCGGGCTCGTGGGCCGACCAGGACGGTATCATCAAGAATACCGGCTACAGCCGCTTCTCGCTGCGCGTCAACATCGCCCGCAAGATATTCTCGTGGCTCGAGATCGGCACCAACACCAGCTTTACCCGCTCGACCACCGACTTTGCAAAGACATCGAGCGACAACAGCGGCGTGATACGCTCGGCGCTCATCTTCCCGCCCACCTATCACCCCTCGATGGACGAGACCACCGCCGAGAATCTCAGCTGGCTCGCCGCCAACCCCGCCGCATACGTCGACAACGCACGCGACCAGGTAAAGGGCATCAACTGGTTCAGCTCCTCCTTCCTGGAGTTTACCATCCTGCCCTCGCTGAAATTCCGTCAGAATCTCGGTATCTCCCACACCGACAATCACCGTGGCTACTACTACGACCGCCACACCTACGAGGGCAAAGCGCCCATCAACGGCAAGGGCGGCAAGGCATCCGATATCTGGCAGGGCCTCCCCTCGGAGTCGATCGTGACATTTGACAAGGACTTCACCGAGAAGCATCACCTCAACGCCGTGGCCGGCTTTACCTTTGAGCACGGCGAGTGGAGCAACGAGAGCGTCGTGGCCACCAACTTCCCCGACGACATGACCATGGACTGGGACATGAACCGCGCCCTCGACAAGGCCACCCTCTACAGCAGCACCGGCACCCAGCGCCTGGTATCCTTCCTGGCCCGCGCCAATTACTCGCTGCTCGACCGCTACCTCTTCACCGCCAGCGTGCGTACCGACGGCTCGTCGAAGTTTATCACCAAAAACAAGTGGGCCACCTTCCTGTCGGGCGCTCTTGCCTGGCGCGCCAGCGAGGAGAAGTTTATCCGCGACCTCAACGTATTTTCCAACCTGAAATTCCGCGTCAGCTACGGTGAGACCGGCAACCAGGGCATCGGCGCCTACCGCACCCTGCCCCAGCTCGGCTCGGCCAACTATCCCTTTGGCGGCTCGCTCGGCAGCGGCTCGGCCATGACCTCCGACCCCGTGAGCGACGACCTGCGCTGGGAGACCACCCGCCAGTGGAACGCCGGTATCGACATGGCATTCTGGGCCGACCAACGCCTGTCGTTCACCGTCGACTACTATCACAAGAAGACCCGCGACCTGCTCCAGGATGTGGTGATACCCGGCTCCAACGGCTTCCAGCAGATGACCACCAACATGGGTAACGTCACCAACGAGGGTCTCGAAATCACCGCCAACTGGCACATCCTGCGCAACACTCCCCTCAAGTGGGACATCAGCGCCAATATAGCCTTCAACAAGAGCACCATCAGCGGCCTGCCCGGCGACCAGTTTGCCCGCAAGCTCTGGAGCTCGGCCGACGAGGTATTCATCCAGCGCAACGGCTGCCCCATCGGCGCCATCTACGGCTACGTCGAAGACGGCTTCTACGACAATGAGGCCGAGGTACGCGCCGATCCCCTCTACACCTTTGCCGACGCCGCCACAGTGCGCTCCAAGGTCGGTGAGATCAAGTACCGCGACATCGACGGCGACGGCAAGATCACAGCCGACCGCGACCGCGTGATCATCGGCGACACCAACCCCGACTTTGTATACGGCCTCACCAGCAACATGACCTGGCGCAACTTCACGTTCAGCTTCATGTTCCAGGGTACGCAGGGCAACGACATCTTCAACGGCAACCTCATCGACGTCAAGCTCGGCAACATCGGCAACATCCCCACCTTTGCCTACGAAGGCCGCTGGACAGCCGACAACGCCGCCAACGCCTCCTGGCCCAAAGCCACCGCAGGCTACTCGCGCGACTGGCGCCTGAGCAACCGCTACGTCGAAGACGGCTCCTATCTCAAGCTCAAGAATATCAGCCTCGCATACAGCTGGATGCGTCCCATCAAGGATATCCAGAGCATCAAATTCTTCTTCACCGCCACCAACGTCTTCACCATCGCCAACTACTCGTGGCTCGACCCCGACGTGAACTCCTTCGGCGGCGACTCCTCGCGCCGCGGTGTCGACATCTACTCATACCCGAGCGCCCGTACATTCAGCCTCGGCCTGAACCTCTCCTTCTAACACTCCACACCTAAAGTCAGCAATGAAACTCACCATATCACGTACACTTCGCGCGGCCGCAGTGGCCCTGGTGCTGGTACCCTCGGCGGGTACCCTGCTCACCGGCTGCAACGACTACCTCGAAGAAAAACCCAAGCACTTCATCTCGCCCGAGATGATGGGCGACAGCCGCGAGGCCTGCGACCAGTGGGTCACCGGCGTATACAGCAAGTGGATCAACGACATGTTCCGCTGGTCAAACTTCCCCAAGGTGCTCGAGCTCGACGCCGACTACACCTCGGGTCCCGACTGGTGCTTCGCCACCCTGGGCGCAGGCAACTTCCAGGGCGACGCCAGCATCGTCAATACCATGTGGTTTGGCTGCTACTCCCTGATACAGCGCTCGCTCATGGCCGAGAAGTACATCGCCGGCATGAGCAGCATCCCCGACCACTACCGTGACAACGCCATCGGCGAGGTCGTCTTCAACCGTGCCTTTGCGTACTTCCTGCTGGTGCGCGCATACGGCGAGATACCTCTCAAGGAAGTGGCCCTGGTCGACGGCGGCACTCTCAACTCGCCCCGCGAGCCCATCGCCAAGGTATATGAATACATCACCAAAGAGCTGGAGCGCGCCGCCGGTCTGATGTACCGCCGCGACGACCCCAACTATCAGCGCGGCCACGTATGCGCCGCCACCGCCGCCGGTATGCTGGCCAAGGTATATGCCACCATGGCATCGGCCGCCATGCCCGAGGGCACCGGCATCATCGTGCGCACCGGCGCTCCCTTCGAGACCATCGGCGGCGAGCAGTACCACACCGGTCTGACCAACTTCCGCTTTGCCAAGACAGCCGTCAAGGGCTACGAGGAGATGGACGCCGCCGCTCTCTACGGCAAGGCTGCCGAGTGGGCCAAGAAAGTAATCGACGGCGAGTACGGTCTGATACAGCTCCTGCCCTACGACCAGCTCTGGAAGCGCTCCAGCGCCACCGACAGCGAGTTTCTCTTCTCGGTGCAGAGTGTGAATGGCGTGGAAGTATACTCCAATGCCGTGCACAACTACTATGCCGGCACCATGTCGGGCTCCGACGCCGACGTCATCATCGAGGGTCACTGGGTAGGCAACACCACCCACTGGTACAAGCTCTTCGAGAGCACCGACCGCCGCATCGTCGACGGTGTGCAGCACCGCTTCCGCTACAACTACAATCTGGAGAAAGAGCAGGGCATGTACTATCCCCGCGACGACGAGTGGACTCTCAAGGCCACCGGTTACGATGCGGCAGGCAATCTCGTGGCCGACCCCGTCGCCCCCTTCAACGACGGCATACAGTACTACAACAATCTCGGCGCCGAGTGTCTCGCCTTCACCACCAAGTACAGCGACGTGAGCGACCCCACCACCAAGTTTGCCGATGCCAACTGGCCCTTCCTGCGCTATGCCGACGTGCTGCTCATCTACGCCGAGGCAATGGCCGAGACCGACCATAGCGATGTGGCCGTGACATATCTCAACCAGGTGCGCGCCCGCTCCGAGGCTCGCCCCGCCACCGACCCCGGCGACCCCGTGCAGCTGCGCAGCCTCATCATCGAGGAGCGCGCCAAGGAGCTTGCCTGCGAGGGCGACCGCCGCTGGGACCTCCTGCGCTGGGGCATCTATCTCCAGGCCATGAACGCTATCGGCGGCCGCGACGAGAGCAACGTCGAGAAAAACCGTACCGAGCGCAATCTCCTCTATCCCATCCCCCAGGATGAAATCAACTCCAACCCCTACATCAACGCCAACAACCCCGGCTGGAACTAATCACTATCCGCAACAATGAAAACCCGATATATCAGCATCCTCACCATAGGAGCCATGGCGCTCGCGGCAGCGTCGTGCAGCGATGTGGTCAACTACGACGACGGGGTGGAGGACATCTTCGCCGCCGACGATGCCCCGGTCATCGATGCAATCTACGACGTCGAAGACACCGAGTCGACCGCTCCGCTCTCCGGCGGCAGCCTCGACCAGATGCTCCGCATCCACGGCCGCAACCTCAGCCACGTCAAGAGCGTCACCTTCAACGGCATCGAGGTGCCCGTGAGCCAGATATACGCCACTTCGGCCGACGCGTGGCTCAAGGTGCCCCGCGCCATCCCCGAGGCGACCGACAACAAGCTCGTGTACACCACCGAGCTGGGCACTCTCACACGCGACTTTGAGGTGAGCATCCCCTCGATGCGCCTCGAGGGCCTGGGCAATGAATTTTGCCAGGCCGGCGAGAGCGTGCAGGTGCTCGGCGACTACTTCGACCTCTTCGGCTACGGTGTGGAAGGCTCCGGCGCCAGCGTTAGCATCGCGGGCACTCCTCTCGAGATCGACTCCATCACCGAGGAGTACATGAGCATCGTCATCCCCGAGGGCACCCCCGACAATACTCTCATCGACTTTGCATGGGAAGAGCCCGACGGCCCCAAGACCAAGACTGTCGCCTTCCGCTACACCCGCGGCATCCTGCTCGAGGATCTCAGCTCGGTGGGCTGGTGGGACAGCTCTGTACACAATTACATCACCGCTGGCAACAATTCGGGCGACCCCCGTCCGACGCTGGGCAGCTACTTCCGCTTCAACGGCAACTTCGACCAGTGGACGTGGTACCAGTTTGGCGGCGGCGCCAACTGGCCCGAGTCGATGGACTGCCGCGGCCGCGAGAGCGAGTATGTATTCAAGTTTGAGGTGTACTCGGCTGCAAAGACCCCCTTCTACGACTCGCAGGACTGGGGATACCAGTTTGCCCTCAACGACTCCGACCCGCTCTACGTGTGGAATCCCTCGGCCGGCATGAGCTTCAACACCTACGGCCGCTGGCGCACCGTCACCATTCCCCTCGACCAGGTGGCCCGCAAGGGTACCGTCGAGCCCGGCACATGGAGCAACTTCCAGATGGTGATGCAGCCCAACACCGAGGGCGGCTGGAGCGTCGACCACTGCTTTGCCAACTTCCGTATCGAACCCGCTAATTTCTGACCACGTACACCATGAAATTCCGCATATTTCCCATAGCGGCCGCCGCTCTGCTCGGCATCGGGCTGGCCGCCTGCAACGACGACTCAAATACCGACTTCCCGCCCAAGCCCGAGCAGGACATCGCCGCCGCCCCCAAGGTGGTGAGCACCCTGCCGGAGGCCGACGTGATGAATGCCTCGACCACCTCGGTCATCACCATCGAGTATGACCGCCCCATCTATCTGACGCCGATCACCACGGTGAGCGTCAACGGTGTCTTTATCGACGAGGGTGTCACCGTCGAGGGTGACCGCCGTCTGCTCATCCCTTACCAGACGATGCCCAACACCCGCTACACCGTGCAGGTAAGCAACCCCACCGTGCGCGACGAAAACTACAATTTCTCGCCCACCTTTGCATACTCCTTCACCACCAAGGGCCTCAATGTGCTCGACCCCGAGATGTTTGACCCGGCCGCCGCGCCTGTCAACACCGCTGCCACCGCGCAGACCGTCAAGCTCTACCAGGTGCTCAAGGAAAACTTTGGCAGCCGCGTCATCTCCGGCGCCGTAGCCGGCGGGTGCCACGACATACGCATGGCCAATGTCATGGCCGGCATGTCGGGCGGCAAGTTTCCCGTAATCAACTGCTTCGACTTCATGGAGCACTATCAGAGCGCCCCGGTCAACCCCAAGGGCTGGAGCACCGCCAACTATCTCGATGCCACGGTCGACCGCGACTGGATGGCCAAGGGCGGTATCGTATCGTACCAGTGGCACTGGTTTGTGCCCCAGGGCGAAGGCTCCAAGGATGATTTCTCCAAGTATGCCTTCTACTGCAATGGCGCCGGCTCGACCAACACCTCCTTCTCGGTGGTCAACGCCCTCACCGAGGGTACCTGGGAGCGCGCCATCATCGACCGCGACATCGATGCCATCGCCTCGTATCTGCTCAACCTCCAGGCCGAGGGTATTCCGGTGCTGTGGCGTCCGCTCCACGAGGCTGCCGGCAATACCAATCTCTACGACGGCGGCAAGGCATGGTTCTGGTGGGGCAACGACGGCGCCGAGGCTTTCAAGCAGCTCTGGGTGTACCTCTACGACCGCCTCAAGGCCAAGGGCGTCAACAATCTGCTCTGGGTGTGGACATCCTGCGGCAACGACCCCGAGTGGTATCCCGGCGACGAGTATGTCGACGTCGTAGGCCTCGACTACTACGAGAATGACCCCGAGAAATATCACCTCTCGCTGGCCGACAAGATGGGCTTCCTGCTCACCATCACCAACCACAAGATCTTTGCCCTGAGCGAGGCCGGCGCGCTTCCCTCTCCCGAGGCTATGGCCGAGGGCGGCGACATGTGGGCATACTCCATCCCCTGGAACGGCAAGTACACCACCGACCCCTCGATCAACTCGCCCTCCTTCTTCCGCGAGTTCCTCTCCCACGAGCTGGTGCTCTCCCGCGACGAGATGACCCCCATCAAGTAAACTCCTATGGCAGCCCGGCGCCGCTGCCTTGCGGCGCCGGGATACTATAAAAACCCAATCAACCAAATTATAACTAACAGTCATCAACCAAAAAATCTTTTGACTATGAAGCGTATCTTTACTCTCGCTCTCTCCGCGCTGGCCGTAGTGGCCGCCGGTGCCCAGGTTATCTGGGAAGGCTCGTGCGTCACCGGCGCATGGGGCAGCAACGACGACACCTGCGTCAAGCTCGACAAGGGCCTCTTTGCCACCGCATCGGCCGGTGACAAGATGGAAGTGACCATCACCGCAGCCGGCGCCGAGGCCAAGCTCGTCGCCAAGGAAGGCGGCGCCTGGAACGACCTCGCCGGCACCGAAGGCATCGACATCCCCGCCGCCGGTGTATACGGTATCGACCTGGAGCAGCTCACCGTCGACGAGGCCAAGGCCAAGGGTGTCATCCTGCAGGGCAATGCCATCACCATCACCAAGGTAGAGCTCAAGACCAGCGCTACTGTCACTTACACCACTGTATGGGAAGGCACATTCAACGCATCGTGGGACCGCGAGAACGCCCCCCTTGTAAGCGCCGACAAGTGCGCCGACCTCAAGGACGGCGACATCATCCGCTTCACCGTATCTGCTTTCGGCACTGCCGATGAGTGGCCCTGCATCTTGCTCGCCAACGGCAAGACCGGCCTCGATTTCACTCCCGAAATCAAAATCGCTGCCTGGGACGCCAAGAAGGCCGGCAAGCTTCCCGTCGAGCTCAACTATGCCGTAGAGGACGCTTCCATCTTCAAGACCGACGGCTTCAAGGCTGTGGTCAACGATCTCACCATCTCCAAGATTGAGTTTGGCTCGAAGGCTTCTGCTCCCGTAGACCCCTCCGAGGGTACCGTACTGTGGGAGGGTCAGCCCACCATGACCGGCTGGAGCAGCGAGATTGCCGTATCTTCCACCAAGATGGCCAAGGTCAACGTAGGCGACAAGGTAGTCTTCACCGTTACCGCCATCGACGCCGCCGAGGAGTGGCCCAAGGTGGTTATGCGCGACAAGGAGTACAACGGCCTGCAGGATGTCGACATCGAGAAGACCGCTACCGTACCCTGTGAGCTGAGCTTCGTATTCACCGACGCACAGAAGACTGCCACCGCCAATGGCGCCGCATTCCTGAGCGTAGGCTGCTCCATCACCAAGATTGTAGCCAAGGGTGCCGGCACCGACGGTATCAAGGACGTAATCGGCGCCGACGACGCTGCCGCTCCCGTAGAGTACTTCAACCTCCAGGGCGTGCGCGTGGCCGAGCCCGCCGCCGGCCTCTACATCCGTCGCCAGGGCAAGACTGTCACCAAGGTAGTCATCCGCTGATACACGATTATTTTCACTCTATCTCCGGAGCGCGTGCTCCGCGCTCCGGAGATTTCCAATATATTTCCATAATAGTTCAGGGTCATGTGCCACATCAGACTATCTATCGCCGCGTCGTCCCGTTACCGGCCGTAATACATCCACTATTTAAACTATTCCAAATATCAGCATAACCGCAATGAATCTTTTTGAATACCGCCGCGACCTCATCGAGACCCGCTATGAGCAGCTTATACGCCGCGTCAATACCCCCGTCGAGGGCAACGGCGTATATACCCGATATCTCAATCCCGTAGTCACCGCCGACAGCGTGCCGCCCACCTGGCGGTACGACTTCAATCCCGCGACCAACCCGTACTTCATGGAGCGCATCGGCGTCAACGCCACTCTCAACTCGGGCGCCATCAAGCTCGACGGCCGCTATCTGCTGATGGTGCGCGTCGAGGGCAGCGACCGCAAGTCGTTTTTCGCCGTGGCCGAGAGTCCCAACGGTATCGACAACTTCCGCTTCTGGGACCGCCCCGTGGTGCTCCCCGACGATGTGATACCCGCCACCAATGTCTATGACATGCGCCTCACTGCCCACGAAGACGGCTGGATCTACGGCCTCTTCTGCGTGGAGCGTCACGACGACTCCCAGCCCGGCAACCTCAGTGCCGCCACCGCCACCTGCGGCATCGCCCGCACCCGTGACCTGCGCACGTGGTACCGCCTGCCCGACCTTAAGAGCCGC
Organism: uncultured Muribaculaceae bacterium; assembly: GCA_910587925.1. Classification (GTDB taxonomy): domain Bacteria; phylum Bacteroidota; class Bacteroidia; order Bacteroidales; family Muribaculaceae; genus CAG-873. The sequence continues at coordinate 12,518 of CAJUOC010000038.1, forward strand.
AGCCAGCAGCGCAATGTGGTGCTCCATCCCGAGTTTGTCGACGGCAAGTATGCTCTGTACACCCGTCCCCAGGACGGATTTATCGACACCGGCTCGGGCGGCGGCATCGGCTGGGCGCTGGTCGACGACATCACCCATGCCGAGATACACGAGGAGATAATCATCGACGCCCGCTACTACCACACCATCAAGGAGGTGAAAAATGGCGAGGGCCCGCATCCCATCAAGACTCCGCGCGGCTGGCTCCATCTGGCCCACGGTGTGCGCGCCTGTGCCTCGGGTCTGCGCTATGTGCTCTATATGTACATGACCGCTCTGGACGAGCCTTGGCGCAAGATAGCCTCGCCCGGCGGCTACCTGATGGCTCCGGTCGGCGAGGAGTACACGGGCGATGTGATGAATGTGCTCTTCTCCAACGGCTGGGTGGCCGATGAAGACGGCCGGGTGCTCATCTACTACGCTTCGTCGGATACCCGCATGCACGTGGCCGAGAGCTCCATCGACCGCCTCGTCGACTACTGCTTCAACACTCCCGAAGACAAGCTCACCACCACCGAGAGCGTGCGCACCATCAACGACCTCATCTCCCGCAACGAGGCCATCCTCTGCGCCCAGCGCTCGGCCTGCGTCAACTGACGCGCCACTTCGCAATCCGCCACACCATATGGGGCTGTGTCATAAAAGGCGCAGCCCCATATCGTATGGCGGAGTGCAATAAGGGTCAGGTCTAACGACCTTCCACTTACCGGGGGGCGGGTTGCACGGGGTTGCGCTGCGCTCCACCCCGTGTTATTCATAATGGTCAGCGCTCCGCGCTTTCGCTGCCGCATGACATGTCGTCACGGTTACGCTGCGCTCACCCCGTATTATTTAGTCCGCGCAGGTCCTTAGTCCGCGCAGGTTTGTAACCTGCGCGATGCCAAGGTATTGCACCTCGGCAATTTGGCTTTGTAAGTCAAATTGCCGCCGGGGGGGGGCGACGGCCTCGACACCCTTGTGAAGCCGAGGCGATTTTTTGGCTTACAAAGCCAAAAAACCGAAGTGAAATAGCACAGTAAAGCGCAGGTTACAAACCTGCGCTGACTATAGTCAGTGCTAACAATAATCAGTGCTAACAATAGCCAGTGCTGACTATAATTATCGGCCGGGGGTGGGGGGTATATATAAAGCGACCTCCCGCCACGGGGCGGGAGGTCGATGTGGGGCGTCTTGCGCGTGGGTTATGCTTCGCCGACGGGCTTCACGCTGATGAACTTGCGTCCTTCGCGACCTTCGGAGAATACCACGATGCCGTCGATGAGGGCATAGATGGTGTGATCCTTGCCCAGACCTACGTTGAGGCCGGGGTGATGCTGGGTGCCGCGCTGGCGCTTGATGATGTTGCCGGCCTTGGCAAACTGGCCGCCGAAGATCTTCACGCCGAGTCGCTTGCTTTCTGATTCGCGTCCGTTCTTGGAGCTACCTACACCTTTTTTATGTGCCATGATTCTGTTTCTTTAAGGGGGGATTAAGCGACTACGTCTTTGATGACAACTTTAGTGAAGTACTGGCGATGGCCGTTTTTGCGGCGGTAGCCTTTGCGACGCTTCTTCTTGAAGACAATCACTTTGTCGCCCTTTACAAGGGGGGTGGCTACTTCACATACCACTTTGGCGCCTTCGACGGTGGGTGCGCCTACCTTTACGGTGCCGTCTACGTCGGCCAGGAGCACGCGGTCAAACTCTACGGTCTGACCCTCCTTAACCTCTTCGCCCAGGTAGTGTACATACAGGAAACGGTCTTTCTCGGCCTTGAACTGCTGTCCCTGGATTTCTACGATAACGTACATGTTATTAGAGAACTATGATAGTTAGCCCGTCGGGCGGCCGTCCATTGTGGCGACGCTTTTGTGAGCCCGGTGCGGAATATGCGGATGCAAAGATACGAAAACTTTCCGTAACGCCATCATCCTCACGGCTTTTTTGTCGATTTTTTATTGTTTTGACTGACATGAACCGGTCGCAGTGGCGGGAGTAGGCGTTGCGGCGGATTGATGGCGCTGGTCAAAAGTGCTTATTCTGGATACTTTTGCGCCTCGGGTATTGGTGATGTAGTGTGTGGTTTGTATTTTTGTGACTGCGTTTCAAACTTTTTCAGTGGGGGCAAGTTATAATTATTGTCATCACTTCTTAAAAATCTGATTTATGAGGCTTATCACCTTGCTCATCATACTGGCTGCCGGAGCTGTCGCCGCTCCGGCCCAGAGCGTGTCGCTCGACTCGTGCCGCAATATGGCGCTGCGTTCCAACAAGCAGCTGATGATTGCGCGTGCGGGCATGCGTAAGGCGCATTATGAAAATAAGGAGGCTTTTGCGGCCTACCTGCCGGCGCTCGACTTCAACGGCGGATATATGTACAATCAGCGCAATATATCCATCTTCGGCTCCGACCAGATGTTGCCGCTGAAGACGTTCGACCCCAAGACGGGCCAGTATGCCTTTGACCTGGTGACAAATCCGGCGACCGGCGCTCCGGTGCTCTCGCCCGACGGGCAGCCTATCCCCTCGCAGGTGGCGCTCATACCCAAGTCGGCCATGGAGTACAATATCCACAATGTGTTTTTCGGGGCGGTGACGCTCACTCAGCCGGTATTCATGGGCGGTAAGATTGTGGCGATGAACCGCATCACCCGCCAGGCCGAGCAGCTTGCCGCCGAGATGCACGATGCCGAGGTGGAAAATGTGATATATGCCGTCGATGCCGCATACTGGCAGGTGGTGTCGCTACTGGCCAAGCAGCGGCTGGCCGTGTCGTATGTGGCTCTGCTCGACTCGCTCTCGCGCGATGTGCACCTGATGCTCGACCAGGGCGTGGCCACTCGCTCCGATGTGCTCAGCGTCGATGTGAAGCTCAACGCGGCGCGCGTCGACCTGACCAAGGTCGACGATGGCGTGACTCTGTCGCGCATGGCTCTTGCGCAGGTATGCGGCTTGCCGGTCGACGCCGTGTTTACGCTGGCCGACGAGGGCGTCGACGAGCCCCGGCTCTCGGCCGAGGTGGCGCGCACATACAATATGGAGGAGGTCTATGCCCGCCGCCCCGACCTGGAGGCTCTGCGACTCGGCGTGGGCATCATGGGACAGAAAAAGCGTGTGGCTATGGCCGACATGCTGCCCTCGGTGGCTGTGGTGGGCGCTTACTCGGTGAGCAACCCCAATATGTTTGCCGGCTTCAGGCGCAAGTTCAGCGGCGCATTCTCGGTGGGAGTCACCGTGAGCATCCCGCTGTGGCACTGGGGCGGCAACTACTACCGCTACCGCGCGGCCGAGGTCGAGGAGACCGTGATGGCGATGCGTCTTGAGGACGCCCGCACCATGGTCGACCTGCAGGTGCGCCAGGCGTCGTTCAAGGCTTCGGAGGCATACAAGACATACCGCGCCACCTGCACCAATCTGGAGCAGGCCGACGAGAATCTGCGCTGCGCCGACCTCGCCTTTCGCGAGGGTATGGCCACCACCGACAATGTGCTTGAGGCTCAGACTGCCTGGCTCAAGGCCCACTCCGAGCAGGTCGACGCCATGATCGACGTGCGCCTCTGCGATGTATACCTCTCCAAGTGCCTCGGCACCCTACACTGATAAAATCATACCGATATGGCAAACGAAAATAACACTGTAAAACCCCAGCAGCCCGATGAGACCCGGGCCGAGCGCTCTCTGCTCTGGACTATGGGGCTGGTGATGGTGGCCATCGCCGTCGTCGCCGTGATAGGTTTTGTATTTCTCAACCGTCCCGACGAGCTCATCGAGGGCCAGGTCGAGGGCACCACGGTGCGCATCTCGGGCAAGCTGCCGGGACGCGTGGTGGAGTTTTATGTCGAGGAGGGCGACTCGGTCGAGGCCGGCGACACTCTGGTGCATATCCACTCGAGCGTGGCCGACGCGCAGCTGGTGCAGGCCGAGGCGCTGCGTGAGGTGGCCGAGGCCCAGAACCGCAAGGTCGACGCCGGCACCCGCAAGCAGATAATCCAGGCCGCCGCCGACATGGCCGCCCAGGCCCGCGCCGCCGTCACCATCGCCGAGAAGACCTACACCCGCATGGAAAATCTCTACAAGGAGGGTGTCGTGAGCGAGCAGAAGCGCGACGAGGCCCGCGCCGCATACGACGGCGCCCGCGCCGCCCTGTCGACCGCCGAGAGCAATCTCTCGCTGGCCCGCGCCGGCGCCCAGAGCGAAGACAAGGCATCGACCGCCGCGCTGGTACAGGCGGCCGGCGGCGCCGTGGGGCAGGTCAACGCGGTGCTTGCCGACAGCTATCTCACCGCTCCCGCCGCCGGCACCATCGATGTGATATATCCCGAGCCGGGCGAGCTGGTGGCGACGGGCACTCCCATCATGAGTCTGCTGCGCTCCGACAAGCGCTGGATTACCTTCAATGTGCGCGAGGAGATGCTCCAGGACCTGCCCATGGGCAAAAAAATCACGGTGATGGTACCCGCGCTGGGCAAGAAGGAGATAGAGACCGAGGTGTACTATATACGCGACCGCGGCTCCTATGCCACCTGGCGCTCGACCAAAAACAACGGCTCCTGGGACAGCCGCACCTTCGAGATAAAGGCTCGCCCGACCGAGGCTGTCGAGGGTCTGCGCCCCGGCATGTCAATCGTCTATTACAAGTAAAGTCGGAGACACGGTGAATACGGGATTCATAGATACGGCCAGGCGCGAGGTGCGCCGCATGTGCTCCCGCAAAATGTATTTTGCGGGCATGATACTCGTGCCGGTGCTGATGACCTTCTTTTTCCTCGACCTGATGGAGGAGGGGCTGCCGCTGAAGGTGCCCACCGCCGTGGTCGACCTCGACCACTCGACCATGTCGCGCTCCATCACGCGCTCGCTGAGCGCCACCGAGCTCATCGACATCTCTGAGGACGCCGAGAGCTACGAGGAGGCCATGGAGCTGGTGCGCAGCGGCAAGATCTACGGATTCTTTGTGATACCGGCCGACTTTGAGCGCGATGTGGTGGCCGGCCGCCGGCCCACGCTGAGCTATTTCAACAATCTCACGTACTTTGTGCCCGGCTCGCTCACGTTCAAGGGATTCACCACCATCGCCGTGGGCACCACGGGCAATGTCATACGCCAGATGATCGAGTCGGCCGGCCTGCCCGTCGATGCCGCCCCGCTCATACAGCCTGTCGAGGTGCAGGACCATCCCATGGGCAATCCCTGGCTCAACTACTCCATCTATCTGTCGCCCACCTTCCTCATCTGCCTGCTGGCCCTGATGATATATCTGATGACGGTATTTGCCATCACCATGGAGATCAAGCAAGGCACATCGCCCGAGTGGCTTGCCACGGCCAAGGGGCGTATCGGTGTGGCTGTGGCCGGCAAGCTGCTGCCGCATCTGGTGGTGTGGTCGGTGGTGGCACAGGGTATAGCTGCGGTGCTGTGGGGCTGGTGCCACTTCCCCTGCGGCAGCCTGTGGTGGATGGCCGTGGGCATGGAGCTATTTGTGGTGGCTTGCCTGGGCTTTGCGCTGATGGTGACATGTGTGCTGCCCAATCCGCGCCTGGCATTTATCTGCTGCGCCCTTGTGGGTATACTCTCCTTCTCCTTCTGCGGCCTGTCGTTTCCGGTCGAGCAGATGTACGGAGCCATCGGCATCTTCAGCTATCTGGTGCCCGCGCGCTATATGATACTGATATACTTTGCCGTGGGGCTCGACTCGCTGCCGGTATATTACGCACGATACTTCTACGTGGCATTTTTCGGATTCATGCTCGCCGGCACCCTTGGTCTGGGCCGCCTGCGCCGCGCCTGTCTTAACCCCGTTTACGTACCCTGACCCATGGCAACTCCCTCATCTCACCGATACCGCGGCTCGTGGCTGGCACAGACCGGCCGGGCTTTCCGCCGGGAGTGGCATATCATCTTCAGCGATATGGGGGTGATGCTCTTTCTGCTGGCCCTGCCGCTGCTGTACCCCGTGATATATACTCTGATATACAATCCCGAGATTGTCACCGAGATGCCCATGGCTGTGGTCGACCGCTCGATGAGCGCCGAGTCGCGCAGCCTGGTGCAGACCATCGGCGCCTCGCCCTCTGTGGCCGTCTACGACTATTGCCCCGAGATGGGCGAGGCCAAGCGACTCTTTGCAGAGCGCAAGGTGAGCGCCATACTGGAGATACCCTCTGACTACGCCCGCTGCCTGGCCACGGGCGAGCAGGCCCACGTGCAGCTCTACGTGCAGACCAGCCTGCTGCTGCGCTACCGCGCTTTCCTTGAGACTATGGCCGACGTGCAGGTCAATCTCGCCTCGGAGATGGCCGCTTCCAAGGCTGCCGCCATGGGCATGACCGCTCTCGACCTCGACGTGCCTGTCAGGATGAGCAGCAGCTTTATCGGCGTGCCCGGGCAGGGCTTTGCCTCCTTCATCATGCCGGGCATAGTGATACTGATATTGCAGCAGAGCATGGTGCTGGGCATATGCTTTATCGCCGGCTCCTCGCGCGAGCGCCGCCGCCGCTTCTACCCGCTGGCCGACCCCCTGATGATGGCCGACATCAGCCCCGTGTGGGCGGTGCTGGGCAAGACGCTCACCTTTACGGTGATGTACATCCCGGCCACCATCTATGTGGTGAGGTTTATCCCCGAGATGTTCGGGCTTCCGCACATGGGCGCGCCGGTCGACTACCTGCTGTATCTGCTGCCGCTGCTGCTGTCGACGGCGATGTTCGGGCAGGTGGTGCAGATACTGTGCAAGGAGCGCGAGAGTGCCTTCATAGTGGTGGTGTTTACCTCGGTGCTGTTTCTCTTCCTCTCGGGCCTTACCTGGCCGCGCTATGCCATGAGCCGTCTGTGGACGTGGCTTGGCGACCTGGTACCCGCCACCTGGGGCCTCGAAGGCTTTGTGCGCATCAACTCCAATGCCGCCACGCTGGCCGAGAATTCGACTCCGTTCATAGCCATGTGGATACTTACGGCGGTGTATTTCGTCGGCGCCATCTGGGTCACATATCGCATCCGCCGGAAGGGCTGAGTATAACATGCGTTTTTTATAACCCGCTCACAATCAGAGCGGGTTACTTTTTTATACCCATATTGATAACATATGGATACTGTTA
>CAJUOC010000039.1 GCA_910587925.1 uncultured Muribaculaceae bacterium
GTGGCCGCCGCGGCGCAAGAGTGCGTCGCGGCGGCTTTATGTGTGTGGCGGGGCGTTCACTCGCGGAAGTAGATGCGCTTGACGCGGGGACTTACCGAGGCGAGGATTTCGTATGGGATGGTGCCGAGGGTGTCGGCAAGTGTCTCGACGGGAGCGTGGCTGCCGAAAATCTCCACGCGGTCGCCGGGGGCGGCATCGGCGACGTCGGTGACGTCGATCATGCATTGGTCCATACAGATATTGCCCACGACGGGGCAGCGCACGCCGCGCACGATAAATGACGCGGCGCCGCAGCTGAGATGGCGGTCGAGGCCGTCGGCGTAGCCGATGGGCAGGGTGGCGATGACCGAGGGACGCGTGAGCACGCCGCGGCAGCCGTAGCCGATGGTGGTGCCGGCATCCCAGCGCTTGATGGAAAATATGGTGGTGTACAGCGATGCTACCACGCGCAGGGGCGACTCGCCGGGCAGAGGCGATACGCCGTAGAGACCTATGCCGGGGCGCACCAGGTCGTACTGGCTGTCGGGGTAGCGCATGGCGCCGGCGGTATTGAGCACATGGCGGCGTGTGGGGTAGGGCAGGGCGCGCTGCACTTGCTCTGACATGCGGCGGAATGCGTCGAGCTGGCCGGCCGTATAGTCGTCGAGGTCGAGGCAGTCGGCTGTGGCGAGATGGCTGAATATGGTGGCCACGCGCAGCCGTGTCTGCGATGCGAGCAGGTCGATGAGGGCGGGCAGCTCGTCGTCGACAAAGCCCACGCGGTGCATGCCCGTGTCGAGCTTGATGTGTATGGGATAGTCGGCGACGCCGCAGCGCTCGGCGCGAGAGAGCAGCATCTGTAGCTCGGGCAGCGAGAATACCGAGGGCTCGAGGCGGTAGTCGAAGAGTGCCTTGTAATTGGTGGTGATGGGATTGAGCACCATGATGGGCATGTCGATGCCGGCGCGGCGCAGCTCGACGCCCTCGTCGGCCACGGCCACGGCGAGATACGACGCGCCCTGGGCCTGGAGGGTGCGGGCCACGCCGGGGGCCCCCGTGCCGTATGCCGATGCCTTGACCATGGCTATGATGCCGGTGTCGGGGCGCAGCAGGCTGCGGTAGTAATTGAAGTTGTGAACGAGCGCGTCGAGGTTGACCTCCAGCACGGTATGGTGGCGCGGGCTCTCGAGCCGGTCGCGGATGTCGGCAAATCCGGCCTCGGTGTCGCCAAATATGAGGATGGTCTCGCCGCTGAAGAGATCGATGTCGTAGTCGGCGCAGAAGTCGACGGTCGACTCCACGCGGCCGACCGCCGACAGCTCGGAGGCGTAGGTGGCGGCCTCGGCGCCTGCGGCAATCACGCGGCCGATGCCGAAGCGGGCCATCATGCGGCCGGCGGCGCGGTAGAGGGCGGCGGCATCGTCGGCCGGGGCGTGGAGCAGGTCGCCCAGCACCACGGTATCGGAGCGGCGGGCCACCGAGCGGCGACGCATGAAGTCGAGGGCCGAGCGCAGCGAGCGCAGGTCGTGGGTAAAGTTGTCGTAGACCATGAGACAGTCGTTGACGCCCTCGTGCACATCGAGGCGGCTCGATACCGGGGCGGTCGGCGCCACAGCCGGCGCGCCCAGCATACCGGCGACCGCGGCGGCGAGGCGATTGTCGGTGTCGGCCGGGTCGGAGCCTTCGACGGCCACCAGCCGCTTTGACGGGTACATCGAGTGGAGCACCCGTCCAGACAGGGGCGACGTCGAGTCGTAGAAAATCACCTCGCAGGAGTCAAACAGCCGGGCTTTCTCGCGGATTTTGGCCTCGATGGAGATGAAGCCGGCCGAGTGCTCGTCGGTGATGGCTGTGAGCACGCCCACCTGCGGCCGCAGCATACGCGCGTGTGCCTCCATGTCGCCGGGCGAGTCGATACCGACCTCGACCACGGCCACCTCGGTATCGGCCGGCATCTCCGAGAGGGTGAGAGGCACGCCGAGGCGCGAATTCCAGCTGCGCGGGCTGCGGTGGGTGCGTCGCACTCCGAGCAGGCCGCGGTACTGCATCTCCTTGACCACAGTCTTGCCGGCGCTGCCGGTGACGGCCACCAGGGTGCCGCCGAAAGTATCGCGCTCATGCGCGCCCAGGGCCTCGATGGCACGGGCTACCGACGGCACGCGTATGGCGGCGCAGCCCGGGGGCAGCGGCGCCGGCAAGTCCTCGACCAGAAAGGCGTCGACTCCGGCATGTGCCATGGCGGAGATGTAGCGGTGTCCGTCGCTCGAGCCGGTGCGCAGGGCGCAGAATACGGTGCCGGCGGCGCTGTCGAGCGAGCGGCTGTCGGTGAGCAGGGTGGTGTATGCGTTGGCGGCGGGGGCGCCGATGACGGTGCCCCCGGTGATGGATGCTATTTCGGGGATGGTGAGATTCATGTGGCGATGATGGGACGGTGCTGCGAGCGCAGCCATGCGCGGCGCGCGGCGCGTGCGGCCTCGCAGGTGGCCGGGCTGAAGTATGCCTCGGCAAATTTCTCATAAATATACTCGACAGCCATGGCCGAGGGGTGGCGCAGGTCGTCGGCGTAGAAACGGTAGTCGCGCAGGTCGTCGCATACAATCTCGCAGGCGGGGAAGTAGTCGGCGCCGGTGCGGCGGCAAATGTCGTCGACGGCCACGCGCAGTATGGCCTTGGCCAGTGAGCCGTCGGCCAGGCCGTCGGAGGTGTATCGTACGGGCGATATGGTGAATATGAGCCGCTTGCCGCTCAGGGCGGGCACGGCAGCCCATGCGTCGGCTATCTCGGCGGGCGAGAGCATACGGCGCTCAAACTCGGCCGCCGGCAGCTTGTGGCAGTTGCCCGCCACGGCGCCGCCGTGCTCAAATACATGCGACGTGCCGAATGTGACTATCACCACATCGGCCTCGTCGACAGCGCGAGCTAGCGGCAGGTAGTCGGCATTGACGGCGTCGGCCACGGCGCCGGGGTCTGCGCCTTGGTAGCGGCAGGCGGCGTCGAGGCAGTGCCAGGTGCCGGCGTGGCACACCATGTCGGCCTCGCCGTAGGGCCGGCCGTCGCGGGCGAGCACCCGCAGTATCGAGGCCGGATTGTAGAGCGGGCCGAGCGGATTGTGCACGGCGGCAAATCCGTCGGTGGCCAGCCGCTCGCCGATATTGTCGGCAAAGCACGAGCCAAGCAGCACGATGCGGTCGTCGCGCCTGATTTCAAATCCGCCGCGCAGGCGCCCGATTTCAGTCCTAAAACATATCATAGTCTATCGAGAGCACCTGAAACTCAGTGCGGCGGTTGATCTGGTCGGCCTCCTCCTGAAGCTCCTCGGGCAGGGCGAGGATATACTCCTCGGTGAGCACGTCGCCCTCCTTGAAGTCGGGATGCTCGCGGGCGAGCTTCTTGGTGATGGTCTTGGGGCGCGACTCGCCGTAGCCCTGCGACTGGAGACGGTCGGGGGCGATGCCGTGCTCGATGAGGTAGTCGATGACAGCGCGGGCGCGGCGGCTCGACAGGCCGATATTGTACTCGTCGGTGCCGTGGCGGTCGGTGTGCGATGCCATCTCGATGGTGACATTGGGATTGTCGCGCAGCACCTGTACCATCTCGTCGAGCGCCTCTTGGCTCTCGGGGCGCAGAGTGGCGCGGTCGAAGTCGTAGAAGATGTTGTCGATTACCACCGGCTTGTGGATGGAAGCCAGGATGAAGTCGACGCCATACTCGGCGTCTTCCTCGGCCGTGTCGCTCACAAACTGCTGGCGGGCGTTGAGGTATCCCTTGGCGCCGGCGAGCATCACATAGCTCACGCCGCGGCGCAGCGGGAACGAGAAAGTGCCGTCGGGCCGCGCCGGCTGCTTCTGATTGCTGCCGTCGTCGCCCACGATGCGGATGATGGCGCCCTCGACGGGCTCCTCGTCTTTGTCGAGCACCCATCCCGAAATCATAATCTTGAGGTCGGGCAGCTCAAAGGAGTAGATATTGTCGTATCCACGGGCGTCGCCGCGGTTTGACGAGAAAAATCCCCGCTCGCCCTCGGCAAATGTGATGCCGAAGTCGTCGGCGGCCGAGTTGACCGGCGTGCCCATGTTGGTGACCGCCCATCCGCCCGACGGCTTTAGCTCGGCGCGGAAGATGTCGAGGCCGCCGTATCCGGGGTGGCCGTTGGAGGCGAAGTATATCACAGAGTCGGAGCGCACGTAAGGAAACTGCTCGTCGCCGGGTGTGTTGATCCACTCGCCGAGGTTTTCCAGCGAGCCGATGCGCTGCTGTATGTTGACGCGCCACAGGTCGTAGCCGCCCGAGCCGCCGGGCATGTTGGACGAGAAGTAGAGCCACTGGCCGTCGGGCGACACCGCCGGGTGTCCCACGGCCGAGAGCGTGTCGCCCGTGATTTCATATTTCTGCGGGGCGCTCCACTTGGCGTCGGAGCGTTGCGAGGTGTAGATCTCCACGGTGGTATGGGAGTTGGGTTCGCGGCGGGCGCGGCTCAGATACATGGTCGAGCCGTCGGGCGAGAATGTGCACACACCCTCGTCCATGTCGGTATTCAGCTCGCCATCGACAGGCTCGGGGCGCTGCCAGTTGCCTTTCTCATCCTTGGCGGTAAACCATATGTCGCCCTTTTTGGTGCCGGTAATCTCGCTGCGGGGGCCGTTGACCTTCTCGCGGGTGGTGGTGAAGTACAGGCGGTCGTATGCGCCGGGGATATACATCGGCGCAAAGTCGGCGCGCGACGAGTTGAGCAGGTCGGCCTTGCGCACGACATAGCGGGTCTTGCCGTCTTTGGCCGCGCCGAGGCGGGCGCCGGCCAGCCCGTCGGCCGCGGTCTTGTCGCCGGGGCGCATGGCCAGGTATGCCTCATACGACCTCACGGCCGGGGCATACTGCCCGGCCGAGTGCTGCATCTGCGCCAGGCGCAGGTATGCGGTGGTGTCGGTGTCGCCGTAGCCATAGCGTATGGCGTTCTGATAGGCGGCCGCCGCGCGGGTGTACTGGCTCAGCTCGCGGTGGCACTCGGCCATGCTGAAGGCCACCCGGCCGCGCAGCTCACGGTCTTCCTTGCGGGTGAGTTTATTGTATACCTTGCGGTATGTCTTCTGGGCGTCGAAGTACTCGCCGCGGGCAAGCTGCTCGTCGGCCACCGACAGCTTTGCTCCGCCGCACGATGCGAGGGCGAGCAGCGCCGATGCGCATATTATGATGTTTTTGATGCTCATGTCTTTATAACGGAGCGTAGCCGTGGATTATTATGCCGGGCGCTACCGGCGGAAGGTCACCAGGCGGTTGTATATGAAATTGCACACCGTGTATACGGCGTTGCCGAGCAGGGTGGCGATGCCGTAGCCGGTGAGGGTCATCACGCCCAGGTCGTACTCGGTGGCGCCGAAGGGCGTCGACGTCAGGCCGGCGACGACCGCGAGCTGCACGGCGTAGCACAGCGCGAAGCCGCATACGAAGCGGGTGGCCTCGGTCGAGCGCCGCCCGCGGGAGCGGAATACCCAGGTGCGGTTCCACAGAAAGGAGTTGACCAGCCCGGCCGTGTATCCGGCTGCATTGCACACATACAGATTCATCTCCAGCAGACTCTTGCACACATATATCACGCAGAGGGTGACCAGAGTGTTCATACCCCCGACGATGCAGTACTTTGCAAAGCGCCAGGCCTCGGCACGTTTTTTCATTTTGATTTCGGCAGGATATTAGGGTCGATTTTCAGTATCGGCAGCGACCAGTCGAAGACCACAGCCGCTATACGCAGGCCTATCACCGTGAGCGCACACATCACCTGCGGTATCCATACCGGCATGGGTATCAGCCCCAGCAACCAGTACACCACTCCGCCCGCGAGGCAGGCCGTGGCGTAGATGTCCTTGCGGAAAAAGAGCGGCTCCTCGTTGATAAGGATGTCGCGCGTGACGCCGCCGAAGGAGCCGGTGACGATACCCATCACCACGGCCACCCACATGGGCCAGCCGGCGGCGAGGGTCTTCTCTACGCCGACCACCACGAATAGCGCCAGGCCGATGGCGTCGAATATGAAGATGGTGCGCATGCCTCCGACCAGCGCCCGGCGGAAAAATATCACGGCCAGCAGCGACAAGCCGGTCACGGCCAGATACATAGGCGAGAGCATCCAGAATACGGGCAGGTCGAGCAGCACGTCGCGCAACGTACCGCCGCCGATAGCTGTCACCAGGCCCACCACATAGGCGCCAAACCAGTCAAACCGCTTGCCCGCGGCCAGGCGTATGCCCGAAATGGCAAAGGCGCACGTGCCCAGCACCTCGATGAGAAAAAGGAAGGTCTGCTCCACGGCTATTTCTCTGATTTCTTGGTCGACAGAGCCTTGGCGAGGGCGGCCTTGCGTGCGGCCTCGCGCTCAAAGCGGGGATACGCGCGGCAGAGGTCGCGCAGAAAGCACTCGCCGCAGCGCGGCGAGCGGGCCGTGCACACATACCGGCCGTGGAGTATGAGCCAGTGGTGGGCGCGGGGTATGAGAGCCTCGTCGATATGGGCGGTGAGGGTCTGCTCGGTGGCCAGCGGTGTGCGGCTCCCGCGGGTGAGGCCGATGCGCTCGGCCACGCGGAATACGTGGGTGTCGACGGCCATGGCCGGGCGGTCGTATATGACCGACAGCACGACGTTGGCCGTCTTACGGCCCACGCCCGGCAGCGACACGAGCGAGTCGAAGTCGTCGGGCACGCGGCCGCCGAAGTCGGCCGTAAGCCGCCGGGCCATGCCCAGCAGCGAGCGGGTCTTGTTGTTGGGATACGATACGCTGCGTATCAGCGCGAATATCTCATCTTCCGAGGCGGCAGCCATCGAGGCGGCGTCGGGAAAAGCCTCAAAGAGGGCCGGCGTCACCATATTGATACGCTTGTCGGTGCACTGCGCCGACAGTATCACCGCCACCAGCAGCTCAAAGGGGTCGGAGTAGTGGAGCTCGGTGCGCGGCGCCGGCATCTCGGCCTCAAAGCGCTCCATCACGCGGGCATACCGCTCGGCGAGTCTCATGCGGCGAGGCGGCTCAGTGGGTACCGGCAAATTCGTCGAGGAAGCGCACATCGTTCTCCGAGAAGAGGCGCAGGTCGTTGACGCGGTACTTGAGGTTGGTGATGCGCTCCACGCCCATGCCCAGCGCAAAGCCCGAGTATACATCGGGGTCGATGCCGCAGGAGCTCAGCACGGCGGGGTCGACCATGCCGCAGCCCAGTATCTCCACCCAGCCGGTGCCCTTGCAGAATGAGCATCCTTTGCCGCCGCACAGGTCGCAGCTGATGTCCATCTCGGCCGAAGGCTCGGTAAAGGGGAAGTAGCTCGGGCGCAGGCGTATCTTGGTGTCGGAGCCAAACATTTCGGCCGCAAAGTATTGCAGCGTCTGGAGCAGGTCGGCAAATGTCACGCCCTTGTCGACATAAAGCGCCTCGACCTGGTGGAAGAAGCAGTGGGCGCGGGCCGATACAGCCTCGTTGCGGTACACGCGGCCGGGGCATATGATGCGGATGGGAGGCTCGGTGTGCTCCATAACGCGGCTCTGCACCGACGAGGTGTGGGTGCGCAGCAGCACATCGGGGTTGCGCGCGATGAAGAATGTATCCTGCATGTCGCGCGCGGGATGGTCGGCGGCAAAGTTGAGCGCGCCGAATACGTGCCAGTCGTCTTCAATCTCGGGGCCCTCTGCGATGGTGAATCCCAGGCGACGGAAGATGGCGATAATCTCCTCGCGCACCAGCGACAGCGGGTGGCGCGTACCTGCGGGAGCGGGCGCCGGAGTGCGCGTCAGGTCGATGTCGGCGCCGCTTACCGTGGCGGTGGCCGCGTCGCGCAGGGCGGTGATGCGCTCGGTGGCAAAGTCTTTCAGGGCGTTGATGGCAGCGCCCACCTCGCGCTTCTGCTCGGCGGGCACATTGCGGAAGTCGGCCATCAGGGCCGGGATAAGACCTTTCTTGGAGAGGTATTTGATGCGCAGGGCTTCTGCCTCGTCGGCGCTTGCGGCCGTCAGAGCCTCAATCTCTGCACGCAGTGTGGCGATTTTCTGTAGCATATGCTTGTACTGGTATCGGTGTACTTGATTGGCGCAAAGTTACAAAAAATCTGCATACCACTCAGTCGTCGAGGTCTACTTTTTTGAGGTTGCCCAGGCGGTCAAATGTCAGCTCCACGCCATCGTTGAGTTTCACCTCTATCTTGGTGGGGCGCTTCTCGATCTCGACAATCTTGTTGTCGGGGTAGTTTTTGGTCACATACCGCCGCACGGCCCTGGGGATGATAGCCTCGGGTACCTCGCGGGTCTTGCAGTCGACGTCGGTCCACTCGCCCTTGGAGTTAAACTCGATTTTGGTGCCGTTGACCAGGCGCACGTCGTAGTCGGTCTTTTTGAGCAGATGCCGGTCGACCTTTATCATGCCCACCTTGGCCTTGGGGAAGTGCTTGGTGAGAAATTCCTGCGCCGTGGCGGGCAGGGCGTCGCGGTCGATGGTGTATTTGTCGGCACGCGCGCCAAATACTGTGGCGATTACCATCACCAGTGAGATAATGTACTTAGTCATGTCTTTAATGTATTTCTTTATATAACACCCCTCGGGGGATATATGTTTCAGTGGATAAAACGGCAATGATGTTGGCGATATTGTATTATTTTGAGGGTCGGCTAAAAAAAATGCCGAAAATATTTGCACGGTTGCCGCGGTGTGCTTAACTTTGCACTCGCAAAACGGAAGCAACTCCGCTTGCATCTCCGCCGCGACAAGCGCGTCGCACTGGTGCGGTAGTTCAGTCGGTTAGAATACAGGCCTGTCACGCCTGGGGTCGCGGGTTCGAGTCCCGTCCGCACCGCCAGAGGAGAGAGGAGAATGAGAAATGCCAGTCTTCGGATTGCTTTTCTCATTCTTTTTTTATGCCCCGGCTCATGGGTTTTGAGGGGATCTAAATAAAAAATTAAGAAAAGTTGCCCGAAAATTTGCATGTATGCCGGAGTGTGCTTACCTTTGCACTCGCAAGCCGGAAGTAATGCCGCTTGCATCTCCGCCGCGACAAGCGCGTCGCACTGGTGCGGTAGTTCAGTCGGTTAGAATACAGGCCTGTCACGCCTGGGGTCGCGGGTTCGAGTCCCGTCCGCACCGCCAGAGGAGAGAGGAGAATGAGAAATGCCAGTCTTCGGATTGCTTTTCTCATTCTTTTTTTTATGCCCCGACCTTTCTTGCAACCCGGCAGCCGGCGGCCGCAGCAAAACCTGATAGCCTGATGGGCGCTGCAAAAGCAACCGGAAAAGCGCGGAGCGCTGACCCTTATGAGTAACACGGGGTGAAGTGCAGCGCAACCCCGTGCAATCCGTGCCCCTCGGTAAGTGGAAGGTCGTTAGACCTGACCCTTATCGCGCTGCGTTTCGTTAAGGGCCAGCGCTCCGCGCTTCTGCTGCCGCATGGCACGTCAACACGGGGTTGCGCTTCGCTTCACCCCGTGTTACTCATAAGGGTCAGCGCTCCGCGCTTTTTCGGGCTTGACCTCCCGTTGGAATTCGACCGATAAATCGGTCGATACACCTACGACACATATACCGTGGGCTGCGCCCACGGCTACCATATTGCACCGCTACGCGGTGACCGGTCGGGTGAATAGGGGCATCGACGCACCACCGCGTAGCGGTGCAATATGGTAGCCGCGGGTGACAACCCGCGGAATATGAAGCATGAGCTAAACGACCGATTTATCGGTCGAATATCAACAGGATGACAAAAGCTTTGCGCCAAATTCTTGCGCCATATGCGCAGGCCATGAAATTCGACCGATAAATCGGTCGATACGCCTACGATATATATACCGTGGGCTGCGCCCACGGCTACCATATTATACCGCTACGCGGTGACCATCCGTGTGGATGAAAACAAAGACGCCACGGCGCGATATGGCATCTACGGAGTCTGCCCCACGGCTACCATATTGCACCGCTATGCGGTGACCATCCGTGTGGATGAAGACAAAGACGCCACGGCGTAGCGGTAAGATATGGCATCTACGGGAGTCTGCCCCCGGCTGCCATATTACACCGCTACGCGGTGACCGGTCGGGTGAAGGGACATCGACGCACCACCGCGTAGCGGTGTAATATGGTAGCCGCGGGTGATAACCCGCGGAATATGAAGCATGAGCAAAGCGACCGATTTATCGGTCGAATTTTATTGTCGGGGTTAGCAGCGCGCAAGTTGCAAATTTGCACGGACTATACTGCTATGGGGCGGCGGGGTGGGGCGGTCAGTCTTTGGTGCCGTAGGCGAGGTCGCCGGCGTCGCCGAGGCCGGGCACGATGTAGCTGTGGGCGTTGATTTCGGGGTCGATGACTCCCACCCACAATGTCGAGTCGGCGGGCATCACGCCCTGGAGGTAGTCGACGGCCTGCTGCGAGGCTATCACTGATGCAAGATGTACGCGCGCGGGCGTGCCCTTGGTGAGCAGGGCGCGGTAGCTGAGCTCCATCGAGGCGCCGGTGGCCAGCATCGGGTCGACCAGTATGAGGGTCTTGTCGTCGAGGCGCGGCGATGCCAGGTACTCGATGAGGATGTCGAAGTTTTCCTTTTCCTTATATTTACGGTATGCCGATACGAAGGCGTTTTCGGCGCTGTCAAAGAAGTCGAGGAAGCCCTGGTGGAACGGTACTCCGGCGCGGAAGATGGTGCCAAGCACGATGCGGTCGGCGATGGTGCGGCAGGTGCATGGCGCCAGCGGGGTGCTCACCTCGGTATCGCGGTAGTCGAGGGTCTTGCTTATCTCGTAGGCCATGATTTCGCCGGCGCGGTGCAGGTTGCGGCGGAAACGCAGCGGGTCGGTCTGCACGGCTGTAGACCGCATCTGCATCATATATTGTGAGAGGACGGAGTCGTTGAGGGCAAGATTTACAACTTTCATGGCTTGGGTATGTATAGGTATAATCTTTGACAAAAGTACGTTTTTTCCTGCAAACTAACGCCCCTTTTGATAAGTTTGTTTACCTTTGCACACCCAAAAATGTATATACGATGTCAACAAATACAGTCGACAATGCCCGCAAGGTGACCACGATGCGCCTGCGTGAGATGAAGCAGCGCGGCGAGAAAATCGCCATGCTCACCGCATACGATTATTCAATGGCCCGTCTTGTCGACGAGGCCGGTATAGATGTGATACTGGTGGGCGACTCCGCCTCCAATGTGATGATAGGCAACCCCACGACTCTGCCCATCACCCTCGACCAGATGATATACCACGCCCGCTGCGTGGTCAACGGCTGCTCGCGCGCGCTGGTCGTGTGCGACATGCCCTTCGGCTCGTACCAGGGCAACTCCAAGGAGGCGCTCGCCTCGGCCATCCGCATCATGAAGGAGAGCGGCGCCGAAGCCGTCAAGATGGAGGGTGGCGCCGAGATACGCGAGAGCATCGAACGCATCCTCTGCGCCGGAATCCCCGTGATGGGCCATCTGGGGCTTACGCCGCAGTCGATCAATAAGTTTGGCACGTATGCCGTGCGTGCTCGCCAGGAGGCCGAGGCCCGCAAGCTCATCGAGGATGCCCGTATGCTCGATGAGATAGGCTGCTTCGGTCTTGTGCTGGAGAAGGTGCCTGCCGAGCTGGCCGCCCGTGTGGCCGCCGAGGTGTCGATACCCGTCATCGGCATCGGCGCCGGCGCCGGCGTAGACGGCCAGGTGCTCGTGCTCCAGGATATGCTCGGCATCACCAAGGGCTTCTCGCCCAAGTTCCTGCGCCGATACGCCGACCTGGGCACAGCCATCAACAAGGCCATCGGCGCATACGTCGAGGATGTCAAAAACGTGGCCTTCCCCTCGCCCGAGGAGCAGTACTGATACGCCACCGGCCCATGCGACTGCTCCGCTTCCTCCTCATCACGCTGCTCGCGGCGGCCGCGGCCATGCCGGCCGCGGCCCAGATCATCTCGTCAAACGAGACACGGTTTGACCCCGACAGCATCCGCCGCGACTTCAAAGGGCAGCCGTACTTCGGGCTGTACAAAGACAATTACTTCATATTCGGCCCGGCCATAGGCCCCAAGATTACCAAGCACAATACCAATATCAAGTTTCAGATATCCATCGCCCAGCGCCTCACCAACGCCACTCTGCCCTGGGGTACGTATCTGTATCTATTCTACAGCCAGAAATGCTTCTGGAATGTGCTTGAAAACTCCATGCCCATGACCGACCTCAACTTCAATCCCGGCATCGGCATCACCAAGCCGCTCTTTGTCAAAAACCGCTATGTGGGCAAGCTCAGCCTCATCCTGGAGCACGAGAGCAACGGCCGCGACAGCATCTGGTCGCGCTCGTGGAACAAGGTGAGCCTGGCAGCCAATATCATCATCGACCCCAATCTGTCTGTCGCCGGCAAGATATGGATACCCATCATCGACGGTGTCAACAACAAGGATATTCTCAACTACTGCGGCATATACCAGGTGAGTGTGCAGGCCATGAGCGACAACCGCAAGTTTTCGGGCGCCATCACCCTGGTCAAGCGCAAAGGGTGGAATTTCAATTACAATACCATCGTCGAGCTTGCCTACCGCTTCTCGCGCAAGGCCAACCAGTACTTCTTCCTCCAGTACTATAATGGCTATGGCGAGGGCCTGCTCGCATACAAGGAGTTTCACTCGCAACTGCGACTGGGTATAGTCATCAAGCCGCAGCTCTTCAGCGACTTCTGATTACCGTATGGAACGCGAATTTCAGTCGACTCTGCTCGAGACCGCCGTCACCGAGCTCTCGCGCCTGCCGGGCGTGGGCCGCAAGACCGCCCTGCGCCTGGCGCTGTACCTGCTGCGCCGCGACGAGCGCGAGGCCACGGCCCTGGGCCAGTCTATCATCGACATGCGCCGCGGCATACGCTACTGCCGCGTGTGCCACAATATCAGCGAGACCGACCTCTGCCCCGTGTGCGCCGACCCCGCGCGCGACGCATCGACCGTATGTGTGGTCGAGAATGTCAAGGATGTGCTCAGCGTCGAGCGCACCACCCGCTTCCATGGCCTGTACCATGTGCTCGGAGGTCTCATATCGCCCATCGACGGCATCGGCCCCGACGCCCTTGAGATAGACTCGCTGGTGGAGCGGTGCACCGCCTCGGGTACAGTCGTGCGCGAGGTGATACTCGCCCTGAGCCCCACCATGGAGGGCGATACCACAGCATACTATATCTATCGCAAGCTCCGCGCGGCGGCGCCTGCCGGTGGCCCGGTGGTGTCTCGCCTGGCCCGCGGAGTGGCTGTCGGCGGCGAGCTTGAGTATACCGACGAGCTTACCCTCGGCCGCTCTATCGACGACCGTCGCCCCTTTGACCAATGACCCCGCATATCACCCTCCGGGCCCCCGAGCCCGACGATGTCGACCGCATCTTCCTCTGGGAAAACGACCTGGCCATGGCCGAGGCTGCCGTCAACGGCGCCCCGGTATCGCGGCTGCAGGTGTGGAATTATGTGCAGACGTACACCGCCGACCCCTTTGGCGCCGGTGAGTTGCGCCTCATCATCGAGGCCGGCGGCCGCGCCGCAGGTCACATCGATCTCATCGAGGTCGACGCCCGCAACCGCCGCGCCGGCATCGCCATCTACATCGCCCCCGACGAGCGGCGCCGCGGCCTGGGGGCCGCGGCGCTCGCCGAGATGATAAAATATTGCCGCGACAGGCTCGACCTGCATCAGGTGTGGGCACATGTAGCGGTCGACAATGCCGCCTCGCTGGCCCTCTTCCGCGCGGTGGGCTTCCGCCCGGCCGGGCGCCTGCGCTCGTGGCTGCGGCGCGGCGGCGAGTGGGTCGATGTGGTGGTGATGCAGTACCTGCGCCACACCCTGCCTCTTACCGGCGGGGCGACAGCCGCAGCATCTGCCGGGGACTGAGCGAGAGGGTGACGCGGCCGTCCTCGCAGCTTATCTGCCCGCGGTCTACCGGGCCATCGGAGGTGATTTCGGTCACGTCGAGCGATGTCGCTCCCTGCAGCCATCCGCGGTCGAGAGTCCAGGTGCGCGAGTCGTAGCCGTCGCGGGAGTAAGCGATGAAGTCGCCGTCGTCCCAGGTCATGGGGCACAGGAGATTGTCGCCGTCGCGGTAGATGAGATCGCCCCCGGCGGAGTGGATGGTGCCGGTGGCGGCATTGTCGTCCCACTCGGCCACTATACCGTTGGAGTAATTGACGCGCGAGCGGCCGTCGACGTGCAGTGCGTAGTCTTGTATCTTCAGGTCCCAGAGCAGCATGGCCGGCAGGGTGGTGGTGCAGAATTCGTGGCGCACGCGGGCCCACACCTCGTCGTCGGAGAGGCTGCTGTCGACGGCGTCCATGAATATCTCCTCGCCGCTCATGTTGTCGCCAAGCATGAAACCGGCGTCGGCGTATCGCTCGCCGATGTATCCGCTCATGCCACCGCAGGCCAGCGCGTGGGTATATCCGCTGCGGCAACGCGCCTCGAAGGAGCGTGCGTCCCACCATGCGGCAGGTACCAGGCCATACATGCCGTCGGAGGTGTCGTCGCCCGGGGCATAAAACTCCACGGTGGTGTCGATGCCCATATCGCGCAGCAGGCGCACAATACGGCGCATCACGCGGCGCGAGTCGTCGGCGCTCACCCCGTGGTAGGGGCTTACCGGGGGCAAGAAAGCGTCGAGGTGCACCGTGCCGGCCTCGGCGATGCCGCACATATCCACCATCCTCTCGATGCGGCGGCGCAGATACCCCGACTCCCATTCCTTGACGATATTGACGCGGTGGAGGTCGCGGCCCATGAGTGTGCCGGGCACGATGAGCGAGCCGTCGGCCTCGCGGCAGAGCAGGTCGCGCGACAGATAGCTGTACCAGTCGGGTGAGTTGGCGTATGCGTCGAAGAGCGGCACATGCACGCTCACCGTGGTGTTGTACTTGGCAGCCTCCTGCCGCAGCCACTCCAGACTCTCGCGGGCAGAGCTGTCCTCGGGGCGGCGCAGGGCCTCGTTGAGACGGTCGACGGTGGGGAAGCGGTCGTCGTGGCCTTGGGAGTTCCAGCCCACCAGGTATACGATTTTGTGCAGGCCGAGAGTCACCCGGTCGAGCTTACGGATATTGTCGAGAGCCTGGGCAAATGTCATGTATACCTTCGACGAGCCGGCGGCTCGGTCGGGCTCGGCCATATAGAATTTGAGCATCATCGAGCGGTTGTACTGATGTATGTACGGGCGCTCGGGCATGTATGAGCCATCCTCGGCGATATGGGCGGTGCAGTCGTATGGCTCGCCGCTGATATCGTCGTATGAGTCGGCGCCGGCGGGCTCAAAGGGCACGGCCGTGCCGTCGACAGAGGTCAGGCGGTCGATACGTATCTCGTTGATTTTTGTGCGGTCGGCCTTGTAGATGAAGTCGAAGTCGGCGTCGTCGGGGTTATACTCCGGGTCAATCTCCAGCTCGGGATTGGAGCCTTTGGTGTAGGGCTTGAGCACCACCTTGATATAGCGCACGCGAGTCACCGAGCTGGCCGGGTCGTCGACGTCGTCGGGTATGGCCATGTATGAGTTGGCGCCGTCGGGATTGCGTCCGCTCAGGTCGATGGCGGCCAGCTTGTGCCAGGTGATGGATGCGTCGTGCTCGCGCAGCCGCCGGGCCAGGTCGAGATACTCGGGCACGAGGATGCCCTCCTCGCTCAGGCCGCGTATGTTGCGCCCGCTGAGCAGGTCAAAGTCGGTGTAGCAGTTGGCTCCCGAGGCCAGCTCCTCGTCGGTGTACTTGCGCTCCTGGCGCACCACCTTTCCGTCGATGCGCTGCCATATGGAGCGGTCTTTGTCGACGAGACGTATCTCCCGGGTAAAGGGGTAGGCGGGATTTTCGTCGGTGTAATATATGTCGGCGTGGCGCGGTATCACATCATATGCTCCGCCATCGGTGTCGCCCGTGCGGATGCCGATGCGGGCGATGGGATACTCGGTGCCCAGGTCTACCACTATGTAAGGGTCGCCCAGCCCCTGCGAGCGGCTGTACGTGTCGGCCACATGGCTCATCCAGCCCTGGTCGTCGATTTTATTGTCAAATGCCGAGGCGAAGTATCCGTCGCGCTCGGTGTGGGAGTCTTTGTAGTAGGGCATGGCGATGGAGCCGTACAGCACATGCCAGGCGCGCTTGTCGGTGACGCGCTCCATCGTATATTGCCGCGAGCGCTGCTCCACCACCACGCGGTCTACCTCGTCGGCGTTGAATACTGTGGTCGAGCCGTCGGCGCCGTCGACCGTGATGCGTGTGACATCGGCGCGTGCGCCGCCGGTGGCCGCCGCCAGAGCCACGGCGGCGATTATGAGAGTGTGTGTATTTTTCATATCGGTATTACTCGGCGCGTGTGCGCAGGTGAAACTCAAATATCTTGGTGCGGTCGGCCGCGGCGCGGTCGGTGCCAAATGGCGTCACCTCGAGCTTTACATAGCGCGATGTGATGCCCTCGCCCGAGAGCTGCGTATCGCTCGGCACATACATGTATCTGGCGGTGTGAGAGGCATCGGGACGGGCGATGTGCACCTCGCCGACCTTTTTCCAGGCTACCGAGGCATCGGCCTGCCGCATACGGGCGTGCAGCGGGAAGTAGCGGGTGAGGTCGCCCTCGTCGCAGCCCTGCACTATGGCCCGCTCGTCGTCGGAGAGCAGCGCGGGCACATCGCCGTCGGTCACATAAAACTCCACCTTGGCCGGCATCACATCCCAGCAGGCCCCCGACCCGGGCACACCGGCCGTGATGCCCATGGCCGTGATGGCGGTGGGCTCGCCCAGGTCGATTACGGCAAAGGGGTTGCCCAGCCCGGGGGCGTCGTCGTGGCCGTCGTTGATATATCCCATCCAGCCGCCGTCGTCCTCGCGGCCGTCAATCATGGCGGAGTAGGGGCCAAATGGCATCGCCAGTGAGCCGTAGGCTATCGTCCAGCGTGATTTGTCGGTCACGGCACGGTCGCGGATGCCGGCGTTGAGGGCGTCGTCGGCGCCGGCGACAGCCGCGTGGCGCACCTTGCTGATGTCGTCGAAGTCGTAGCATACCTTTGAGCCGTCTTTCATGTATATCACGGTACGGTTGTACGTCACGTCGATACTCTGTGTCTGGGCGTGCAATGCGCCGGCCGCGCATATCATCGCGGCGATTATGGCTGTATGTCTCATTGCTTCAGAAATTTATAGGTGTGTCCGGCGGCGCTCACCGCGTAGATGCCGGGCGCCAGCCGGCCGATGGCCGCGCTGGCCGCGCCGTCGGCGGCCGCTGTGGCCGAGGCCACGGTGATGCCGGCAGCCGATATGATATACATCTGTGAGCCGGGCTGCAGACCCGATGCCTCGACGGTGCTGTCGCCCAAGCCGAATACCGGCTCGGCAGCCGCGGCGTCTGCCACGCCGGTGAGGGCCTTGTCAAATTTGCTGTAAGTCAGCGATACAAACTCATCGAGCGGGTAATACACCTGCCGGCGCGAGTCGGAGTGGTTGAAATGCACCTCCACGCCCTCGTCGGTAAAGGAGGCGTGAGGCTCGGCCAGCGCCCAGAAGTGGGTCTGCCCGCCGTCGGTGCGCGTCACCGTCACCATCCCGGTCTCCTCGGCCGAGGAGGCGATGGCGGCGCAGGCTGCAAATAGCAGTGCTAAGTGTTTTATCATGGGGTTAGATTGATTAGGATGTATGTAAGACTTGCGCAGGCGGCTTCAGGTACTCGCTTCCGGCGGTAGAAAAAGAGGATTTTGCCGATTCGCGGAAAAATACTATCTTTGCCGGCGATTAGGCGGGGCGTAGCGCAGTCCGGTAGCGCACCTGGTTTGGGACCAGGTGGTCGCAGG
>CAJUOC010000040.1 GCA_910587925.1 uncultured Muribaculaceae bacterium
ATAGTCGGTGCGTAAGTAGAAGGACGTCCGATGCCAAGAGTTTCCATTTTTTTCATCACACATCACCGCAAGATAAATCTTGCGGCTAACATCAAGCGGGGCGGCGTTGCCGCCCTATCGGCCTCCCGCTGAATACCGTCACGTTGGTGCCGCCGGCGCAGAGCCGCTTAGCGGCTCTCACTTGATGTTAGCCGACGGATTTATCCGTCGGATATCGAATGCACCCGCACGAGCATCCCAAGGGGATGCCGCAATGCGCTGTTGATAACCACTTACCCGAGGTGGGCGGTGTAGCGCAGCGCAGCCCCGTGACGACGTGTCGAAGCGCGGAGCGCTGTCCCTTATGAGTAACACGGGGTGAAGCGAAGCGCAACCCCGTGCAACCCGCGCCCCCGGTAAATGGAAGGTCGTTAGACCTGACCCTTATTGCGCGTCGCTTCATTAAGGGTCAGCGCTCCGCGCTTCTGCTACGGGCTGACGGTCGCAGGTCACGGGGTTGCGCTGCGCTTCACCCCGTGTTACTCATAAGGGTCAGCGCTCCGCGCTTCCGGTAGGTGAGCTTGGGGGTCAGTCGCGGTTGGGGGTCGGGTAGTCGTGGGTGGCGGTGCAGGTGATGGTGGCGGGGGAGTCGGCGACGCGGAGGGTGAAGTCGCCGCGCTCGAGCACCCAGCGGCCGTCGGCGCCGACGTAGGCCAGGTCGGAGGCGGGGATGGTGAGGCGCACGGTGCGGGTCTGGCCGGGCTCGAGGGTGATTTTCTCGAAGGCGCGCAGGCGGCGGTTGTCGGGCACGCAGCGGGAGGCGACGGCGTCGGAGCTGTAGAGCATGACGGTCTCGCGGCCGGCGCGGGTGCCGACGTTGGTCACATCGATGTCGAAGTGGAGGGTGTCGCCGTGGCAAAACTCTCGCGCGGAGGGGCGCAGCTCGCCGTAGCTGAAATCTGTGTAGCTCAGACCGTGGCCAAAGGGCCACTGGCATGTGATGTCGGCCTTGTAGTCGTATGCGCCGGCCATGACGCCGGTGACTTCCGACACTTTGTAGTCGTAGGTCGACAGGGAGTTGACGTCGCGGGGATAGGTGTAGGGCAGACGGCCGCTGAAGTTGGCGTCGCCCGAGAGGAGGTCGGCCAGGGCGTCGCCGCCTTCGTTGCCGGGCAGGAGTATGTCGACGACTGCGGCAGCCAGGGGCTCGATGTCGGAGATGACGCGCGGACGGCCCTCGTTGAGCACCAGCACGACGGGCTTGCCGGTCGAGGCGGCCACGCGCACGAGCTCTTTCTGAGTGGCCGAGAGGTTGAGGTCGGAGAGGTTGCCGGGGGTCTCGCAGTATGAGTTCTCGCCGACGCAGGCCACGATGACGTCGGCCCCGGCGGCGGCGCGGCGCACGGCCTCGAAGTCGGGAGCAAGCTCGGCCTGATAGTCGCCGGCCTCGTCGTAGAGCACTCCGGGGGCGTATGTCACGCGGTCGCTGCCAAAGCGCTCGCGCAGGGCCTCGAGTATGGTATGCTTGTCGTCGAGCTCGCCGTGGTCGAGACGGCCTTGCCAGGTGACGCTCCAGCCGCCGTTGAGGCTGCGCATGCTGTTGGCGTTGGGGCCGGTGACCAGGATACGGGTGCCGGCGGCGAGCGGGAGTATGCCGTCGGTGTTTTTGAGCAGTATCATCGACTCGACGGCGGCCTTGCGGGCCAGGGCAGTATGCTCGGCCGAGGCAAAGTCGGGATAGGCGCCGGCGTCGGGCACGGGTGCGTCGAAGAGGCCCAGGCGGTACTTGAGGCGGAGCACCCGGCGCACGGCGTCGTCGATACGGCTCATCGGCACTGTGCCCTCCTCGACCAGCTCACGCAGCAGAGTGCAGTAGTCCCACTCATAAGGCTCCATGGCCATGTCGATGCCGGCGTTGATGGCCATGGCGATGGCTTCCTTTTTGTCGCGGGCCACGCGCTCGCGCGTCCAGAGATTGTTGATGTCGTACCAGTCGGTGACAATCATGCCGTCCCATCCCGGCTCGTCCTTGAGCCAGCGGGTGAGCAGGCGCTCGCTGGAGTGTACGGGCACACCGTTGACGCTGGACGAGTTGACCATCACTGTGAGCGCTCCGGCGCGTATGCAGGCCAGATAGGGGGCAAAATGCTTCTCGCGCAGGTCGGCCTCGCTCACCACGGCCGGGGTGCGGTCTTTGCCGCTCACGGGCGCCGAGTATGCCATATAGTGCTTGACCGATGTGGCGATGTTGGCCGGGCCGACGTGATTGGGGTCGGGGCCCTGGAAGCCGTGAATCTGCGCGGCGCCCATGCGGGAGCTGAGCAGCGGGTCTTCGCCGAAATTCTCCCACACGCGGGGCCAGGCGGGATTGCGCACCAGGTCGACTGTGGGCGAGTAAGTCCACGGGCAAGCCGAGGCGCGGGTCTCGTAGGCCGTGACGGCGGCCGCGTCGCGCGCCAGGGTGGGGTCAAAGGTGGCGGCCATGTTGATATTCTGCGGGAAAAGCGTGCCGCCGGCAGTATAAGTCGCGCCATGATTCTGGTCGAGTCCGTATATGCAGGGGATGCCGATGCTGCGCATCGACTCATCCTGAATGGTGCCGATGACTCGCCGCCACTCCTCGGGCGATATGGCGCTGCCGGGCACATTGAGTATCGAGCCGACCTTGTACTTGCCGATGACAGTGTCGAGCATCCCGGGCTTGAATACCACGCGGCCGTCGGGGCCGCGGTCGGCAATCACGTCGATATTGAGCTCTGTCATCTGGCCGATTTTCTCGTCGAGAGTCATGCGGGCCAGCGTGGCCTCTACTCGGGCCTCGAGGGCCTCGTCGCGCGGGATGGCCGGAGCGGCGGCCGTAGATGCCAGGGCGGCCATCGCGGCCGGCACAAGCATAGCGAGTGTCTTAAGATTCATAGTATGGTGAGAAATTTACCACAAAGATAGCAAATCCCCGCGACAGAGCCGCCGGTCGGCAAAGAAAGTGCAAAAAAAGTGTCAGCGTGCCATGGCGGCGCCCAGTGCCGGCACAGTGGCGTCGCGCAGCACCACGCGGCCGTCGGCGCCGATGAGCCACATCGACGGCAGGCGCCCGAGGCGCCAGGTATCGTAGACGGCATCGGGGTCGGCGGCGGCCTCAGCCACCCAGCCTGCCGGGAGCGAGGACCCCGCGGCACCATCCATCTCCACCGCCACCACGCGCAGCGAGCCGGCGGCCACGCGTGCGGCCAGAGCGGCGTCGGAGGCCAGGCGGCCGATGAGGCGGGAGCAGTCGGAGCACGCCGAGTCGTAGAATAGCAGCAGCGTGGGGACGTCGGCGGCAGGCAGCGGGCCGGTGACAAGAGTCAGCTGCGGGGCGACGGCGCCCGGGGCGAGCGCCGACAGCTCGTCGTGCAGAGCCATCTCGCGCTGAGTGGCCGTGCCGCGGGCAATGGCGCGGCCGAGCAGCGGCAGCAGGCAGTCGGAACAGTATACCGGCGACGACGGCTCACCCAGATAACGCGCGGCGATATCGGCCATGCGGCGGCCGCAGCCCGCCGACTCGGCCGCATCCATCATGGCGGCGGCCGCGCTGGCCGCATCGGCGGCAGGCGCGTGAGGCATCACGGCTGCAAAGCCGGCAAAGGCGCCCTCGATGAAAGCAGTGTCGGCCAGGGCGGCCGTGTCGGCCCAGTCCATGGCGTCCCAGTAGTGGCCTACGACATAGGCTGCGCGGGCGGCGGGAGTGCGCAGCGAGTCGGGCACGGCCGGCAAGGGCAACTCCCGGGCCGCGACAGTCACGGCAACAGCGGCCACCACGACCGCCATCGCCCGCCGGCTACTTGACCACAGTGCGGATAAAGCATGCATCGCTGTTGGTACCATCGCTATTATCTACCGCGTTGTTGCCGTATCCCTCAAAGCCCATGGTGTAGAAGTTGATATCAAATGCCGATGCCTTGATACCCTCTTTCTCGGCTTCCGCATTGGAGTACATATTGCCGAGCCAGTATACGGCGCCCGGGCGCTCAAAGAGGTCGTAGAAGAGCGGACGCTGGCGGTTCATGGTCACATCGGTCACACGGTCGCTGCGGCCGGCGTAGCGCAGGGTGCCCGGGGTATCATTATTGGACCATCCACCACGTTTCTTGCGGTGTCCGTAGCGGGCCTGACCGATGGGCAGGAATATCTGGCGCATCGTATTTCTGTTGTAGACAATCACGCCGCTCATGCCGCGGTCAGACTCGGCGCCGGTGAGCGAATTGTACTGATACGCGCCCTCGATGGTCGAGCGTGTGCTGTCGGCGCCCTCGCCGTAGAGCACACCGTAAGCCTTGTTGATCTGGAAGTCGATGTCGTTTGACTTCTCGGCGATGAGCTCGTAGAAGTCGGCGCCGGTGGCGATGCGCAGGTGGGCGTTGGTGATAGGCCAGGCCTTCATGCCTCCGGCGGGGATTTCGTTCCAGGTGAGGCTGCCGGTGGTACCGTCGCTGTTGAGCACGTCAAACTTGCGCACGTCGGGGTCGTGGCGCACACCGAAGTCAGCCAGCGTATTGTTGGAAGCCAGTATGGCGGTGGGGTTGCAGCGGCGGAAGAGCGAGCCCTCCTGACGGGGGTCGGTGGTGAGCACCACCGAGTCGCCCTTGAAGTAATCGACATTGAAGTGGGACCAGCGCGTGCCCTTGCCGGCCACGTCGACGGGCTGCTCGTATCCGTTGCAGCAG
This sequence comes from uncultured Muribaculaceae bacterium, assembly GCA_910587925.1. Lineage (GTDB taxonomy): Bacteria > Bacteroidota > Bacteroidia > Bacteroidales > Muribaculaceae > CAG-873. The sequence continues at coordinate 4,683 of CAJUOC010000040.1, forward strand.
AATATATCGTGCTCGCAGCTGTAATTATGGTATCGCACGCGCACGGCCGCATAGCCCCGCACGCCGTTGAAGTTGATGATGAAGTCGACCGGATGCTCGTCGTCGCCCTCAATGCGGCTCACGCCCGACTGCATGGCATTGCCGCTGCCGCTACCCTCGGGGGTGGTGCTCAGGGTGATGATGGGCGCCGAGGCCGTCACCACCTCGGCGCTCCACTTGCCCACAGAGTTGAAGGCATAAAATTGCGAGGTATTGCTCGGGTTGATCTGCATCAGACGCACGTGGAAGGGGTCGGTCGAGCCGCCCTTGCGCCACACCGCCTTGGGATTGACGATACGCGGCACCTGCACCACATCGAGATAGACCGGCTCGATATAGTATGGGTCGGTCTTGGGCACGGCCACCGTCTCGTACTTGGCCGTGGGGTCGTCTGACTTGACCAGGCTCAGGCGCACCCGCTCGCGGCGGGCAAACTGCGAGTAGGGATTATTGCCCGTGAAGCCCGACCATGTGACCAGCTCTTTGGGACGGGTATACAGAGGTATGGTGAAGAGGCGTTCGGTGACGATGGAGCCGTTGCGGCGGGTGGCGGTGACAAAGTACATGCCGCTCTGGCCGTTGGCATTGCTCTCGTATCCCGTCTCGCGGGGAGCGCACTGATAGACGCGCACACCTTCGCGTGAGTTTTCATAGAAAGCCTTGCTCACGCGGCGGGCCGTGGCATAGTCCCAGCTCGACGAGGGCTTGCCATTGGCCTCCTCCGACTCAATCTTGATGACCTGCGACTGCCGCAGCGACAGGAAACTGTTCCAGGGCCCGTCGTCGGTGGTATGCTCGGTGGTGGCAAATCCGGGCGCCGGCTTGGGCAGATACGACGAGCCGTCGCCCCAGGGTCGCCAGGTCTCCACGTCGGGCATGATGTCGGCGCGCAGATAGTAGCCGTCGGGGATATCGCCGGCCACCTTTACCGAGGCCATCATCTTCTTATTGTAAAGATAGGATATAAACTGCGGGGTATTGACCGTGATGCCGCGGGTGTAGGCATAGTCGATGTGCCAGTCGGCATCGTTGCCGTAGCCCTTGAGGCAGAGTGTGAGGCGGTAGTGGGTGTTGCGCTCGGCATTGAAGTCGTGGTCGGTGTCCTTGCCCAGCATGAAGCGGTACACGATGGGGCCCGAGCTGACGCTGCCGTCGTTGGAAGTGCAGCGGTAGTGGCCGTGTACCTGCACGTAAGTGCCATAAGGCTTGCCGTCTTTCCATCCCGAGGCCGGGTCGCCCTCGGCAGGGTGAGGATTGTCGATGACCTTGTCGCCGTCGGCATCCTGGAGCTTGCAGCCGGGGTCGCCCTCGCCCTGGAGATTCTCGTAGAAAAAGAGCGACAGCTCGCTGTGGCCGTGGCGGTCGTCGGCGTGGTCGGGGTCGCCGCCCTCGGGGCCCTTGCCCATGTATGCGTGGGAGTTGTTGCACACGTGTATGTAATTCTCGGGGATGACGAGCATTCCCTCGGCCGAGGGCAGGGTCTGCACCAGCTCGTACTGCCCCTGGCGTATGAGGCCGTTGGTGCCCGGAGCGTAGCGGGTGGCGGCGTCGGCGGCGAGCATGGCGCCGGGACGGTCTGAGGAGTAGTCGCGGCCGGCGGTATTGGGGTTGCCCAGCAGACACTGCTGGGGTATGTCGTAGAGCGATACGGAGTCGATGTAGACATATACATTGTCGTACAGCTCGGTGCCGTCAAATGCCACCGTCACCTTCGAGGCCAAGCGGCGCAGCCAGCAGTGGAGGCTCACCACCTTGTCGGATATGACCACGGGCGAGGCGTCGGTGGCGCCGCGGTCGGGGCCGATGGAAAAGACGCCGTACATCTCGCTGTTGTCGGCCATGCGGCCCGGCACCCATCGGCGGGCGATATTCTTCATATCCTCGCGGTCGGCTACCTGCGCGGGGGTGATGTCGGGTGCGTTGGCCACGGCGTAGATATAGTACTTTGCCGAGGGGATGGCGATATTGAATGTGACGCGTCCCGAAGCCTTGTCGGCCAGACCGGAGTCTTTCTCGTCGGGGAGGCGGTTGTCGGCGCCGTCGGTATACTTCACATTGGAGATGATGCCGTCGGAGCGGGTGACTCCGCCCTGCATTATCACCATATTGTGGAGCAGGCCGCCCGAGGCCGCGTCGTAGACGAGGATACGCAGGTGGCTGATATTCTGTATGCAGTCGCCCTGCTGCGCGCCCTCGCCGGGAGCGCGCGAGGCGCGGGTATCGAGGTCGCGGGGGCTCTCCGGCTCAAACGTGATCTCGACGGCCACGTCGCGGGTGCGTCCGTCGACGACACCGCCGTCGCCGGTCATGAGGTCATCGTCGGTACAGGAGACGGCGGCCGCCAGGCAGAGCAGAGCCGTGGCCAGGCGCGATATTATGGCGGAGAGTATGGGCTTCATCGTGAGTAGAATGGGGTTTGGTCTGCGGCGAGCGGAGTCTTGTCGGGAGTGTACCATACAGAGCTTGCGCGGTCGTAGTAATAATACAGCTTGTCGGTGTCGGCGTCGACAATCTTGTTGCAGTCCACGGCCACGTCCTTGCCGTCTTGCTTGACAGTGATGTGCTCGGTGAGCTCAAAGGGATTTTTGATGCGGGTCATCTTGTCGGTGGCGTAGAATACGTCGTCGACGTTGTCGTGATAGCAGAAAAAGCGGTTGTTGAGGTCGCGCACCAGACTCCAGCCCGTGACGGGGTCGACACTGATATAGGGGTCGGCCACCTCGGTGAGCTTGTCGGTGCCGTAGTATTTGCCCGTATCGGGGTCGTACCAATATACGATCTTGCCGTCGGAGTCGAGCACCGGCACATAGTTGGGCCCGACGATGAGGCCGAAGCCGGGGTCGAGGTCGACCTCGTTGTAGGGCACCATCTGCACCATGGGGGTGAGCGACTTCGACACGGTAAAGCGGTACCAGTAGTTGCGCAGGATATCGAAGTGTGCGCCCGAGCCGGCGTAGTCTTTAAACTCGACCACATCGTAGTCGTGGTCGGGGTCTTCCTTGAAGCGCACCATCACCACCGAGCGCTCGCCCTCGGGGCGGGCCACGCCGCCCGCGGCGAGATTGCGGTACTCGGGCACATATCCCACCAGCGAGGTACCGTCGGCCGAGGGTACAAGCTCCACATCGCCGTCGGTCTCGCAGCCGGCAGGCACGGTGGGCGTGGCCACATAGTCGTCGCGGTAGTTGCCGTGGACGTAGTCGCTCTCGGCGGTGACTCCGGCCGGGGCGCAGCAGCCGCGGGAGTTGTAGCGGCGGATGCGCGCCCACTCGATGGCGATGGGACAGTCGGGATGCAGGCGCACCTCGACCTTGGCCAGGGCGCGCAGCAGGTGGATGGTGCCCAGGCGGGCATTGTGGTTGATGTCAAACTCCAGCTCGGTGAGCGCGCCGATGCCAAAGAGCGGTATGAGCCTGTCGGCAGAGGGCATCATGGCTGCGGCGTCGTAGGCATACTCGCCCGCGCAGAGGTCGGCGATGGTAGTCACGCCGGGGCGCAGCGAGGCATCGTCGGGATACACGGGCCAGTTGACCAGGGCGAGCACCTTGACGCGGGCGCCGCGGATGTCGGAGCGGGTATCGCCGCTCACCCAGTATGTCTTGGAGGTGGCGGTGGCGCCGGTGGGGAGCACGGCCTCGACCCGCATCGGGGCGATGAGGCGGTCGTCGTCGCCAAAGAAGTAGAAGCGGAAGTTGCCGCCGGCGATGTCGATATAATTCTCGTAGCCGTCGCCCTTGTCGTATCCGTCGCCGAGGTACCCCGGAGCGCGCGAGGCCGACGGCGACGCTGCCTGCGCCCCGCTCGTGTCGCTCACGGTGATGCTGAAGCCGGCGCGTATCACCGCGGCGTCGCCGCCGCTCACGGCCGGCTCGTCGGCTGCCGATGAGCAGCCCGCCAGCAGCAGCGAAGCGGCCGCCCACAGCATGAGGATAATATGTCGGGAGGCTACCTTCATCTATCAGAGAGTGTCGACGGTCTGCACCACCATGCGCCAGGCGTTGACGTGGATGTAGGTCTTGCTCCAGCGGTTGTCCCGGTCGAGGAAAAATACCATCGAGTAGTCGTCGCGGCGGTCGAGATACTCCTGGTCGGGCATGGCGCGGTGACGCTCGCTCTTCTCGAGCAGGAAGTAGTCGATGTATGGCAGGCGCACGATACGCTCGCCCTCGGCATTGTATATGTTGAGCCACGAGCTGCGGCGGCGGTCGGCCATGAGACGGCCCACGGTGAGCTCGCCCAGGGCGGCGCTCACCTGTGTGATGGCGCGCGAGCGGCCGGGGACGTCGGCCTCGGTGTCGGTATAGTCGGGCACGTCGATGCCGGCCGTACCCGAGCGGGTGTGCCAGGGAAAGTATGTGAGGCGCTCGTCGGCCATGAGGGAGTTGTCCCAGTCCATCAGGCCGTTTTCGTCGGTGATGGTGATGGTAAACTGCGATGCGTCCAAAGGCTCGCCCGAGAGATGCTGGAGCATGACGTGGATGTCGTTGGTATCCTTGGTGAGGCTCACGGTATATATATGTGTGCCCTGGGTCGAGGGGAAGTCCTGTGCGTCGAGGCGGCCGTGGTAGAGATAGTCGAGACAGTCGTCGACACGGCTGCCGTCGGTGCCCCAGGGGCCGGGGATGTGGGCCTTGCGGGCGCCGAGACTGCACTGCAGGCCGGTCTTGATGTCGGTGTCGGCCACGCCGAAGTGGGTGCGGTGGCCCTCGCCGCACCATGCCACCAGGGTGTAGGTGCCCGGCTCCACCTCGATATCCATCATGTAGCCGGGAGCCGAGAGGGCCTCGCCGCTCTCGTGGCGGGTGAGCACCACCCGGCCCGTGCGGTCGTCGATCACGTAGAGCGTGACGGAGCGCACCTCGCTGGGAAAGGCGTCGGCAAACTTCATGTTGCGGTCGTAGACAAACCGCACCTTGTAGTAAGGGTCGCAGTCGCCCTCACCGTCGTAGATGAGGCCGTCGCACGAGGCCAGGCCGATGGCGGCGACTACGGCGGCGACCGTGGCGAGGATATGTCGGTAGATGCTGTGTTTCATATATGCGGTGGCGGCCTGAAGGGCCGCTCGGGATAGTCTGATTAGGAGGAAAGCGCTTGCTTTCAGAGGGTATTGCCGGAGAGACGTGGTGGGAGGAGTGGGAAAAAGAAGACCGGCGGCGGTCGGGGCCTTGCGCGGCCGCCGCCGGTCTGCGGGTATTATTGCACTAAAGAATTATGGAGGGGCATCAGAGCTCTACACTCTGGTCGACAATCTTCCAGGAGAGGATGTTGATGTTGACGCCAAGGTAGTAGAGGGGATCCTCTTCCTTGTCGCTCTTGACCTTCTCGTCGGGATCAAACACGCCGTGGCCCACGTGGGTGAAAGAGCTGATGTTCATGCGGTACCAGTGGTTGCGCACCACGCCGTAGTAGCCCTCGACAATCTTGCCCTTGTCGGCTGCGGCAGCCTGATGCTCGACGGGGATGTAGTATACGTTCATACCGTCGTTGTAGCTCACGGCGGGGTAGTCGGAGTCGACAGCGGGCTGCACGGCGTCCATGGCGGTCTGGAGGGCGGTCACGTCAGCAGATACCATCTTACCTGTGGTGGCGTCCCAGGAGTAGAGAGTCAGGCCGGCCTTTGCCTTGAGGGTGATGTGGCCGGTGAGGCCCGAGCCGTCGGCGGCCGGCTCAAAGGCGGTGGCGTCGATCTGCTTGTAGTGGGTCTTGTCGTCGGCGTCGGTGCCGGTGAAGGTGTAGAAGTTGAGGTTGTCCTTGCTGCCGTTCTCAATCTTGGAGAGCATGTAGTTGATGTATGCCTCCTCGGTGTAGAGCACGTTGTGGTAGCGGATCATGTCGATGGCGTTGCCGGCATCGTCGCAGATGCGTGTCTTGAGGATGACGTGGGTGGTCTGGTTGGGCAGCACATTGTTGTTGCCGTCGGCGTCGGTCACAAAGAGGCTTGCGGCGGCGCTGGTGTGCTCGTTGCAGTAGTCATACTCGCCGGCCTTGCGGGTGTTGGCGTTGAAGGTGCCGTATACGAGGCCGAGTGCGTCGGGATTGGTGGCGATAGCCTCGGTCACGTCGGGCATCTCGTTGCCCTCGGCAAAGGCGCGGTCGTCGTAGAGAGCGCCCTTGGCCCAGTAGGAGCGGTGGAAGGCGGGCACGTTCCAGGCGGTGAAGGGAGCGGCGCTCTGCCAGCCTGCCAGGAGCTGCTTTGACATGTGGGCCTTGGTGGCGGTGCCGTTGAGCGACCAGCCGATCACCTCCAGGTAGAGGTCGGTGCTGGCCTCGGTGTTGCCGCCCTCGTCGTTGGGCTTGCCGGCCACGCTCTCGTCGAGCTTGTAGAGCTTGCGGCCGTCGGTGAGAGTCTTGTCGGGCTCAGCGTCGACATAGAGCTGTACCTTGGCGGCGAGGCGCTCGACATATACCTTGACGGCGTTGCCCGATGCCACGGCCAGCTCGGGGGTGAGCTTGAAGTCGTCCTCATCGAGCTCGGTCACGTAGGGATAGGTGTTGGTGTGGTGGTCGGTGCCGTCGAAGTATGCCGAGGTCGACATCACCATGCAGGCGGCATCTTCCTTGCCCGAGCCGTCCTCGGTCATCACGCTCAGTGTGCGCGAGTAGGTGTCGAGCTTGGCGGCGGTGGCAGCCAGAGTGGTCTCGGGGGTGAAGTCGGGGGCGTTGAGCACAGTGATCATGTACTTGGGCCAGCCTTTACCGGTGAGGTCCTCGAGCACGAGGATATTGTCTTTGCCCATGTACTCGACATTGTGGTCGGCGGGCAGACCCTGGTCGGTGAAGGAGGGGTCTACCACGCTGCCCTCGAGCACATACTGGCCGCCCTCGTCGAAGAAGAAGAATTGTGCGTGAGCCACCTTGTGCTCGTTGTAGCTGCCATACTTGAAGCCATTGTCCTCGGTGGGAGTGGAGGTCGACTTGCCGGCGATGCTGTTGACGTCGGCGATGCTGATTTTCATGTACGCGCTCTGGCCGACAGGATCGATTACGGGCTCCTGGCCGCCAAACTTCTCGTCGTCGGAGCAGCCGGCGAGCATAGCTGCGGCGGCGAGTCCGAGAGTGAGTCTGCTGATAGTGTTCATTGCTTCTGAAAATTGTTTATGATTGATATTATTGTGTTTGCGTGTCAGTCTTCGGGGGTGATGAGATATGTCACCGCGGGGGTGTCGCGCAGGCGGCGCAGGTCGGCGGCCTGCTCGCGGGCGATGTCGAGACCGGCCGCTGCGGCGGCGTCGAGCAGGGTGGCGGCGCGGTCGAGGTCGCCGGTGCGGGCAGCCATCACGCCGCGGGTGTACACGGCCTCGGGGGTATCGCCGGCGGCGCCGAGATATCGGCCGGCGGCAGCCATATCGCCGCGGGCCATCGATACGTTGGCGGCATTGAGGGCGGCGGCCTCGTCGCGGGGATAGATGCGGGCGGCCGTGAGCATCACGTCGCCAAACTCGCGGCTGCCCTCGTCGAGGGTGGCGGCGATGCGCTGGAAGTCGACGGGGCGCAGGCGGTCGGGCGCGGTGGCGTATACGCGCTTGAGCTCCTCGATGTCGACAAAGGTGCGTATGCGGTACTTGACGGTATAGTCGGAGTGGCGCAGCGCAGGATAGATCTCGGCCAGCATGGTACGGTACTCGGCCGGGAAGCGGCGGCGCAGCTCGTGGTCTTTGGGGTCGGGGGCCATGTCGGAGTCTATCACGGCGAGTATCTCGTCGCGGTGGGGCAGCGAGCACTGCTCGACCCAGGCGCGCAGGCCGGCCCAGTCCTCGGGCTCATAGTCGGTCGACATGATGGCGGGGTCGAAGTGGTAGTGCTCGCGCACATACTCCTTGAGGGCGGCAGTACGGCCCATGGCGAGGCGCACGTTGTTGTCCCACGGCCCCTCGGGCGATGCAAAGCCCTTGATGGTCACGCGGGTGATGATGGCGTCGGGGTCTTGCTTCACCTTGTCGATGGAGGCGATGATCTTGGCAAGCTCCTCGGTGTTGCGGCGGTAGGTGGGGCGTATCTCGGTGCGGTTGACGATGAAGTCGACAAAGGCGCGGCCCTCGGCCGAGCGCTCGATGGCGCTGTCGCCCAGCATGGCCACGTAGCGGAATGGCGGCTCGAAGCGGCGCGGCGACAGGTCGAGCTCGGCCAGCGGGGTATCGCCCTCGGCGACGGGGGCGTCGCAGCAGTTGGCCACGGCGCGGCGCATTTCCACCCGCGAGCGCTCCATCCATCCGGCAAATGGCACCTCGGCGCGGTAGCGCAGCGCCAGGGGCGAGCCGCCGTAGGTGAGCTGCTCGCCGGGGGCGAGGTCGGAGTTGCGCAGGTGGGAGTAGTAGCGGTTGCGGCCGGCGATGCGTATGGGAGTAAGCTCAAGGCTGTCGGCGCTGTCGAGCGAGCGCACCACCGGGGTGAATATCACCTCGCGGTCGCGGCCGGGATTGACGCTGCGGGGATTGATGTCGAGCGCCACCACCAGCTCGGAGCCTTCGCGGGCCACCTTGATGTCGCGCACCCGCAGCTGCACCTCGGCGGCGACGGGCATGGCCGCGGCGGCACACACCGCTGCCAGCGCAATATTTCGTATCACGGCTGTATGCTTCATAGATTGGTGAGAATCAGAATGTGTAGATGAGGTTGATGGCTGCCTTGGTGGGGCCTACGTAATTGTGTGGCTTGTCGGTCTCGACCTTGCGGCCGCAGTCGGCACACTCGTATACATCGGAGCGGGTGTATACCCAGCCGAAGCCTATCTCGGCCTCGATATTCCAGCGGCGGTCGAGTATCCACGAGTAGCCGTATGCGATGCCGGCGCCGACCATCCAGCCCTGATAGCGGAAGTCGCGCAGCTTGCTGAAGTCTGTGCCGAGAAATTTGAAGTTGAGGTCGAGATTGCCGTAGTTGTACTGGCCGCCGAGCAGATGCGCGCCCACAAAGTGGCCCGAGAATGCCTGGCAAAACCAGTAGCGGCCCTCGGGCTGCACCAGCCAGTGTTTCCAGCGGTGGTCGCCGCCCACTGTCCATGCGTTGAGGTTGCCGCTGAGCTCGGCGGTCCAGCGGGGGGCGAGACGCATCTCGCCGGCGATGTTGGCGGTAAGGGTGGCGTCGTAGAGCAGATTGGTCTTCACGGCAAAATCCTGCGCCCCGGCGCCCGGCATTGCGAGCACATACAGGCACAGAGCCACCAGCATACGATATTTCAAGCAATAGTTGATAATAGTTTTCACTGCCTATCGGATAGATTCGCTATTATTTAGTCTATAGGATATTGTAGATATTTGGCGTAGCCTAAATCTTATGTTGACACTGACATAATATGGCCGCGGCTCTCATGCCGCGAGTCAAATTATTGCACTTTGGGGCTGCAAAATTACTGCGTCGGGCGTGTTAGTGCAATAGTTTGGGCACCCCCCCCCGTTAATTTTATGCAATTTGAGTTAATTTTTCATAATTTTAGGGGGGTAAGTGAGTACTGTCACTTTTTCGTACCTTTGTGCGTCTTACTATAAAACGTCTGAAAATGCGCCCCATCCTGCTTGCACTTGTACTCTCCCTGATAAGTATAAATATGGCCGCCCGCTCGGTGAGCGGCATCGTCGTATCTGACCGCGACTCCACAGCCGTGCCCGGCGCGGCGTGCCGGCTCACGGGCGGCGGGGGCGCCTGCGCAGCCGGCGACGACGGCCGGTTTGCACTCGACACCGACTCGCGCGAGGCGGCCACACTCGAGGTATCGGCCCCGGGCTACAGCCCCACCGAGATACGCATACCTGCAGGCACCAAGAGCATCGACCTGGGCCGGGTGTATCTCAGCGAGGCCGCCCTGCTCGAGGGCCTCACCGTGACGGCCCGCTCTGCCACCGACGCCCGCGGGCGCACCATCGTATACCCCTCGGCCGCCGACCTGCGCTCGGCGGCGTCGAGCATCGGGCTGCTGCGCCTGCTGCCGCTGCCGGGGCTGGAGGCCAATCCCATCAATCGTTCGGTGAGTGTCGACGGAGGCTCCCCGGTGATACTCATCGACGGAATACCCTCGACCATCGACGACCTCAACTCGCTCGCCCCGGGCGACATCGCCCGCGTCGAGTACTCGCGCGTGACTCCGCCCCGGTATGCCGACCGCGGCTCGTCGGGCCTGCTGAGCATCACACTGCGCCGCCGCACCGACGGCGGCCAGGTCTATCTGTGGGGGCGCAGCGCCGTGACCACCGCCTTTATGGACGGCAATTTCCGTGCATCGTACCACCAGGGGCCGTCGCAGTTGTCGATGTCTTACAATCCGTCGTGGCGCAACTACGCCCGCGTCTTCGACACCCGCCGCGAGTCGTACATCGGCGACGACTTCCGCGTCGACCTCGACTCGCACGACCGCAATCCCTTCAACTATCATTACCACCAGCTGCGCGCCCGCTACGACTACAGCCCGTCGGCCGCAACTCTCTTCTCTACTACGGTCAACGTAATGCCCTCCTACTCGGGACGCCGCCTCATAGGCCATACCGTCGACTCGCACCTTGGCGAATACGATGAGCGCAACCATACCACGGGCAGCAGCGTCGCCCCCTCGCTCGACCTCTTTTTCCGTCACGACTTCGACAGCTCCAACTCGCTGGAGGCGCAGGTCGTCGGCACGCTCTCGTATGACAAATACCGCCGCGACTTCACCTATATATATACCGACGGCTCGACCGACTCATACATCAACGATGTCGACTCGCGGCGCCACTCGCTCATATCGGAGGTAGCTTATACCCATACTTTCGCCGGCGCCACGGAGCTGTCGGCGGGCGTGCAGAATACCGTCTCGCGCAGTACCAACCGCTACATCACCACCGACTATAAGCCTCTGCTCACCGAAAACAACAATTATATCTACGCCCGCGCCGCCCGTCAGTTCGGCCCGGTCTATCTCTCGCTCTCGACGGGCCTGAAGCTCTTCTGGATCAAAAACGACCTCAACCGCCGCCGCTTCATACGCAACCTCACCCAGGCCCAGATGCAGTGGACCATCGACCCGCGCTGGACTCTGGCCGCGTCATTTGATTACCGCCCGTCGATACCGTCTCTGTCGCAGCTTACAGACTATCCCCAGCAGACCTCGCCGTATCTCATCTCCAACGGCAATCCCGACCTGCGCGTGGCCAGGAGCTTCACCTACCGCCTCGCGCCGACATTCCGCCACGACAAGCTCTCGGCATCGCTGCAGGTGGCATACAGCCACACGTCAGACGCTGTCATCCGCGACATGACCTACCTGGGCGACCGCCACTTTCTCTCGCAGAGCGTCAACGCCCGCCGCTCCAATCTCCTCCAGACCAACCTCTTCATGCGACTGGCCGAGATCCGCGGCTTCGGCGCCGTCGTCAGCCTCGGCTACTCCCGATACTACTGCGCCGGCGAGGGCTGGCACCACTCGCTCGGCACATTCAGCGCCAACTTCAGCGTGTGGTACACCCACGGCCCTGTCACCGTGCAGTACTGGCGCAAAGTGCCCGGCAAGTACCTCGACGGCCACCAGGTGGGCAAGGACGAAAACGGCGACATGCTCTCCGTGGACTGGAATCCCGACAAGCACTGGTCGCTGGGCGCGCAGTGGTGGTATATGTTCGACGTCAAAGGCACCCGCTACCCCTCGTGGAGCTCCTCGCCCGTCAACCCCTCCGTCGCCGAGCGCCACATCAGCCCCAACGGCAACATGGTCGTGCTCACCGCCACCTACACCGCCGACTTCGGCGCCATCTTCCGCACCGCCCGCCGCTCCCTCAACAACTCCGACTCCTCCTCCTCCCTCCTCAAGCTCTGACCCCGCCCGCCTGCACACCGCGCAAGCCTGCGGAGCAGGCGACAGGCAGTAGGCACGTGCAAGGCGATAGCCG
>CAJUOC010000041.1 GCA_910587925.1 uncultured Muribaculaceae bacterium
ACTCGCGACCCTCAGCTTGGAAGGCTGATGCTCTATCAACTGAGCTACTTCCGCAGAAGTTTTGTGGGCGCGGATGGATTCGAACCACCGAAGGCTGAGCCAGCAGATTTACAGTCTGCCCCATTTGGCCACTCTGGAACACGCCCTATTATTAGACCCGCCGACCCGCGGCGGAGAAAGTCCCTTTACAACTTGAGCCTCTTGTCGGATTCGAACCAACGACCCCGAGATTACAAATCACGTGCTCTGGCCAACTGAGCTAAAGAGGCATCTTCAATTTTCTCTTGCGAGGAGAGCCGGTAGCTCTCGTTTGCGGTTGCAAAGTTAAGTACAATTTTCATATCTGCAAAACATTTCCATCTATTTTTTTGCAAAAACTTTTGCTATTTTTCGCAAACCGCTGATTATATGACATGTACCGTCGCGCAATATTTACATCACGTACCATTGCCGCCGCGCCGGGCCGCCCGGGCGCCTGTGCTAATTTTACTTAACGCCCGCATACATGTGTGCATTTTTACGTACTTTTGCTTTCAGTAAAATCATTATCACTATGAGCATATCACTATCGCTGGCGCTCGGCGCCGCCGCAATGTGCGCCGCAGCCGCCGACTCCGTTGCCACCGACTCGGTGGAGAAGTTTGTATTTACCGACGTGATCACCGTGCCGACCACATCGGTCAAAGACCAGAACAAGAGCGGCACATGCTGGTGTTTCAGCGGACTGTCGTTTATGGAAGACGAGATACTGCGCGCGTCGGGCGACTCGCTCGACCTGAGCGAGATGTATGTCGTGCGCAAATGCTATGAGGACAAGGCCGACCGCTATGTGCGCATGTACGGCAAGACCAACTTTGCCGCCGGCGGCTCGGTGCTCGACGTGCCTTACGTGTGGGAGCGCTACGGCATCGTGCCCGAGGAGGCCTACCCCGGCCTGGCCTACGGCGAGGACAAGCATGTGCACGGCGAGCTCGACGCAATCCTGGCCTCGATGGTGGGCAATGTGGTGGCCAAGCCCAACGGCAGCAAGATATCGCCCGCCTGGCGCGCGGCCCTCGACGGGGTGCTCGACGCGTACCTGGGCAAGACTCCCGAGACCTTCACATACCGCGGCAAGACGTATACCCCGCAGAGCTTTGCAGCATCGCTGGGCCTGTCGCCCGACAATTATGTGGCCGTGACCTCATTTACCCACCACCCATTTTACAAGCCCTTTGTGCTTGAGGTGGCCGACAACTGGCTTTGGGCGCCGTACCACAATGTACCCCTCGACGAGATGAAGGCCATCGTCGACAATGCCCTCAAGGAGGGATACACCGTGGCCTGGGCGGCCGATGTGAGCGAGGGCGGCTTCAAGTGGACCGACGGCGTCGCCCTGCTCCCCGCCGAGCGCGACTCGCGCGACATGACCGGCACCGAGCTTGCCCGCTGGGTAAAGCTCAGCGACAAGGAGCGCAGCGGCGACCGCTATGCCTTCACCGGCCCGGTGGCCGAGATGGATGTCACCCAGGAGCTGCGCCAGCAGATGTTTGACGGCCAGGAGACCACCGACGACCACGGCATGGTGATCGTCGGCACCGCCACCGACCAGAAGGGCAACCGCTACTATAAAGTGAAAAACTCCTGGGACACCAACCAGGTCTACGACGGATACATCTACGTATCGGAGCCTTACTTCCTGGCCAAGACCGTCGACATCTACGTCAACAAGGCCGCCGTACCTAAGGCGATAGCCAAGAAGATGGGCATCTGATGCGGCGCATCGGCATCCTGAGCGACACCCACTCCTGCTGGGACGACCGCTACGCCCTCCACCTGGGCGGCTGCGACGAGCTGTGGCACGCGGGCGACATCGGCGACCTCGACACCCTGCGCCGGCTGCGCGCCATATGCCCGGTGACCCGCGCCGTGCGCGGCAATATCGACCACGGCCCGGTGGCGCGCGAGTGCCCGGAGATACAGAGCTTCACGGTCGAGGACACGGGCGTGTGGATGACACACATCGGCGGCTACCCGGGGCGCTATGCCCCGGGAGTGCGCCGTATGCTCATCGACGCCCGGCCGCGGCTGATGATTGCCGGCCACAGCCATATACTGAAGGTGCAGTACGACCCGGAGCTGCGCCTGCTGCATATCAACCCCGGGGCCGCCGGATACCACGGCTGGCAGAAGGTGCGCACACTGGTGCGCCTCGTAATCGACGGCGCCGACATCCGCGATCTCGAGGTAATCGAGCTGGGACGCGCCGCCCCGACATTTCCACGCCGATGAAACACATCATATATATAGCGGCCGCCGCTGCCCTCGCCATGGGCGCCGCATCTTGCAAGACCAGCGAGGAGGCATACCGCGCAGCCTATGAGCGCGCCGTGGCCGGCCGTGCCGACGAAGACCCGCTCGAGGGCACCGTATACGGCGCCGCCCGCCGCCCGCTGGGCACACGCGTCGCCATCGCAGGCGCCGACACGGCCGAGGTGGTCACCCACCGCGTAAAAGTCACCGAAGGCGGCGGAGGCGTGGCCGAGTGGCTGCGGCCGTACAGTGTGGTGGTGGGGCGCATGAAGCAGCGCTTCAACGCCCTGTCGATGCGCGAGCGGCTTGTCGACGAGGGCTACCCGCGCACGTTTGTGGTCGAGACCGGCGAGCCGTACTACTACATCGTGGCCGCCTCCTACGACTCCGAGGCCGAGGCAGTGGCCGAGTGTGCGCGCCTGCGCCGGCTGACAGATTTCCCGGTACCGATGCGCGGCGGGCTGCCGTTCATTCTGAAGCGCTGAGCGCCGCGTCGACTATACGTGTGGTCAGCTCGGGGAACAGATGTGATTTGTCGTAATAATTGGCGGGATTGCGCCTGTCTGCGACAAATGCAGTCGTCATATTGTGGTAGCGGCGGCCAAAAATGTCGCAGAAAATACTGTCGTCGCGAGCCGACGGCACTTCATTGTTGACCAGCACAAAGTCGAGCGTCGCACCATGCCGGTCGGCAATTGCAGCGATGGCACGCAGGTCTGCCTCCACTTTTGGAGTGATACGCGACGGGATTGTATTAAGTCGCAAGGAAGCACACATTTTCTGTATCCCGGCATACATTCCACTGCCGATATCCACGCTGTCGGAGGCATATCCGGATATAAGCAATTCATTGAGCGAGGCATCATAGCGGGTGCCGGGACGCACATCAAGCCAATGCCTGAACTTTGGAGCCTGAAAGCCCGAGAGGTCGTAATCAAGCTTGGCGGCAATATAGTTGCGGTTAAGCGACCATCCGATAAAGGGCAACCATGCCGCGAGCCGACGGTACGGGTCGGTGTAGACATGAGGGTGCAAGTCAAAAACATTGCCATGCAACACATCTTCCTTCACACTCCACATGCTCGTCACAATTATTACATGCCGCAGAGAGTCGACCTGCCGCGCAGCATACTCCAGCATAATACGCGTAGCCGGTATCATCTGCCCGTCTGTCGACAAGTGGTATACCCGCGCCGAGTCGGGGAGATAGCGCTTCCACTCGGCGGCAAGCAGATTTTTTGACACGCTGCTGCCCAGGATGAAAGAGTCGAAGCGGCGACGGTCGGGATTGTGCTCGAAATTCTCGACGCCGGCGACACCGATATTGGTGATGACGCCGTCTGAGTAACAGTCGCTGTGCCACCGCATCACCCGCAGCGGGTCGCAGCCGTAGACATAGACGGCGACCAGCGCCACCAGCGCCGCCGCATAAGCAAGACATTTCAGGAGAAACCGGGCCATATCAAAACTGAAAATATATAAATCCCGACGAGGCACTGTCAATGCCTGTCACACACAGCACCGCCAAAAACATATACAGCGCCGCCCGCGCCACCCGGCCGCGCGGCACACGCGACAGGCCATAGGTGCCGCGGCGCGAGCGCCACTCGATGGCAAACATCAGCCCCGCGCTCCATATCGGCGTATTGTAGACCAACTCGGGAAGCACCCTCGACGGATACAATACTCCCGCGACAACCACGGCGCACAAGGCTGCGACCGCCACAGCCCGGGGCCACCGCGCGAGCATATACGCAGCGGCCGTCGACACGATAGTGCATACCATCATCCCCGGCAAAGCCCTCCATACATACATTGCGGCGCCCTCGACAGTCGCCGAGCGGAAAAATATAAACAGCAGTGCAAATATCATGAAGGTGACTACCATCCTCGGCAGGTCTGAGCGCCGCGCAAGCGTGCGCTCAGGCCTGCCCGGGTATACCCGGGCGGCCGCGCTCACCCACAGCCCGCAGAGCGCGCCCCACACCACAAAGGTCCACGCGGCGCCGTGCCACAGCCCCGACAGCAGGAAGACGGCCATCACGTGCAGCATGCGCGAGCCGCGGCGGGAGCCGCCCAGCGGGATGTACACGTACTCGCGAAACCATATGTAGAGCGAGCGGTGCCAGCGCGTCCACAGCTCGCGGCCGTCGCGCGAGAAGAAGGGGAAGAGAAAGTTGTCGGTAAGGCGTATGCCGAGCAGACGCGCCGAGCCGATGGCGATATCGCTGTAGCCCGAGAAGTCGGCATATATCTGCAAGGCAAAAAACACCGCGCCGACCGTGAGCTGCACCGTCGCGAGCGGCTGCTCAAGCATATCGGCATATTCAAAGACCCAGTCGGTCCAGCGGGCGAGTCCGTCGGCGACCACAATCTTCTTGAAAAAGCCCCAGAGGATACGGCGGCAGCCGTCGACGGCCTCGCCATAGTCAAAGCGCCGGGCGACGCGAAACCGCGGCAGCAGCTCCGATGCCCGCTCGATGGGACCGGCCACCAATTGAGGGAAAAAGGATAAGTAAAGCGCCAGCACGGGCAGCGAGCGCTCGGCCGGTATGGTGCCGCGGGCCACGTCAACAGAGTAGCTGATGGCCTGCAAGGCATAAAACGACAGGCCCACCGGCAGCAGCACCTCGACGGTAAACCAGTCGAGCTCCCAGCCGAAATTGGCCATGAGCCAGCGCAGATTTTCGGCAAAGAAACCGCAGTATTTAAATGCAACAAGCGCACCGATGCACACCGCCACATTGACTCCGGCCCACATCCGACGGCGGGCGGCAGGCAGGGCGCAGGCCCAGGTCGTGAGGGTAATGCCGCCGAGCAGGCCCAGGAAACGCCAGTCCCACCAGCCGTAGAAGAAATAGCTCGCGGCAAGAAGCAGATAGTTTTGCAAGCGCAGCGAGCGTGCCGCCACGGTGTAGTACAGCACAAACACCGTCGGCAACAGCAGCAGGTATGCTATCGATACAAATGTCATCAGAAGCAGGCCCGGGTGACGATACTCAGCGACAGGGCATTGACGGTCGAGCGCATCACCTGGCACAGATACCCGCCCTCGACGCCGACGGCCAGCTGCGGGGTGAGGCGGTACATGGCTCCGCCGGCGGCCTCAAGGCTGAAAGACCAGCCCGGGTGTGGCACCCCGCTCATATGGAAATTGCGCACCACGCCGAGCATCACGCGCCCCGAGGGAGACCAGCGCCCGTCGGCCGACGCGCCCAGCGCCATACCGGCCGATATGCCCCAGCCGTCGGCCATATCGACATACCCGCCGCCGGTGTAGACGGGCATCGAGCGCAGGTCGGTCTGCACGGCCACGCCCCACCACTCGGCCATAGGCAGCGAGAGGCGCAGCGCGGTCATCACACCGGTGCGGGCACTCATATGCGGCGCCGGCCCGCTGAGCGGAAAGAGGGCCGCGGTGGTGACGTCGATGCCGGGCAGCCAGTCAGACGACGCCTCGGGCAGCCCGGGATAGGAGCGCGGAAACACCAGCCGCCCCACCATGTATCCCAGCTCGGCCGACACCAGCCCGACGGCGGCGCCGCCCAGCACATCCTTGGGATAATGCCGCCCGCCCAGCACTCGCTGCATGGCGACGGCATCGGCGGCGACATGGGCGCCGGCCACCCACCAGGGCGAGCGGTCGTAAAGCTCGTGGGAGAGCACCGACGCCACCGTGAAGGCCCACGACGTATGCCGCGAGGGCCACGAGTCGCTGCCACGGCCGTCGGGGCGACGCTCGTCGACGGTAGCCTTAAGCAGCTCGGTGAGGGCGGCGTTGATGACCAGGGCCGAGCCTGCCGAGGCCACTACGGCGCGCACCGGCGCATGGCGGCGCACCGAGTCGGGCTCGGCCGCCGCCAATCGGGGTATGGCGACTATCGCCATGAGTATGAGGAGTAAGAGTCTATGCATGTCTGTCTGAAAATAAAATGCAACTACCCTCTCGGGCAATTGCATCTCTAACCTATGATTCACTTATTAAAATGTTGCTTTTGTGGCACAAAGATAATATGAAAAAAGGCGAAACGTACAAATTAAATACTTTTTAATATACGTTTACGCCTTTTCACATACATTACTTTATGAGGTCGCGGCCGGTCATCTCGGCGGGCTGGGGCTCGCCCAGGATATGCAGCACCGAGGGTGCCACATCGGCCAGGATACCGTCGGCGGTGGAGGCGCCCTCGCGCTCGGTCACGTACACAAAGGGCACGGGGTTGAGCGAGTGTGCGGTGTTGGGGGTGCCGTCGGGATTCTCGGCATTGTCGGCATTGCCGTGGTCGGCGATGATGATCACCTCATAGTCGCCGGTGGCGCGGGCAGCCTCGACCACATCGTGCAGACAGGAGTCGATGGTGGTGACGGCCTTCTGTATGGCGGGGTAGATACCGGTGTGGCCCACCATGTCGCCGTTGGCAAAGTTTACCACGATGAAGTCGTACTTGTCTTCCTTGATGGCAGCGACGAGCTTGTCTTTTACCTCGGGGGCGCTCATCTCGGGCTGGAGGTCGTAGGTGGCCACCTTGGGCGAGGGCACCAACACGCGGTCTTCGCCCTCGAAGGGTGCCTCACGGCCACCGTTGAAGAAGAATGTCACGTGGGCATACTTCTCGGTCTCGGCGATGTGGAGCTGGCGACGGCCGCGCGATGCGAGATACTCGGCCAGGGTGTTGGCCACGTCTTCCTTGTCAAAGAGGATGTGCACGCCTTTGAACGATGCGTCGTACGGAGTCATGCAGTAGTACTGCAGGCCGGGGATGGTGTGCATGCCTTCCTCGGGCATGTCGTGCTGGGTGAGCACGGTGGTAAGCTCCTTGGCGCGGTCGTTGCGGTAGTTGAAAAATATCACTGCGTCGCCGTCTTTGATGGTGCCGTCGACGGTGGCGTTGTTGATGGGCTTGACAAACTCGTCGGTCACGCCGGCGTCGTAGCTGGCCTGCATGGCGGCGACCATATCGGTGGCCTGCTCGCCCTTGCCCTCCACCAGGAGGTCGTAAGCGACCTTCACGCGGTCCCAGCGCTTGTCGCGGTCCATGGCGTAGTAGCGGCCGATGACCGAGGCAATCTTGCCGGCCGAAGCATCGCAGTGGGCCTGCAGGCGCTCGATGAAGCCCTTGCCCGAGCGGGGGTCGGTGTCGCGGCCGTCCATGAAGCAGTGGAGGTATACTTTCTCCAGGCCGTAGCGGGCTGCGATGTCGCAGAGCGCAAATACATGGTCGAGCGACGAGTGCACGCCGCCGTCGCTGGTGAGACCCATCAGATGCAGGGCCTTGCCCGAGGTCTTGGCATACTCGTATGCGGCCTTTACCTGCGGATTGTCGAGGATGGAGCCGCTCTCGATGGCCTTGTTGATTTTCACAAGATCCTGGTATACGACGCGGCCGGCGCCGATGTTGAGGTGGCCCACCTCGGAGTTGCCCATCTGGCCGTCGGGCAGACCTACGCTCTCACCGCCGGCGAGCAGCTGCGAGTGGGGGTATGTCTTGAGCAGATGGTCCCAGTAGGGGGTGGGAGTGGAGTAGATGGCGTCGGCGTGGGAGTGGTTGCCCAGACCCCAGCCGTCGAGAATGATCAGAAGGGCTTTCATTGCGCGTTATTCTATATGATTTTGCTTTGTATCGGTAATCTCGTCGCGGCGGCGCGCACGCAGGCGCTCGCGGCGCTTTATGGCAAAGTGCAGCAGCACTATTATCACCAGCGTGAGGACTATCACCCCGTAGTACTCCATCGGGGTCAGATGCCCGGCCTTGAGATTATTCCAGCCCACGGCAGACATGGCCGCCAGATATACGAGCAGCACGCCGGGGATGAGTATCGCACGAGAGAGTTTCATGGAGCGGAGCAGTGGAGATGATGATGATTGTCAGGGATGGGAGAGCTGCTGGGGAGTGAGGCTGTCGCGGCTCACGATGTAAGGCGACGCGTCGGGGTCGTACATGCCCCGGCGCAGGTAGCGGTAGAGCTTGAGGCAGGCCCAGGCGTCGGTGGCGGCGTAGACCTGCTGCGGACCGGTGAGGGTCTCGGCTTCCCAGTTGGTGAGGCGCTGGTTTTTGGAGATTTTCTCGCCGAAGATGATGGCGTAGATTTTCTGGAGGCTTATGTCGTGGATATTGAAAAACTTCACATAATCCTGCAAGTCTACAAATCCCTGCGGCTGGAGATCCTCGACGATGCGGCGCATCACGGCGAAGTCGTCGTGTACCGAGAGCCCTATCTTTATCACTTCAGGGTCTTCGAGGAAGTGGCGCAGGCTCTGGGGTATGCCTATCTTGTTGAGTCGGAAGAGGAAGCAATGCTCGTCGGTCGAGAGCTGCATCAGGGCGACCTTGTGGGTGCGTCCGCGGTGAAACGACGGGCGGGTCTCCGTGTCAAATCCCACCACACGGGCGCGGGTAAGCTCGCGCAGAGCCACCCGTGCCATCTCGGGGGTGTCGACCACGGTGATACCGCCGGTAAATACCACCACCGGCATCTCGGCCACAGCCTCCTTGGATATGGCTATCGTCTCGCGTTGCCAGTCCATAGGGTCAGAGTCCGCGGCCGTGACAGTTCTTGTACTTCTTGCCCGAGCCGCAGGGGCAGGGGTCATTGCGGCCCACCTTGGGCTGGGCGTGCATCGGCATGGGGCGCTGACGCTCGCCCTGAGGGGCCGAGGCGGCGGCGCGCTGGGCGTCCTCGCCGGGCAGAGATGCCTTGCTCTCGCGGTACTGCGGCTGGCGGCGCGGCATCTCGGGACCGGCCTCGCGCATCTCGGGCGCAGCCTTGGGCGCCGGAGCGGCGGGCTGCTCGCCGGCGGCGGCATCGGCCGCGGGGGCGTCGGCAGGCACCTCGCGCACGGGGATATGGCCGCGCATCAGGGTCGAGGCCATCTTGGTGTTGAGGCGGCTGAGCATGTCCTGGAAGAGATGGAATGCCTCCACCTTATATATGACGAGCGGGTCTTTCTGCTCGTAAGATGCATTCTGTACCGACTGGCGCAGCTGGTCGAGCTCGCGCAGGTGCATCATCCACAGCTCGTCGATGGTGACCAGCGACAGGGCCTTCTGCCACTCCTTGACGATGGAGCGGCCGTCGGTGGCGTCGGCCTCCTCAAGGTCGATGCGCAGATTGAACACGCGCTTGCCGTCGCTGATGGGCACGATTATCTTGCCGCGGTAGTCGCTGGTGGCGAGCAGATTGCGTATCACCGGCATGGCCACCTCGCGTATGCGGTCGTTTTTGCGGTCGAGGGCCTCGAGGGCGGCGCGGTGCAGGGCGTCGACGCGCTCGTCGCGGCTCATCGAGTCGTACTCCTTCTCGGTGAAGGGCGGCTCGATGGTAAATGTGCGGTAAAGCTCCAGCTCCAGCTCGGGGAAGGTGGAGGAGCTGTCGTACTGCTCGACCAGAGCCTCGACGGTATCGTATATCATATTGGCGATATCGATGCCGATACGCTCGCCCTTGAGGGCGTGCTGGCGACGGGTGTAGATGTAGTTGCGCTGCTTGTTCATCACGTCGTCGTACTCGACGAGGCGCTTGCGAATGCCGAAGTTGTTTTCCTCGACACGCTTCTGAGCCTTCTCGATGGCGTTGTTGACCATGCGCGACTCGATCATCTCGTCTTCCTTCAGGCCGAGGGTGTCGAGCATCTTCATCACGCGGTCGGTGGCGAAGAGGCGCATCAGCTGGTCCTCAAACGACACGAAGAATACCGACGAGCCCGGGTCGCCCTGACGGCCGGCGCGGCCGCGCAGCTGGCGGTCGACGCGGCGGCTCTCGTGGCGCTCGGTGCCTATGATGGCCAGGCCGCCGATGCCTTTGTCCTTGACGATGTCGGGGTCTTGCATCTCCTTGACCTCGCGGGGCAGCTTGATGTCGGTACCGCGGCCGGCCATGTTGGTGGCGATGGTCACGGCGCCGGGCAGACCGGCCAGGGCCACGATCTCGGCCTCGCGCTGGTGCAGCTTGGCGTTGAGCACATTGTGGGGTATCTTGCGCATCTGGAGCATCTTGCTCAGCAGCTCGGAGATTTCCACCGAGGTGGTACCCACCAGCACCGGGCGGCCTATCTTGTGGAGGCGCTCGATCTCGGCGATGACGGCCTTGTATTTCTCTTTCTTGGTCTTATACACGCGGTCGTTCATGTCGATGCGGGCCACGGGCTTGTTGGTGGGTATCGACACGATCTCGAGCTTGTACACATCCCAGAACTCACCCGCCTCGGTCACAGCCGTACCGGTCATGCCGGCCAGCTTGTGATACATGCGGAAGTAGTTTTGCAGTGTGATGGTGGCAAACGTCTGTGTGGCGGCCTCGACCTTCACGCCCTCCTTTGCCTCGATGGCCTGGTGGAGGCCGTCGGAGTAGCGGCGGCCCTCCATGATACGGCCGGTCTGCTCGTCGACGATTTTAATCTTGTTGTCGTCGACCACATACTCCACATCCTTGTCAAAGAGGGTGTATGCCTTGAGCAGCTGGGTCACGGTGTGCACGCGCTCGGCCTTCACGGCATAGTCCTGCATGAGCTGGTCTTTGCGGGCCTGGCGCTCGTCTTTGTCGGCGACGTGCTCCAGGTCGCTGAGCTGGCCGGCGATGTCGGGCAGCACAAAGAATGTCGGGTCTTCTATCTTGCCCGTAAGCTCGTCGAGGCCCTTGTCGGTAAGCTCGACGCTGCGGTTTTTCTCGTCGATGACAAAGTACAGCGGGTCGGTCACCACGGGCATCTCGCGGGCATTGTCCTGGAGATAGTGGGCCTCGGTCTCGAGCAGCAGGGTCTTCATGTTTTCCTGGCTCAGGAATTTGATGAGCGGGCCATACTTGGGCAGGCCCTTGTATGCGCGGAAGAGCAGCAGGGCACCTTCCTTGCGCACGTCCTTGTCGTCGGAGGCTATCTTCTCCTTGGCGTCGACAAGTATCTGGTTGACCAGGCGGCGCTGCACGCCCACCACTTTCTCTACATTGGCCTTGTACTCGTCGAAGTACTGCTGATCGCCCTTGGGCACGGGGCCCGAGATGATGAGCGGGGTACGTGCGTCGTCGACCAGCACCGAGTCGACCTCGTCGACGATGGCGTAGTAGTGGCCGCGCTGCACCATATCGTCGGGCGACATGGCCATGTTGTCGCGCAGGTAGTCAAAGCCAAACTCATTGTTGGTGCCGTAGGTGATGTCGCAGGCATAGGCCGCGCGGCGCTCGGGAGTATTGGGCTGGTGCTTGTCGATGCAGTCGATGGTCGAGCCCAGAAACTGGTAGATGGGGCCCATCCACTCGGAGTCGCGCTTGGCCAGATAGTCGTTGACGGTCACCACGTGCACGCCGCGGCCGGTGAGCGAGCGCAGGAATACGGGCAGCGTGGCCACCAGAGTCTTGCCCTCGCCGGTGGCCATCTCGGCGATCTTGCCCTCGTTGAGCACCTTGCCGCCGATCATCTGCACATCGTAGTGTATCATGTCCCACACCACCTCGTTGCCGCCGGCCATCCAGCGGTTGCGGTACACGGCCTTGTCACCGTCGATGCTCACGAAATCCTTGCCGCGGCCGGCCAGGTCGCGGTCGAGCTCGGTGGCGGTGACTGTCACGGTCTCGTTGCGGGCAAAGCGGGCCGAGGTCTCGCGCAGGGCGGCAAATACGGCGGGCAGATGCTCCTCGAGCTTCTGCTCCAGAGTATCGTTGATACCTTTCTCAAGCTTGTCGACCTCTTCCCACAGGGGCTGACGCTCGTCCAGAGGTATGGTCTCTATCTGAGTCTTGATCTCGGCGATGCGCGCCTCGTCGGGAGCCACAGAGCCTTGGATATCGGCGCGGATGTCGGCCACGGTGCCGCGCAGCTCGTCGTCGGTCTTGGCGGCCATGGCCGGGCCCAGGGTATTTATCTGAGCGTTGACAAAGGAGCGGTAGCGCTTCTCGTCGCGGCTCGCCTTGGAGCCGAAGATGCTCGTGAAGAATGATTCTAATGACATGTATGTGGTGGTGTGGTATGTACGTGTATAAAATATCGCGCAAAGTTACATATTTTCCTGCAATACTGCAAAAACACTTTCGGCAACAGCCTGCGCTATGTTGTATAACACATTTCTTGGCCATTTGGATGACTTACGCTATCTTTGCCCGCGAATTTGTGATTTTTATGCCGGGCCGTCAGTGTCCCGGGTATACTTACTTATCTTACCTTACAATCTTATCAAACTGATGAAGAAACTTTGCACCCTGGCGGCTGCGGCGACTGTAGCCGCAGCCTCGCTCGCCGCGTCGGCCGCCACCTTCTCGGGCGGTCGCACCGACTTCCGCGACGAGACCATCTACTTTGCCATGACGACACGATTCTACGACGGCGACCCCAAAAACAATGTCTGCGGCTGGGACCACCAGCAGACGCAGATTACCAACGGCGACCCCGACTGGCGTGGCGACTTCAAGGGCCTCATCGACAAGCTCGACTACATCAAGGCCCTGGGCTTCACCGCCATATGGATTACTCCGGTGGTCCAGAACTGCTCGGGTACCGACTTCCACGGCTACCACGCCATGGACTTCCAGAATGTCGACCTCCGCTATGAGAGCCGCCGCGAGTGGGGCTCGGCCAAGGACGTGAAATTTCAGGACCTCATCGACGCCGTACACGCCAAGGGCATGAAGCTCATCCTCGACATCGTGCTCAACCACACGGGCAACTTCGGCGAGAAGGGCCTCCAGGAGCTTTTCTACCGCTCGCAGGACATCCGCAACCAGGCAAGCGCGGCCGCATCGATCATCCCCAACTACGACAAGCTCCCCGCCAACTACAATGACCTCGACGGCGATGCACAGTACGCCGCCCGCTTCCCATACCTGAAGAATACCGGCGGCAAAAATCTCGACAACCACAACTACTGGCACCACCTGGCCAACGCCTGGAACTGGGACTACCCCTCGCGCTGGTGGGGTCAGATTGCCGGCGACTGTGTAGACCTCAACACGGAGAATCCTGCCGTGACCAAGTACCTCATCGAGTGCTACGGCAAGTTTATCGAGATGGGCGTCGACGGCTTCCGCATAGACACCACCGGCCACATCTCCCGCCTCACTTTCAATACAGCCTTTATCCCGCAATTCAACGCCCTCGCCGAGAAGCACAAGGCCAAGCGCGGCGGCGGCCCGTTCTTCATGTTCGGCGAGTGCTGCCAGCGCTACCAGGGCGATGTGACATACCGAGGCCAGGCCTGCCTTTCCAGCTACTTCTACCAGTGGAAATCGCCCCAGAGCCTCGTCGACAAGTGGAATTGGGACGAGAAATGGTGGGACAGCCAGGTGATCAAAGAGGGCGACGACAACATGTACGGCAACATGAAACTCTGCCTCGAAGATGTCGCACAGTCGCCCACATCTGACAACGCCTTCATGAAAAACGGCGCCTGGCACGAGCCCGACTACTCGCAGTACAGCGGATTCTCGACCATCGACTTCCCGTCGCACTACGGATTCAACAACGCCGGCTACGTGGTCAACCTCGCCAAAAGCGGCGACAAGTATTACAACGACGCCTCATACCTGGTCGTATACGTCGACTCACACGACTACTGCCCCGGCCCCAACGACCTCACCCGCTTCAACGGTGGCACCGCCCAGTGGGCCGAAAACCTCTCGCTGATGTTTACCTTCCGCGGCATCCCCTGTATCTACTACGGCTCTGAGGTCGAATTCAAAAAAGGCATGAAAGTCGACGCCGGCGGCACCGACAACCCCGTCAAGGACTCCGGCCGCGCATACTTCGGCGAGTACATCGAGGGCAACGTCAGCGCCTCCGACTTCGGCGAGTACACCGCCAGCGGCAACGTATCCAAGACCCTGGGCGGCGACCTCTCGCAACACATCATCCGCCTCAACAAAATCCGCGCCGCCGTGCCCGCCCTGCGCAAGGGCCAGTACACATTCGACGGCTGCTCGGCATCGGGCGGCTGGGCCTTCAAGCGCGCATACAAAAACGAGTCTTACGCCCTGGTAGCCATCAACGGCGGCGCCACATTTACCGGCGTGCCCGCCGGCACATACGTCGACGTCGTCACCGGCAAGTCGTACACCGCCACCGCCGGCGGCTCCATCACCGTCACCGCTCCCGCCGGCAAGGGCCAGCTCCGCGTGCTCGTAAAAGACTGGAAAGGCGGTCAGATAGGTACCGACGGCAAGTTTATCTACACCTCCTCGCCCGTCGCCAAGGGCGGCAACCCCGTCTTTGCCGACAAGCCCACCACCGAATTCTACACCGCCGACGACGCCATCGGCTCGCCCGCCGTCAAATTCAACCCCGCCGGCGGCTCCTTCAAGACCGAGACCCTGACCGTCACCGCCACCCTCAACGATGCCGCCACCTCAGGCTGGATCAAAGTAGGCTCCGGCGCCAAGCAGACTCTCGCCACCGGCCAGAGCACCACATTTACCATCGGCAAAGACATGCAATTCGGCGAGACCGTCACCGTCACCTGGGGCGCCGACACCTACACCGGCTCGGTGACCTACCGCAAGGTCGACCCCGCCGCCGCCATCACCGTCTACGTCAAAGCCTCGTCGGCTCCCAACATCTACGCCTGGGAAGACAAAACCGAGTTTGCCGGCAAGTGGCCCGGCACCCGCATGAGCGCCACCACCGAGGTCAATGGCAACACCTACTACTACATGTCATTCTCCGACGTCAAGCAGAGCCTCAACGTAATCTTCAACAACGGCGGCGGCTCGCAGACCGGCGACCTCACCGGCATCACCGGCGACATCTACTATGAGTACGACGGCGGCTCCGGCGCCAAGGAGATTAACCCCTACAACATCAGCGGCATCACCGACCCGACCGCCGGCATGATAGTATCGGTAAGCCGCGGCCGCCTCGTCATCAGCTCCGATGCCGACCGCATCATCACCGTAGCCCGCCTCGACGGCCGCGCCATCGAGCTGCCTGTGACCGTCGGCCTCAACTACTTCGACCTGCCCCGCGGCTTCTACATCGTAGCCGGCCGCAAGGTAATGCTCTGATACCCCACCCCATCCCCATACAGCGAGGGCTGCCCGCGGGCAGCCCTCGCTTTTCTTTGCGCCCACCGCCGCAGAAAAACCAACCCAAGCACAACCCCGACATGCGGCAACCAGGCGAGCCCGCGGAGCGGGCGACAGGCAGTAGGCACGTGCAAGGCGTGGCGCAGCCCGCCGCAGCGCGTGTATTTAATGCGACCTTAACGCCGGAGCTGCGTAGCTGCGACACTTCGGCAGCGTCGCAGCTACGCAGCTCCGGTCATGGTGGTGCGATTTTGGTACACGCGCTGCGGCTATCGCCTTGCACGTGCCTACTGCCTGTCGCCCGCTCCGCGGGCTAACCCCAACCCGCGTGTTCGACCGATATATCGGTCGGCGCACACGCGCCTTACGATACCGTGGGTTGCACCCACGGCTACAATATTGCATCGCTACGCGATGACTGCGCCCCGGCGCCCAAGCCTGCGTACCGATGTACAACGGCTGCGGAAACGGCCAAATCGCCCCGCCAAGCCCGCAGAGCGGGCGTCAGGCAGTAGGCACGTGCAAGGCGTGGCGCAGCGCGCCGCAGCGCGTGTATTTAATGCGACCTTAACGCCGGAGCTGCGTAGCTGCGACACTTCGGCAGCGTCGCAGCTACGCAGCTCCGGTCATGGTGGTGCGATTTTGGTACACGCGCTGCGGCTATCGCCTTGCACGTGCCTACTGCCTGTCGCCCGCTCCGCGGGCTAACCCCAACCCGCGCGTTCGACCGATAAATCGGTCGGCGCACACGCGCCATACGATTCCGTGGGTTTCACCCACGGCCACCATATTGCATCGCTACGCGATGACAGCGCCCCGGCGCCCAAGCCCGCGTACCGATGTACAACGGCCGCGGAAACGGCCAAATCGCCCCGCCAAGCCCGCAGAGCGGGCGCCCCCAACCCGCGCATTCGACCGATAAATCGGTCGGCACACACGCGCCATACGACCGTGGGTTGCACCCACGGCTACAATATTGCATCGCTACGCGATGACAGCGCCACGGCGCCCAAGCC
>CAJUOC010000042.1 GCA_910587925.1 uncultured Muribaculaceae bacterium
CACCTGGGGTTAATCACAATGGCGTGTCTCCGACACGCTGCTCCACGTCACATGCGACCGCATCACACACCACAATAGTCCGCGCAGGTTACAAACCTGCGCGGACTATTATGGTGAATCATGAATCAAAAAAAGTCCGCGCGGCATGTCTGGATCATGCCGCGCGGACGGGGGGAGGGTACTATGGTGGTGGGTTACTTCATCTGCTCGTAGGTGATCTTGTCCATGTCGCCATAGTCAAGATTCTCGCCACCCATGCCCCAGATGAACATGTAGTTGGAGGTGCCGGCAGCGGCGTGTACGCTCCACTCGGGCGACATCACGGCCTGCTCGTTGTGCAGCCAGATGAGGCGGTTTTCCTGGGGCTCGCCCATGATGTGGCAGATAGCGTTGCCCTCGGGCACGTTGAAGTAGTAGTATGCCTCGACGCGGCGGTCGTGGGTGTGGGCGGGCATGGTGTTCCATACCGAGCCGGGCTTGAGCTCTGTAAGACCCATCTGCAGCTGGCAGGGGCCTTCCTGAAGCACATTGGCCACGATGAGCTGGTTGATGACGCGGTCGTTGCTCTCTTCCATCGAGCCGGCCTTGATGCAGTTGGCCTTGATGGAGCCTTTGCGGCCGTCGATGGTGATGAGCTGGGTCTTGTATGCCTTGTGGGCGGTGGTGGAGTTGATGTAGAATTTAGCGGGCTTGGAGCCGTCCTTGCTGCGGAAGGTCACGTCCTTTGCACCGCGGCCCACATAGAGGGCGTCTTTGAAGTGGAGCTCGTAGTCCTTGCCGTCGACGCTCACGATGCCGTCGCCGCCGGTATTGATCACGCCGAGCTCGCGGCGCTCGAGGAAGTACTCAGCCTTCAGGGGGTCGATGGTCTCGAGCTTTACCACGGTCTTGACAGGCACGGTGCCGCCGAAAATGAGACGGTCGTACATGGAGTATGTCAGGGTGATGCAGTCTTCCTTCATCACATCCTGCATGGTGAAGTGTGAGCGCAGGCGCTCGGTGTCGTAGCCCTTGAAGTCGTCGGGGTGTACGGCACGCATGATGGTATAGGTGGTCTGAGCCTGGGCGGCGAGGGCCATGGCGGCTACAGCCAGGGTGAGGATTGTCTTTTTCATTATTCAGAGCTTGTTATTTCATGTAAGAGAGTGCTTCGGCGCACTTGTCGGTGACATACTGCCAGTCGGCGGCGGCCACGCGGTCTTTGGGGAAGAGCTTGGAGCCCATGCCCACGCAGTATACGCCGGCCGAGCGCCATGTGGCGAGATTGTCGGCGGTGGGCTCCACTCCGCCGGTCACCATGATGCGCGACCAGGGCATGGGAGCGAGCAGACCCTTGACAAACTTGGGGCCGAGCACATCGCCGGGGAATACCTTGCACAGGTCGCAGCCTGCCTCCTGGGCGGCATTTACCTCGCTGACGGTACCGCAGCCGGGGGTGTAGGGCACGCCGCGGCGGTTGCACACGCGGGCAATCTCGGGATTGAACATCGGGCCTACCACAAAGCAGGCGCCGAGCTGCATGTAGAGCGAGGCGGTGCCGGGCTCGACCACCGAGCCTACGCCCATGGCCATCTCGGGGCACTCCTTGGCGGCATACTTGACCACCTCGGCAAATACCTCGTGGGCAAAGTCGCCGCGGTTTGTAAACTCAAAGGCGCGCACGCCTCCGTCGTAGCAGGCCTTTACGACGGCCTTGGCCACTTCTGCGTCCTTGTGGTAGAATACGGGCACCACCGGGGCGGCCTGCATCTTGGTGAGGACTGCTATCTTATCGAATTTTGCCATTTTATGTGTACTTTATGAGAGGTTAGCGCTGCACGCGGCCGTTGGCGCTGCCGCCGGCCAGGGCCTTTACCTCGGCCTCGCTGACGAGATTGAAGTCGCCGGGGATGGTCTGCTTCAGAGCCGATGCTGCCACGGCAAACTCAAGTGCCTCGCCCTGGGTGGGCATGGTGAGCAGGCCGTGGATGAGGCCGCCCGAGAAGCTGTCGCCACCGCCCACACGGTCGATGATGGGGTTGATGTCGTAGCGCTTGCTCTCGTAGAAGTCCTTGCCGTCGTATATCATAGCCTTCCAGCCGTTGTGTGTGGCCGAGAAGGACTCGCGCAGGGTGGAGGCTACGTAGCGGAAGCCAAACTCGGCAGCCATGGCGCGGAAGATGCCCTTGTAGCCGTCGGCACCGGTATCGCCGGCCTCTACGTCGGCCTCGGGCTTGAAGCCCAGGCAGAGCTCGGCGTCTTCTTCATTGCCGATGCACACGTCGACATACTGCATCAGGGGGCGCATGATGCTCTGTGCCTTCTCGCTGGTCCAGAGTTTCTTGCGGAAGTTGAGGTCGACGCTCACGGTGACGCCGTGGCGCTTGGCGGCCTCGCACGCCAGGCGGGTCAGCTCGGCGGCCTTGTCGCTGATGGCGGGAGTGATGCCGCTCCAGTGAAACCAGTCGGCGCCTTCCATGATGGCGTCGAAGTCGAAGTCGGCGGGGTCGGCCTCAGCGATGGCGCTGCCGGCGCGGTCGTATATCACCTTGGAGGGGCGCATCGATGCGCCGGTCTCGCAGTAGTAGATACCGACACGGTCGCCGCCGCGGGCGATATGGTCGGTGTGGACGCCGTAGCGGCGCAGGGCGTTGAGGGCAGCCTGGCCGATCTCGTGGGCGGGGAGCTTCGACACGAAGTAAGCGTCGTGGCCGTAGTTGGCGCAGCTCACGGCCACATTGGCCTCGCCGCCGCCCCAGATTACATCGAAATTGTCGACCTGCACAAAGCGGCCGCAGCCTGCGGGCGACAGACGGAGCATGATCTCGCCCAGAGTTACTATCTTTGACATGGTGTGAATGTGTATGTTAGGTGTTGATTATTCCTGTGACTGGATGCGCTCGCTGCGGGCCTCGACCATCTGACGCTGGTTGCGCAGGATGAGCACACGGTTGCGGATTACAAGGGCCAGGGTGCCGAGCACGAGCAGACCCGAGAATACCCACTTCATATACTGGGTGCACTGGAAGATAATCCAGGCCAGGGGCGACGATGCAAAGTCGAGCGCGCCGCCTTCAAAGCCGGCGGGGATGGCCACGGCGGCATCGCCGGTCACCTCGTATACGTCGTGGGCGGCCAGGGTGAAGGCCGGGGCCATGCTGGTGACAAGATACAGGCCGACACCCAAGACAATCAAGCCGATGATAAACGACTTGAACACGCTGCCGCGGGTATAGGGGAGCACGAGGGGGAATACGTAGAACATGCCTGCCAGCGATGCCAGGGGCAGAAACTGGTTGCCGGGCAGCAGCACGGCCATCAGCAGGGTCACCGGGATGAGCAGCAGCGACACCACCAGTGTGGTGGGGTGGCCGATCACCAGGGCGGGGCTCATGCCGATGTTGAGACCCTCGGCGCCCTTGAATTTGCGGGCGATGAGCGAGCGGGTGGCGTCGGAGATGGGCTTCAGGCCCTCGATGAAGAGCACGGTCACGCGGGGGATGAGCTCCATCACGGCGCCCATCTTGATGCCGAGACCGAGGATGTAGGGGATGCGGTCGACAATCTCGGCCCACGACTCGCATGTGAGGCAGCCGATGACCACGCCCACTATCACGCCCAGGAAGAGGGGCTCGCCCAGCAGGCCGAATTTCTTCTTCATGCCCTCGGCGTCGATTTCCAGACGGTCGATGCCGGGAATCTTGTCGAGCACCTTGTTGAGAGCCCAGGCGATGGGCGCAAAGCCGGCGCAGAAGGGCTGGGGCACGGAGATGCCGTCCATGTTGGGATAGAAATCCTGAAACTTCTTTGCGGTCATATCGGCTATCACCAGGGTGATGATGTAGCACACGATGGCGCCGAAGAAGCCCCAGGCCAGTGAGTCGGAGGCAAAGTAGATCACGGCGCCGATGAAGGCGAAGTGCCAGTAATTCCACAGGTCGATATTGACGGTGCGGGTGGTCTTGGTGACGAGCATGAGCAGGTTGACGCCCAGACACACCGGGATGATAAACGCGCCCACAGCCGTATTGTATGCCACGGCGGCGGCGGCAGGCCAGCCCATGTCAAATACCTTGAGCTGGAGATCGTAGATGTCGACCACGGTATTGAGCGCCGGGCCCAGGGCCGATGTGAGCAGGGCGGTGACGATGCTCAGGCCGATGAAGCCCACGCCCACCTTGAGGCCGCTCTTGAGCGCGTCGCCCAGCTTGATGCCGATGCACACGCCCAGCACGGTGAAGATGATGGGCATCATCACCGCGGCGCCAAGGCCGATGATATATTTGAATACTTCTTCCATTACTTTACAGTAGCTTTAAGAGGTGAGGAGATGCGGGTGCTGAAGTCGGTGAGGTACTGCTGCCAGGCGGTGCTGTCTGCCATGAAGCCCTTGCTCCATCCCGAGCCCCACCAGTATACATACTCGGTGCCGGGGGTGTATGTGCCGCGGGCCAGGATGTGGCCGGTGGCGTCGCCGGCCGGCTCGGCCAGGGGCTGCATCAGCAGGGAGTCGGCCGCGGGGGCCACGATGCCCACGTATATCACACCGTATCCGGCCGAGGCGTCCTGGGTGGAGTCGGCGTAGGCCAGTGTGCGGGCGTCGGTGTCGATGGTGTAGCCGTCGGGATTCTGGCGGTGGAGCACGATACCCGACACCATAGGCGTGGGGCCTGCGAGGCCCTCGTAGCTCACGGCGGTGCGGTTGAGGAAGTCGCCGGCATCGAGGGTGATGAGGCGCCGCTCACGCACTCCCAGCGTATCGGGATAGGTCAGGCTCAGGGTGAAGCGCAGCGGGCCGTTGTCGAGTATCTCGTAGCTCTCGTAGCACCAGGGGTAGCGTATGGCGCCCGTCGAGTCGAGCAGGGCCGCGGTACCGCCGCCCAGAGTGGGACCGACGGCATACTGGTCCATGCCCTCGCCGTGGTCGTCGTGAAAACTCTTGCCCTCGTCCCAAGCCAGGCGGTAGCGCTTTGCCACTACGGGCTCGGCCACCGATTTGGTCCAGATATCATACCCGTAGGCCCGCTCACCCGATGCCTGGAGCGCGGGACCGTAGGCGCGGTATGCCGAGCGGTCGTTTTCCCATGTGAGGTCGTCTTTGCGGCGGGCGTAGAGCGCGCCTGTGGCCAGGGTGTCGACCGGGGCGGGGGTGCCTTGCTCCAGAGTATAGACGGCGGTGGATGAGGCAGCCACGGTCGCAGGGAAGACCACCAGCGAGTCGTAGGTAATCTGATAGGGCACCTCGGCGCCGGCGGCGTCGCGCAGCACAAAGGGCGCATCGCCCACGGCGGCGCGCACATCGGCCAGAGCCACGGCGGTCATCTCGGCCGAGCGGTCGAGGGCCGAGTCATTGGCCACCTCTATGACATGGCTGCGCGAGCACGACCCTAAGGCCGCACCCGCGAGCACGAGTATCGCGATGTGTCGCATCACTTGGGCTGCTTGCCGATATAGGCCAGGATGCCGCCGTCGACATACAGTACGTGGCCGTTGACAAAATCGGAAGCCTCCGATGCCAGGAACACAGCCGGGCCCATCAGATCCTCGGGGGTACCCCAGCGGCCGGCGGGAGTCTTGGCGATGATAAACTGGTCGAAGGGATGACGCGAGCCGTCGGCCTGACGCTCGCGCAGGGGTGCGGTCTGAGGAGTGGCGATGTAGCCCGGGCCGATGCCGTTGCACTGGATGTTGGCTGCGCCGTACTCCGAGCAGATGTTGCGGGTGAGCATCTTCAGGCCACCCTTGGCTGCTGCGTATGCGCTCACGGTCTCGCGGCCGAGCTCGCTCATCATCGAGCAGATGTTGATGATTTTGCCGTGGCCTTTCTTGATCATGCCGGGGATCACGGCCTTGGCGCAGATGAAAGGAGCCACCAGGTCGATGTCGACCACCTTGCGGAAGTCCTCGACAGCCATCTCATCCATGGGGATACGCTTGATGATACCGGCGTTGTTGACCAGGATGTCCACGCCGCCGTAATTCTTCTCGATGTCGGCTACCATAGCCTTGACGCCTTCCTCGTCGGTGACGTCGCACATGTAACCCTTGGCGTCGATACCGGCCTCTTTGTAGTTGGCCACGCCCATGTCCATCGATTCCTGGGTGTTGCAGTTGTAGACGATGCGTGCGCCTGCCTCGTGCAGGGCCTTGGCGATTGCAAATCCGATGCCGTATACGCCACCGGTGACGAGGGCTGTCTTGCCCTCAAGCGAAAAGTTTACCATAGTACGTAGTTTAAGTGTCCGCTAAGTTAACTAAATTTTTTTCATTTTAGTGTCACCCGGGCAGACTGTTTTATGATTTAATTGGGATTATTATCGATTTTTCTCATCAGGTTTACGGCGTCGACGTAGGTGGCGATGGCCTCGGCCACCTGCTGGGCGTCGTGCATGGCGTGTACGACGGTGGCGGGGCGGTTTGTCACGTCGCCGCCGGCAAAGACGCCCTTGCGGGTGGTCATGCCGTAGGGCACGTCGCGGGTGATGACGTAGCCCTTGTCGTCGACCTCGATGCCGCGGGTGGTGCTCACGATGCGCGAGGCGGGCCGGCTGCCCACGGCCATGATCACCTTGTCGGCCGGCAGCTCGACGCGCTCGCCGGCGCAGTCGACGGTGATGCTCTCCATTGAGCCGGGCTCGGCGCCGGGATGTATCTCCAGGAGCGAGGTATTCCACATAAATTTCACACCTTCCTTGACGGCATCGTCGTACTCGGCGCGCAGGGCGCTCATGTGGTCGATGTCGCGGTGGTACACCACTGTCACCTCGCCGGCGCGCAGGCGCTTGGCTGTGCGGGCGGCGTCCATGGCGGTGTTGCCGCAGCCTATCACGTAGACCTTCTCGCCGGGCTTGACGGGTACCTCGGCGCGGCTGATGAGACCGGAGTTGTACAGGCTCACGCGGCGCAGGAAGTAGATGGCCTGGCGCACGGAGTCGAGCTCGGCGCCGGGCAGGTCGAGGCGGCGGGGCTTGCCGGTGCCGGTACCCATGAAGATGGCGTCGAAGCCGCGCTCAAAGAGGTCGTCGACCGTGAGGTCGGGGCCGATGGTGGTGCCGCAGGTGATGCGCACGCCCAGCTGGCGTATCTTCTGCACCTCGCCGCGCACGACGGCCTTGGGCAGGCGGTACTCGGGGATGCCGAACATCAGCACACCGCCCGGCTCGGGCTCCATCTCAAATATCTCGACATCGAAGCCGCGGCGGGCGAGCACACCGGCCACCGTAAGGCCGGCGGGGCCTGAGCCGATCACGGCCACGCGGCCGCGGTCTTTCTCGACGATACTCTCGTGGGTGAGGCCCATCTCGGTGTCGAAATCGGCCACAAATCGCTCGAGCTTGCCGATGTTGATGTGGGCGCCTTTCTTGCCCATGATGCAGTTGCCCTCGCACTGGCGCTCGTGGGCACACACGCGGCCGCAGACGGCGGGCAGATTGCTGCGGTTGTTGATGATGGCGCGGGCGGCGCCCAGGTTGCCCATGCTCAGCTCATGCACCCAGTCGGGGATATCGTTGCTGATGGGGCATGCCTTGCGGCACTGGGGCACCTTGCAGTGGAGGCAGCGCTTGGCCTCGGCGATAGCCTCGGCCATGGTATATCCGGCCTCGGCGGGACGGTTGAGTCGTTTGTCCATTGTCGGTCAGTCTACAGGTATGAAACGCTCGCGGGAGTAGCGGAGACCCTTGGGATTGTCGCGAAACCACTCGCGCAGCAGCTCGCGGTGGCGCAGCACCTCGGGGCGGGCCTGGGCCTCGACGGCGAGATTGCGCATCTCGCCGGGGTCGGCGGCCATGTCGTAGAGGGCCTCGCGGTTTTTGCCACTCTCGTAGAGCACATATTTATATTTAGGAGTGCGCAGGAGCCAGCCGCGGGTGCCGCCGGTCTGTGCAAACTCTGTCTCGGTCACCACATAGGGCGCTTGCGACGCAGAGGCGTCGGGCGACTCTACGGCGTGGCGGTAGCTGCGGCCCTTGCACCACCCGGGCTTTGCGGCGCCTGCCCAGTCGAGCACGCTGGGCATGAGGTCGATGCCGTTGTTGACCAGCTCGGCGCTCACCTTGCCGGCATTCTTTTTGTTGCCGGGGGCGCATACGATGAGGGGCACGCGGGCTGTCTCCTCCCAGAGGGCTGTCTTCTGATTCCACTGATGCGCGCCCTGGCCGTCGCCGTGGTCTGAGGTGAAAATTACCACGGTATTGTCCCAGAGATTCTGACGGTCGATCTCGTCGACAATCTTGCCCACCTCGCCGTCGATATGCTCCACCAGGCGGAAGTATGCGTTGCGGTAGCGGCGCCAGTCGTCGGGGGTGTATGCGTCGGTGGGGTAGAGATTGTAGTTGTGGGTGCGCTCCCAGGCCAGCACGGCGGGGTCGTAGGGCTGTATGAGATGGTTGGCCGGCAGATTGGGGCAATCGGCCAGAGCCGGCTCGGTGAGCTCGGCCTCGGGCAGCTTTTGTCCGCGGGCATACTGGCATATGTTGTGGGGGTTGTCAAACGACGCCACCAGGAAGAAGGGTCGGTCGCCATGGTCGCGGCGCAGGAAGTCGATGGCGGCCTCGGCCAGCCCCTCGTCGCCGTGGCCGTGCAGACGCTCGAAGCCGAATGCACGCTCGGCGGGCAGGGCGTTGGTATTGACATGCCACTTGCCGGCATAGCCGTTGTCGTATCCGGCGGCGGCCACCAGGTCGCCCAGGGTGCGGGTGCGCAGCGAGTCGGGCAGCGGGGTCTCGTTGTGCATCATGCCGCTCTGCGAGGGCATGATGCCGGTAAACATCGCCGAGCGCGACGGGCCGCTCAGAGGCAGGGCGCAGTAGGTGTTGGGCAGGCGCACTCCCCGCTCGGCCAGCCGGTCCATCGCCGGGGTATGCAGATAGCCGTTGCCGGCGCAACTCATCGCGTCGGCGCTCTGCTGGTCGGTCATTATATATATGATGTTGGGCTGACGGCTCCAGGCAGTGAATCCCGCCATCAGCGCGGCCGCAGCAATAGGATATTTTGTGGCTTTCATGTGTAGGTTGGTTTTACACTGCAAAGATAATACGCGCCGGCCGCCCCGTACACTTACCCTCGTGCAATCTTCCTGCACAACCTTTCGCTGATGTAGAATTTGCTTTAAAATGCGTTGAAAACACCGCGTCACCTTTGTTTATATAAATGACACATAGTACTTTTGCCGCACAAAACTAATACCGGAAAATAAACACCGAAAGAAATGAACACCGTACTTAAAATCGCTGTAGCGGCTCTCGCCGCCTCTGCCACCCTTGGCGCTTTTGCCAAGCCCATACTCAACGAAACCTCCGGCAAGGAATACCGCACCCTGCGCGACGCCGTAAAGCGCGCCGACTCGGGCGATGTACTCGTCATCAACGAGTCGCTCAGCGTCGACTCCCCCCTCAACCCCGGCGACCGCGAGATCACCATCAAGGGCGCCTCCGACGACATCGTGCTCACATACAATACCACCACCTCGACCGGCGGCTACTCGTCGATGATTATCTTTGAAAAGGAAGTCAACGAGGGTGTGCTCAATATCCAGAACGTGACCTTCGACGGCGACGGCATCGACTACGACGGCAACTTTGTACTGGTGCGCAACGGCGGCTCGCTCAATCTCACCGACGTGACATTCCGCAACTTCAAGACATCGGCCACCAACGGTATCATCCGCGCCCTCTCCAACAATAAGGAGGAAGACGCCAACTCGTCCATCTCCCTGACCAATGTGAAGTTTGCCGACTGCTCGGCCACCATAGACGTATTCGTCGCCAACAACAATACCACTGTCAAGATGGCCGGCGACTGCGACTTCACCATCAGCCTCAACAATGCAGGCGGCGTGGCCATCGAGGCATCGGGCCTCACCAACACCAAGCCCGTCAAGCTCTTTGCCCAGCGCCGCCGCGCCGGCAAGGCTATCGTGAAAGGCTGCGCCGACACCGCCCGCTTCAACTGGGTCGACGCTCCCGCCGGCCTCTCCCTCGCCGCTGTAGACGGCAACCTCGTCGCCGAAGACGAGTAACACTCCCTCTGTACATACTGACCTGATTCCGGCGGGTCGGCCCGCGGGCCGACCCGCCTCGTCTTATATTTCATCACTTTCGATTCGCAATAGACATGAACCACCTCTACAAATCTATCCTTTTGTGCATGTCGCTGTGCGCCGCCACCACCGCCCCGGCGCAGGTCTTCATCGGCGACACGGAGTACACCACCCTGAGCGAGGCTCTCACAGCTGCTGTCGACAACGACGTAATCACCATCAAGCGCAGCATCGCCATCGGCGCCACCATCGGCGTTGACGCCAAGACGCTTACCGTAAGAGGCGATGGTGATGGCATCGTCATCACGCAGGCCGATGCTTCCAAATCTATCGTCAGTCTGAAAAACAGCGGCTCGCTGACGCTGGAAAACCTTACATTTGAGGGAAATCCCGAAAGCGACGCTACCCCCGGAGCCAATCACATCTACTGCCCAAAAGGTTCCACGCTCAACCTCAATCATGTAGCCTTTCACGGGTTCAAAGTATCGGTTGCAAACGGCTTTATGCGAGTGCTCGCCGACTGCACCGTGTCGCTCACCGACGTATCCATATCGGGCAATATATATGCCGAAAACTCCCCGGCATGGGATATAAATATAGTCAACGCCGGATCAACTGTAACAATGGCAGGCAAGTGCGCTTTCAATATTAATATAAACAACAACGCCACCCTTCCCTTCGACGGCAAGAATCTTGCCGCGGACTCGCGGATTGGCGTCTACTGCTCCAAAGGCTCGGGTACGGAAATCATCTCCGGCACATCCGACATGCAGCTCGCTACCCTCCTCGATGCCGATGACCGCATCATCGCTCCCAAAATCGACGGCGAGACCCGCGCGCTCCAGATTCTCAAAAAGCCCGCCGTACTCAACGCTACCGACGGCTCCACGTACAGCACTATCAACGCTGCTAATAACAATGCCGCCTCCGGCTCACGTATCATTGTGTATACCGACCAGTCGCTCACCACATACCTCGGCGGCAACAGCAAGACCCTGTCCTTTGAAGCGGCTACCACAGGTATCACACTCACCCGCGCGGCCGACCGCCTTATCGTAAACAATGGCAAAGCCGCCGACGGTGTCGACCCCACCTGCATCTCGCTTAAAGGATTTGTCATCGACGGCTCGCAGCAGACAGAGCAGACTTCTTATCTGATTGACGTCCGCATGGACGGCAGCGTAGAGCTTCACGATATCACTTTCTCCCGCGTGATGCATGCCGAAAAAGATACTGAGCTGCATACATCGCTGGTACGCTGCGGCGCAGGTTCTCTTTTACTTGACAATGTCAAGTTTGAAGACTGCACTGTCGACGATGGCTACTCATACGTAATAGCTAATACCGGCAGCGCGTGCGCCGTCACGGGCGACTGCAATTTCTCTGTGCAGATATCCAAGGGTGTGAGTCTTGCGGCTGATGGGCTCTCCGGCGTGATTGACCTCAACGTATTAAGCCCGGAAGCCGGCGCGCAGGTGGTCACCGGCTGCGACGACACCGACCGCTTCCGCCTCACCAACGACGGCTGGATGCTCACCGCCACAGATGGCGGCCTGTCGCTGGCCGAGGCGCCCCTCACCATCGCCGACCCCACCGTGACCGGCGACGGCGACAGCAAGCACTACGCCGGCACCGACCTCATCTATATCCCTGCCGGTGCCGAGGCCACCGTCACCTTTGACATCCCCGCCGGCGCTACCCTCGAGTACTACTTCGAGCCGCGCAACTTCACCCCCGGCGTCCGCCGCGCAGCCGCCGTGCCCGAGTGGCAGGAATACCCCGCCGACGGCATCAAAGTATCCGAGACCGGCTGGCTCCACCTGCGCATGACCCGCGGCAGCCAGAGCGCCGAGCGCTCCATGTATGTATTTGACGAGGCCGCCCTCACCGGCATCGACGGCATCACCACCGACGGCACCCCCGCCCGCTACTACGACATGCGCGGCATCGAGGTATCGGCCGACGCCCTCTGCCCCGGCATCTATATCGAGCGCCGCGGCGCGGCCACCCGCCGCATCATCGTGCGCTGATAGCGCCCCGCCACACACATAAAGCCGCCGCGACGCACTCTTGCGCCGCGGCGGCCACCGTTTATACCGACGGGTATTACCCCGGAGGTTTTTATCGACAATAGATTTTCTCGGCGCGATTGCCCTGTACGCGGATGTACACGCCCGCCGAGGGCGTGGCCACGCGGCGGCCCGTCAGGTCGTAGTACGCCGCGGGGGCGTCGGCGCCATCGGCCACGGAGGCGTCGGTGATGCCGGCGGCAAGGCGCGGGATGATGGTCACTTTGTTGAGGATGATGTGGGCGCCGGTGATGAACATGCAGTCGAGGTCGGGCAGCTGAAGCGCCTTCACGTCGCTCGGCGACAGGCTCATCGTGAATTGGCCGCGCTCGCCGTCGTACTCCTCCAGGTGCAGGCCGCCGTCCTCGTACAGGCCGCTCAGGGTTTCGGACGGCAGCGGGTTGGTGTCGTACTGATAGTCGGCGGTCATGCGGCGGTAGTCGAGCTTGAGCACGCAGGGCACGCCCTCGCCAGAGCCGTCGGCCGTGTAGTCGACCACGAGCTTGTCGCCCGCGGAGATGTCGGCAAAGCGGCTCGGAAGTATCTGCACGCCGTTGTTCCACCAGTCAAGCGCCTGCGAGCCTTCCCACAGCACCACGGGCGCTAAGGGGTCGACCTCGGGCTTGACGCGCAGGTAGGCGCGCTTGATGCCCACGTAGCCGACCTCGGAGCCGACGAGCATGATGCTGCGCACCTTGTCTTTGCGCGCGGGGTCGAGCGGGCACACCACCTCGTCGTAGCTCGCGGGCATGTAGTCGCTCTGGGTCACTTCGTCGGTGTCGAGGTAGCCCACCGTCAGGCGCACGGCCGGGCCGCGCGACGAGTATTCAACGACCACCTGGTCGTAGGCCGAGAAGTCGTGGCCGTCGTACCAGTACCAGCCGTTGCCGCCGTACTCCTTGGTATACTGGATGGTGTGGTCGGCCTCGAAATACTTCGAGTCCCAGCCGCCCTGGAAGGAGTCGGCCGTGAGCGGGAGCTCGTAGTCGGGAGTGGCGGCCACGGCCGTCACTGCGGCGGCGCACAGCGCCGCAAGGCTCAGGATATGCTTTTTCATCGTTTGCTGTTTATATGACTTATAAGATTACCTTGGTGGCGCGGCCGCTCTGCACGCGGATGTACATGCCGCCGGCGCGGGGGCTGTCGACGCGGCGGCCGGTGAGGTCGTAATACTCGGCGGCGCCGGCGGGGTCGAGGGTGATGTCGGCGATACCGGCCTTGCCGCTGTAGCGCAGCGACACGCGGCGCACGGCCGAGTCGTGGTAGCCCTCCTGGCGCGAGTAGGCGCTCACGGTGACGTCTTCGGCGGGCATCACGGGCGGGTTGGCCGCGTCGTACTCCGAGTAATTCTCGCCGTCCATGCTGTACATGATGGTCGCGGCCTCGTCCTGGCAAGTGATGACGATGGGCTCGCCCGAGTCGACCTCCGAGTCATTGGCCAAGGCGAAGACGGGGCGGGGCGAGGTCGGTTTCCACACCTCAAACTCCGTCACGGCCACGCGCCAGCGGCGATGGCTGTAGTCGCCGTCGGTCGGGCCCACGGCGGGAGCGTTGCTGCGCTTGTAGCCGTAGAAGTCGACAAGGCCGTAGACGTCGTAACGACCGGCTTCGACAGAGGGCAGGCCGAAGGCGTTGATTAGAGCCACGGGGCTGTTGGTGGTCTTAATCTGCAGAGAGGGTTGGTCGCCGGTATAAATCTCAGATGATGTGGCGCAGGCAAGTATCACACCCTTGACCACGACAGGAGTACCGGGGTCGAGAGCCTGCAGGGCATCCTCGTCGCCGATGGCGCGCGGCGCAGGCACTTTGCCGTCGTGCGAGGCTACAGTCAGTCCGCTTTCGGGGACAAACTCCTTCCAGCCGCCATGCCGCTGAAATTTGGCAGTCCAACCTTTGGCGATGACATCGCCGGGCTTGTAATCGACTGGCGTACCGGCAAAGAAGATGCGCGAGAAGTTGGTGCCGTCGGTGATGTATACCTGGCCGTTGGGTACATCGCTGTACATATCGGGGGCATTTGCCACATATACCACAGTTGCGTCGAAGAGTACCGTAAGAGGCTCGGGGTCGGTGACAGTGCCGTTGCCGGGCACGGGATAGGCGTCCCACACGGCCTGTATCGATGTGAGCGGGTCGAGCCCCAGCACCACGACCGAGCGGGTGGCGCTCACGAGGCCGTCTTTCGATGCTGTGATCACGAGCGTGCCGTCGGCCTCGACCTCAAGGTCGGCGGTGGTGCCGGTCTTGCCGTCGTATTCCCAAGAGATAGAGGCATCGGGCGTGGCTGTGGAGATATGCACGGATGTCTTGCCGTATGCACGCAGCTGCCCGCGGTCAAAGGGCGAGCCGTCGACTGTCAGCTCGATGGGTCGCACGGGTATCTCAACCTCGATGACACGCTCCGATGAAGTATACCCCTCCTTAGAGGCGGTGAGAGTGAGTGAGCCGCTACGGCTTACCATCAGCTTGCCCGGGTTGCCCGAGACTGTGCCGGAGAGATTGTCGAGGGTATAGCTGATGACGGCGCCTTCGGTCGGGCACGCTACCTCGATTTCAGCAGGCTCGTCGAGGCGCAGGGTGGTCGAGGTCAAAGCTGAGCCGTCGGGCAGCGTGACCGCTACCGGTGCGCATACCGAGGGGCCTGCCTGCTCATAGGTCACATGCATGCCTGTGATTGCAGGATTGCCACCCGCAGGAGCCGCCCTCATCGCATAGTAAGCATAATGCTTGTCGGTATTTACCTGATACGTCTGCGAAAACACGGCGGCCTCGTCGTCTCCGCCCTTGACACACTCTGCCACGAGCGTACCGAGCTGGGCATCTGATGCATAAAGCGCCTTTGAGGCTTCGCTGTAAGGCTCATCGCTGCCATATACATTTATCTGCGAGGTCACACTGCAGCTTGCCCAGTCGATGGTGACCGAGGTCATGGTACCATAGTTTTTCTTGACTATGACAGTCCCGTACTTGAGCAGACGACTGAATCTCCAGGTCTCAGCGTTGATTGAGCCTGACACGAGATACTGAGTACAGCTCGGCGCAACAGTCTCGGCGTAGGCAAACATGCCCTCCGGGAGATTGATATCGCCAAGGGTCAAGTCGTCGGTAAAGGACGCTCCGGCCCTTGCCGCCGACGACAGGACTATGATAAGGGATAAAAGAAGTAGGATTTTTTTCATGGTCGAAAAGTATGTTTGTGATGCTTGACAGGTGGT
>CAJUOC010000043.1 GCA_910587925.1 uncultured Muribaculaceae bacterium
ATCCTCAACCCCGCCAACGGCGCCCCCATCACCGTGCCCTCGCAGGACATGGTGCTCGGCCTGTACTACATCACCAAGCTGCGCAAGGGCGACAAGGGCGAGGGTACCATCTTCTACGGACCCGAGGAGGCCCAGATTGCCTACAACGAAGGCAAGGTGACTCTCCACGCCCCCGTGACCGTGATGGTCGACGACGTCGACGCCGACGGCAACCCCATACGCCACCTGGTGGAGAATACCTCGGTGGGCCGTGTGCTGGTCAACCAGTATGTGCCCTCCGAGATAGGATACGTCAACACCATCCTCTCCAAGAAGAGCCTGCGCGACATCATCTCGCGCGTAATCAAGCGCTGCGGTATTCCGCGTTCGGCGCAGTTCCTCGACGACATCAAGAATCTGGGCTACCGCATGGCCTTTGAGGGCGGTCTGTCGTTCAACCTCGGTGACGTGATCATCCCCGCCGAGAAAGAGGAAATCGTGGCCGAGGGTTACCGCCAGGTGCAGGAAGTCGCCGACAACTATGCCATGGGCTTCATCACCAACACCGAGCGCTACAATCAGATCATCGACATCTGGACACACGTCAACAGCCGCCTGACCGAGATACTCATGAAGCAGATGGCCGAGGCCAACCAGGGCTTCAACGCCGTATACATGATGCTCGACTCCGGCGCCCGTGGTTCCAAAGACCAGATACGTCAGCTCGCCGGCATGCGTGGCCTTATGGCCAAGCCGCAGAAGGCCGGTGCAGAGGGCGGTCAGATCATCGAGAACCCGATTCTTGCAAACTTCAAGGAGGGCCTGAGCGTGCTCGAGTACTTCATCTCGACCCACGGTGCCCGTAAGGGTCTTGCCGATACCGCCCTGAAGACTGCCGACGCCGGTTATCTCACCCGCCGACTCGTCGACGTGGCCCACGACGTAATCATCACCCAGGAAGACTGCGGCACCCTGCGCG
The DNA here is from genome assembly GCA_910587925.1 of uncultured Muribaculaceae bacterium. Classification (GTDB taxonomy): domain Bacteria; phylum Bacteroidota; class Bacteroidia; order Bacteroidales; family Muribaculaceae; genus CAG-873. The sequence continues at coordinate 959 of CAJUOC010000043.1, forward strand.
GTCTGGTATGCCGTGAGATCAAAAACAACGACGAGGTGGTCGCTTCGCTCGGCGAGCGCATCCTCGGCCGCGTATCGGTCCACGACATCATCGACCCCCGCGACGGCAACATCATCGTGGCCGCCGGCGAGGAGATCAACGACGCCGCCGCCGACCTCATCGACGCATCGCCCATCGAGAGCGTCGAGATACGCTCGGTGCTCACCTGCGAGAGCAAGAAGGGTGTCTGCGCCAAGTGCTATGGCCGCGACCTCTCCAAGAGCCGCATGGTGCAGAAGGGCGAGGCTGTGGGCGTGATTGCCGCCCAGTCGATCGGCGAGCCCGGTACACAGCTTACACTGCGTACATTCCACGTCGGTGGTGTGGCCTCCAACGTGGCCGCCATCTCCACCGTGAAGTCGCGCTACGACGGCACCCTGGAAATCGACGAGCTCCGCACCGTCGAGACCGCCGACAAGACCGCCGACGGCCGCCCCGTGCAGATAGTGATAGGCCGACTGGCCGAGATGCGCATCGTCGACAACAATACCGGCATGATGCTCACCAACGCCAACATCCCCTATGGCTCCAAGCTCTTCTTCAGCAACGGCGATACCGTCAAGGATGGCGACGTAATCTGCGAATGGGACCCCTTCAACGCTGTGATCGTCACCGAGAAGGGCGGCCGCATCCGCTATACCAACCTCCTGGAGAATATCAACTTCCGCGTAGATATCGACGAGCAGTCGGGTCTTGAAGACCGCGTCATCATCGAGTCGCGCGACCGCGCCAAGGTGCCCGAGGTCGACATCGTCGACGCCAACGGCCAGACCCTCATCACCTATGCCCTGCCCGTGGGCGCCCACCTTATCTTCAGCGAGGGCGACGAGGTCAAGGTCGGTGACACACTGGTCAAGATACCCCGCGCCACCGGCGGTGCCGGCGATATCACGGGTGGTCTGCCCCGCGTGACCGAGCTCTTCGAGGCACGCAACCCGTCGAACCCTGCCATCGTGTCGGAAATCGACGGCGAGGTGCACTTCGGCAAGGTAAAGCGTGGCAACCGCGAGATATCCGTCACCTCCAAGCTCGGCGAGGTCAAGAAGTATCTCGTGCCCCTGTCCAAGCAGATACTCGTGCAGGAAAACGACATCGTGCGCGCCGGCACACCTCTGTCTGACGGCGCCGTCACCCCCAGCGATATCCTCAACATCATGGGCCCGACAGCCGTGCAGGAGTATATCGTCAACGAGGTACAGGACGTGTACCGCATGCAGGGCGTGAAGATCAACGACAAGCACTTCGAGGTAATCGTGCGCCAGATGATGCGCAAGGTCACCATCCTCGACCCGGGCGACACCGGCTTCCTGGAGCAGCAAGTCGTGGACAAGCGCGACTTCATGGACGAGAACGACCGCATCTGGGGCAAGAAGGTAGTGACCGACGCCGGCGACAGCGAGGAGCTCAAGCCCGGCCAGATTATCACCGCCCGCCGCCTGCGCGACGAGAATTCCGCTCTGAAGCGCCGCGACCTGCGCACCGTCACCGTGCGCGACGCCGTGCCCGCCACCTCCGAGCAGATACTCCAGGGTATCACCCGCGCCGCCCTGCAGACCTCCAGCTTCATGTCGGCAGCCTCCTTCCAGGAGACCACCAAGGTGCTCAACGAGGCCGCCATCCAGGGCAAGACCGACACCCTCGAGGGCATGAAGGAAAATGTAATCTGCGGCCACCTCATCCCCGCCGGCACCGGCCTGCGCGAGTATGAGAGCCTGGTAGTGGGTTCGCGCGACGACTTCGAGATGGCCGACCGCATCGAGGATGTGGAGCACATCGAGCTGGTCAACGACTGATACCGTACCCCGTAACCACCATACGATACGCGCCCTCCGGCATCCGCCGGGGGGCGCGCTGCATTGTACCGGCGCGCGCCGTGGGGGGCGTATACAAGCCAAGTCACATATCAGACAGTAGCGTGTTGCACAGTGCGCGCAGGTTTGCAAACCTGCGCGCACTGTGCATTTGCTTAACTCGCATCCCGTATAAATCGGATTCATGCAGATGCGCGTGTCGGAGACACGCTATTGTGGTTAACCCCGGGCGCAGCCCGGGGTCTGAGTGCCATTTCGTAAATGCGTCTCGGAGAGATGCTTGTATCGAGTAGCAATAATCTTGAAGCACCTCTCCGAGGCGCATTTATCTGTTTGCGAATTGCCCCAGGCTTCGCCTGGGGTTAACCACAATGGCGTGTCTCCGACACGCGCTCAGTCACCACTACGGTAGCACCCTATTGCTGAGGCATCCACCCATTAGTCCGCACAGGTTGCAAACCTGTGCGGACTATATCTACGCTGTTGCGGACTATGCCAATGCGGGCCCGGCTGTTGCGGACTATAGGACTGTGGGGGCAGTATCTTCAGCTGCTTTGCATGGCCGGGGAGGCAAATGAAACCGGCTCCTCCGATGGGTCGGGGAGCCGGGCGGGTGTCGTGTGTTTATGTCGTATGATATTGTATAGTGTACGATGAGAGTGTGTGCAACGTGGTGAATCTTTTTTACCTTATAATATCGTACCTATTGTGTAAGAAGCGGGAGAGGGAGAATGGTGGTGGTGGGAGCGTGCGCGTATCAGCGGTAGTCGGCAAAGCGGGTCTGGAGCTTCTTGCGGGCAAAGAAGATGCGGCTCTTGACGGTGCCTAAGGGCAGACCCATGCGCTCGGCTATCTCACCGTATTTGTAACCGGCCACGTGCATCGAGAAGGGTATGCGGTATTCGTCGGCAAATTCCTCGATGGCCTCGGTGATCTCGGCGGCGTGGAAAGAGCCTTCGGGCGATTCGAGGCCGCTGTCCTGCGAGAGGTTGAGGTGGTAGAGGTTGTCGGTGGTGTCGACCATGGTGGCGGCACGCGATGCGCGGCGGTAATTGTTGATGAAGATGTTGCGCATGATGGTGAAGACCCAACCCTTGAAGTTGGTATTCTCCGTATACTTATCCTCATTGTCGAGAGCCTTGAGAGTAGTGTCCTGAAGCAGGTCGTATGCATCGTCGCGGTTGGAGGTAAGCATGTAAGCAAAGTTGAGGAGGTTGCTCTGGAGGTTCATCAGGTTGGTTTGGAATTTCTCAGTTCTCATCGTCGTATATTTTTAAAGGTTTTTATCTGTTTGTTTGGTGATGTTATCGTCTGTTGACATTGCAAAATTGGGGCAAAAACGGCCTCATGTCAAGCGATTCACCGTTAACGAATGTTAAAATTGAAAAATTCAAATTTAAGCTCTGTAAAGCATTGAAATACAGGATGATATAAACGGTAAAATTTGTTACAAGAATGTTACACCAATGTTACTGTATCGCTACTGTGTATGCAATGTAACAGGTATGTGACATAATTAACACTGTCTCCCGGCTCGGTCGTCGAACCATTTTGCCATGCGCTGCCTTCGCCTGCAGACGGGATTATCGGGGGGGATAGAGCGGCATCCCCTTGGGATGCTCGTGTGGGCGCATCCACCATCCGACGTATAAATCCGTCGGCTAACATCAAGTGAGAGCCGCTTTGCGGCTCTGTGCCGGTGATGTCAGCGTGACGGCATGCATATTGCCGGAGCGGCGGCGAAAATGTTGCAACACCTCATGGGTATTGTAGAGGTGGGCTGATTGCGCCGGGCGGTGGCGCGGCGGGTCAGCGCGTGGCTACGACGGCGCCCTCGCGGGTGTGCCAGGAGTGGATTTCCATGTCGGTGGGTCCGTGCCGGGGGATGATGCGTCCGGTCTTGTCGGGTAAGATGTATACGTAGGTGCGGCCGTCGGCCTTTGAGACCGTCTGCGTGAGCGGCAATGCCATGATACGGTGGAATCCGCCGAAGTGTATCGTCGCGGTAATCCACGCGCCGGGCTTTGTGCCGGCAAAGTCGTCGAGGGCGTAAAAAAAGAGGTTGCCTGTGCGGCGCAGCCCCGGGGTGCCCGGCACGGCCTCGCCCGTGTCGGCGGTGGCATACTCCATCTGCTCGGGATGGAATACATAGCAGGCGTCGATGTCGTGGGCATATACGCAGGAGATGTTGCGGGCCCATCCGCTGCACATGGCGTAGCGGTAATATGGCCATGCCACAAACTTGCCTGCGCTGTCAAATGGCGATGCGAGTGGAGTGAATACCTGCACCTCTTCTTTAGTTTTTGGCTCAGGCAGCATGGCGCCGCGGGCGTATGCCTCGACGATGTACGGGCGCAGCTCAAAGGCTCCGATTGCCCCCAGCGTGGTTTTGACCAGGGCTACAGCGGCGAGCAGGACGGCTATGGCACGCACAGCTGTGCATGCTGCCGCGGCTGCCTGCCGCAGCCACGGCAGCACAATATTACCTATATATAATATGCCCACTGAGGCAAGCGCCGGGGCGAGCCAGCCGGCGCGGGCTGTCTGAAACAGCATATTGATGATAAACACCACGACAGTTGCGACGGTCAATATCACGGGCAGGGTGAAGCTCACCCGCCGGCGTACCGACGGCCGGATGTACAAGGCGGCGAAGGCAGCCATCATGATTACCGATGGCGTGTATATGTGCTTTAGCTCGGCGGCGGTCACGTGCTCCACATCGTTGAAGTAGTCAATGCGGTCGTATGTACCCGGCGCCGACACCAGTATCAGTAGCCCCAGGCAGATGCCGGCCATGAGCCACAGCCGCTTGCGGGGCAGAGGGCGGCGGTACCATATGGCCGTTGCTGCCGCCAGACCGGCGAGCACCGGCGCGGCAAAGCCCTCGTGCCACCAGCCCAGGGCGAGTCCCCACAGAAACATGGCGGCGCTGCCGTAGCGGTCGGCATGGAGATAAAGCCATATGGCGTAGAGAGCCAGCGGGGTGGCGAGGCTGTAATTGTAGATGTAGCACTCGTCGGCCATGCAGCCCTCCCACATCGGCGCAAACGCTACGCACGCTATCGCCGCGGCGGCCGCGTAGGGCGAGCGCGGCGACAGTCCGGCCAGGCGCGCCGTGAGTATAGTCCAGGCCAGGAAGCCGAAGGCAAACAGCGGCCAGTCGACCCACTCGGGCAGGGCGAGCGAGAGGGTAAAAATCACGTTGCTTAGACGTACATTGTCTGTAAGCCAGTGGAATCGCCATGTCTCCCATATGGCGCCCCAGGGCGAGTCGACCTCACCTCTGAAATAGGGCTTGAAATACTCCATAAACCACAGCGTGTCGCAGAAGTCGACAAATGCGGCCAGCGACAGAGCCATGGCGACCGCAAATATCGCGGCCGGTATCCAAAACCGTGGTTTTATGCTTCTGAACATACGGCTACAAAAGTATAAAAAATTTTAAAAATGAGATTATTCGCTCGTCTATGTGGAAATATATACCAATGTGTTGGGATAATTGGCCAATAAATCAGAAACACTTTTCGTAACTTTGCAGCGGTTTTCTACGACATTTCCGATAGTACATAAAGAAAAATCACACATATAGATCAAGACTATGAAGATTAAGACGATTGCCCTTATGGCCGGCCTCGGCGCCGTGAGCGCCGCCACTCTGCTCGGCTCATGCTCCAAGGGCGACGCCGGCGCCGCCGGCCAGCAGGCCCCCACGCTGCAGACTCTCACCGTCGAGCGCAGCAATTCCACTCTCGAGAAGTCCTATCCCGCCATCCTGCGCGGCAAGACCGATATCGCTATCCGTCCGCAGGTGACCGGCTTCATCACCAAGGTACACGTCGACGAGGGCCAGCATGTGCGCAAAGGCCAGGTGCTCTTCACTCTCGACCAGGTGCAGTTTCAGGCAGCCGTAGAGCAGGCCCAGGCCGCTGTCAACGCCGCCCGCACCGCCGTGACCTCGGCTCAGATTACCGCCGACAACAAAAAGCATCTGCTCGACAAGAATATCATCAGCCAGAGCGACTGGCAGCTGGCCGACAATCAGCTTGCCTCGGCCAAGGCCCAGCTCGCCAACGCCCAGGCCGCTCTGACCTCGGCCCGCAAGAATCTGGCCTACACCACCGTGACCTCGCCCAGCGACGGCGTGGTAGGCTCCATCCCCAACCGCGAAGGCTCGCTGGCCTCGCCCTCCTCGGCCCAGCCCCTCACCACCGTGAGCGACAATAGCGAGATGTATGCATACTTCTCGCTCACCGAGAAAGACCTGCTGGAGATGACCGACGGCGGCCGCCGCCCCATGGCCGAGGCCGTCAAGGCCATGCCCGAGGTGATGCTGACCCTCGCCGACGGCACCCGCTATCCCATCGAGGGCCGCGTGGCCACCGTGTCGGGTGTGCTCGACAACAGCACCGGCTCTGCCTCGGTGCGCGCTCTCTTTGCCAACCCCTCGGGTATGCTCCGCAGCGGCAACACCGGCCAGGTGGCTATCCCCGTGCAGGCCGACAGCGCCATCGTAATCCCGCAGAAGGCCACCTTTGAGCTTCAGGACCTGAAGTATGTCTACACCCTCAACGACTCCAACAAGACCGTAGCCACCGCCATCAAGGTGCTGCCCGAAAACGACGGCAAGAATTATGTGGTGGTATCGGGCCTCAACCCCGGCGACCGTATCGTGACCGAGGGTATCGGTACCACCGTGCGCGCCGATATGGTGGTAAATCCCGCCGCCCCCGCCGCCGAGCAGGCTCCCGCGCCTGCCGCCGCCAACTAATACATGCGCCGCTGCGTAAACCATATCAAACTCTGACAAATGAAACTTGACAGATTTATCAACCGGCCGGTGCTGTCGACGGTAATCTCGATATTCATCGTGCTGCTGGGTATCATCGGCCTGGTGTCGATGCCTATCACCCAGTACCCCGACATCGCACCGCCCACCATCCAGGTATCCACCACATACAACGGCGCCAACGCACAGGCTGTGCTCAACTCGGTGATCGCCCCTCTCGAGGAGTCGATCAACGGCGCCGAGGGCATGGAGTATATCACCTCCACCGCCACCAACACCGGCTCGGCCACCATCACGGTGACCTTCCGCCAGGGCTTTGACCCCAACATGGCCGCCGTCGACGTGCAAAACCGCGTGTCGAAGGCCGCCAACCTCCTCCCCGCCGAGGTAAACCAGGTGGGCGTGCAGACACAGAAGCGCCAGACCTCGATGCTCGTCGGTGTGGCCCTGGTCGACACGACCGACACCTACAGCGAGGAATTTCTCGACAATTACATGAAAATCAACGTCGTGCCGGTGCTCCAGCGTATCTCCGGCGTGGGCGACGTGATGAGCTTCGGCGCCGACTACTCGATGCGCGTGTGGCTAAAGCCCGAGGTGATGTCGCAGTACGGACTGATGCCCTCCGACGTGGCTGCCGCCCTGGGCGAGCAGAACGTCGAGGCCGCGCCCGGCGCATTCGGCGAGCAGGGCGACCAGTCGTTCCAGTACCCGATGCGATACCGCGGCCGCCTCACCACCCCCGAGGAGTTTGGCGAGATCGTGGTGCGCGCGACCTCCGACGGCGAGGTGCTGCGCCTCAAGGATGTGGCCGAGCTTGAGCTGGGCCGCGTGACCTACGGCTTCCACAACAAGGCCAACGGCCACCCCTCGTCGATGGCGATGGTGTTCCAGACCCCCGGCTCCAACGCCACCCAGATCATCAACGACGTGCTCGCCCAGGTAGAGAGCATGAAGGCCGAGCTGCCCAAGGGTCTTAGCTACGAGATACCGATGAACAACAACGAATTCCTCTACGCGTCGATCCACAACGTGATACGCACGCTCATCGAGGCATTTGTGCTCGTGTTCCTGGTGACATACGTATTCCTGCAAGACTTCCGCTCCACCATCATCCCGGCCATCGCCATCCCGGTGGCGCTGGTAGGTACATTCTTTGTGCTCAATATCATAGGCTTCTCCATCAACCTCATCACCCTGTCGGCTCTGGTGCTTGCGATCGCGATTGTGGTCGACGATGCCATCGTGGTGGTCGAGGCCGTGCACGCCAAGCTCGACCAGGGCTACAAGTCGGCGCGCCGCGCCTCCATCGACGCCATGGACGAGATTGCCGGAGCGCTTATCTCGATTACCCTGGTGATGATGCTGGTGTTTATCCCGGTATCGTTCATGCCCGGTACGGCCGGCGTATTCTACCAGCAGTTTGGTATCACGATGGCCATCGCCATCGGCTTCTCGGCCGTCAACGCCCTTACGCTGTCGCCCGCTCTGTGTGCCGTATTCCTCAAGCCCCACAATAGCGACTCCACACTGAAAGAGCGCATGGGCGCCGCCTACGGCGCCGCAGGCGAGGTGGTCAAGAAGCGCTTCACCCGCAGCTTCGGCCTCAACTTCCCGCCCCTGGTGACAGTGGCGCTGCTGGTGGCCACCATCTACTTCATGATTGCCGACTGGTTTGCCTTCCACAATGTATTGCAGAGCTGCGTGGCCGTGGTAGTGGCCGTGCTCACCGTGCTGGGCCTCTTCGGCAAGCGTTTCCACCGCGCCTTCGAGACCGGCTACAACCGTCTGCTGGGCGGCTACAAGAAGGGCGTGCTCTTTTTCAACCGCCACAAGGTGACCTCCTTTGCCACCGTGATAGTGGCTGTGGGCGTGCTCGTATGGCTCATGGCCCGCACCCCCAGCGCCATGGTGCCCGACGAGGATACCGGCTTCATGTTTGCCATGGTCGACATGCCTGCCGGCACATCGCAGGAGCGCACCACCGAGGTGCTCGACCAGCTCGAGAAGATAGTGATGGCCAATCCCGCCGTGCGCATCTGCCAGACCATCAACGGCTACAGCTTCATCGCCGGCCAGGGCGCCACATACGGCACACTGCTCATCAAGCTCAAAAACTGGGACGAGCGCACCAAGGGTCAGGACGTGACCAGCGTCATCCAGCAGCTCTACGGCGCCGCATCGACCGTCAAGGACGGCCGCGTCATCTTCATCGCCCCGCCCATGATTACCGGCTACTCGGTGACCAACGGTTTCGAGCTCAAGATGCAGGACAAGACCGGCGGCGACATCAACAAATTCTTTGCCGTCACCCAGGCCTTCCTCGGCCAGCTCATGCAGCAGCCCGAGATACAGGTGGCATACACTACCTTCAACCCCACCTTTCCCCAGTACATGATCGACATCGATGCCGCCAAGTGCAAGCAGGCCGGCATCAGCCCCCAGACCATCCTGTCGACCCTGCAGGGCTACTACGGCGGTATGTACGTGTCAAACTTCAACCGCTTCGGTAAGATTTACCGTGTGATGATGCAGGCCAGCCCCGAGAGCCGCGTGAGCCCCGAGACCCTCAAGAGCGTCAAGATACGCAACGGCGCCGAGATGGCTCCCATCGACAACTATGTCAAGCTCACCCGCGTGTATGGCCCCGACCTGCTCAACCGCTTCAACCTCTTCAACTCCATCTCCGTGACCGGCTCGCCCGCCCCGGGCTACTCCTCGGGCGACGCTCTGGCCGCCGTGGAGCGTGTGGCCGCCACCGCGCTGCCCCAGGGCTACGGCTTTGAGTACGCCGGTATGTCGCGCGAGGAGGCCGGCTCCGGCGCAGGCAACACCACTGCCACCATCTTTGGCCTGTGTCTGCTCTTTGTATACCTGCTGCTGTCGGCACAGTATGAGAGCTACCTGCTGCCCTTCGCCGTCATCCTCTCGATACCCTTCGGCCTGATGGGCGCCTTCATCTTCGCCGACATCTTCTCAATCTCCAACTCCATCTACCTGCAGATTGCCCTGATCATGCTCATCGGCCTGCTGGCCAAAAACGCCATCCTCATCGTGGAGTTTGCGCTCGACCGCCGCAAAGCCGGCATGAGCGTGTACAACGCTGCCGTGGCCGGCGCCGCCGCCCGTCTGCGACCCATCCTGATGACCTCGCTGGCCATGGTGATCGGTCTGCTGCCCATGATGCTGTCGACCGGCGTAGGCGCCAACGGCAACCGCGCCCTGGGCACCGGCTCGGTGGGCGGTATGCTCATCGGCATGATACTCCAGATATTCATCGTGCCCGCGCTCTTCTGCGTGTTCCAGCTCATACAGGAGAAGATTACTCCCGTCAAGCTCGACTACGAGGAGAAAGGTGGCACCATCGAGAGTGAAATCGAGCAATACGCACGCAAATAATCCGCTGATATGAATATGATAGCAAAAGCAGCCTCGGCGGCCATCCTGGCCGTATCGCTCACCGGCTGCCATATATACAAGTCCTACGAAACCCCGCAGGACACGCCCCTCACCAAGGAGTACGCCGAGGCCCTCGAGGCCCCGGTGGACTCCACCGCCCTGGGCAACCTCGGCTGGCAGGATGTATTCACCGACCCCATCCTGGCCGACTACATCTCGCAGGCCCTGGCCAATAACACCGACCTGCGCAATGCCCAGCTCAACGTCGAGGCCGCCCGCGCACAGCTCCTGGGCGCCCGCCTCTCCTTCCTGCCCTCGCTGGCACTGGCGCCCAACGGCGCCGGCGCCAAGTACGCCTCCAACGCCTTCTCCTGGACATACCAGCTGCCGGCACAGGCATCGTGGGAGATCGACATCTTCGGCAAGCTGCTCAACTCCAAGCGCCGCGCCCAGGCCGCAGTGCTCCAGAGCGAGGCATACGCCCAGGCCGTGCGCTCGCAGATAATCGCCGGCGTCGCGCAGACATACTACACCCTGGCTGCCGTCAAGGCCCAGCTCGCCCTGTCGCGCAATACCTCCGAGCTCTGGAAGAGCACCGTGCAGACCATGCGCGACCTCAAGGAGGGCGGCGGTGTCACCGAGGCCGCCGTGATGCAGAGCGAGGCCAACTACTACAGCATCCTCGGCTCCATCACCGACCTGGAGGTAAGCGTCGACAAGATCAACAATACCATGTCGCTGCTGCTGGGCGTGCTGCCCCAGGAGTGGCAGGTAAGCGCCGAGGCCGCCCTGGCCACCCCGACGCTGGTCGATACCGCCGGCGGCGTGCCCATGTCGCTGCTGGCCCAGCGCCCCGACGTGCACGCAGCCGAGCAGAATCTTGCCATGGCATACTACGCCACCGCATCGGCCCACGCCGCATTCTACCCCTCGCTCACCATCACCGCCAACGGCGGCTTCACCAATCTGCTCGGCTCCTTTGTCAAGAATCCCGGCGACTGGTTTGTACAGCTGGCCGGCTCGCTCGTCGCCCCGCTCTTCTCCCGCGGCCGCAATATCGCCACCCTCAAGGCATCCAAGGCACAGCAGCAGGTAGCCCTCAACAACTTTGAGTACTCCCTGATGAGCGCCTCGGCCGAGGTCAGCGACGCCCTCACCGTATACTCCAAGAGCGTCGAGAAAGAGGGCCTGCTGCGCCGTCAGGTCGACGACCTGGCCAAGGCCGTCGAGATGACCCGGGAGCTGCTGCTCTACTCCACCGGCCAGACCAACTATCTGGAGGTGCTCACCGCCCAGCAGACCCTGCTCTCAGCCCAGATATCGCTCATCGCATGCCGCCAGTCGCGCGACCTCTCGGTAATCAACCTCTACCAGTCGCTCGGCGGTGGCCGCTAAGAGCTTGTTTAATAATAAATGTGAATACGTAGGTCTTGTGTTTTTGAGAGAATTTTCATCTGAGTTGAAGGAGTGTACATGATGTACACGACTGAAACGAAGATGGAAATGCTCCAAAAGCACAAGATACCAAGGTAACATTTTAAACAAGCTCAGAGATAAACACAAGCAATGAAAACAAATGTGAAATCACTCAAAGAGTACCGCGCCTACGTGTTCACATTTATTTTTAAACAAGCTCTAATACCTTATACGCCATGATTTCCCCCTTAGCACACGTCGACCCCTCGGCCAAGATTGGCAAGGACGTCACCATCCACCCCTTTGCGTTTGTCGACCGCGACACCGTCATCGGCGACGGCAGCGAGATTATGCCCTACGCATCCATCATGCGCGGCTCGCAGCTGGGCAGCAACAATAAAATCTACCAGGGCGCCATCATCGGCGCCGACCCCCAGGACTTCCGCTGGAAAGGTCAGGATTCATTCTGCTACCTGGGCGACAACAATGTCATCCGCGAGCACGTCATCATCAACCGCGGCTTCGCGGCCGACGGCGGCACACGCATCGACAACAACTGCTTCGTCATGGCCGACTCCCACATCGGCCACGACTCCCACATCAGCGACTACTGCGTGGTGGGCAACGGCGTCACCATCGCCGGCTCCGTCGAGGTGGCCCACGGCACCATCCTGTCGAGCAACGCCATCCTCAACGAAGGAGTGCGCGTCGGTGCCCTCGCCATGGTCAAGGGCGGCTGCCGCATCAGCTCCAACGTGCCCCCCTACGTAATCATGGCCCACAACCCCGCGGCCTACTACGGCGTCAACGCCGTCATCCTGGGCAAGCACGCCGGATACAGCGCCGACCAGATCGACGACATCGCCAAGGCATACCGTCACATCTACCAGAGCAGCACATCGCTCTTCAACGCCCTGGCCCGCATCGAGGCCGACATCGACCCCTCGGCCGTGCGCGACGAGATATTGACCTTTGTGCGCGACACCGCCGCCATGCGCATCGCAGGCGAGCGCTACGCCGGCGACTGACCCGCCGCGCCGCGGAGCGGGCCGCGACGTGCACGGCGCCGGAAGCGTCGCCGCGCGTGTAAGAATCATCCCCTCCCCAAGTATAAGCAGCGTAGCTGCGACACCCGTCGCAGTTGCGCTGCTTGCATTGTTGGCGATGTGAAGCGCGGAGCGCTGACCCTTACGAGTAACACGGGGTGAAGCGCAGCGCAACCCCGTGCACCCCGCGCCCTTCGGTAAGTGGAAGGTCGATAGACCTGACCCTTATTGCGCCGCGCATCATTAAGGGCCAGCGCTCCGCGCTTCAGCAGCCTTGTGCCGTCGGCATGTCACGGGGTTTCGCTTCGCTCCACCCCGTGTTACACATAAGGGCCAGCGCTCCGCGCTTGCGGTGAGCATGACACGTTTGCGGCAATTCGACCGATAAATCGGTCGATTGTCGCGGCTGCCCGAAACCGCGGGTTTCACCCGCGGCTACCATATTGCACCGCTACGCGGTGATGCGGCGGGGCAATAACGACCGCTGCGGGGGCATCGCGTAGTGATGCAATATGGTAGCCGTGGGTGAAACCCACGGAAGGATGGTTGTAGGCGGGGCGACCGATTTATCGGTCGAATTGTGCCGCCCCCCTGGTGTGGCGCGCGGCGCGGTGTGGAGGAGCCGTCGTGGTCAGCTCCGCGCTTCGGTGGCGGGTAGGCGCCGGTCACGGGGTT
>CAJUOC010000044.1 GCA_910587925.1 uncultured Muribaculaceae bacterium
TAACCTTCTGATCCGTAGTCAGATGCTCTATTCAGTTGAGCTAGCGAACCGTTTTATCTTGCGTTTGCGGTTGCAAAGTTACGACATTTTCTGATACTAACAAATATTTTTTCAAAAATTTTTGTCAATCTTTCAGTCGCACGTCGTATTTGTGCAGTATGGCAAGTGGATGGAGGTCGAGTTTGGCTTTGCGCAGGCCGGCGTCGCCGCAGTCTTCCTCGCGGTTGACGTAGCGCAGGGCGGGGTGACGGCGCTGCATGTCGGCGCAGAAGAGTTTCATGATGGCTGCGCCTGCGCCCGGCACATCGTGTCGCATCTTCTCGATATGAGCGTACAGCACCTCGCCGATGACCTCGCCCACTGCAAGGGCTGCAATCTCGCCGCCGGCGCCGCGCAGCAGCGCGCCTTCAAAGGGGTAGGCTTCGAGGTGGTCGAGCACGTGGCGGCTCTGGTCGTACTCGTAGAGCGCGATGGCGGCTGAGTCGAAGTCGGGTTTGTCGTCGGGCTCGGCTGAGGTCATGAACGCGAGCGCCTCGCGGCTGTTGGCCTCGGTGAGCGGCTGGAGGCGGTAGTCGGGATTGGCGGCGATGAAGCGGTTGAAGTGGTTGCGCTTGCGCATCATACGCTTGCCCGACAGGGTGGCCAGGGTGCCGATGTCGTAGAGATAGTCGGCCCAGTCGGGCAGCGGCACGACGTCGGCACGGCCGCCGGCGGCGTCGAGCAGCTCGTCGAGGCGGTCGGCCGGTACGGCGGAGAATAGCGGGGCTGTGGCTGTGGCGCGGCAGTGGCATCGCACGGCCTCGACGGCCTCGGCCACCGGCATGGCTCCGACCGGCAGCATGAAGGCTGTGGCCGAGGGGTCGCTCTCGGCATGGCCTTTTATGAAAAGTGTGTCACGGTGGATGGCGTACTCATATTTGAAGTAGTCGATCCACATGTATATGCCGCCAAGGGAGTAGTCGCATGTGCGGCTTACCGATGCCTCGAGCAGAGGTGCGATGGAGGCGATGTCGGCCGGGCCGGGCCGGCGGAAGGTGAGCGGGTCGGAGATGACGGCGGTGGTGATTATGGGACGGATGCGTGGCATGATGGTCAGAAATTGATGGTGAGTGAAAGTGAGTTGGGGCTGAGGGCAAAACGGGTCTCGGCTTTGCGGCGGGCGACCAGGCGGCGGGTGGGGCTGCCGCGGAAGAGGTCGACGACCTCGTTGACCGGGTCGAGCAGGAAGCATACAAAGTGACCTAAGAACGACGAGCCGAGCAGCTCGTAGCCGCGGTCGACTATGGCGTGCTTGGCGCGGTAAAACGCCTCGCCCATGAGGCTGCCCACGACGGGCGTGATGACGATATCCTGGTACGACGGGCGCTCCATGAAGGCCTCGATGCCAAATTCCCATCCGATGGTGGATACGGCAAACGAGTAGAGCATCGAGCCCCAGAAGCTGAATCCACACGAGCGGGCGGCCATGAAGTATGCGGCGCCGGCGTAGGGGTGGAGCACGTAGTTGAAGATAAACTTGTCGTGGTCCCACTCCGGGTCGCGCACGTATATATTACGGTACCAGCGCTTGAATAGCGGCACCTTCTGTATGGAGGCGCGATTCCAGGAGGTGGCGTCCTCGGGCAGGCATTCCAGCACGAAGAGTGTGCCGATGAAAGCGCCCGACAGTACGGCCGTGTTGATCCACATGCGGTGCCAGTCGCGGCCGCCGGTGCAGTGCATAGAGGCGGGCAGGGCGTAGGGCGAAATCCAGGAGTGGTCGGTACGGGCGGCGGCCCCGAGGTCGGTGTCGAGCAGCTCGAGCGAGTCGGGCGCGGCGATGGAAGTGTCGATGGCCGGGAGCGACGGCTCGATGTCGATGACCTCGATGCCGGCCGGGCTTGTGGCGGCCGCCGCTTGCAATGCGGCGACGACAAAAGCCAACAGTGAGAATAAGCGAAGTATCATAGTCGAAGCGTCAATTGTTACAACTATAACAATCCCCGCCGCCCTCAATAGCGCCCGCTGCCGCAATTTTAACATAATTTGTATGGGCATTGCTCCCGCCTTTTGCGTATATTTGGCGTAGCTCAATATACTTGCGCCTCGGCAATGCTCAAATAAATTTGGCATTGCTCTCGTCTTTTGTGTATATTTGCACGTTATCACTATAGTAATGACGACCGAAAGCCCCGATATCACCCTGCGCCGCGCGCAGCAGACCGTCGACGACTGGATACGCACCATAGGCGTGCGGTATTTCAGTCCGCTCACCAACATGGCCGTGCTCACCGAGGAAGTGGGCGAGGTGGCCCGTGTGATGGCCCGGCGCTACGGCGACCAGTCGGCCAAGCCCGGCGACAGCGCCGACCTGGCCGATGAGCTGGCCGACGTGCTGTGGGTGGTGATGGCCATCGCCAATCAGACCGGCGTCGACCTCACCGACGCTCTCGCGCGCAACATCGCCAAGAAGACCGTCCGCGACGCCACCCGTCACCGCGACAATCCCAAACTGTCAACCCCTGAACAAACATAACACACATATCACTATGAGCGACAAATACAATGAGGCAATAGCCAAGAGCGCCGTCATCACCGACGACGCCGCAGTAGCTGCCGCCGTCGAGAAAATCATCGGCGAGCACTTCGACCAGAACAATACCCAGGAGGTGTACCGCTTCCTGTTCAATACCATCGACCTGACCACACTCAACCCGACCGACTCGCCCCAGTCGGTGGCAAAGTTTACCGAGCGCGTCAACGACTTCGACAGCGAGTACCCTGCGCTGCCCAATGTCGCCGCAATCTGCGTGTATCCCAATTTTGCCCCCGTCGTGCGCGCCGTGCTCGACGTGACCGGCGTGGAGATTGCCTGCGTGTCGGGCGGATTCCCCTCGTCGCAGACATTCGATGAGGTGAAGATAGCCGAGACGGCGCTGGCTGTCGAGGGCGGTGCCGATGAAATCGACATCGTGCTCAATGTGGGCAACTTCCTCGACGGCGACTACGAGGCCGTATGCGACGAGATCGCCGAGCAGAAGGCCGCCGTGCGCGACGGCCGCCTCAAGGTAATCCTCGAAACCGGTGCCCTCAAGACGGCCGAGCGCATCAAGGCCGCATCGGTGCTGTCGATGTACTCGGGCGCCGACTTCCTGAAGACCTCGACCGGCAAGGGCTACCCCGGCGCATCGCTCGAGGCCGCCTACGTCATGTGCAAGTGCATCAAGGAGTACTACGAGCAGACAGGCAATATGGTGGGCTTCAAGGCCGCCGGCGGCGTATCGACCACTGAGGATGCCGTCAAGTACTACACCCTGGTGAAGGAAGTGCTCGGCGAGCAGTGGCTCGACAACCGCTACTTCCGCCTGGGCGCCTCCCGCCTGGCCAATCATCTCCTGGGCGACATCCTCGGCCAGGAAATAAAATTCTTCTGAATACCTGATGAAAATCTGGATTTATCTCAACGGGATGCAGCAGGGCCCGTATGACTATTCCCAGCTGCAGCAGATGCCCATCGACGCCAACACGCCGGTGTGGTACGAGGGTCTGGCCGACTGGACAGCCGCCGGTGTGGCTCCCGCCACCGCGCCCCTCTTTGCCATGCAGCCGGGCCAAAGCGGCTGGCAAGCTCAGCAGCTCGGCTGGCAGCAGCAGGGCTGGCAACAGCAGCCCGGCTGGCAGGCTCAGCAGCCCGACGCGGCTTATCAGCAGCAGGCCAAGTGGGCCATGCCGCCTGCGCGGCCCTCGACTTATCTTGTGTGGTCGATACTGCTCACACTGCTATGCTGCACTCCGCTGTCGATAGCGGCCATCGTCACCGGCGCCATCACCAACTCGCGCTACAACTCGGGCGACTATGCCGGCGCCGAGCGCATGTCGCACACCACCGAGTGGCTGGTCATATTGTCGATACTCTTCGGGGTGCTCGCCATACCGCTGAGCCTTATATTCCTGTTGTGAAGTCCACCGTAAAGACGGCGGCAGCCGGCGCACTCGTGTGCGTGGCTGCCGCCGTATTGCTTTATATCGGGCTTGCCGATCCGGCCACTGCGCCGCTGCCGCAGTGTATCTTCCGCCGGCTCACCGGCTTTGACTGTCCCGGCTGCGGTACGCAGCGTGCGCTGCACGCTCTGATGCATGGCCGCCTGTCGGAGGCGTGGCATCTCAATGCCGCATTGTTGCCCGGCATTGCGCTCGCCGGGCTGTATGCGTGGAGTCCGCGCCGGCTCAGGCCGGTGATGTACTCGTCGGCCGCGCCGTGGGTCATCGCGGGCGCTATCGTGGCCTGGTGGATAGGCCGCAATCTGTAGCGCGGCTCAGTCCTCGTACAGTGTGGGGTCGGCTATGCCGGCGTCGGCAAAAGCCTGGCGGCGCTCGGTGCAGGTGCCGCAGCGGCCGCAGTGGCGCTCGCCGCCCTTGTAGCAGCTGTAAGTGTGGGAGTAGTCGATGCCGAGCGCGGCGCCGCGACGGGCGATGTCGGTCTTGGTCAGCCCGGTGTACGGTGCAAAAATCTCGATATGGTCGTATGTGCCCTCGGCGATGGCGCGCGACATGGCCTCGACAAATCCCGCGCGGCAGTCGGGGTAGATGGCGTGGTCGCCGCCGTGGTTGGCCAGCATCAGGGTGTGCAGGCCGCGGCTCTCGGCCAGCCCGGCCGCCACGGCCAGCATGATGCCGTTGCGGAAAGGCACCACGGTCGAGCGCATGTTGTCGTCGTCGTAGTCGCCCTCGGGGATGGCGTCGGCGCCGCTCAGCAGAGAGCTTTCAAAAAGCTCGCCCACAAAGGGCATCGCCACCTCGACCAGCTCGATGCCGAGCTGCCCGCAATTGTAGCGCGCGCACTCTATCTCGCGGGCATTATGGTTTGAGCCGTAGTTGAAGGTGACAGCCAGCGCAATGCGTCCGGCATATTCGTGGAGCATGGTGGTGGAGTCCATGCCGCCGCTGAGTACAAGCAGGGAGTCGCGGGTCATCGGTCGGGGAAAGAGGCTAATAGGCGGGCGCGTACCATATCCTGGTGCTCGGCGTCGCCATAGTTTGCAAAGGGGTATATCGATATGCCGCCACGTGGGGTGAATATGCCGCGCACCTCGATGTAGCGCGGGTCCATCAGCTTCACGAGGTCTTTCATGATGATATTGACACAGTCCTCATGGAAGTCGCCGTGGTTGCGGAAGCTGAAGAGATACAGCTTGAGGCTCTTGCTCTCCACCATATCCTCGCGGGGGATATAGTTGATGATGATGGTGGCAAAGTCGGGCTGGCCGGTCTTGGGGCAGAGCGAGGTGAACTCCGGGCAGTTGAACGTCACCAGGTATTCATTCTCGGGGTGCTTGTTCTTGAACGTCTCAAGAATCTGCGGGCAATACTCCGTGGGATACTTCACGCCCTGATTGCCGAGCAGAGTGCACGATGATACTTCGTCGGAAGTGCGCATGGCGGTAAAGGATTAAGCGTACAAAAAAAGGGTAAGCTTACTACATCGCACCGCTACGACCTGATACCCTTGCTTCGGTCAAGACCTGGGGGATTCTCAGGGAGCTGGTCGTGTAGGACTTACCCGGCTGCAAAGGTACATCTTTTTTCCGAATCTGCAACCATCCCCGCCGATTTTTTTACCGAATCCTCTGCCTCAGACGGGTGATGAGGTCGTACATGAGGGTGTGGCCGCCGTAGAGCAGCGACAGACTGAGCCGCTGCCATGCGGTATACGGAGTGTTGACAAGGCGCATGTGGGCGATGTCGAGCCTGCGCAGAGAGTCGAGCCGCACTCTGCGACGGGGCTCGCGGGTAATGGCGTCGAGCAGGCGCCCGTAATGTACCTTGCACTGGAATGTAAGGTACGGGTGCGCCACACCGAGTCCGTATCGCCGGCGTATCTGGGCCGCTATTGCTTCCGACGTGTTGAGCTCGAGCCACGCCGACTCGAGTGAGCAGGGGCGCGCGCTCAGCGAGCCGGGGTGTATGTCGTAATTGTAGAGCGCCCCGGCGCTGTACTGTATACTGTCGCAGTGCAGCATGTACTCGAGTACAAACATGGTATCCTCGCCCAGGTGTATACCCTCGTGGAAGTGCAGGTGTCGGCCGGTGATGATGCTTCGGCTGAAGAGCTTGCCAAACGGTGTGCCGGTGAGGTGGTGATACTCCGGCAGGCTGAATATGGCGGCGATACCGTCTGCGCCGTCAAAGCGCCGCGACCCGACGGCGAGCGACCTGGCGCGGCCGTCGCGGACGATACTGTATCCTGATATTACGAGATCGCAATGGGGGGGGGTAACTGATTGGTAGTCAATAAGGTCTGCGAGGTATTCCGTCTCAAGCCAATCGTCGGAGTCGACAAAGCAGACGTAAGTGCCGCGGGCTGCGTCGATGCCGGTATTGCGGGCGCGGGATGCGCCGCCGTTGGGCTGGTGGATGGCGCGTATGCGCGTGTCGGCCGCGGCATATCTGTCGCAAATCTCGCCGGAGCTGTCGCGCGAGCCGTCGTCGACCAGCAGCAACTCCCAGTCTGAAAAAGTCTGGGCGATTATGCTGTCGACGCAGCGGCCGAGCCACTCGGCGGCATTGTATACGGGCACTATGATGGATATGGCGGGCGTGTCAGGCATATGAGGGGGCAAGTCGGCGACGTATGCGGGTGATGGTGTCGTAAAGGCGGAAGTGGCCGCGGTATAGCAGGCCGAGAGCGAGCCGCTGGTATGCTGTATACGGGCGGTTGACCCGGCGCATGTGGCGTATGTCGAGTCGGCGCAGCGACGTGAGGCGGGTTTTGCGGCGTGGCTCGCGCTCGATAGCGTCAAGCAGGCGGCCGTAATGTATCTTGCTTATGAAAGTGAGGGTGGGGTGTAGCTGCGGCAGTCCGATGCGCTCGCACAGGTGGCCGGAGACTTGCTGCCAGGCGTCGTGCTCGAGCCAGGCCGAGTCGAGCGAGCAGGGGCGGCTGCTCAGCGAGCCGGGGTGCACGTCGTAATTGTATAGCGCGCGGCCGGTAAAGTATATCGAGTCGCAATGCAGCAGGTATTCAAATACAAACATTGTATCCTCGCCCATATGTATACCCTCGCGGAAGCGCAAGTGATTTTTCTCAATGATATCGCGCTTGAAGAGTTTGCCCACCGGGGCGGTGGTGAGTCGTGCGTGTTGCGGCTCATCAAATGCCTGCCGCAGACCTTGCACAGATTCATATCGCCTCGCCGGGTGGTCGAGCTCGCGCACGCGGCCGTCTTCGATGTATCGTACAGATGATATGGTGAGGTCAGATGTCGGCATGGTCAGTAGGTGACGGTGAGGTATTCGCCCTGGGGGCCGGGGCCGGTGCGGTAGACGGTGAGGCCGTAGTGGTCGCGGGCGGCGGCGCCGCCTACGGCGCCGCCGTCGAGGGCAAAGACGTCGTAGAGGCTGTGGCATTTGGGACACTCGGCGAGCAGGTCGGAGTTGATGGCGACGCGCACGTCGCGGCTGCGCTCGACGGGGCAGGCGAGGTCGTAGGCGTGGGGGGCGCCATTGTAGTCGGTGCAGAGCATCACGCCGCCAAAGCCGGTATATGTGTCGGCGGTAAAGGGGTAGGAGGCCGGGATGCGTTTCTCGCGGATGAAGTCGCGGTGGGAGGCTGCGCCGGCGGGGCCGTAGGTAATCCAGTCGGCCTGTGTCCAGAAGGTGATGTTGACCGGGGCGTATGGCAAGCGCTCGTTGTCGGTGTGCTCGCATGAGGCGAGCGCTCCGGCAGCGAGCGCTGCTATGGCTATGATGCCGACGACTCTCACGCCAGGCGGGTCATCAGGGCGCCAAACTGGTCGGTGGCGCGCTGGAGCGCTCCGCCGATGAGTGGCTTGAGCATGGCGGGTATCTCGACGTCCATGCGGGTGGTGATCTCTGTATGGTCTGCGTCGATGGCGCGCATGTCGGCTATGATGGCCATGGCAACGGGTGCGCCGATGGCGTCGAAGCGCACGCGCTCTGCCGAGCGCTCTACGGCGCGCAGGGTGATGGCGCCCACCTGGGGTGTCTGTATGATGATCTCGTCGCGGGTGAGCTGCACGTCGCCTACTTTGGCGCGCTCCTCGGCGGGCATGGCGTCGAGCACGGCCTGCATGGCGGTGAGGTCGGCAAAGCGGGCGGCCACCTCGCCGGCGGCGCGGGCTACGGTGACGGGTTTACCTGTAAATGTGGTCATGTTCAGTCTTTTGAAGCGGCGGTGGCGGGAGTCCAGTTGGCGGGGTCTTTGCGCCACTCCTTGAGGGTGTCGACGTCGGTCTCCTGGATGTATCCGGTGGCGAGGGCGGCCTCGATCATGGCGTTGTAGTTGCTCAGGGTGGCGAGCTTCACGCCGGCCTCGCGGAAATTCTGCTCGGCCAGGGGGAAGCCGTATGTGAAGAGGGCTACCATGCCGATGACGTCGCCGCCGGCGGCGCGCACAGCCTCGACGGCCTTGAGCGATGATTTGCCGGTGGAGATGAGGTCTTCGACGACCACTACTTTCTGGCCGGGCTTGATGTTGCCTTCGATGAGGTTTTCGAGGCCGTGGTCTTTGGGGGTCGAGCGCACGTATACGTAGGGCACTCCGAGCAGGTCGGCCACGAGGGCGCCTTGGGCGATGGCGCCGGTGGCTACGCCGGCCACCACCTCGACGTCTTTAAACGACTCCATAATCATGCGGGTGAGCTCGACCTTGATGAAGGAGCGTATCTCGGGATACGACAGTGTCTTGCGGTTGTCGGTGTAGATGGGGGAGTTCCATCCCGACGCCCAGGTGAAGGGGTTGTCGAGCTGAAGTATTATGGCACTGATTTTGAGTAGCTTCTCGGCGAGCAGACGTTCGACCTGTTTCATAGCTTTTGGATATGTACGATTTAACGCCGCAAAGGTACAAATAATTTGCGCCAATCGGGGCATAATTTCCCAAAAATATTCATCAATGCAGCATGGCGGTAAGTCGCACGGTCTGTACCGGGTGTACGGGGTCGTTGGTGATGACGCTCACGCGGGCGTTGAGCATGTCGGAGGGGGCGGCCGACGGGTCGGCCTTGACAGTCACGGTGGTATGCTTGCCGCGCTTGACGGTGGCGGGGCCGTCGAGCCGCACGTCGACTCCGGGGTCGGAGCTGTATACGCGGCGTATCTTGAGCGGATTGCGGCCTGAGTTGGATATCGTGAAGGTGCGGGTGATCTCTCCGTCGGTGCGGGCCACCGAGCCTGCGTCGAGGGTGGTGCCCGAGAGTATGGCGACGGGCGAGCGGGCGGCGTCGGCCGCCTTGACGGTCGAGAAGTTCTCGGCGACGAGCATTGTCACCGGCAGGGTGTAATGCTCGCCGGGGCGCGGTGAGATGGTCACGGAGTCCTCGACCAGCCCGTAGAGCGGGCACCTCGAGGTATTGGCGTATGCGATGAGCGACACCTGCTCGCCCGGAGGCGCTGCGGCGGGCGCCACGGTGATGTCGAGCCACGCGGGCTTGTGTGTCACCTCGACTCGCAGCGAGTCGTCGGAGCGGTTGTATCCGTCGAAGTATACGGTCTTGAGGCGGTCTTTGTATACCTCGCCTATCATCATGGCGCGCTGCGAGAGCTTGAGCGGCCCCAGATCGGCGGGATAGCGGCGGGCGACAGTGGCGGCGGCGCCGATGACGGTGCCGCGCACCGTGAGTGTCGAGCGCGACGGCTCGGTGTTTGTCTCGACATACACCTTCTTGGCAAAGCGGCCGGGGCGGCCGCCGGGGTCGTATGTCACCTCGACCCATATGGTGTCGCCAGGGGCGGCAGCCTCGCGGGGATAGCGGGGGGTGGTACAGCCGCAGGTGGCGCGGGCGGCGAGTATGGCCAGAGGCTCGTCGCCGGCGTTGATGAGGCCGAAGCGGGCTGTGCGGGGGCCGTCGTCCTCGCTGAATGCGCCGAAGTCGCATGTGGCCGATGTCCAGCGCACGGCCGGGGCGGCCGAGGCTGCGAGTGCCGCGCAGGCGGCGATGAGAGTGTGAGTGAGTCGCATCAGTATAGGAGTGCTACATTGTCAATCCACAGTGTCTGGCCGGGGGTGCCTGTGTATGGCTCGCCCGAGCCGGCCGAAAACATTACTATTATGTGGGTGGGAGTGGAGTCGGCGCTGTCCCAGCCTACTTCCTCGACGGGCACCATCTTGCCGCGGCTGTTGCGGGCGTAGTAGATTTTCTCTGCGGGAATCAGCTGCATGGAGCTGCAGTAGTATGGCTGCGAGGTGATGTCGCCGTAGTGTACGTGCAGGCGGTGGGCGTTGACCCATCCCGGGGTGGTCTTGTCGAGCAGCTCGCGGCCGGTGCCGACGCGCTTGGCATACAGATGCCCGTCGGAGTCTTCCCAGCGGCGCTGCAGTATGATGAATACCTCGGCTTTGTCGGAGCCGGGCAGGTCTTTCTTGCGGCCGAAGCCCGACGAGTATATGCGGCGCGCGCCGGCGGGGATGAGCAGTCGGTAGTCGTAGCAGAGTGCCTTGGGGCGGCGGGTGAAGGGCACACCCATCTCCATCTTGGAGTAGGGGTCAGACGTGCTCTTGATAGGCTCTATCATATGCCCCAGAAACATCGTGCCGGCCACCATCACATCGATGTTGATGATGCCGGCCGCCTTGCAGTGCTCGATGAGCGACGTGAGGCGGGCGCAGCGGCCGCCGCCGGGGCGGTCGTCGGGAAATACGGCGTTGGAGCACTTGGTGACTCCGCACACCTTGGCCACGACATTGGATGTGGCCCAGGGCGAGCCGCCGGTGGCTTTGTAGGGGGAGGAGCCTTCGATGGTGGCTGTCGGGCCTACCTCGTAGACTTGGCGGTCGTTGCCGCCGATGATGGCCGACTCGTGCACATTGCGGGTGACCCATTGCTCGAAGTCGCCGTATTTTATCAGCTCGCGTTTCTGCGCGGCGGCGCCGGTCAGGGCGAGTACGGCCATAAGGATTGTGTATTGGAAACGTCGTGTCATAGTCTGGGTGCAAAGTTAGCAAAAAAGGATGTCGCTATATTCTTATAACACCCGAGAGGCCAACTTTGTCGCCTATATGCCTAATTTTGTCACAAACGCGTTACAATAAGTATGTCATCCGGAGCCGATGAGTATTGCAGCACCACGCGCCGGCCGCTGCCCGAGATGTATTGCGGCGGCGGGAGGGTGGCTATGACGGCGCCCTCGGCGTCGCGCAGTGTGGCGGCGTAGTCGGCGTCGAGGTCGACCGTCGCCGCCCCGGCGCGCTGTATCACCCTGGCCGACGTCGCATAGCCCAGTACTGCCAGGGTCATCACGGCCGGGTAGATCAGCATGAGCAGCATGAGCGCCACCACCGTCCATCGCCAGTCGGCGGCGAGGCCATAGACGGCGATGGCCGCCGCTATGAGCGGCAGCCACCACAGTCGCCAGGCCAGCCGGCCGGCTATGCATCGGAGATATGCGGAGTGCATCAGTCTTTGCGGGCGGGACGGTGGATGTCGGTCGCCTTGGCGGGGGGAGTGATGCCGTCGCGCTCGAGCAGGGCGTCGATGGTCGGCTCCTGGCCGCGGAAGCGGCGGTAGAGCAGGTCGGGAGCCTCGGTGCCGCCGCGCTCAAGCACGTTGTGGCGGAACGAATCTGCCGTGGCCTTGTCAAATATGCCGTGCTCCTTGAAGTGGGCAAATGCATCGGCGTCGAGCACCTCGGCCCACTTGTAGCTGTAGTACCCGGCAGCGTATCCGCCGGCAAAGATGTGGCTGAACTGGGGCGACACGCTCTGGGGGTCGTCGGGGAACATCTGCACCCTCGCGACGGCCTCGGCCTCAAAGGCGGCGGCATCGTCGACAGGCGCCTTGGCAGTGTGCCACGCCATGTCGAGGTAGCCAAACATGAGCTGGCGCAGGCAGGCGTATGCGGCGCCGTAGCGCTGGGCGGCCACGAGGCGGTCTATCTGCTCCTGCGGGATGGCCTCGCTGGTGAGGTAGTGGCGGGCAAAGGAGTCGAGAAACTCGCGCTCGGTGAGGTAATTTTCGTTGAACTGCGAGGGCAGCTCCACAAAGTCGCGGTATACCGATGTGCCGGCCAGCGACTGGTAATTGGCCCGCGAGAGCAGGCCGTGCAGGGCGTGGCCAAACTCATGCAGGAAGGTCTCCACCTCGTAGGGCGTGAGCAGCGAGGGGGTGTCGGCGGTGGGCTTGGTGAAATTCATCACGATGGTCACCACCGGGCGCTCGTCGCGGCCGTCGGCGCCGACGCGCTGGGTGCTGAATTCGGTCATCCATGCGCCCGGGCGCTTCGATGCGCGGGGGAAGAAGTCGGTGTATATCACGCCCACAAAAGTCCCGTCGGCATCGGTCACGTCGTATGCCTTCACGTCGGGGTGGTACACCTCGGCCTCGGTATCGGGTGTGAATTGCAGCCCGTAGAGGCGAGTGGCCAGGCCGAACACGCCTTTTACCACATTGTCCAGCTCGAAATACGGGCGCAGCGACTCCTCGTCAAATGAATATTTCTCGGCCTTGAGCTTATTGGAGTAGTAGGAGTAGTCCCACGGATGGAGCTTGACGGTCTTGCCCTCGAGACGCGATGCGAAGTCGGTAAGCTCGGCCATCTCGGCGCGCATGGCCGGGGTGTAGGCGTCGCGCAGATTGTCAAGCAGTTCATATACACCCTCGGGTGACTTGGCCATGGTGCGGCGCAGGGCGTGGGTGGCATAGTCGGGAGCGCCCAGCAGGCCTGCCAGGCGACGGCGCACCTCGGCGATGCGGGTGAGGATGGGGCGGTTGTCATACTCGCCGGCAGTGTTGCGGCCGGCGTTGAGGCGCCACATGCGTTCGCGCAGGTCGGGTCGCTCGGAGTATTTCATAAATGCCATGTACACAGGCTGATCGAGCGTGAAGAGATACTCCCCGTCGCGGCCTTTGGCGCGGGCGGCCTCGGCGGCGGCATTTACGCTCGATGCCGGCAGGCCGGCCAGGTCGTCGGCCGTGAGCCATATCTCGTAGGTGGGCATCTCCTTGAGCACATTCTGCCCGAAGCGGGTCGTGAGCTCAGAGAGCTCGGCCGACAGCGCGCGGAACTCCTCTCGGGCCTCGCCCTCGAGTGTAGCGCCCTGCAGGGCAAAGGAGTCGTAGGTATTTTGGAGCAGAGTCTGCTGCTCGGGGGTGAGCGTGAGGGCGTCGCGGCCGTCGTATACAGCCTTCACGCGGCGCCAGAGCGGCTCGTTGAGCACGATGGATGTGGAGTAGTCGGCCAGGCGGGGCGACACGCTCATCGAGATTTCCATCATGCGGTCGTCGGCATTGGCCGACAGCAGCGGGAAAAATACGTTGAGCACACGGTTGAGGTCGTCGCCGGCGCGGTCGAGCGCCACGATGGTATTTTCAAAAGTAGGAGCGTCGGGATTCGATGCGATGGCTTCGATTTCGGCGCGGGCCAGCTCAATGCCGCGGTCGATAGCCGGCTCCCACTGCTCATTGTCGATAGATTTGAAGGGCGGGGTGCCGTGGGCGGATTTGAACGGCGCGAAGAACGGATTTTCAGCGCAGGCCATGATGGCGATGATAAAAAACAGTATAGAAACAAAAAATTGACGCATACAGTGCATATTTTCCGCAAATATACGGATTTTCAATCAAAATCCGTGCCCCGCCCCCATTTTTCGAGCATGGATTGCGCCGATTGATTCACCCCGACCCGCTATGATAATGCCTGTCGAGAGTGTCGCAAAATCCGTTATACGCTATGTATATCAAGTAGTATGGTCGGACGCGGGACGTCCGCAGGACGTCCGCATGTTACACGATTATGCTCAGTCAATCGTAAAAGATGTATTGTCGGATGTATGGACGTCCGCAGGACGTCGATTATTCGTAACCCCGTACATCGAC
>CAJUOC010000045.1 GCA_910587925.1 uncultured Muribaculaceae bacterium
CAGTGACACAAGGATTTTCAGTCCTTTGCTCTACCAACTGAGCTATGGCACCTTGCTTTTGCGTTGCAAAGGTAGGGGTTTATTTTTAATTGTGCAAGTTATTTTCGATTTTTTGGAGGATTATGTCGCTTAGGCGGCGTCGGATAGCATCTATTGGTATGGTAATTAGATAGATAGCCACAGCCAGCAGGAGGGCGGCGAGGGTGAAGATGGCAAGGCTCTCGGTTGCCCAAAGGTGGCGCACGGCGGGCTTGATGAGACCACCCCACACGGGGGGTGTCTTGTGGAGGAGATAAACGGCGAAGGCGGAGCGGGCGATGCGGCGTAAGTGGCGTGACTCGATATGCAGGGTATGGAACCAGCCGAACAGGGCTACTGTGGAGATGAGTACGAGGGGGGAGTTGTATGCGTAGGCGCGGTCGGGCAGCCAGATGGCGCTCAGGGCTATGGCGACGGTGGCGGCAAGGTAGGCGCCCAGCAGGCTGCGGCGATGCCGGTGGAGGCTCTCGACGCTGATGTGCAGGCGCATGTAGCGGGCGATGAGGTAGACCATTATGAGCTGCACGAGGGTATAGCCGGTGGGGTTGAATGGTGCGCGCCACCACCAGCCGCACCAGATGTTAAGGAGGATGAAGGCGGCAAGGAGGTTGCGGAATGTGTGCCGGGGCAGGGCTTCGGTGCCGGCGTTGAGCAATGGGCTGAGGAGCATGAGTCCGAAGTAGGCGGGCACGTACCATAGGTCGGTATGGCTGAGCACGAGCCAGCTCTGCCACCACTGGGCCCAGGTGCAGCGTCCGGCCAGCAACACGAGGGTGTATATGCCGACGGCATAGAACAGGCACTGGAACAGGTATGCTCCGACGCTGCGCCAGCGCAGGTGTATGCCGAAGTAGCCTGATATCATGGTAAAGCAGTTGACGCCGATGATTGCGGCGGCCTCGACTGTAATCTGCCATATGTCGCGGGCGCTGAGGGCTGCGATGCCGCCGGCGGTGTCGGGCATACCGAGCGAGGCGCCATCGATATGGACGGTGAGCACCATGAGCATGCTGATGATGCGGAGTAGCTCGATATTGGTCTGACGGGGCACGGGTCAGGAGTATGATTTGCGGGCGGCGTCGAGCCGCAGCAGGATAAAGAGCAGCAGGGTGAATCCCCACAGCGACGAGCCGCCGTAGCTGAAGAATGGCAGGGGGATGCCTATGACGGGGCACAGGCCGATGACCATGCCGATGTTGATGCAGAAGTGGAAGATGAAGTAGGAGGCGACGCAGTATGCGTATACGCGCCCGAAGGGCCGGGGCTGGCGCTCGGCGATGGCTATGATGCGCAGTATAAGGGCGAGGTAGAGCCCGACGACGGCCACGGCGCCGAGGAAGCCTTCTTCCTCGCCGATGGTGCAGAATATGAAGTCGGTATGCTGCTCGGGCACGTACTTGAGCTTGGTCTGTGTGCCGTTGAGAAATCCTTTGCCGCTGAAGCCGCCTGAGCCGATGGCGATCTTTGACTGGTTGACGTTGTAGCCGGCGCCGCGGAGGTCTTCCTCAATGCCGAGCACGACGCGGATGCGCTGCTGCTGATGGGGCTGGAGCTGGCCGAATGCTATGCCGACCGAGAACATAAACCCGACGGCGACGGCGGCTGTGCCGACGGGTATGAGCAGCCGTGAGCGATGCCGCTTGATGGCCTCGACCACGAGGTACACGCATGCCACGCCGACGGCGCCGATGAGCACGGCGCGCCCGGGCACGGCGACTCCGCACGGCCCCCACAGCACCCACGACACGAGCAGTACGCCGCCAAACCATATGACCAGATTGCGGGTGAGCTCGAGGCGACGGTCGTAAATAAAGGCCATGCCCGACATGATGAGCATCACCAGCACGACCACCACGACCTCGCCGGCGGGCACTCCCATCAGGGCGGCGTCGGTAAACTTGATGGTGACGACAAACACGACCACGGCCAGCGCAGCGGCGAAGAGTATCAGCCCGCTCATACCCTCGCGGTAGAGCACAAAGAAGAGGGCCAGGAAGGTCAGAGCCGAGCCGGTCTCGTTTTGCAGCAGTATGAATACGATGGGCAGCAGTATGATGAGGATGGCGCGCACGTAGTTGCCCATGCGGGCATTGAGCACAAAATTGTATGTGCTGAAGAGTTTGGCCAGGGCGAGCGCCGTGGCTACCTTGGCAAACTCGGCCGGCTGCAGGCTCATCGGCCCGAGCGATATCCACGAGCGCGAACCCTTGATATCATGGGCGATAAACGGCGTGATTATCAACACCACCAGCAGCACGATGTATATCGGATATGCGTATGTCTCGTATGTGCGGGCGTCGGTGAGAAGCACCACGAAGCCCAGCACCAGGCCGAGCCCTATCCAGCGCAGCTGCTTGCCCGAAAACTCGTCGAAGGAGAGTATCGACGCATTGTCGAAGTCGTAGCTGGCGGCATAGATGCTCACGGCGCCGGCGAGCACCATGGCCAGGTAGATGAAGACGGTGACCCAGTCGAGATGACGGAATACCGAGGGCGACTTATCGTTTTGCTGTGCCATAGTTGATCGATGTATTGAGCATCTGCTCTTCCATGTATTTGCGCGAGGGTGATATGGAGTCGCACAGATACTTCTCCATCACCAGCGACCCGATGGGCACGCCGAATGTGGCGCCCCAGCCGCCGGCCTCGACATATACGGCCACGGCTATCTTGGGGTCGTCGTAGGGGGCAAAACCCATGAAGGCCGAGTGGTCTTTACCATGCGGATTCTGCGCCGTGCCGGTCTTGCCCGCGACTTCCATGCCGGGGATGGCCGCGCGGCGGCATGTACCGCCGAGCACTGCCATATGCATACCCTCGGCGACTTCATGATACCACTTTTCGTCGACAGTCGGGCGGCGGGGCTCCAGCAGCCCGGCGGGCATCACGGTGTCTTGAATCGCCTTGACCACGTGAGGCGTGATGAAGTGGCCGCGGTTGGCGATGGTGGCCGACAGGTTGGCTATCTGAAGCGGAGTGGCGAGTATCTCGCCCTGGCCGATCGACACCGATATCACGGTGTTTGCGCTCCAGTGACCCTCGCCGTAAAATTTATTGTAAAACTTGGCGTTGGGCAGGAATCCGCGGCTCTCGTGGGGGAGATCGACGCCGAGCTTGTATCCGTAGCCCATCGACACCAGGTGCTTTTTCCACACCTCGAAGGCATCGGCCGACGTGCCGTACTTGCTGCGGCGGTCTATCATATTTTTAAATCCCCAGCAGAAGTATGCGTTGCACGACGTCTGCAGCGCCGGCTTGAGCGGCAGCGGGGAGCCATGGCTGTGGCAGCCCACGCGCAGGCCGCCGTTGATATAGCCGTGATAGCAGGGGTACGGGGTGGCCGGGGTGATGATGCCCTCCTGGAGGAAAATCAGGCCCTGGGTGGGCTTGAACGTCGAGCCGGGGGGATATGCGCCGCCCAGGGCGCGGTCAAAGAGTGGCATGGCGCCGTCGCGGGTAAGCTCCTTGTAATTGCGCCCGCGGTTGCGCCCGACCAGCAGCCGGGGGTCGTAGCCGGGAGCCGATACCAGGCAGAGTATCTCGCCCGTATGGGGCTCGATGGCCACCACTGCGCCGCGCTTGCCCTGCATCAGAGCCTCAGCATACTGCTGCAGCTTGATATCGATGCTCAGGGTGAGGTCGCGGCCCGACACGGGCGCGATGTCGCGCGCGCCGCCCTCGTAGCGGCCCTGTATGCGGCCACGGGCATCGCGGATGAGCACCTCCACACCCTTGACGCCGCGCAGATACGGCTCGTATGAGCGCTCGACGCCCAGGTCGCCGGTGTAGTCGCCGGGCGAGTAGTATGAGTCGGCGTCGATGTCGTCGCCGTTGACCTCGCGCAGGTTGCCCAGCACGTTGGCCGCGGCGGCATAGTTGTACTGGCGCAGTATGCGCTTCTGTATGAAGAATCCCGGGAAGCGGTACAGCTTTTCCTGCAGCCGCCCGTAGTCCTGGCTCGACAGCTGCGATATGAGGCGCTGGGGCGTGTACGACGAGTAGCCGGGGTTGAGCCGGCGGTCGCGCATGTCGGCAAAGCGCTTGCGCAGGGCATCGGGAGTGATGTTGAGAGTGCGGCAGAAGTCCAGCGTGTCAAAAGGCTGCACGTCGCGCGGTATGAGCATCACATCGTATGCCGGCTGATTGTACACCACCAGCTCGCCCTTGCGGTCATACATCAGGCCGCGCGAGGGATAGACGGTCTTCTTCAGGAAGGCATTGGAGTCGGCCGAGAGCTTGTAGCGCTCGTCGTTGAGTTGCAGGTCAAAGAGGCGGAAGGCGTATATGAGGGCAATAAGCACTATGAAGCCTCCGATCACATACTTGCGTTTCTCGAGCTTATAGTCTTTTCTCACGGCGGCTACCCAGGCTGGCTATGGCGTAAACAATCACAAATGTAAAGACGCTGCTCGCGAGTGTGCGCAGCATAAACAGGCGCAGGCTGAAGACGCGCATACTCTCGATGGCAAAGACCATCAGGCAGTATAGCACACACATCGTCAGGGCATACTTCATGTAAGCCGCGGCGCCCATGGTGCGCGGCGACGGGCGCTGCTCGGCCAGGTCGTTGTCTGAGGCGATGTAGAGATGAAACACCGGCCGGCGTACAAAGGCAAGCAGGGTGCAGGCGATGGTGTTGACGCCCGGCGTGTCGCTCAGTATGTCGATGCTGAGCCCGGTGAGAAAGCCCACCGTCATGGCCACATTGGCGCTGAAAGTCACCGGCAGCGATATCACCATGAATACAAATACCAGCGGCACTGCCACGTTGAAAAGCACCAGGTGGTTGAAAAACAGTGCCTGGGCCGGCACAAGCACCAGGTAAGTCAGCAGCAGCGAGAGATATGTCTTGCTCATAGCGCGGCAGGGTCGGAGGTCGAGGCGGTCGACCGTAATTCTAACGAGTCTACTTCGGCGTGCATGTTGTTGCGCACCACCTGCACATTGCTCAGGCGGGTGAAGTCGGCAAAGAGCTTCACACGCAGCGTGAAGAAGTTTTCCTTATGATCCTTGTGGTCCTCGAGTATCTCGCCCACGGGCAGGCCGGCGGGGAAGATGGCCGAGTAGCCGGAGGTCACCACTGTGTCGCCGGCGGTAAACACCGTATGGCGCGGCAGCTCCTCGAGCAGCGCCACCGACGGGTCCTCGCCGTCCCATACCAGCGAGCCGAAGTGCTCGCTGCCCTGTATCTTGCAGGATAGCTTGAAGTTGGGGTTGAGCAGCGAGATGACGCGCGCGTAGTGGGGCGACACGGTGCTCACCGTGCCCACCACACCCGAGTGGTCTATCACACCCATCTCGGGCTGCACCCCGTCGAGGGCGCCGCGGTCGATGGTGAGATAGTTGAACGGATGGTGGATGGAGTTGTTGATGACATTGGCCACCACAAACTCAAAATGCCCCACCGAGTCGGCCACCTGCATGGTGTCGGCAAAGGTCTGCAGCCGCAGCTCGCGCACCTGCTCGCGCAGATTCACCACCTCGGCTTCCAGAGTGGCGTTGCGGCGGTTGAGGTCGGCGTTGGTCTCGCGCAAGGCAAAGTACGAGCTCACATTGTTGCCGGCGTCGTACATCCCCGCGGCGACGGCCGATGCCGACGTGAGCCAGAGGTGCTGACGGTACGGGTCGCTGCGAAACAGCAGCCAGCCGCCGGCCACCAGATAGATGACCAGCACAAACCACTTGCTGTAGTTGCGGATGAAATCGAGGAGGTCTTTCATGCAGCGCTCGACCGGCTACGGCACGCAGCCGTGGCTCAGCGGATGAGGAAGGAGAACTTGTCGATATTCTTCAGCGCCACCCCGGTACCCTTGGCCACCGACAGCAGCGGATCCTCGGCGATGTGGAACTGTATACCGATCTTGTCGGTAAAGCGCTTGTCCAGACCGCGCAGCAGCGCGCCGCCGCCGGCCAGATAGATACCGTTGCGCACCAGGTCGGCGTACAGCTCCGGCGGGGTCTGCTCCAGAGCGCTCAGCACGGCAGCCTCAATCTTCGAGATAGTCTTCTCGATGCAGTGGCTGATTTCCTGATAGCTCACGGGCACCTCCATGGGCAGGGCGGTCATCATGTTGGGGCCGTGCACGATATAGTCGTCGGGCGGAGTCTCCAGCTCGGTGAGGGCAGAGCCCACGTGCATCTTGATCTGCTCGGCCGTGCGCACACCCACGCGCACATTGTGGGCGCGGCGCATGTGATTCTGTATATCCTCGGTCAGGTCGTCGCCGGCCACCTGGATGCTCTTGTTAGACACGATACCGCCCAGCGATATCACGGCAATCTCGGTCGTACCGCCGCCTATGTCGACAATCATGTTGCCCTCGGGAGCCTCCACGTCCATGCCGATACCCAGGGCGGCAGCCATAGGCTCGTAGATCATGTACACGTCGCGGCCGCCGGCGTGCTCCGACGAGTCGCGCACGGCGCGTATCTCCACCTCGGTCGAGCCAGAGGGGATACCCACCACCATGCGCAGCGACGGCGAGAACCAGTTGCTCTTGCTGCTGGCCTTC
This sequence comes from uncultured Muribaculaceae bacterium, assembly GCA_910587925.1. Lineage (GTDB taxonomy): Bacteria > Bacteroidota > Bacteroidia > Bacteroidales > Muribaculaceae > CAG-873. The sequence goes on from CAJUOC010000045.1 coordinate 6,552, forward strand.
TTCACCAGGCCGCGTATCATCAGCTCAGCCGCATTGAAGTCGGCGATGACGCCTTTGCGCAGAGGGCGCACAGTGCGTATACCCTGCGGATTCTTGCCCTCCATGAGGTGAGCCTCGGTGCCGACGGCGATGAGCTTGTCGGTGCGGTTGTCCAGAGCCACTATCGAAGGCTCGTTGATGACAATCTTATCATTGTGGATTATAATCGTGTTGGCAGTGCCAAGGTCGATTGCAATCTCTTTTGTGAGTGAGAAAAGTCCCATTTGTGACTGTGTTGTGAATGTGTGTTTTGAGAAGAGAGAGTATACATTAGTGACGGAAGTGGCGGAAGCCCGTCATCACCATCGTGATGCCATGCTCGCGGCAGTACTCCACCGAGTCGGTGTCGCGTATCGAGCCGCCGGGCTGTATCACAGAGTCGACGCCGGCTCCGTGGGCTATCTCCACACAGTCGGCAAAGGGGAAGAATGCATCCGAGGCCATGGTCGCGCCCTTGAGGTCAAAGCCGAAAGAGCCGGCCTTCTCGATGGCGTGGCGCAGGGCATCGACGCGCGAGGTCTGACCCACACCGCTGGCCAGCAGCTGGCCGCCGCGGGCCAGCACGATGGCGTTGCTCTTGGAGTGCTTCACTATCTTGTTGGCAAAAATCATGTCGGCGATGCGCTCCTCGGTCAGCTCACCCGACACGACCTTCAGGTCGTCGGCAGTCTCGGCCTTGAGGTCGCGCTGCTGCACCAGAGTGCCGTTGAGAGCGGTGCGCACAGTCATGGCGGGCAGCTCGCAAGGCTTGCGGCGCAGGATTATGCGGTTTTTCTTCTGAGTGAGTATCGCCAGGGCATCGTCGGTGTATCCCGGGGCAATCACCACCTCAAAAAATATCTTGTGCATCTCCTCGGCAGTGGCGGCATCCACCTCGCGGTTGGCGATGATCACACCGCCGAAAGCCGACACGGGATCGCCGGCCAGCGCATCGCGCCAGGCATCGGCCAGAGTGCCGCGCGTCGACAGACCGCAGGCATTGTTGTGCTTGAGGATAGCCACAGTCGGGCCGTCGCTCTCAAACTCATTGATGAGGTTGACCGCCGCATCGATGTCGAGCAGATTGTTGTACGAAATCTCCTTGCCGTGGAGCTGGTCGAAAAGCCGGTCAAGACGCCCGAAGAAGTGAGCCTCCTGATGAGGATTCTCGCCATAGCGCAGGCTCGACTCGCCGTCGATGGCAAGGCGCAGCGCGCCGGCCTCGCCGGCCGTCTGCGTGGCAAAATAGTTGAAGATTGCCGAGTCATAGCCGCTCGACACCGCAAAAGCCTCGCGGGCAAGCAGCAGACGCTCCGCCTCAGTGGTCGAGGCGCCATGCTCGTCGATGAAGCCGCGCAGCAGCCCGTACTGAGCCTTCGAAGCCACGATAGCCACATCGGCATAATTCTTGGCAGCGGCGCGTATGAGCGATATGCCGCCTATGTCGATTTTCTCGATGATATCAGCGTGGGAAGCGCCCGACGCCACAGTCTGCTCAAAAGGATACAAATCCACGATCACCAGGTCAATCTCCGGGATAGCAAGACTCGCCATCGTATCCACATCCTCCTGCAGCGAGCGACGGCCAAGAATACCGCCAAACACCTTGGGATGCAGAGTCTTCACACGGCCGCCCAGGATCGAAGGGTAGCCGGTGAGGTCTTCGACCGCCTCACAGGGCAGGCCGAGGCCTTCGATAAACGAGCGGGTACCGCCCGTAGAGAGAAACTTCACGCCGTCTGCGGCGAGAGCCTTGATGATTTCGTCGAGGCCGTCCTTATGAAATACGGACACCAGGGCCGTCTTGATTTTTTTGAGCTGAGGCATAGTCGTAATAATGTGCGCTTTCAAGCCGCAAAGTTACTAAAATTCTCCGACAATCCCCCTACACCCTCCGCCACTTTTTCTTAAAGTTTGTAATCAGCCCTGCGACACGGCCTTTCTGCGATACAGCCTCGCGCCCGGTATCTGCCGGTTTGAATTTCCGTACACTCATTTTTTCGGAGGAGCCTTGTGGAATTTCCATTGGACATGAAACATCACGTAGCGCGGAAGCACATTGGTATAGGTCTCCGTGCGGGCCTGAGCGTTGACGCTGTAAAATACGTTGCTGAGATTGTGAAGTATGTCGAAGCCGTCGGCCATGAATGTCAGGCGACCTCTCAGCATGGTATAGCTCGCCTGCGCGTTCCATACACAGTTGGTCTTGTTGAGCGCGCCGTCGGAGTAGCCTCTGCGGGTATACACAGTAAAGTCGGTATTGATGCCAAATCCGGCCGGGAGACTGAAGTTTCCTTTGATGCCGTAAAGGAAGTCCTTTGCCGTGAAATCCTTGAAGCCCTGCCGCCCGCCGGTAAAATGGCTGATACGCGCCTCGCCCTCAAGAGCAATTTTGCTTTTACCAAATCTGTATGAGAGATTAAGATTCTCGTTCAGCTGGATATTGCCGACTTTATTCCTGGCTGGGGCCGGTGTATTCTCGCTGATAAGATCTACGCTGCGGCGATAGTCCAGAGTCGTGGTATTACCGATTATAAACTGCCTGGCCGAGCCTAAGAATACCGCGAAATCCTGAGACGCCCCCATCGTGTGGTTGCCGTTGACGTTATACATTTTCCCGGTCTTGACTCCCGTATGGGAGTCGTAGCCATAGCCGTATGCGAGCGCATTTCTAATGACCGTCGCATGCAGGCTGTAGCGCTGGTATACTCTCCCCCGCTCAGATCGGTATGTCAGCCGGAGCTGATGCGACTCGGAGTCTTTCAGCTCCGGGTTGCCCATACGTATGTTGAGCGGGTCAAGCGCGTCGGTGAAGTCGACCATATCGACCGGGTCGGGCGATGATACGTTTCTCTTGTACTCGACGTAGACGAAATGTGGCCGGCCGAAGTAGTTAAGATTAAATGAGGCATTCCCCGCGTAAATGCGTTTTCTTGAAAACGACGAGTTGATGTCGCCCCGGATGTAATGAAGGTGTTGTTCGCGGTAGCATACCGGCAGGTTGACGGCGAGGTACAGCTTACTTACAGGCCACCATGTCCACTTGAAATTTATCGAATGGAGGTTTTCGGTCTTGCTGCTGTTGAAGCTGTTGCCCAAATCCAGTGTCGACTCATATTCTGACATGGACGGCAGCCAGCCCGACGGCCTGTCCTCGGCCGCGGCGTCGAAGATGTTCTCAAGCCGGTAAAGATTTGACACCTCGCGGGAGTATGTACGGTCGTACTGATACCACGAGTCAAGAAACATCCCCGCCGCCGCAGCCCATATGTACCCGACAGCTCCTGTGGCCGACCACCGGTAGTCGGGGGTGTCGTCAAAGTAGCGGTCGAAATGGTCAGATGGTGTCGGGTCTGCGCCGAAATTCAAGATATATCGCTGATACCGGTCGAAGTGATGACGCTTGTATTTTCCCGATAGGAGATACGTAATGGCGTCGGCGTCGTTGGGTAGCTTAAACTTACCGTTTGACCATACAGACGCATCGATGCTATGGCCGTGCCGCTTGCTGTCGTCGATATTCCTGTTAAGAATTGAGGCCAGGACCTCGGCCGGCGCGCCGTGATACAGATTGTCTATGAAATCCTTGCCGGCATCTTTCCACTCCTCTGAAAAGGTTGCCGCCGACAGCCCGGTGGCATCGTCATTTTTATTATAGCTGAAGGCCGGGGATACTTTCAGATTCCACTTCGGCTTCTCGATGTCCAGCGTATGGGAGGTAGAGAGCGACAGAGACCTGTTGCGCGAGAGGCTGTAAGAATATCCGTATGTATTGCCGCCCGGCAGGAAATTGGTAGTCAGCACGCTGCGGTCATCGTCGATACTCTGGCGTGAGGCCATGACATCACCCGAGAATGTTACATCACGATACGGTATCTTGACCCAATAGTCAAATCCGCCCTGAGAGACCGACAAGTCGCCCGACTGCATGCTGCCCGGCTTGAAATCTGTATCTTGACCCGGTTTACGCCGGTCACTCAGATTGTTGGCGCTGCCGTATAAAGACAGACGGGCATTGTCGGCATACCATAGGGCGAAGATGCGACCCAGATAGCGGTCGCTCGAGCCGTATCCCGCCTCCATGTTGGTAAGCAGCCCATGATTGTATTCCTTTTTAAGGCGTACATCCATCGATAGGTGCCTCTCTCCATAGTCTTTGCCCATGATGCGGTCTGCCTCGTCCTGGCGCTCATATACCGCTATATCCTTGACAGTATATGCGCCGAGGTTGTCGAGCATCATCCGCTTGTTTCCCTTAAAAAAATCCTTGCCATTGAGTAGCAGATTCTCGACATAGCGTCCGTTGACATAAATCTGTCCGTCATCTTTCAGCTCCACTCCCGGCATCTGACTTATGAGCGCGTCGAGCATACTTCCCTCTGCAAGTACAAAGGCGTCGGCATTATAGATAACGGTGTCGCCTTTACTATAAAACATCACTCTCGACGCTTTCACCACCACCTCGTCGAGCATCTTTGCTTGACTGTTGATGTAAATCTTGCCCAAGTCCATCGTATCAAGCCTGCGGGACAATGTCGCCGGGTCTACATCCACGTATATGTGCTGATAGCCGTCGGCCGTGAGCTCGAGTATATAACTACGGGTTCGGTCGACATTATAAAACATAAATATCGATCTGCGTACCGACGGAGTCGTGGCATTGCCACCCCAGTATCCGTCGGCAACGGTCTCAGCGACGATGGCGCTGTCAGAGGCGTTGAGCAGTCGGGCAGTCGCGCCAAACAGCTCCTTGTCAGTGGCCCTGTCATACACAGCGCCCCGTACAATGATGGCATCCGCTGCAGCCGCATGGAAAGATACGGCAAAAAAGAATATGATGAGTAGCGACCGGAGCTTAAGGTTTTGTGTCATGAGATAGTCGTTTTATGGACGCGCCGAGATTGTAGATATAAAAAATGCTTCATTATCAGCGCAAAAGTAGCTTTTTTTTGCAAAATCAAACAGTTAGCGCAAAAAAATTTTAGACCATCTCCGATGCCACTTGATTCGCGATACAGTACAAGGCTTTTGCAACCCCGTGTAGGGTCGCCACCTGTGGCGACCGCCGCAACAGTAATAGCATCACACGTCCCAACACAAACGCCGACGGATGTATCTTAGTGGCTGAGGCGTAGTTTTGACTTACAAAGCCAAAACTACGAGGTGTAATGCCTTGGTGACGCGCAGGTTACAAACCTGCGCGGACTAACCGTATTGTTGCCCGAGTGGCGGTCGCCACAGGTGGCGACCCTACCAATGCGTGATGCGGTTTATCGTGGGTGGACGACTCCGTATACCCAAGTTAGTCCGCGCAGGTTTGCAACCTGCGCGCTGCCAAGGTATTACACCTCGGTATTT
>CAJUOC010000046.1 GCA_910587925.1 uncultured Muribaculaceae bacterium
AGAGCATCTGACTACGGATCAGAAGGTTACAGGTTTGAATCCTGTGCGAATCACACCACCGCCAAAGGCGGGAGAGCAATCTCCCGCCTTTACTTTTCCGCCCATATCCGACCGATGAGGCCTCAACCCGGGAAGCGCGGAGCGCTTCCGTTATGCGAGCTACTGCCACTTAAGGCGGTGCTGCAACGCACTCTCGTGCCATCATACACGCCCGACACGCACTCATCCAGCACGTCTGACGCGCAACGCGGGCGAGGACCGTCCATTCATCATACTTTCAGACACGTTACCGCGCGACGGCACCCGACCTGTCTAATACCTGTGTATCTTTGGCTCATCACCGCGTAGCGGTGCAATATGATAGCCGTGGGTGTAACCCACGGTAACAATGCATATTCGACCACCGACCGGCATGCCGGTCGAATAAATCAACTCCGTCTGGCACGCTTTGCGTCGACCCTCTTATATTCGACCGATAAATCGGTCGCCCCCGTACATCCGCCCTATTCCGTGGGTTGCACCCACGGCTACAATATTGCATCGCTCCGCGATGCCCTGACGGCACGGCAACGCATACGTTGGCAGACAAGCCTACGCTTGCGATACGCGGCCACTTCCTCAACATCCGCACGCCCCCATACACATACGATAACAGTCCTACATAATGCAACGACCGCAATCTATCGACAGCTATTGCATCGTGACTCTAAGATGGTTATATTTGCATACGTCTTATCACCCGGAGGATTCAATGCCGGACATGACACATCACCGCGTAGCGGTGCAATATTGTAGCCGTGGGTGTAACCCACGGTAACAATGCACCTTCGACCACCCACCGGCATGCCGGTCGAATAAATCTCAGCAATAAATGAGTAACACATTTGCACAAATCAACTTACACATCGTATTTAGCGTAAAGTATCGTGACGCAATCCTCGCCGACGAATGGCGCGAGGAGCTGTTTCGCTACATGGCAGGAATCATAAAAAATGCAGGACATACACCAATCGCAATAGGGGGATTTCGCGACCATGTGCACATTTTGGCCGGATGCAAACCCACGGTTAATATCCCAGGGTTGGTCAAGGATTTGAAATTGGCGACAAACCAATGGATTCAGCAGAAGTGCCACCATAAATTTGCATGGCAAGACGGCTATGCAGTCTTCAGCATATCAAAATCCCACGAAAAGGCCGTCGCTAATTACATCCTTAGCCAGCCTCAACACCATATGCACACCACAATGGTAGATGAGTTCAAGCGGTTATTAACCGTCAATGGCGTGGACTACGACGACAGATACATATTACACCAACCGCTGTAATATTCGACCGATAAATCGGTCGCCCCGTACATCCGCCCGATTCCGTGGGTTGCACCCACGGCTACAATATTGCATCGCTCTGCGATGCCCTGACGGCACGGCAACGCATACGTTGGCAGACAAGCCTACGCTTGCGATACGCGGCCACTTCCTCAACATCCGCACGCCCCCATACACATACGATAACAGTCCTACATAATGCAACGACCGCAATCTATCGACAGCTATTGCATCGTGACTCTAAGATGGTTATATTTGCATACGTCTTATCACCCGGAGGATTCAATGCCGGACATGACACATCACCGCGTAGCGGTGCAATATTGTAGCCGTGGGTGTAACCCACGGTAACAATGCATCTTCGACCACCGACCGGCATGCCGGTCGAATAAATCAACTCCATCTGTCACGCTTTGCCTCGACCCTCTTATATTCGACCGATAAATCGGTCGCCCCCGTACATCCGCCCGATTCCGTGGGTTGCACCCACGGCTACAATATTGCATCGCTCCGCGATGCCCCGACACGCACCGCGGGGCGAGGCTGCCTCAGCCTGCATGCATGACGTGCGATGCGGGCGAGGCGGGGGATGCGTTTGGTGGCGTGCACATTTTCACACGCGGTGTGCCATATGTGAAAGCGGCTTAACAATTTGCGGCGGCCGCAACACGGACACAGGGTGATTTGTTGAAAACATGTTGTAGAACATATTTGCCGCCAAATCGCTGAATCAATATACTTTAAGCCGCCAAAATGATGCAATCGCGTGACTGTGAAACATTTTTTAGCCGTTTTTCTTTCCACAGTTCAGCCAAAATTCGTAAATTTGGAGAGTCGGTCAGCGCCAGCGGCCGGCTTTTAACAATTACAGCGACTCATCATGGAGCAGACATTTATCATATTGAAGCCTTCGGCCATCCGGCGCTCGCTGGTAGGCGATGTGCTCACGCGCCTGCAGCGCAAGGGCCTCTTCATCACCGGCATCAAGATGATGCAGCTCGACGACACCATCCTGCGCGAGCATTACGCTCATCTTGTCGACCGCCCCTTCTTCCCCTCGCTGCTCCGCTCCATGGAGGCCACTCCTGTCATCGTGGCGGTGCTCAAGGGCAAAGACGCCGTGGCTGTGGTGCGCACCCTGGTGGGCGCCACCAACTCGCGCCTGGCCGCCCCGGGTACCATCCGCGGCGACTTCGGCATGTCGGGCCAGGAGAATATCATCCACGCCTCCGACTCGCCCGAGAATGCACTGGTCGAAATCAACCGTTTCTTCCGTCCCGAGGAAATCTTCGACTACCCCATGATTACCGCCGAGGCCATCTACTGCCCCGATGAAATGAACTGAATCCTCTATCCTCAAAGCCATCTCTCCTCAAAAAGTACCACCCTTAAAGCCCAATGAAACTCTCCCGCAAGATATTCACCGCAGCTTTTCTCACCATCGCCGGCGCTCTCTGCGCCCAGGCACAGAACTATCGCCTCCCCGGCCAGCACACTTCCCAGCACGGCCAGCTCATCGCCGCCCAGACCAGCACCATCGAGCTTGACAATACCACCAAATACCTCGAGTCGCTCTTCGCCGAAGAGGAGGAGCCCGAGTTTGACATATACACCGAGGGCTGGGAAAGCCAGTATGTCAATTGCTACAAAAATACCGCCGTGCCCCAGAGCGCGGTGATTGACGTCACCGGCTACCACATGCCCCACCCCGGCTACGTGACCTCGCCCTACGGATACCGCAAGCGCTTCCGCCGCATGCACAAGGGCATCGACCTCAAGGCCAACACCGGCGACACCATCCGCGCCGCATTTGACGGCCGGGTGCGCCTTACCAAATACGAGCGCCGCGGCTACGGCTACTATGTCGTGCTCCGCCACACCAACGACCTGGAGACCGTATACGGCCACCTGAGCAAATTTCTCGTCGAGCCCGACCAGTATGTGCGCGCCGGCGACCCCATCGCCCTGGCCGGCAACACAGGCCGCTCCTTTGGCTCTCACCTGCATTTCGAGACCCGCTACATGGGATATGCCATCAATCCCGCCGCAATCTTTGACTTCGCAAACCAGACCACACATACCGACACTTATACTTTCGATAAAAACACATACCAAAACGCCCGCAATTTCTCGCCCGAGGAAAATGCTGCCTATGCAGCCCGGTACCGCGCCACACACAAGGTAGAGTACGGCTCGTCGAAACGCTCGACAGCAGCATCCAAGGCATCGAAAAGCGGCAAATCTCAATCTTACACCGTGCGCAGCGGCGACTCGCTGAGCCGCATAGCCTCGCGCAACGGTACGACAGTGCAAGCAATCTGCCGTCTCAACGGCATCAAATCATCATCGAAGCTGCGCCCGGGTCAGAAGCTGCGCGTACGCTGACGATTAAAAACCATTCTCAAAAACCCGGTTGAGCCTCCACACACATGCGGAGGCTCACTTTTTAGATAACCACCTGCCCCCCCCGATGACACTCAACTCCATACGCCAGGCTGCGGCCAGGCTCGCATACCGCGCCGTGATGCCGCTGCGACGCCGCCGGCTGCGCAACCGCCGCGTAAGCATCATCAGCAACGACTGCTTCAGCAGCTTCATGTACCGCTTTTACGGCACGGAGTTCAACTCGCCGTTTGTGGGTCTGTTTATCATGCCCGACGACTACCTCGACCTGCTCGAAGACCCGGTGCTGCTCCACGGCCCCATGCAGATGACCACCGCCACCCACAGCCGTCACCGCGCCGCTCTGTCGCATCTGCCCGACTATCCGCTGGGCATCCTCCCGGGCGGCCGCGAGATACACTTCCTGCACTACGCCGACACGGCCGAGGCTCTCGACAAGTGGACACGGCGCCTCGCCCGGCTGGATATGTCAAACTGTATCGTGAAATTCAGCGAGAACAATGGCTGCACCGCCGAGCATCTGCGCCGCTTCGATGCGCTGCCATACGACGCCAAGGTCGCCTTTACCTGCCGGCGCTATCCCGCGCTGCGCTCGACTCTGTATCTGCCGGAGTTTGCCGGGGAGCCGGAGCTTGGAAAGTACTGGAAGATAGCCGACCTGCGCTACAATCTCGGCCGCCACGCCGACGCTCTCACCGCAGGCTCCTGAGCAGGGCTCGGAAGGCCTGCTTTGTACCGTATACGACGAACATGTCGCCCTTGGCTACGACTGCGCCCTCGGCCGCCGTATCGAGCGGACGCTGCTCCAGATGGGCCACGCCGAGCACATTGCGCGCCGACTCGGGGCGGGTCACGGCTATGAGCCGCAGGCCGTAGTCGCGCTCGAGATGCAGGTCGCTGTAGTCAAGTCCCACGAGGACCTCGGGGGCCGCGAAGCGCACCACTCCGCTGTCGGGGCACACCTCCATCGAGGTGACATCGGTGCCGAGCGACATCTCGCGGGTGAGGTCGAAGGCGGCGCGCTGCTCGGGGCGCAGTATGCGCTGCACCTCAAAACCCTCGAGTATCGACTCGTGCAGCTCGTCGATGGCGCGGGCATATATGTGCTCGACTCCTGCCTTCTTGAGCAGGGCCACTGTCTTGACCGAGGCACCGAAATTCTCGCCGATGGCCACCACCACCAGGTCGACGCCCCGCAGGGGCAGCACTGACAGGGCTGCCTCCTCGGTCGAATCGACTACATATGCCGTGGTAATATAGTCCTTGATGGCGTCGACGTTGGCGCGCGAGCGGTCGGCACCTATCACTTCGTGGCCCTGGGCGGCGAGGTCGCGGGCGAGATTGGCTCCGTAGATTCCGAGGCCGATTACGAGGTATTTCATCAGTTTATGATTATGTTTTCTTCGGGGAGATACTGAGAGAAGTCGCGGCGGCTGCCTATCATGCCGGCCAGCAATGATATGATGCCCACCCGGCCCACAAACATAGCCACCGACAGCACCGCCTTTGAGGCATCGCCCAGCTCGGCGGTGATGCCCAGCGACGACCCGACGGTAAAGAGCGCCGACACCACCTCGAAGACCACCGCTTTGAGCGGCAGGGCCGGTTCAAGCCACAGCTCGACGCCGAGAAATGTCACCAGAGCGGCTATCGACAGCGCCACCACTGCGTTGGCGCGGCGTATGGAGCCTATCGACACGGTGCGGTCGTAGGCCCACGAGCGGCTGCGGCCTGTGACTATCGATCGCACGTTGAGATAGATGGCGGCCACGGTATTGACCTTGATGCCGCCGCCGAGCGACTGCGATGCGCCGCCTATCCACATCTGCACCATCACCAGCAGCAGCGTCAGTGGCAGAAATTGCGCCGGATCGACCGACGCGAAGCCGGCCGAGCGGGGCGTCAGCGCGTTGAACACGGCCTGATTGATTTTCACTCCGAGCGGCATCCCGGCCAGGGTATTGTCGTACTCCAGGGCGAGGAAACCGACGGAGCCGATGCCCAAGACGATGAGCGAGGTGGTCATCACCAGCTTGGTATTGAGGTCAAAGAGATGCAGCGGCCGGGGCTTGCCGCGGCGGCGCAGCGACCGCAGCCGCTCGGCGGCCCAGTCTTTGAAGTTGACCAGTATCGGGAAGCCGATGGCGCCGGCGAAGACCAGCACTGAGGTGACGCTGTACACGGCCTGGCCGTGGGCCATCATGGTTGCGTTTGACAGGCCGCCGGGCAGGCAGGAGAAGCCGGCGTTGCAAAACGACGACAGCGAGTGAAACCCGGCCAGCACCAACCGCTCGCCCACGCTCAGCCCGAGCTCGGCGGGGATGGCGACGTATACGGCTGCGGCGCCGAGCAGCTCGACCGTGAGGGTGAAGGCGAGGATGTAGAGCAGCGTGGGGATGAGGGCGTTCATGGAGCGGGAGTACATCATGTCGCGTATGAGCAGCTGATTGTATACCGATGTGGTGCCGCTGAAAAAGAGCGCGAAAAAGCTGGTGAAGGTGAGTACTCCCAGGCCGCCGGTCTGGATGAGCACGGCCAGCACGGCCAGGCCGGCGGGAGTGAATGTCGACGGTATATCGACCGTGGTGAGGCCGGTGATGCTCACCGCCGACGAGGCCACAAACAGAGCGTCGGCATATGATATGGGCGCCACGGTACACCGCGGCAGCATGAGCACCAGCGAGCCGGTGATGATGAAGAAGAGAAAGCTGGCCGAGAGCAGCAGCGAGGGATTGGTGCGACGGCTCACGAGGCTCATCAGCCCGTAAGACAGCTCGAGCACTGCATAGGCACACAGCGTCGCGAAAAGAAACGCCCGCGAGTACAGCAGCGTGTCGAGCCACGGCAGCCACGGATTCTCGGGCCGCGGGTATATCCAAGCCAGCAATGTACCGAGCAGACAGAGCTGCACCACCCACTTGACCGCTCCTGTCGAGGCTACGGCGGAGCGGAAACTGAACACGAGCTGGTATATCACACGGGTGACAAACACACCCTGGCAGAAACGCAGCGCGAGCCGCAGGCCGCGGGCGTCGGCCGGCGCATGGTCGTAGCCGAAGTACAGCACCAGCAGTACCAGACAGCCGAGAGCGGCCACGGCGGCTACCGTGCCGATACACTTGTCGCCGGTGCGGATGGCCGCGCCAAAGTGGTGGACATACCGGCTGTAGGCGAGCCGCGCCAGCCTCCACCGGCGCCTTACCGGGCTGAGCGGTGTCACTTCTGCTTCTTGAGGCGGGCGCCCACATAGATGCCGTCGTAAGACGAGAGCATCTTGGAGAGGGTCTGCAGCGAGGAGTTGCCGCTCACGCTGGCGACTTTCTGCACGATTTCGACAAACTTGGAGGCGTCGAAGGTGACGGTGAGGTCGCCGGTGGCGCTCTTGGTGACATGGGTGGTCACGCGGCCGATTTTCGACTTGCCGAAGTTGAATATGAGGGTGCCGTCGGCCGTGTCGGCGCTGTCGGGGCGCTCGACGGTACCTTTGACGGCGCGGCCGCACACATCGATGGAAAACCCGCCCTCGGCGTCAAACGTTATCTTGGTCTTGTCGAGGCCGAGGCGCTTGAAATATGGCGCGATTTTGCTCTCGACGGCGGCCGAGGCGGCTGTACCGCCTATCTTGCCGGCGACATTTCCGCTCTTGAGGGTCACGGCGGGCGAGGTGTATGCCCAGGTGCCCTGCAGGGAGCTGATGTCGAAGTCTTCCTTGGAGGTCAGTCCGGAGATGATGTCGCCGAGCTTGCCCAGCGGATTGTCGGCCCGGGCGGGGATGGCGGGCGAGGCGACTATTGCGGCGAGCAGCGCGGCCCGCAGGAGGAGATGCTTCATTATCGTGGTTGTATTTCGGTGATTACTTGGCCGGTGGGGATCTCGCGGTCGATGGAGGCCCACACTGAGTTTTGCGACTTGTACTCGGGTACCATGCGCTTCATCTCGGCCACGATGTCGTGGTACTCGCCGCGGGCGGTGAGCCGCTGCAGCTTCACGATATGCTCCGATACCTCGAGGTAGTCGTAGATGCGCACCTTGGCTATCATTATCTTGTCGTTGGTGGTGGCCATGGTGCGCTCCTTGTCGTTGAGCAGCTCCTCGTAGAGTTTCTCGCCGGGGCGCAGGCCTGTCTCGACTATCTCGATATCCTCGCCGGGTCGCAGGCCCGAGAGCGATATCATGCGGGTGGCCAGGTCGTAGATGCGCACGGGCTGGCCCATGTCGAAGATAAATATCTCACCGCCGTGGCCCATCGTGCCGGCCTGGAGCACCAGCGAGCAGGCCTCGGGGATGGTCATGAAGTAGCGGATGATGTCGCGGTGTGTCACGGTCACGGGGCCGCCGTGCTCGATCTGACGGCGGAAGAGGGGTATCACGGAGCCGTTGGACCCGAGCACGTTGCCAAATCGGGTGGTGATAAACTGTGTAGCGGCGCCGTCGGTATGCTGGCGGTTGTGGAAAAAGAGGCTCTGCACGTATATCTCGGCGATACGCTTCGACGCGCCCATCACGTTGGTGGGGTTGACGGCCTTGTCGGTCGATATCATCACAAACTTGTCGACACGGTAGCGCACGGCCAGGTCGGCCAGGGTCTTGGTGCCTATCACGTTGGTGAGGATGGCCTCGGCGGGGTTGCGCTCCATCATGGGCACGTGCTTGTACGCTGCGGCGTGGAACACGTATCGCGGCCGGTAGCGCATGAAGGCCTGCTCCATACGCTCGCCATTGGCCACATCGCCCACAAAGAGATGGATGAGGGTGTCGGGATGGCGCGACTCCATGAATAGCTGAAGCTCGTGCATCGGGGTCTCGGCCTGGTCGACCAGCACCAGCTCTGCCACGCCCATCTGGGCCACCTGGTTGACTATCTCTGAGCCGATGGAGCCGGCGGCGCCGGTCACCATCACCACTTGTCCGCGCAGCTGGGCGAGCACCTCGGCGGTGTCGGGCTTGATGACGTCGCGGCCCAGCAGATCCTCGATGTTGATGTCGCGCACTGAGGCTGAGGTGTTGCGGGCCGAGTCGGCGGTACCGTCAAACTCGTTTACCGAGTTGTATGTCAGCAGCTTTATGTGATGCGAGAGAAAGGTATCGGCCAGCCCCTGCCGCATGGAGTTGAGGCTCGACGAGGGAAACATCAGCGTGGCGGCGTCGTGCTTTTCGAAGATGGAAGCCACGGTCTCTTTGTCGAAGGTATACAGCGGCAGACCGTTGATTGATGAGGCCTTGGCGGTGCCGAGCGAGATGAGCGCCACGGGGCGGTACTGTCCGTCGGGCTCGTTGAGCAGGGCGCGGGCAAAGTTGAATGAATCCATGCCCGAGGCGAGCACCACCACCCGCTTGCGGCCGCTCAGCCCGGTGGTGAGTATCTGATATATATACTTAATAGCCAGGCGACAGAGCATCATCATGGTGAAGCTGAGCAGGGCTATCACAAATATGTTCCACAGCTGGATGTAGGTGTCGCCGCAGGCTATACGCACCGCTGCCGTGATCACAAACTGTGTCATGGCGGCGCCCATCACGGCTATCGACACCCTGAAAAGGTCTTGCACCACCGACAGGCGCACGATATATCTGAACGGCCTCACGGCCATCATATAGGCGAGGTAGATGGCGACGGTCACCACTCCCTCTCCAAGACGTGTGCCCCAGAATCCGAGCGTCGGGCTCTCGGGCTGCTTGTTGAGCGAGAAGGTGGCCCAGCAGCTGAGCATCACGATGGCGAAGTCGACCAGCAGTATGAACCACCACGGGCTGGGCTTCGACAGTATGCTCTTGCATAGCGGATTGCGTTTTATGTATTCGGCGAGTGTATCTGTCATAAGTAAGCGTGTATTGCAAATGACTACAAAGGTAGTTATTTATCGAGAACGGTGCAAACGTCTGCCACCGTGTCTACCACGGCGTCGCTCAGCGGGGCGATTGCCTCGCGGGGATTGGTAGTGGCGATGCCCACCACATACGCGCCGGCGGCACGGCCCGAGCGCAAGCCGTTGAGCGAGTCCTCGACCACCACACACTTCCGCGGGTCGGCGCCCAGCAGGTCGGCGGCCTTGAGATACGGCTCGGGGTCGGGCTTGGAGCGGGATACGTCTTCGTCGGTCACAAGCACGTCGATGAGCATGTTGAGCTCGGGCAGCGCATCGAGCAGACGATCCATCTTGGCGCGGCCGCTCGAGGTGACTATCGCGCGGCATATGCCGCGGCTGCGCAGCTCGCGCAGTGCGTCGAGCGTACCGGGATACAGTGTATAAGGCATGTGGTCTTCGTACTCGCTGAGCAGGCGGCGTATCTCGGCCTGCACGGCGGCATCGGGAAAGTATGTCGACAGTATCGACGGCAGCGTGGTACCTTTGATACGACGGGCCAGGTCGGGCTCGTGAGGCGCAAAGCGCCGGTTCATCTCACCCCAAAACTCTGAGTATCCGCCTTCGGAGTCGATTAGCACTCCGTCAAGGTCAAAAAGGAAGGCTTGTGGCTTGTTCATTGATTTTCTGACTTCTTGTTACGATTGCGATACATCCACACCAGCATCGCGCCGGTCAGGACTGCGCTTGCGATAAGTACGACGGGCGAGCCGGAGCCATACTCGCTCTCGCCCGAGCCGGTGGCGTAGCGCATCACCACATACAGCGAGTTGTTGAGGGTGTGTACCGTCACCGGTACCCACACCGAGCCGCTCCACACCAGCAGGTAGCCCAGATATGCGCCCAGCAGCAGCCGCGGCACCAGGCCAAAGGGCTGCATGTGCACTGCGCTGAAGACAAGCGCTGTCACCCACACCGCTCCCGCGGCCGACATTCCTGTCGAGGCTATCAGCCGCTGCAAGGCGCCGCGGAAAAAAAGCTCTTCCGACACTCCGGCGAGCACCCCCACCAGCAGCAGACTCACCACAAGGTTGCCTGCCGTGGCCGGGCCGAGCATAAACTCCACCGCACCGCCGGCCCGCTCTTCCATCGCGCGCAGCGACGCCTCAAGGGCCTGCATCGACGCGGGCAGATGCAGCGAGGCATTCCACTCGATGATTGCCGACATCAGCGGCGAGGCAAATATCAGACCCGCGACGGCCGCAAGATAGAATGTTGCCGGCGGTGTGGTGTCGACGGCCAGCAACTGCGCCGGACGCCGCGTCACCAGCATCGCCGTGGCCACGGCGGGCACCACCAGCATCAGCACATCCTGTATCACCGTGGCGATACGGGTCATGGCGAGCAGACGCGCGGGCGACGCCATCGACATCAGCATACCGCCGGCGATGCCGGCGATACTCAGCCCGGCCACAAAGAGCAGCGCGAGCAGCAGCAGCCGACGTGCGGGCGGCATGGTATATGTGATATTTATCATAGGTGCAGGTAGTAGTCTTTAAACATTTTGATATAGTCGGCGGTCGGGCTGCCGTCGGCGTGTCGCAGAGCCATCGTCGTGACCTCGGTCGGGCCGTCGGTGCGCGCAAGTTCCATCAGCAGGCGTATGGGTGCCTTGCCCTCGACAGAACTCACCCGACATATCCGCCGCGGATACATCCGCGCAAATGCCGCGCGCTCGATCAGGCGCTCCTCGTCGGTCGCAGGCACTATCAGCGACAGTGTGCCGCAGCTTGCCAGCAGCTCGCCGGCATGCTCCACCAGCCAGTCGGCCGAGAGGGTATCGGCGTGGCGGGCCGTGGCGCGCGCCTGTCCCGGAGCACGCTCGCCGGTGTGGAAATATGGCGGATTGCTCACCACCATGTCATAGCCGCCGCCCATCATATCCTCAGTGATGTCGGTACATACCGAGTGCAGACGGTCGTCCCATGGCGAGCAGGCAAAGTTGACAGCAGCATCGCAGCAGGCCGAGTGGTCGATATCCACCCCGGTGATGTCGAGTCCGGGGTAGCGGTGAGCCAGCAGCAGAGCCACAATCCCGCAACCCGTGCCCACATCGCAGGCCCGCACAGCCACATCATGAGGCACACGCGCCCAGGCTCCGAGCAACATACCGTCGGTACCGAGCTTCATGCCACAGTGATGGTCTGTGATGCAAAACTGCTTAAACTCAAAAGTCACATGCTTAGGTCTCACGCAGCAAAGATACAACATTTCATCGACATAGCCCACACCGCCACCCAAAAGCCGCCGCGACGCACTCTTGCGCCGCGGCGGCCACCGTTTATACCGACGGG
>CAJUOC010000047.1 GCA_910587925.1 uncultured Muribaculaceae bacterium
CTTGTCGACCGCAAATGTAATACCTATTTTTCTCGCCCCCCCCCCCCCTATTTTAACACTCCTTAACAGTATCCATATGTTACCAATAGGGGTATAAAAACGTAACCCGCTCTGAGCATGAGCGGGTTACGTTTCATATCATTTATGCTACAGACGGGCGTCAGGCCTTGCCGAGGGCGGTATAGATGGCGCTCTGGGCGCCGTCGGCAGTATCTACAGCCGCTGACACTGCGCTGCGTGCCTTGTCGATATAGGCGCGGTATGCGCCGAGGTCTTCCTTGGCGGCGATGGCGGCAAGGTCGGCCTGCATCTCGGGCAGATTGACAGTGATATCGGGTGTGGAGCCGATTTTATCGATGAGGGCGACCTTGGCGTCGGCATCGGCGGCAGAGCTTACCACGGCCTTGCGCAGGCTGTCGTTTTGCCCGGCCATGAAAGCCGACCAGCGCGAGCGGGTGCCGTCGACCACCTGCTCGATGCCCGCATAGAGGCCGGAGCTGAGATTGGCATAGGCCGTGGCGCGCATGGCCTGCTTACCCTTTACATAGAGGTATCCGCCACTGAGGATGGCGGCGGCGGCAGCCATGACCACTCCCATATTGCGGCTCACCAGAGCAATCACGATACCGATGGCGCCGAGCACCAGAAAGCACACGGCCGAGTCGGTGAGGAAATCCTTACGGGCGACGGGGAGAGCCTTGGCATCGGCAGGCACAGCGAGGGCGCCGAAGCCGTCGGCCACATATCCCTGGAGCTTGGCCTTCTGCGCGGCGAGAGCGTCGGCATAAGGCTTGACAACAGTATTATCCATAATCAAACGGTTTTAATAGATATATAGATAACACCCGTCGCGCCGCGATGTTCACGACCGCCTCACTTGTATCGCGTCCAGCGGATAAGCTCGGCCACCGTGGGTTTCTTGCCGTACATGAATATGCCCACACGGTATATCTTGGCGCTGAGCCATATCATGACCAGCAGACCGGCCACGAGCAGGAGCAGACTCACCACCGGCTGCCAGGCCGGTATGCCGAAGGGCAGGCGGGCCATCATCACCATGGGCGAGGTGAAGGGTATCATCGACGTCCACAGAGCGAGCGACGAGTTGGGCTCGGTCACCACCGACATCGACACTATCAGCGCCAGCATGATGGGCACCATGGCCACGGTCTGGAGCTGCGAGGCGTCCTGGATATTGTCGACCGCCGAGCCGATGGCCGCGTATATCGACGAGTAGAAGAGATAGCCACCGATGAGGAAGAGCACCAGATATCCCAGTATGGCCAGCATGTACGAGGGGTCGCCCAGAGTGGTGACCGCCTGGGTGAGGGTGACATCGTCGGTGGAGCTCACCGCGCCGGCCAGCAGCGGCATGAGCCATACCGAGCAGGCGATGAGCAGCACGACCCACACCATTATCTGGGTGATGGCCACAAGGCCGATGCCGAGTATCTTGCCGAGCATGAGGTCGGTGGGGCGCACCGACGACACCACCAGCTCCAGCACACGATTGTTTTTCTCCTCGATGATGGAGGTCATCACCATCTGCCCGTAGAGCAGGATAAACATGTAGAGGATAAACATCACCACCATGCCCAGTATGTAAGAGAGCATCGACGAGGTGGCGCTCTCCTCCTCGCGGTCGATGCGGAAGGTGTCCATCTCCACGTCGACCTGCACCTCCTCCATGATCTGGCGGAGATTGGCGATGTCGTACTCCTTGATGCGCAGCGACGATATGGCGTGCTCGAGCTGCGAGGCGATATACTGCTCGGTCTGCATCGACGGCGCTCCGCGCGTGTACAGCGCGATGGAGCCGCGGGGGCTCGAGACGGCGTCGCGGCCGATGACGAGGATGGCGTCGAATGCCTCATTGTCCTTGGCGCTGTCGAGGCTGTCGACAAATGGCGCGAAGCGCACCTGGCCCTCATTCTGAAGCATCGGCGAGATGACCTGCGTGTCGTCTATGACCGCCACGAGGTTCTCCTCCGGCTCGGCCAGGATGGCGATGAGCGCCGGGGCCACCATCATGCCCATCATGAGCAGGGGCATCAGGATGGTACTGATGATAAAACTCTTGCGCTTTACGCGCTCAAAGTATTCGCGGGAGATGATTATACGGAGGGCACTGCGGGCTGACATGGCTGTATGGCTGGAGGTGTATCGGTATGTGAATTGCTGGCCTCGACGGTGCGCACGAAGATTTCGTCCATCGAGGGGAGGAGACGGCGGAAGGCGGCGATATCGGCGGCGGAGTTGGCCGTGGCCAGAGCGTCGCGCACGGCATCGGCGCCGGGCGAAGCCATGGCAAAGGCGGCCGTGATCATGCCGTGGCGGTCGGGCGCCGAGGCGGCGAAGTCGCGCACACGGGCGCCCAGCGCGGCGGCAAGCGACTCGGCCGTGGCGCCGCCGAACATCAGCTCGTAGCGGTCGCCGGCGTAGCGGAGGCGCAGCTCGTCGACACTGCCGGTGAGGATATTGTGGGAGCGGTTGATCAGAGTGATGTTGTCGCACAGCTCCTCGACACTGGCCATATTGTGGGTGGAGAAGATGACAGTGGCGCCGCTGTCGCGCAGGGCGAGTATCTCGCGCTTGAGCACGCCGGCATTGATGGGGTCAAATCCCGAGAAAGGCTCGTCGAAGATGAGCAGCTTGGGGCGGTGTAGCACCGTGACGATAAACTGCACCTTCTGCGCCATACCCTTTGACAGCTCCTCGACCTTGCGGCCCCACCACGACGATATGTCGAGCCGTTCAAACCACTCGCGCAGCGCGCTCTCGGCCCGGCGCTTGTCCATACCCTTGAGGCGGGCAAAGAAGAGAGCCTGGTCGCCCACACGCATCTTCTTGTAAAGCCCGCGCTCCTCGGGCAGGTAGCCGATATGGGCCACATCGGCCGCGGTGAGGCGGTGACCGTCGAAAAGCACCTCGCCCGAGTCGGGAGCGGTGATGTGGTTGATGATACGTATGAGGGTGGTCTTGCCGGCGCCGTTGGGCCCCAGCAGGCCATACACCGTGCCCCGCGGCACGGCGAGCGATACGTCGTCGAGCGCCACATGGCCCGTATAGGCCTTAGACACGTGCTGTACTTCGAGTAGATTGTCCATATTGATATGAAAAGGGGCCTCCGCAAGGCTTTGAAGACCACGCGGAGGCCCCGGTAAGTTTACATGACGGCTTGAGGTCAGGGGATGAGCTGATACTTGCGGAATACCTTCTGAATCTTCTCAAGCGCGGTGGTCACCTGCTCCTTGGTGTGGGTGGCCATCAGCGAGAAGCGGATGAGGGTATCCTGAGGAGCGACGGCGGGCGACACCACGGGGTTGACAAATATACCCTCCTCGAGCAGGTCGCGGGTGATATGGTATGTCTTGAAGTCGTCGCGCACAAAGAGGGGGATGATGGGGGTGGAGGTATTGCCTATCTCGGCGCCCATGTTGCGGAAGCCCTCGAGGGCGTAGTTGGTAATCTCCCACAGATGCTCCTGGCGCCAGGGCTCCTCTATCATCAGGTCGATGGCCTTGAGGGCGGCGGCGGTAGAGGCCGGGGTGATGCTGGCTGTGAAGATATACGAGCGGGAGTGGTGGCGCAGGAAGTTGGTGACCTCCTTGTCGGTGGCGATGAAACCGCCCAGCGATGCAAACGACTTGGAGAATGTGCCCATGATGAGGTCGACCTTGTCGGTGAGGCCAAAGTGATTGACCGTGCCGCGGCCACCCTCGCCGAAGACGCCGATGCCGTGTGCCTCGTCGACCATCACCGATGCATTGTACTTCTCGGCGAGTCGCACGATTTCAGGCACATTGGCCACATCGCCTTCCATCGAGAATACACCGTCGGTGACGATGAGCTTCACCTTGTCGGGGTTGCAGCGCTGGAGCTGCTTCTCGAGCGAGGCCATATCGTTGTGCTTGTACTTGAGCTGCTGGGAGAATGACAGACGGCGGCCCTCGATGATGGAGGCATGGTCTTGCTCGTCCCAGAGGATATAGTCCTCGCGGCCGGTGAGACACGATACCACACCGAGGTTTACCTCAAAGCCGGTGGAGTAAATCATCACATCTTCCTTGCCGATATACTCGGCGATGCGGGCCTCGAGCTGCTTGTGCAAGTCGAGGGTGCCGTTGAGAAATGGCGAGCCGGCGCAGCCGGTGCCATACTTGCGGGTAGCCTCGATGGCGGCCTCCTTGATGCGGGGGTCATTGACCAGGCCCGAGTAGCAGTTGGAGCCGAACATCAGCACCTTGCGGCCGTTGATGATGACCTCGGAGTCCTGCTCCGAAGATATAGCGCGGAAGTAGGGATAAACGCCCGCGGCCATAGCTTCCTGCGGGGCGGTGTATTTGGCGAGTTTTGCCTGGAGTAGCTTCATAGTCAGGTGTGCGATGTAGCAAACCGGGAGTGTAAGGATTCAAAAAGACGTGTGTGCCCGATTTTTCGGCGCAAAGTTACTAAAAAAAATGCACGTCCGACACAAATTGACAAAAAAAATAAGGCATCACGATGCCACATGTGTCAACATGATGCATCGTGATGCCTGAATACAGTTTAGCGGGGTCAGTCGCTGAGGTCGACGGCATAGTATGCCTGCTTGCCGCTGGGATATATGCCGATGAGGAAGATGACCTTGTCGCGCTCCTCGCGCACTTTGTTGAAGAGGCGCTCGATATCGTCGGCGCTCTTGACGGGTACATTGTTGGCCGAGAGGATGATGAAGCCGTCGTTGACTCCGGCGCGTGCCATGCGGCCGTCGCGGTCGTTGATCTTGACCTGCACGCCCTGCGATATCTGGAGCGACTGCTTCTGTGCGTCGGTCACGGGGGTAAACATCGCTCCGAGCACTCCGAGCGGAGTCTGCGGGCGGGTCACCGAGGTATCGCCGGCGCGGTTGCGCAGGGTGGTCGAGGCGCTGCCGCGCTGCCCGTCGCGCACATACACGATATTGACGGCGTCGCCGGGGCTCAGACGTGCCATTATCTCCTGGAGGCGGGCGGTGCCGGTGACGTCGGTGCCGTTGATGGCCACCACTACGTCGCCCTCGCGCAGGCCTGCCTCACGCGCGGCGCTGCGGTCTTCGACCGATGCCACATACACGCCGCGGGTGGCGCCCTTGATGCCCTTGTCCTTGACCAGCTCGGGCGAAAGCTCTATGAAGCTGATGCCCAGGAAAGCGCGCTGCACTGCGCCAAACTCGCGCAGGTCGCCGCAGACCTTCTCGACTATGGAGGTCGGGATGGCAAACGAGCAGCCGGCGTAGGCGCCCGTCTGCGAGTAGATGGCGGTGTTGATGCCCACCAGCTCGCCGCGCAGGTTTACCAGCGCGCCGCCCGAGTTGCCGTGGTTTACGGCAGCGTCGGTCTGTATGTATGCCTCGATGCCGCCGTTGCCGCGGGTCTGGGTGGTGGCCGATATATTGCGGGCCTTGGCGCTCACGATACCCGAGGTGACGGTGGAGGTGAAGCCGAAGGGGTTGCCCA
This sequence comes from uncultured Muribaculaceae bacterium, assembly GCA_910587925.1. Taxonomy (GTDB): domain Bacteria; phylum Bacteroidota; class Bacteroidia; order Bacteroidales; family Muribaculaceae; genus CAG-873. Next base: position 5,478 of record CAJUOC010000047.1, read on the forward strand.
CGGCCAGCACCCACTCGCCCACGTGGAGCTTCTCGCTGTCGCCCATGGGGATGACGTGGAGATCCTCGGGCGCCTCGATCTTGATGAGGGCAAGGTCGGTGACAGGGTCGGCGCCGACCACGGTGGCGGTGAAGTTGCGGTTGTCGTTGAGGGTCACCTCAAGGCGCTCGGCGCCGTCGATCACGTGATTGTTGGTGACGATGAGGCCGTCTTTTGATATGATGACGCCAGAGCCCAGGCCGAGCTGGCGCTGCTCGGGAGCCTGCTCGGGCTCCTGCTGGCGACGGCGGCTGCCGTAAGGGTCGCCGCCAAAGAAGTATTCAAACAAAGGGTCGTCGAAAGGACCGGCGCCGCGGCGGCTGTACTGCTGCTGGCGCGGAGTGGCATAGCTCTTGACCGACACTACGCCATTGACTGTCTCCTCAGCCGCGCGCACAAAATCTTCCTGATTGATGGTGGTGGGCAGCGGAGCCGCATCGACAGCGGCGGAGGGAGCGGCCGCCGCATCGCGCCGCGGACGGGCGCACGACGACAGGCTGCCGGCAAGCACCAGGGCGGCGATGATGAATGTCTTGTTCATATGTCAGTTGCTTGATTGGTTTTGCTGCAAATATAGCGTAAAAAGCCCGCACATTATTATGTACGGGCCTGTACTTTAAGCATATTTGACAGAGCGGGCGTCAAATGCAAAATGCCGTTAACTTAAAAATGTTAAACGCGGGCGGTGAGGAGGGTGGCGCGGCCGCGCAGGGTGGCGGCGGGGGCTGAGGCGGGCAGCAGCACCGTGTCGCCGCGGCGCAGGCGGTAGCTGTCGGCGCCGCAGGTGATGTCGGCCTCGCCGTCGAGGGCCATCACCACTACAAACGACTCGCCGGCAGGGGCGATGACGTGGTCGGCGCCGGCCTGCAGGGCGATACGGTCGACGGTGAAGTGGTCGCACGCCACGACCCGCTCGGTGTCGGGCTCGGCGGTGGGCACGGGGGTATTGCGGTAGTCGGGTAGCAGGGTGTAGTCGATGGCGTCGGCGGCCAGGTCGGTATGCAACTCGCGGGGCAGGCCGTCCTTACCCGGGCGGTTGTAGTCGAAGATGCGGTATGTGACGTCGCTGCTCTCCTGTATCTCGGCCAGCAGATTGCCGGCGCATATGGCATGGACGCGCCCCGCGGGTATGAAGTATGTGTCGCCGGGGTGTGAGGGATAGGCGGCGACGGCGTCGGCAAAGGTGCCGGCAGCCACCAGCCCGCGGTAACTCTCCGCATCAAGCTCCCGGGCGAGACCGGCCTTGATGACGGCGCCGGGGCGGGTGTCGATGACATACCACATCTCGGTCTTGCCCAGCGAGCCGTGGCGCTCGGCGGCGAGCTCGTCGGTGGGGTGCACCTGTATGGAGAGGTCGGCGTCGGCGTCGATAAACTTTACCAGCAGCGGGAAGGCCGCGCCGTAGCGGGCGATGGAGCGGCGGCCCAGCAGGGCCTCGCCGCAGTCGGAGGCAAGCTCGGCCAGGGTGCGGCCGGCGACGGCGGGCGTGTCGGCCACGCTCTCCTTGCCGGGCACGGCCGAGATTTCCCAGCTTTCGCCGATGGCTTCCTGTGTGGTGTCGATGCCCTTGAATGCGGCCATGGCCGAGCCGCCCCATATCATGGAGTACAGACGGGGCGCGAAGTGGAGTATGTTGGGTAGATTTGTCATAATTTATCTCTTTTGCAAAGATAATACCGGCCGCAGGATAAATCCACTCATCAGACCCGCAAAATACGGGCGCCTTCGAGACAGGCGCGTGAGTTGTGGTAGGGACATTTCCAGAAGCCGGCCTTGTCGTCGCGGCGGTTGACCGAGCCATCCTCGAGGCGGCTCCAGTACCACTCGCCGCCCTCGCTGTCGACAAGATTGTCGAGGCAATACTGCCAGGTGGCGCGGGCGCCGTCGTAGTACTCGCTGAGGCCGTGGAAGAGGGCGAGATACAGCTGCCCGACGACACACTCGGCCTGTACCCACCAGTGGCGCTCACGGTCGAGGCGGCCGTCGGCCTCGCGCTCGTAGATGAGCGAGCCGTCGGGCTGCAGGCCGTCGAGGGCGCGCTCGGCCAGGCGGCGGCACATATCCATAGTGCGCCGCAGCAGAGCGTCGTCGCCCACTGCGCGGGCGGTCTCCACGAGCAGCCACGATGCCTCGATGTCGTGGCCGTAGGAGTAAGTATCGTCGAGGAGCTGCCAGTCGTCGTCGAAGAACAGCCCCAGGTGACCCGTGCGCTCCACATATATGCGGTCGAGGAAGATATCGAGCAGGCGGCGGGTGGCCTCGGCCACGCGGGCGTCGCCGGTGACGCTGAGCAGCGCCGAGTATGCCTCGATGATGTGGAGGTGGGTATTCATGGTCTTGGAGGTATTGGCGTCTTGCTCGCTCAGACGCATATCCTCGATGGGCTGCCAGTCGCGGGTGGTGGCCTCGCGGTAGCCGCCGCGCGCGGTGTCGAGGCTATGGGCCTCGATGCAGTCGAAGAGGTTCATGGCCACGCGCAGCGCCTCGGCGTTGCCCGACGCGCGATAAAACTCGGCCATGCCGTAGATGGTGAAAGCGATGGCGTAAAACTGCTTTTTGGTGTCGAGCGGGCAGCCGTCGGGACGCAGGCTCCAGTATACACCGCCGTGCTCCTGGTCGATGAAGCGCGAGGTGATGTAGTCAAAGGCGGCCATCGCCGTGCCGAGATACTCGGGGCGGCCAAGAGCATTGTATGCCGCCGAGAAAGTCCAGAGGATACGGGCATTGAGGATGGCGCCGCGCGGGGCGGTGTCGTCGAGGCGGTCGTTGCCGTCGCGGCGGCCGTAGAAGCCGCCGGCGGTGTCGAGCATCCGCTCCATCCAGTAGGGCAGGATGCACGAGCGGAGATTGTCGGTCAGCGAGTCGGCAAATCGGAGTCGGTCTTGCAGGGTCATGATTCGGTAGCGTAGTCTATCTTTTGGCGGGCATCGGCGTCGGTCACCACGACCATGCGGCGGGCCTTGAGCGCGGCGACTATCTCGCCCATGCGGGCAGTGGTGAGCGGGTAAGCCCATACGGCGGCGATGGCCAGCAGCGCCACACCGGCGGGGATGAGCGACATGAGCAGCCACAGGCAGCTGACGGCGCTCTCGGGCTGGGCGATGGCCATGCCGGCCTGGTCGGCCGAGCGGGCCACGTAGCCGCAGGCGTCGAGGAGCCAGAGCACGGCCGCGCCGCCGATGGCGCCGCCAAACTTCTGTGCCATCGACGACGAGGAGAATATCAGCCCGGTGGAGGCGGTGTTGTGGCGCAGCTCGGCGTAGTCGCTCACGTCGGCATACATCGACCATACCAGGGGCGACATGATGCCGGTGAGCACCGAGATGATCACCTGCAGCCCGAGCATGGCCCAGTAGCCGCCGGGGGTGACGGGCACGAAGAAGAATGCGACCGAGAGCACGGCCAGGGCGGCGTTGACGGCGATAAACGTGGTCTTCTTGCCCAGGCGCGCGGCGATGGGCACGGTAAGGGCTACGCCGGCCATATTGGCCACCTCGCCGATGCTCAGGAAGAGGCCCGAGTAGAAGAGTATCGACAGCGAGAAGAGGTAGATATTGGCATCGAAGCCGATGACGTCGGCAAAGAAGTATGCCACAGTGGCGCCGCGCACGGTATTGAAGAGGTTGAAGCTGAGCGCCGCGCCGATGAGCAGCCACCAGGGGCGGTTGCCCATCAGGGCGCGGAAGTCGCTGCCGATGCTGACGGTGCTGCGGGTCTCGACGCGCTCGCGGGTGAGGCGGAAACACAGCAGGAAGAGCACCAGACAGGCCGCGGCCACAACACACATGGCATACTGCCAGCTGGAGCGCAGGTCGGCGCCGGCGGCGTCGGCAAAGAAGCTGCACAGCGGCTCCCAGGCGGCCAGGGCCACAAACGAGCCTGCGTAGGCAAAGAGCATACGGAAGGATGAGAATACGGTCTTCTGGCGCGGGTCGTCGGTGATGACGCCGAGCATGGCGCCGTATGGCACGTTGATGCCGGTGTAGACGCTCATCATCAGTATGTATGTCACATAGGCCCATATGAGCTTGGCGCCGTAAGACCAGTCGGGGGTGGTGAAGAGCAGTATGCCGGCCACCGAGAAGGGCACGGCCACCCACAGCAGATAGGGGCGATACTTGCCCCAGCGGGTGTGGGTGCGGTCGGCGGCCACGCCCATCATGGGGTCTGACACGGCGTCCCATATGCGGGTCACCAGCACGAGCACTCCGGCGTCGACAAGCGACAGCCCGAAGATATTGGAGTAGAAAAACGGCAGATAGTAGCTGAATATCTTCCAGAACATCGACGAGGCCATGTCGCCCAGGCCGTAGCCTATCTTTTCCTTGAGCATCTTCATGGCGTCAGAATTTATCGGCCAGCCCGCGGGCCAGGATTATGGTGGTGTCGGCTGCGAAGGCGCGGAAATCGGCCTCGGCGGGATGTCCGGGATAAGGCACGTAGAAGTGGCCGGGCTTGAGGTCGGCGGGGGCGTTGCGCCACACCACCACATAGCTCACCGGGAAGGCGCTCACCACGGGCAGCAGGACGCGGGTGTACCAGTCGGCCACGACGACGCCCTCGGAGCCGGTCTCGGTGAGGGCGAGGGGCTTGCGGTGGGCTGCGGCGGCCTGCATGGCTATGCCGAGCGAGCGCTCCAGGTCGCGCTGATACTGCGCGATGCCCTCCTCGCCGCCAAAGTGGTACACGTCGGTACCCATGATGTCGACGTAGCCGTCGCCGGGATAGCGCTCCATGTATGTGTCGTAGGAGTCGACGCGGTCGGGTGAGTAGGCCCAGAGCACATTGTCGACGCCGGCAGAGTCGCAGGCGGCGCGCAGGCGGGTCCACAGGGCGCGGTACTCCTCGGGGCTGCAATGCTCCCTACCCCACCAGAACCACGACCCGGTATGCTCGTGCCACGGGCGGAATATCACCGGGATGCGCGCGCCGGCCGAGTCGGTGAGCGAGAGGAAAAATCCGGCCACGCGGCTGCACCAGCCGTCAAACTGCGCCGACAGGGCCGAGTCGGCCATGATGGCGGCCGGCACCGGGCGCGAGCTCACGTCCCACGAGTCGCCGCCGGTGAGCGGGTTGCGCGGGTGCCAGCTGAATGTGTTGATACCGCCGCGGGCAGCCTGGGCGGCCACTTCCTCGCGCATACGCCCGAAGGGCACGCCGTCGAGATTGACCGTGTCGCCCTCTTCAATCAAGCCGATATCCCAGCTCATCATGCCGGGATAGTCGCCGGTGAGTGCGAGCACATCGCTGCGCCCGCGGTCGCCTTGCCAGGAGGTGCCGTACACGGGGTCGTCGTGATGGCCGAATATGATGCGGCGGGCGGCGGCCACGGAGTCGAGCCGGGCGGCCAGCGCCTGTACCGGGGTGAGCGGGGCGGCCTCGGGGGCCGGAGCCTCGGCGCGGCGGCAGCCGGCCGAGCCGAGGCTCAGCGCGGCCGCCACGCCGACGATGATTGCGGGGGCGATGCGTCGTTTCATGGATGGTAAAGGTTGAGGAGAGGGGGGATTAGAGCTTGTTTAAAAATAAATGTGAATACGTAGGCGCGTCACTCTTTGAGTGAT
>CAJUOC010000048.1 GCA_910587925.1 uncultured Muribaculaceae bacterium
AGTTATGGCTAAAGAGAAATTCGAAAGAACCAAACCGCATGTAAACATCGGTACCATTGGTCACGTCGACCACGGTAAGACCACTCTTACCGCTGCCATCACCACCGTGCTGGCTAAGGCCGGTCTCTCCGAGGTTAAGTCGTTCGATCAGATCGACAACGCCCCCGAGGAGAAAGAGCGTGGTATCACCATCAACACCGCACACGTAGAGTACGAGACCGCCAACCGTCACTATGCTCACGTTGACTGCCCGGGTCACGCTGACTATGTGAAGAACATGGTTACCGGTGCCGCTCAGATGGACGGTGCTATCATCGTGGTAGCCGCCACCGACGGTCCCATGCCCCAGACCCGTGAGCACATCCTGCTCGCCCGTCAGGTGAACGTTCCCCGTATCGTAGTGTTCCTCAACAAGTGCGACATGGTCGACGACGAGGAGATGCTCGAGCTCGTGGAGATGGAGATGCGCGAACTTCTCGACGCCTACGAATATGACGGCGACAACACCCCCATCATCCGCGGTTCCGCCCTCGGCGCCCTCAACGGCGAGCCCGAGTGGGAGGCCAAGGTTATGGAGCTGATGGAGAGCGTCGACAACTGGATCCCCCTGCCTCCCCGCGACGTGGACAAGCCCTTCCTGATGCCCGTCGAGGACGTATTCTCGATCACCGGCCGCGGCACCGTTGCCACCGGTCGTATCGAAACCGGTATCGTCAAGGTAGGTGACGAAGTTCAGATCATGGGTCTGGGCGCAGACATGAAGTCGGTTGTAACCGGCGTGGAGATGTTCCGCAAGCTCCTCGACCAGGGTGAGGCCGGTGACAATGTAGGTCTGCTCCTCCGTGGTATCGACAAGAAGGACATCCGTCGCGGTATGGTAATCTGCCACCCCGGTGTCGTTAAGCCCCACGACGAGTTCAAGGCTTCCGTCTACATCCTGAAGAAGGAAGAGGGCGGCCGTCACACTCCCTTCCACAACCACTACCGTCCCCAGTTCTACATCCGTACTCTCGACGTGACCGGTGAGATTACTCTCCCCGACGGCGTAGAGATGGTGATGCCCGGCGACCACGTGGAGATCAAGGTGAAGCTCATCAACCCCGTTGCCTGCGACAAGGGTCTCCGCTTCGCCATCCGTGAGGGCGGTCGTACCGTCGGCTCGGGTCAAATCACCGAGATCCTCGACTAATCCCTCTCTGAGGATTAAACGATAAACAAAGCTGCCGCTGCGAGCGGCCCGCCAATCACAGCGGCAGCTTTTACATACGGGAATAGCTCAGTCGGTAGAGCACTGGTCTCCAAAACCAGGTGTCGGGAGTTCGAGCCTCTCTTCCCGTGCAATACATCAAGAAATGAAAAAACTCAAACTACTTACGAATATCGAGGAGTCTTACGACGAGCTTCGTTACAAGACTTCTTGGCCCACCCGGATGCAGGTAATCAAATCTGCGATACTCGTGATGATTGCTTCCGTCATTATCGCCCTGATAATTTTCGTCATGGACCAGGTGGTAGACCGCTTGATGCATTTTATATACAGCTTCTAACTCCCCCTTAAACTTCCGGTACAGTGGAAAAATCAATGTCTGAAAGCAAAAGAGGTTGGTACGTGCTTCGTGCCATTTCCGGTAAGGAAGCCAAGGTCAAAGAGATTCTCGACGCACAAATCAAGAATACCGACCTTGGCAACTATCTGTTTCAAGTATTGATACCCACCGAGAAGGTTATGGCGGTGCGCAACGGTAAGAAGGTAATCAAGGAGCGCAATCTCTACAGCGGTTACGTTTTTATCGAGGCTGATCTGCGTGGCGAGGTGATACATACTCTCACCAACACCACCAACGTGATCGACTTCCTGCGCGGACGCGAGAAGGGCAGCCAGCCCGAGCGCCTGCGCGAGAGTGAGGTAATGCGTATGCTTGGCGCCGCCGACGACCTCGGCGTGCCCGGCGAGAACGAGGTCAACGACTACATCGTCGGCGAGACAGTGATGGTCAACGACGGCTCGTTCAAAGGCTTTACCGGCACCATCGAGAAGGTCGACCGCGAGAAGAAGAAGCTCACTATCATGGTCAAGATATTCGGTCGTCCGAATCCTCTGGAGCTGGACAACTCGCAAGTAGAGCGTGAATGAATGAAAGCCGGTTACGAGGCACACAGACATCTACGCACCTGTACTAATTTTTAATTTAGTTTTACAATGGCTAAAGAAATTGCTGGACAAATCAAATTGCAGATTAAAGGCGGCGCTGCTAATCCCTCGCCTCCTGTTGGTCCCGCGCTCGGTTCGAAGGGCATCAACATCATGGAATTTTGCAAGCAATTCAATGCCCGCACCCAGGATAAGGCCGGTAAGATTCTGCCTGTAGTAATCACTTACTACACCGACAAATCTTTCGACTTCATCGTAAAGACTCCCCCGGTGGCTGTACAGCTCAAGGAAGTTTCCAAGGTGAAGAGCGGCTCCAAGGAACCCAACCGTACTAAGGTTGCCGAAATCACTTGGGATCAGGTGCAGGCCATTGCTACCGACAAGATGCCTGACCTTAACTGCTTTACAGTCGAGTCTGCCATGCGTATGGTGGCCGGTACCGCCCGCAGCATGGGTATCACCGTCAAAGGCGATTTCCCCGGTAAATAACTAATAAACTTCAATTGAAATGAGTAAACTGACTAAGAACCAGAAGTTAGCCCTTGCCAAGATTGAAGCCGGGAAAAGTTACACCTTGGCCGAAGCTGTCGAGAAGGTAAAGGAAGTTACCTATACCAAATTCGACGCCTCGTTTGATATCGACGTGCGTCTGGGCGTTGACCCCCGTAAGGCCAACCAGATGGTGCGCGGCGTGGTGACCCTGCCCAACGGCACCGGCAAGACCGTGCGTGTACTGGTGCTCTGCACCGCCGACGCTGAGGCTGCCGCCAAGGCTGCCGGCGCCGACTACGTAGGTCTCGACGAATATATCGACAAAATCAAGGGTGGCTGGACCGACATCGATGTCATCATCACCCAGCCTGCCATCATGGGTAAGATCGGTGCCCTGGGCCGTATCCTCGGTCCCCGCGGCCTGATGCCTAACCCCAAGAGCGGCACTGTGACCATGGACGTGGCCAAGGCTGTCGAGGAAGTCAAGAAAGGTAAGATTGACTTCAAGGTCGACAAAAACGGTATCGTACACTCCTCCATCGGCAAGGTATCCTTTACCCCCGCCCAGATGGCCGAGAACGCCCGTGAGTTTATCAACACCCTGATCAAGCTCAAGCCCGCCACCGCCAAGGGTACCTATATCAAGAGTATTTATCTTTCCAGCACCATGAGCCCCGGCGTCAAGGTTGACGTCAAGAGCGTGGAAGCCTAACCCTCCAGTTAAACAGCCAACAACATGAAAAAGGAAGATAAAGCACTTGTAATAGAGAATATCGCCAAGACCATCAGCGAGTACAACGGCTTCTACCTGGTAGAGACCGCCGGACTCGATGCTGAGAAGACCAGCGCCCTGCGCCGCGCCTGCTTCAAGGCCGACGTCAAGCTGCTGGTGGTGAAAAACACCCTGCTCCACAAGGCACTCGAGACACTCGAGGGCGACTATTCCGAACTCTATCCCACCCTCAAGGGCAGCACATCCATCATGTGCACCAACGTGGGCAACGCTCCTGCCAAGCTCCTGAAGGACTTCGTGCAGAAAGGCGATACCCTCCCCGCCCTGAAGGCAGCCTATGTCGAGGAGACTGTATATGTAGGTGCCGACCAGCTCGACGCACTCGCATCGATCAAGAGCAAGAACGAGCTCATCGCCGACGTTGTCGCTCTGCTGCAGTCGCCCGCCAAGAATGTCGTATCTGCTCTGCAGTCGGGCGCTACCAAGCTCCACGGCATCCTCGAGACTCTCTCGACAAAAGAATAAACACCCTCCACACTCTCCCCAACCACCGCTAATAATAACAAAAATAAAACGATACAAAAATGGCAGATTTAAAAGCTTTCGCTGAACAACTTGTTAACCTGACCGTAAAAGAAGTAAACGAACTGGCCCAGATCCTCAAGGACGAGTACGGCATCGAGCCCGCCGCTGCTGCTGTAGCCGTTGCCGGCCCCGCCGCTGCCGGCGCTGCCGCTGCCGAGGAGAAGACCGCTTTTGACGTGGTGCTGAAGAGCGCCGGCGCCAACAAGCTCCAGGTAGTCAAGAAAGTGAAGGACGTAGCCGGTCTTGGCCTTAAGGAGGCTAAGGAGCTCGTCGACGGCGCACCCAGCGTTGTCAAGGAAGGCGCTACCAAGGACGAGGCTGAGGCTCTCAAGAAAGAGCTCGAAGAGGCCGGCGCCGAGGTAGAACTCAAATAATACACCCTGATATTCAGGACAATGGGTTAAGAAGCTCCTGCCCGGAGCTTTCTTAGCCCTTTGTGCCGTATCAGCGGCGCTCTCTCCATCTGCTCTCCTCACTTCCTACTATATATCCCAATCCCGTTACTCATAGATGTCAGTTTCCTCAGATAACAAACGCATTAGCTTTGCGACGGTAAAGAATCCGCTTCCGTATCCTGACTTTCTCGAGGTGCAGCTGAAGTCGTTCCGCGACTTCCTCCAGCTCGATACTCCGCCCGAGAAGCGCAACAATGAAGGTCTGTACAAGGTCTTTGCCGAAAACTTCCCGATAGCCGACACCCGCAACAACTTCGTACTCGAGTTTCTCGACTATTACATCGATCCCCCACGTTATACCATCGAGGAGTGTCTTGAGCGTGGCCTCACCTACTCGGTGCCCCTGAAAGCCAAACTTAAGCTTTACTGCACCGACCCCGACCACGAGGACTTCGCCACCGAGATACAGGACGTCTACCTGGGACAGATACCTTACATGACCGAGAAGGGCACCTTTGTGATAAACGGTGCCGAGCGCGTCGTGGTGTCGCAGCTCCATCGCTCGCCCGGCGTATTCTTCGGCCAGAGCACCCATGCCAACGGTACCAAGCTCTACTCGGCCCGCATCATCCCCTTCCGCGGCAGCTGGATTGAGTTTGCCACCGACATCAATAATGTGATGTATGCCTACATCGACCGCAAGAAAAAGCTGCCCGTGACCACTCTGCTGCGCGCGGTCGGCCTTGAGAGCGATAAGGACATCATCGAGATATTCGGCCTGGCCGAGGAGGTGAAGGTCAACAAGACCAACCTCAAGAAGGCCATCGGCCGCAAGCTCGCCGCCCGTGTGCTGAAGACCTGGATCGAGGACTTCGTCGACGAGGATACCGGCGAGGTAGTGTCGATCGAGCGCAACGATGTGATCATCGACCGCGAGACCGTCCTCGACGAGGACAATATCCAGGAGATACTCGAGAGCGGCGTGGGCACCATCCTGCTCCACAAAGACAACGCCACCTCGAGCGACTACTCCATCATCTTCAACACCCTGCAGAAGGACCCCACCAACTCTGAGAAGGAGGCCGTGCAGTTTATCTACCGTCAGCTGCGCAACGCCGAGCCGCCGGACGATGCATCGGCCCGCGAGGTCATCACCAACCTCTTCTTCTCCGACAAGCGCTACGACCTGGGCGAGGTGGGCCGCTACCGTATCAACAAGAAGCTCGACCTGTCGACCTCGATGGACGTGAAGGTCCTCACCAAGGAAGACATCATCGCCATCATCAAGTATCTGATTGAGCTAATCAACTCCAAGACCGATGTCGACGACATCGACCACCTGAGCAACCGCCGCGTGCGTACCGTGGGCGAGCAGCTTTACAATCAGTTTGGCGTGGGCCTGGCCCGCATGAGCCGCACCATCCGCGAGCGCATGAACGTGCGCGACAGCGAGGTGTTCACCCCCATCGACCTCATCAACGCCAAGACCATCTCGAGCGTAATCAATACATTCTTCGGCACCAGCGCCCTGAGCCAGTTTATGGACCAGACCAACCCGCTGGCCGAGATTACCCACAAGCGCCGCATGTCGGCCCTCGGCCCCGGCGGTCTGTCGCGCGAGCGTGCCGGCTTTGAGGTGCGCGACGTGCACTATACCCACTACGGCCGTCTGTGCCCCATCGAGACCCCTGAAGGCCCCAACATCGGTCTGATCAGCTCGCTCTGCGTATACGCCAAGATCAACGACCTGGGCTTCATCGAGACTCCTTACCGCAAGGTAGAGGACAGCCGCGTGAACCTCAACAACGACGATGTCGTATACCTCACCGCCGAGCTCGAGGAGGGCAAGGTCATCGGCCAGGGCAACGCGCCCCTCAACGACGACGGCTCCTTTGTGCGCGACCGTGTGAAGGCACGTCTCGACGCCGACTTCCCCGTGGTACCCCCGGCCGAGGTCGAGCTCATGGACGTGTCGCCCCAGCAGATTGCTTCGATAGCAGCATCGCTCATCCCCTTCCTGGAGCACGACGACGCCAACCGCGCGCTGATGGGTTCCAACATGATGCGCCAGGCAGTGCCTCTGATGCGCTCCGAGGCTCCCATCGTGGGCACCGGCATCGAGGCTCAGCTCGCCCGCGACTCCCGCACGCAGATTATGGCCGAGGGAGCCGGCGAGATCATCTACGTCGACGCCACCACCATCCGTATCCGCTACGACCGTACCGAAGACGAGGAGTTTGTGGCATTTGACGACGCCGTCAAGGAGTACCACATACCCAAGTGGCGCAAGACCAACCAGAGCATGACCATCGACCTGCGTCCCATATGCTCCACCGGTCAGCGCGTCGTGCGCGGCGACATCCTCACCGAGGGCTATGCCACCGAAGCCGGCGAGCTCGCCCTTGGCCGCAACCTCAAGGTGGCATTCATGCCCTGGAAGGGTTACAATTACGAGGACGCCATCGTGCTCAACGAGCGTATGGTGCGCGACGACATACTCACCTCGGTGCATGTCGACGAGTACTCGCTGGAGGTGCGCGAGACCAAGCGCGGCCTCGAGGAGCTTACCTCCGACATCCCCAACGTGAGCGAGGACGCCACCAAGGATCTCGACGAGCGCGGTATCATCCGCATCGGCGCCCACGTGGCTCCCGGCGACATCATGATCGGTAAGATTACCCCCAAGGGCGAGAGCGACCCGACTCCCGAGGAGAAGTTGCTCCGCGCCATCTTCGGCGACAAGGCCGGCGACGTCAAAGACGCTTCGCTCAAGGCTACCCCGTCGCTCAAGGGTGTGGTGATCGGCACCAACCTCTTCAGCCGCGCCGCCAAGAAAAAGAAGACCAAGAGCGCCAACGCTGTGCTGCCCAAGCTCGACGAAGAGTACGAGGAAAAGCAGAACGCTCTGCGTGAGGTGCTCGTGGGCAAGCTGCTCACCCTCACCGCAGGCAAGCCCTCGCAGGGTGTCAAGGACTACCTGGGCACCGACGTCATCGCCAAGGGCGGCCGCTTCACCGCCGAGGTGCTTCGCGAGATAAACTACGACACCATCAACCTGAGCAAGTGGACCGCCGACGCCCACAAGAACGACCTCATACGCCAGACCATCGTCAACTATCTGCGCAAGAGCAAGGAAATCGACGCCGAGCTGCGCCGCAAGAAGTTTGACATCTCCATCGGCGACGAGCTGCCCTCCGGCATCATGCAGATTGCCAAGGTGTACATCGCCAAGAAGCGTAAGATCGGCGTGGGCGACAAGATGGCCGGCCGCCACGGCAACAAGGGTATCGTGTCGCGCATCGTGCGCCAGGAAGACATGCCTTTCCTGGCCGACGGTACTCCTGTCGACATCGTGCTCAACCCGCTGGGTGTGCCTTCGCGAATGAACCTCGGACAGATTTTCGAGACCGTGCTCGGATGGGCCGGCCGCGAGCTGGGCGAGAAGTTTGCCACTCCCATCTTCGACGGCGCCGGCATGGACGACCTCAACGCCTGGACCGACAAGGCCGGCGTGCCCCGCTACGGCAAGACCTATCTGTACGACGGCGGCACCGGCGAGCGCTTTGACCAGCCCGCCACCGTGGGTGTCATCTACATGCTCAAGCTCGGCCACATGGTCGAAGACAAGATGCACGCCCGCTCCATCGGCCCGTACTCGCTCATCACCCAGCAGCCTCTGGGCGGTAAGGCGCAGTTTGGCGGCCAGCGCTTCGGTGAGATGGAGGTGTGGGCGCTCGAGGCATTCGGCGCCAGCCACATCCTCCAGGAGATACTCACCATCAAGAGTGACGATGTCAACGGCCGCTCCAAGGCATACGAGGCCATCGTCAAGGGCGAGCCGATGCCCACTCCCGGCATACCCGAGTCGCTCAACGTGCTGCTGCACGAGCTGCGCGGCCTCGGTCTGAGCATCAATCTCGAAAACTAACTTCTGAACTCCCTCACACTATATATGGCTTTTAGAAAAGACAACAAACCCAAGAACGTCTTCACCAAAATCTCCATCGGCCTCGCTTCGCCGCAGGAGATTCTGGAGAAGTCGAGCGGCGAGGTGCTCAAGCCCGAGACCATCAACTACCGCACCTACAAGCCCGAGCGCGACGGCCTCTTCTGCGAGCGCATCTTCGGCCCGGTGAAGGACTACGAGTGCCACTGCGGCAAGTACAAGCGTATCCGCTACAAGGGTATCGTGTGTGACCGCTGCGGTGTGGAGGTTACCGAGAAGAAAGTGCGCCGCGAGCGCATGGGCCACATCAAGCTGGTGGTGCCCGTGGCTCACATCTGGTACTTCCGCTCCCTGCCCAACAAGATCGGCTATCTGCTGGGCCTGCCCTCCAAGAAGCTCGACTCCGTAATATACTATGAGCGCTATATCGTAATCAACCCCGGTGTGGCCGAGGACGTCGCACGTCTCGACCTGCTCACCGAGGAGGAATACTTCGACATCCTCGACAAGCTCCCCAAGGACAATCAGAGCCTTGAGGCCGGCCACCCCGACAAGTTTGTGGCCAAGATGGGCGCCGAGGCCATCTACGAGCTCCTCCGCGACATCAACCTCGACGAGCTCTCGTACTCGCTGCGCCACCAGGCCGACCAGGATGGCAGCCAGCAGCGCAAGACCGAGGCTCTCAAGCGCCTGCAGGTGGTAGAGAGCTTCCGCGCATCGCGCCACCGCAACAAGCCCGAGTGGATGGTGCTGGAGGCTGTGCCCGTCATCCCGCCCGAGCTGCGCCCCCTGGTGCCCCTCGACGGCGGCCGCTTTGCCACCTCCGACCTCAACGACCTCTACCGCCGCGTGATCATCCGCAACAACCGTCTGAAGCGCCTGATTGAAATCAAGGCTCCCGACGTGATTCTGCGCAATGAGAAGCGTATGCTCCAGGAGGCAGTCGACTCTCTGCTCGACAACAGCCGCAAGTCGTCGGCCGTCAAGAGCGACGCCAACCGTCCGCTCAAGTCGCTCTCCGACTCGCTCAAGGGCAAGCAGGGCCGCTTCCGTCAGAATCTGCTCGGTAAGCGCGTCGACTACTCGGCCCGCTCGGTAATCGTCGTAGGCCCCGAGCTGAAGATGCACGAGTGCGGTCTGCCCAAATACATGGCCGCTGAGCTCTACAAGCCCTTCATCATCCGCAAGCTCATCGAGCGCGGTATCGTGAAGACCGTCAAGAGCGCCAAGAAGCTCGTCGACCGCAAGGGTCCCGAGGTATGGGACATCCTCGAGAACGTGATGAAAGGCCATCCCGTGCTGCTCAACCGTGCCCCGACACTGCACCGCCTCGGTATCCAGGCCTTCCAGCCCAAGATGATCGAGGGTAAGGCCATCCAGCTCCACCCGCTGGCATGTACCGCCTTCAACGCCGACTTCGACGGCGACCAGATGGCCGTGCACCTGCCCCTGGGCAACGAGGCCATCCTCGAGGCACAGATGCTCATGCTCGGCTCCCACAATATCCTCAACCCCGCCAACGGCGCCCCCATCACCGTGCCCTCGCAGGACATGGTGC
>CAJUOC010000049.1 GCA_910587925.1 uncultured Muribaculaceae bacterium
TTCAGCGTATCTTTGTAATATTTAACTATTTGGCGTCTTTCGACCAGTAATAGTTTGTAACCTGCGCGGACTATCGGGGGACTATGTGCGAGTGTCGGAGACACGTTATTGTGGTTAACCCCAGGCGCAGCCTGGGGGATAGACAAGCAGATAAGTGCGCCTCGGAGAGGTGCTCCATAAGCGATGCAACGCGGCGCAAGCATCTCTCCGAGACGCTTTTATCGACGCAATGCACCCCAGGCTACGCCTGGGGTTAACCACAATAACGTGTCTCCGACACTCGCATCCGCAAAAGTCAGACCGATACCGAACGTGATGTAAATCGGCCTCATGCTGATGCCCCGATACTCCCGCACCGATACTCCCGCACCGATACTCCGACCCGATACGCCCCCCCCAAAAAAAATAGTCCGCGCAGGTTTGTAACCTGCGCGCCACCCCGCTATTACACTTCGGAGTTTCGACTTTGTAAGTCGAAACTTCGCTTCTTCATGCTTTATCTGAATATAATTAACATCAGTCAAACACACGCGGCCGTACTATCGACACTCCGCGGATGGCTTTTAAGTCTTAAAAATCGTCTCGGAATGTTTGTAACCCGCAGGTTGACAAGCCACTCCATTCCGATACCCGCATCCGTGTAATCGTGCAGCGGCGTCGTTTTGACTTACAAAGTCAAAACAACGAGGTGAAATACCCTGGCAGCGCGCAGGTTACAAACCTGCGCGGACTATCGGAGGACTATCGGTTGCAACCTGCGGGGACTATCGGGGTGCAACGCTCTCCGACTCCGGGACCCGCAGCGGGACATTTATCTCGCCCATAGCCGACGGGCGGTGATGCGGCGGCGATTTGGCGGCTGTCATCGCCTTTTTTCGGTTTTGTTTGTTTATCTTTGTAGCGTAATACATTATTGAATGACAAATTTTGAAGAATTGGGCGTGCGCGAAGACCTGCTGCGCGGTATCGCCGACATGGGATTCGAGGCTCCGATGCCCGTGCAGGAAGCCGTAATCCCCGAGCTGCTCGGCGGCGACTCCGACCTGGTGGCTCTCGCCCAGACCGGCACCGGCAAGACGGCCGCATTCGGCCTGCCGGTGATACAGCGTATCGACACTGAGCGCAACGTGCCACAGGCACTGGTGCTCGCCCCCACCCGTGAGCTTTGCCTGCAGATAGCCGGCGACCTGGCCGACTTTGCCAAGTATGTGCCCGACGTGCACATACTGCCCGTATACGGCGGCTCCAGCATCGAGAGCCAGATACGCGCCCTGCGCAAGGGCGTGCAGATAATCATTGCCACCCCCGGACGCCTCATCGACCTGATCGACCGCGGAGTGGTACACCTCGACTCGGTACACACCGTGGTGCTCGACGAAGCCGACGAGATGCTCAACATGGGCTTTGTCGACTCCATCAACGACATCCTGTCGCACGTGCCCGAGGAGCGCAAGATGCTCATGTTCTCGGCCACCATGCCCGCCGAGGCCGCCAAGATATCGCGCAAGTACATGCACTCGCCCCGCGAGATAGTCATCGGCACCCGCAACGAGGGCGCCCGCAACGTGCGCCACATTTACTATATGGTAAATGCCCGCGACAAGTATCTGGCGCTGAAACGCATCGCCGACGACAACCCCAACATATACGCCATCGTATTCTGCCGCACCCGCCGCGACACCGCCGAGGTGGCCGACAGCCTCATCGCCGACGGATACAACGCCGACGCCCTCCACGGCGACCTCTCGCAGCAGCAGCGCGACACGGTGATGAAGAAATTCCGCGACCGTGTGGTGTCGATACTCGTGGCCACCGACGTGGCCGCCCGCGGCCTCGACGTCGACGACCTCACACACGTCATCAACTACGGCCTGCCCGACGATGCCGCCGTATACACCCACCGCTCGGGCCGCACAGGCCGCGCCGGCAAGACCGGCGTGAGCATCGCCATAATCCACTCACGCGAGAAAGGCCGCCTGCGCGAGATAGAGCGCATCATCGGCAAGACATTTGAGCGTAAGGAAGTGCCCACACCACAGCACATCATCGAGAAGCAGCTCTACAACCTGGCCGACCGCCTCGAGCGCGTCGAGGTCGACGAGGAGCAGATCTCGCAGTACCTGCCCGGCGTAGAGAAGAAGCTCTCGTGGCTCTCGGGCGAAGACCTGCTGCGACGGGTGCTCTCGCTGGAGTTTAACCGCCTGCTCGACTACTACAAAGACGCCCCCGCCATCGACTATATCGACGAGAAGCCGTCGCGCAAAGACCGCAAGGAGCGCGCTCCCCGCGACGAGGCCGACAAAGACCGCCGCACCGCCCAGCGCGGCATGGCCCGCATATACGTCAATGCAGGCAAGTCCGACGGATTCTTTGCCGGCAACCTCATCGACCTGCTCAACCGCGCCGTACCAGGCCAGCGCGTCGACGTGGGGCGCATCGACCTCATGCCCGGCTACTCGCTCTTCGACGTCAAGAAAGCCGACGCCGCCCGCGTCGTGGCCGGTCTCACCGGTGCCGACTTCTACGGCAAGCACCTCTACAGCGAGGTGGCTCTACCCGACAAGGACTATGGCAAGGCATCGGGCCGCAAGGCCGGCGCCAAGGAGCGCCCGGCCCGCCCCCGCGCAAAGAAACACTCACCCCGCAAGTAATGGCCCGGCTGCGACACATCATACCGGCCCTGCTGGCCGCGGCATCCGTCGCCCTGACGGGTGCCGCGCGTACGGCGGCCGACTTCTTCACCACGGCTCCCGACTCGGTGATGCCGCTGCTCACCGGTGTGACGCGCCTCGACATGTGCGACTACCACGCCGCCGGCTCGACCCGCGCCTCGACCAACCGCCTGGGCGGCCACAGCCGCGTCACCTCGCAGTCGCCCCTGCTCATCGAGTATGAGCTCACCGACAGTGCCACCGGCAGCGTGGCCCTGCTCACGGCCGGCAACGACACCGTGGTGGCCGTGGTCACCACAGCAGCCATGCCCGCGCCCGACAGCGAGATACGCCTCTACGACACATCGTGGCGCCCGCTGCCGGCGCCCGCCGCCCTGCCCTCGTACACCGACTGGCTTACCGACGCGGGCCGCGCCGACATCGAGCGCGCCACCTCCCTGGTGCCCTTTGTCACCTACGGGGCCACATTTGACCCCGGGGCGCAGACACTCACCCTCACCGGCGGCGCCGAGGAGTACGTAGCCCCGTCGCTGCGAGGCGAAGCCGCGCGCCTCTTCAGGCCGCAGATAGTAATCCGCTGCGAGGGCGGCAAACTGCGCCGCCTATGACACGTCCCGAGCCCGTCACGCTCCTCGAGCTCAACCGCCGCCTCGCGGCCGTGGTGGCATCCACCCCCGGCCTGCAACAGGTATGGACCGTGGCCGAGACATCAGACGTGCGCATCGCCGGCGGCCACTGCTACCTTGAGCTTATACAGAAAGACCCCGACACGGGCACAGCCGTCGCCCGCGCCCGCGCCACCATCTGGCGCAGCACATACGAGCGCCTCGCCCGACGGTTCCGCGCCGCCACCGGCGCCGACTTTGCCTCGGGCATCAAAGTGATGGTGCGCGCCACGGTCAACTTCCATCCCGTATACGGCTTCAGCCTCAATATCGACGACCTCGACCCCGAGTACACCCTGGGCGACCTGCTGCGCCGCCGCCGCGAGATGATAGCCCGCCTCACCGCCGAGGGCATCATCGGGCGCAACCGCGCCCTGCCCTGGCCCGCCGTGCCCTGGCGCGTGGCCGTCGTATCATCGCGGGGAGCCGCCGGCTATGGCGACTTCATCCACCAGCTCTTTACCAATCCCCGCCGGCTGCGCTTCAGCGCCGAGCTATTTCCCGCCGTGATGCAGGGAGCCGACGCCGCTCCCTCGATAGTCGCCGCTCTCGAGGCCGTCGCCGCCCGCCGCGGCGACTTCGACTGCGTGGTGATAATCCGCGGCGGAGGCGCCACCGGCGACCTGGCGTCGTTTGACGACTACACCCTGGCCGCCCGCATCGCCCTCTTCCCCCTGCCGGTAATCATCGGCATCGGCCACGAGCGCGACATCACCCTGCTCGACTACGTGGCCGCCATGCGCGTCAAGACCCCCACCGCCGCCGCCGAGTGGCTCGCCGCCCGCGTCGGCGCCGCCCTCGACCGCGTGGCCGATACCGGCGCCGAGATACTGCGCCTCGCCGCCGAGCGCACCGCCCGCGAGGCCATGCGCCTCGAGGCCGCGCGCGCCGAGCTGCCCCTGCTCGCCCGCGGCATCGTGCTCGACCGCGCCCGCCGCGTCGGTCCCGACACCGTGGCCTCGCTCGAGCAGTGCATCACCGCAATGCTCACCCGCCACACCGACGCTCTGCGCGCCGCCGGCCACCTCATCGACGCCCTCTCGCCCGAGGCAACCCTGCGCCGCGGCTTCTCCGTGACCCGCATCGACGGACGCGCCCTCACATCGGCCGCCGACGTCGCCCCCGGCGCCCGCCTGGTCACCACCCTGGCCGACGGCACCATCACCAGCACCGTACAAGACCAATCATAGATGCAACAAGACATGACATACGCCGCCGCATCGGCCGAGCTCGACGCCATACTCGCCGAGCTGCGCTCAGACCGCTGCGACATCGACACCCTCACCGCGCGCACCCGCCGCGCCGTCGAGCTCCTCAAGTACTGCCGCGAGCGCCTCACGGCCACCGACACCGAGCTCCGCGAGATATTATCATCACTCACCCCTCCACAGCCATGAAGCAATACCTCGACCTGCTCGACCACATCCTCGCCCGGGGCGTCGAGAAGACCGACCGCACCGGCACCGGCACACGCTCCGTATTCGGCTATCAGATGCGATTTGACCTCAGCGAGGGATTTCCGCTGGTCACCACCAAGAAGCTCCACCTGAAGTCTATCATCTACGAGCTGCTGTGGTTTTTGCGCGGCGACACCAACGTGCGTTATCTTCAGGACCACGGCGTGCGCATCTGGAACGAATGGGCCGATGCCGACGGCGCT
The DNA here is from genome assembly GCA_910587925.1 of uncultured Muribaculaceae bacterium. Lineage (GTDB taxonomy): Bacteria > Bacteroidota > Bacteroidia > Bacteroidales > Muribaculaceae > CAG-873. The sequence continues at coordinate 4,998 of CAJUOC010000049.1, forward strand.
CTCGGCCCCGTCTACGGCGCACAGTGGCGCTCGTGGCCCGACTACGACGGCTCGGTCATCGACCAGATTTCCGCCGCCGTGCACGACATCAAGACCAATCCCGACTCGCGCCGCATCATCGTGAGCGCCTGGAATGTCGCCCAGCTCCCGCAGATGGCCCTGGCACCATGCCACGCCTTCTTTCAGTTTTACGTGGCCGACGGCCGCCTCAGCCTCCAGCTGTACCAGCGCAGCGCCGACTGCTTCTTAGGCGTACCCTTCAACATCGCCTCCTACGCCCTGCTCACCATGATGATGGCCCAAGTATGCGGTCTGCGCCCCGGCGACTTCGTACACACACTGGGCGACGCCCACCTCTACCTCAACCACCTCGACCAGGCCCGCCTCCAGCTCACCCGCGAGCCGCGCGCGCTGCCGCGCATGGTCATCAACCCCGCCGTGACCGACATCTTCAGCTTCGACTACGACGACTTCACCCTCGAGGGCTACGACCCCCACCCCCATATCAAAGCCACCGTAGCAGTATGAGCATCAACATCATAGTGGCCGCCGGCCGCGACGGCGCCATAGGCCGCGGCGGCGACCTCGCCTTCCACATCAGCGCCGACCTGCGCCGCTTCAAGGCCCTCACCACCGGCCACCCCGTCATCATGGGCCGCCGCACATTTGAGTCGCTGCCCGGCGGCGCCCTGCCCGGCCGGCGCAACATCGTGCTCACCCGCAGCGCCTCGTGGAGCGCCCCCGGCGTCGAGACCGCTCCCACCCTGGCCGCCGCGCTCGCCCTCACCGAGGGCGGCGCCGACCCCTACATCATCGGCGGTGGCACCGTCTACGCCGAAGCCATGCCCCTGGCCACCCGCATCGAGCTCACCGAGATAGACGCCGACACCCCCGACGCCGACACCTGGCTCACCCCCATCGACCCCGCCGCCTGGCACACCGCCGACACCTCCCCCTGGCAGACCGACCCCCGCACCGCCCTCCGCTATCGCTTCATCACCCTCACCCGACTATAAGTCTTATATATCTTATATGACTTATATATCATAAAAATTAGTAACTTTGCGGAGTCATGCTCATCGAACGTCCGCCTCTGATTTACCGCTTGCTTTTTCCCGAGGGGCTGTGGCGCATCAAGCGCCGCCGCCGCAAGGTGGTGTACCTCACTTTTGACGACGGCCCCATACCCGAGCAGACCCCCTGGGTGCTCGACGTGCTCGACCGATACGGCATCAAGGCCACTTTCTTTATGGTCGGCGACAACGTGCGCCGCCATCCCGAGCTGCTCGAGGAGGTGCGCCGCCGCGGTCACAGCTACGGCAACCATACCATGCACCACCTGCAGGGCATGAAAGTCACCGCCCGCCGCTACATACGCGATATCACCGAGGCCGACGCCCTGATAGACTCGGCCCTCTTCCGCCCGCCGCACGGCATCATGCGCTGGAAGCAGGCCCGCATGATCAAAGACCACTACAATCTGGTGATGTACGACCTGGTGAGCCGCGACTACTCCCGCAAGCTGTCGCCCGAGCAGGTCGTCGACAATGTGCGCCGATACGCGCGCAACGGCTCCATCATCGTATTTCACGACTCGCAAAAAGCGGCGCCAAACATGCGCGTCGCTCTGCCTCAGGCCATCGAGTGGCTGCTGCTGCAAGGCTATGAGTTTGAGCCTATCCCCATGCCGTAAGAGCGAGCTGCGCCGCATGCTCGCCCGAGCCGGAGCCTACCGCTGCGGCTTTGCCGCCGCCGGCGACGTCTCGGCCGGCGCCCGCGCCCAGTACCGCGGGTGGCTCTCAGCGGGCTGCCACGGCTCGATGCAGTGGATGGAGCGCCACGAGGCGCTGCGGGCATCGCCACAGTCGGTGCTGCCGGGGGCGCATACTGTCGTCGTGGCGGCTTTTGCCTACCCGGCCTCTACTGCCAATCCTCTCATCGCCGACTACGCCCAGGGCGAGGACTACCACCGTGCCCTACGCCGGCGCCTCGAGCCTGTGGCCGCACATATCCGCAGCGAGTGGGGCGCGGCCGCCCGAGTGTGTGTCGACACCGCTCCGCTGCCAGAGCGCTACTGGGCCACCGCAGCCGGAGTCGGCTCGACCGGGCTCAACGGGCATCTGTACATCCCCGGCGCCGGCGCCGCCTTTGTGCTGGGCGAGATAGTCACCGCGCTGGAGCTTCCGCCCGACCCGCCGGCCACCGCCGCCGACTGCACCGGCTGCGGCGCATGTGTGCGCGCCTGCCCCACAGGAGCGCTGCGCGCCGACGGCACTCTCGACGCCCGCCGCTGCCTGTCGTACCTCACCATAGAGCACCGCGGCGAGCTGCCCGCCGATACCGACCTGCACGGCCGCGTATACGGCTGCGATGCCTGCCGACGCGCCTGCCCCATGCAGCGCGGGGCACAGGCGCCCGAGTCGCTGCCCGAGCTGAAGCCGCGCGAGTCCGTGGCGGCTCTCGACCGCCACGGACTCGCGTGTATCACATCAGGACAATGGCGCCGGCTATTTGCCGACAGCGCCGTGAGCCGGGCCACCGCCGCCATGCTGCGGCGCAATGCCTCGGCGGGGCGCTGAGCCGCGCCGCCGCCGTCAGCAATGCCTCTGCGAGGCGTGGTCGCATACGGCGCGCTCCTCGGCTGCCTCCACCTCATCCTCGGTCGGCTCGTAGCCGGGCGCCCACTGCGATTTCTCCCAGGGCTTGCGGCCCTCAATCTGCCAGTTGAACGGATAGAAATGCGACTGCGGATTGCGCCACGACGGCTTGCGGCAGGCGTAGATTATCAGCGGTATGGCGATAAAGAGAGCCACGCCGGCCACCAGTATGCCGATGTACACCACCGGGCTGCCCGTCTCAATCTGGGCCGGCGGCAGGAAACTCAGCAGCATGGCGGCAAGAGCGCCGGCCATGCCCACGCCGCATACCACCCACTTGCCCGCGGCGCCGCCGGGCACGCGGAATCCGCGGCGCTGACCCGACGCCACGCGGCGCAGTCGCAGGAAGGCCACATATATCATCAGCACCATCACCAGGTATATCACCGTGGCCATCTGACTCATGATCTGATAGGCCGACTCCACGGTCGGGAGCACCAGCAGGATGAGCGTGAGCAGCGACACAAAGGCACCGGCGATGACCAGGATAGACTTGTTGACGCCCTTGGAGTTGACCTTCTGCAGGCCGCGGGGCAGATAGCCCGACTGAGCCACCGCCATCAGGCCCGTCGACGGGCCTGTGACCAGCGCGCTCACCTGGCCGAGCACGCCGAAGAGTATAAACACGGCCATCACATTGCCCAGCCAGGCCAGGTCGAAGCTCGCCCACAGCGACTTATAAGCCACCAGCAGCGACTGGAGCAGGTTGATGTTGTCGGCAGGCACCACTACGCCGATGATCAGCGTGCCGGCCGCGTAGAGCACCACCGTCACGGCCACGGCCAGAAACATGGCGCGGGGAAAATCGCGGGCCGGGTTGCGCATATCGTTGATATGCACGGCCTGCATCTCCATGCCGCCGTAGAATAGAAATATCGACGCGGCCAGCACCACGGTACTGAAGTGGGAGAAGTCGGGGAAAAACGGCTCGGCAGTGAGCATCACCGGCTTGCCCACACATACATACACGATGCCCAGGATGATGAGCAGCGCGCCGGGGATGATGGTGCCGAAGAGGCCGCCGTAGTTGGTGAGCACATTGGCGCTCCCCTGTCCGCGGAAGGAGTTGAACGTCGCCGCCCAGTACACCAGCATCGCTATGACAAGCGTATAGACCTTGTTGGAAGCCAGCGCGCTGTCGAAGCTCTCGGGCCAGAATACATAGGCCAGCGACGCCGCCGCAAACATCAGCACCGTCGGAAACCATATTATCACCGTCTGCCACTCGAGATACATCGCCGTCCAGCCCCAGCGGGTGCCGAAAGCCTCCGACACCCAGCGGTACAGGCCGCCCGGGCGCGTGTAGGTCGAGGCCAGCTCGGCACATACCAGCGAGAAGGGTATCAGGAATACAATGGCCGCAAACACATAGTAGAATATCGACTGTATGCCGAATTTTGCCTCCGACGGCAGTCCGCGCATACTCAGCACAGAGGTCACAATCATTATCGCCATGCCCATCATGGTGATGGTGCCGAGCGCGGTCGACACCTGTTTCTTTCGTCCCGAGCGCGTGTAAGTGTCGGTGGCGGCAGCAGTTGGTTTGCTCATCAGCGGGTGTGTTTTTAGAGCTTGTTTAATAATAAATGTGAAAACGTAGGCGCGGCACTCTTTGAGTGATTTTTGTCTAACGATGAGGGAGTGCGGTGGGACTGAAGCCCACTCGCGAGCCCTGCGGGGTTGTGGCCTTTGCCACTCGACCGAAGAGTTGGGCAAAAAGCGCCAAAGAGGGGCGCGTGCTGTGGTATTCAATTGTAATTCACATTTGTTTTCATTCGTTGAGTTTCTGAGCTTGATCAAAAATAACCTTGGCATCTTGTGCTTTTGGAGCCTTTTCACCTTCGTTTCAGTCATGTACATCAAGTACAACCCCGAAGGTCTCGCGTGTGGGCTTGACCCACCGCACTCCTTCAACTCAGATGAAAATCCTCTCAAAATCACAAGACCTACGTATTCAC
>CAJUOC010000050.1 GCA_910587925.1 uncultured Muribaculaceae bacterium
TAGCCGCAAGATTTATCTTGCGGTGATGTGTGATGAAAGGAAATGCGCATCCCAAGGGGATGCCACCCCGAGGTAAATGGGTTATAATCGCTATATCTTAACAGGCATTGTGGCATCCCCTTGGGATGCTCGTGTGATGGCATACATCATCCGACGGATAACTCCGTCGGCTAACATCAAGTGAGAGCCGCTAAGCGGCTCTGCGTCGGCGGCACCAACGTGACGACATTCATCACGCGGGGTAATCAGAGGTTTTGCAAATCCTCGCCGCTTGCCGCTCATCGTGCATCATGCATCATGCATCATGAATCGTGTAGCGGAGGGCGACGGCGACGGCGCGGGTGCCGTCGGGGCGGCGGATTTCGGTGACGCGGGTGGCGGGGTCGCGGCGGTCGGGGGCGGTGACCAGGTCGACGCGCTCGCCGAAGTAGCACTCGTGGTCGAAGGTGGCGTCGAGGCGGGTGATGTCGTGGGTGTCGTAGAAGTCGAGGGGACGCAGGTTGAGTACCAGGTCGAGGTAGCGGATGGTGTTGACGTGGCGGTTGAAGTCGATGTCGCAGTAGCGGAAGGTGTACTCGGCGCGCTCGCAGTCGCCGCCGGCTGCGGCGGGCTTGGGTGAGCGGGCCACGGGGCAGGCGCGGTCGAGGGTGGGGAAGGCGTCGCGCTCGAGCTCGCTCAGGTCGGCCAGGCGGCGGGTGTGCATGTCGATGGCGACCCATACCGAGCGGATGTGGGCGAGGGGGCGGCCGGCGGCGTCGGTCATGATGTAGCAGCGGTCGCTGAAGTAGCGGTTGTAGCCTTCGATCCATGTCTCCATGGCGTATGTCTCGTTGATGGCGGGGTATCGCTCGACTTCGATGGTCATGCGGGCGAGTACCCACCCGAGGCGGTGCTCGGCAAGGTTGGAGTATCCGATGCCGAGGGCGTTGGCGTGTAGTGTGGCTGTCTCGATGGCGCGGGCGGCGATGAGGGTCACGGGCATCAGGGCGCGTGCGTCGGTCTCACCGGCGGTGAGAAACCACTCGCGGCGCAGGGTGTGGGCTACTGTCGGGGGCATGGTGTGATGGTGTCGGATATGACTGCAGGGGCGCAGCTGTCGGCGGCGCCCCTGCGGCTATTGTAGATGGATGTCAGTCGATTTTGATTACGAGATAGTTGGAGAGGCTCCAGAAGAGGTCGGGATTGGTGATTTTGAGCACTTTCTGACCGTCTTCGTCGACTATCTGGTAGGAGGCTGCGGGCTGGTTGGAGAGCACGCGGGCTTTCTTGGAGTGGAGGGGCAGTGAGGTGAGGGTGCGCTTGTCGCCGACGGTGAAGAATGACTGGTCGAAGTCGCCCTTCATCAGCTTGGTCTTGCGCAGGAAGCCCGACTCAATGATTTTGTGGTCTTTGAGCTCCTTGTTGCTGGCGGCTACGTAGTAGCAGGTGTTGAGCTCGTTGGTAAGCTCGGTGCTTTCCTGCTGGGCTGCGTCGCGCTCGCCGGTGACGGTGGTGACGGTGGTGTTGAGGGAGTCGACCGATGCGGTGAGAGTGCCGATGGTGCGGTTGGCGCTGTCGAGGTTGGCGCGCAGGGTCTCGATTTCGGCCGACTGAGAGTTTATCTGGCCGCGCAGGGTCTCGATGGTCTTGCGCAGCGATGCGTTGTTGACGTTGCTTTTGTTGAGTTTGGCCTCAAGGTCGGCGAGCTGCTCGCGGCGCTGCTGCAGGGTCTGCTGTATGGCTGCGATGTCGGCCTGAATCTGGGCGCGCTGCGATGCGGTCTCGCCTTTCATGCCGTTGGTGACGGTGAGGATGTTTTCGAGGCGTTTGATCTGATCCATGCCTGATGAGATTTCGTTGACCAGGCCGAGCAGCTGGTCGCGGTCTGCGACGGCTGTGGCGAGCTCTTGCTTGGAGGCGTCCTGGAGGGCTTGCTCCTGGGCTTTCTCATCGTCGGATTTGCTTTGGCATGCGCCCAGCAGCAGGGTGGCGCACAATGCCGGTACAAGGAGTTTTTTCATCGGGGGTAAGGTGTTATGTGTTAGTTTTGTATTTGTTGGTATGGGTGCGGGGGGCATCGTCGGTCTTGCCACCTACGACTATAACAATCTCTCCGCGCGGATTGTTTGCGGTGAAGTATTGCAGCAGCTCGGCCAGGGTGCCGCGCACTGTGGTCTCGTGCAGTTTTGATATCTCGCGGCTGACCGAGGCGGGGCGCTCGGGGCCGCATGCCTCGGCGAGCTGGCCGAGGGTCTTGATCAGGCGCAGCGGCGACTCGTAGATGATGAATGTGCGCTCGTCGGCGGCCAGTGCCTCGAGGCGCGAGGCGCGGCCTTTCTTGGGGGGCAGGAATCCCTCGAATACAAATCGGTCGCAAGGCAGGCCGGAGCTGACCAGGGCGGGCACGAAGGCTGTCGGGCCGGGCAGTGTGACGACCTCGACGCCCAGGCGGCGGCACTCGCGCGAGAGCATGAATCCGGGGTCGGATATGCCGGGGGTGCCGGCGTCGGATATGAGGGCGATGTCGTCGCCGGCGGCGATGCGCGATGCCAGGGCGGCGGCGGTCTCGTGCTCGTTGAATTTATGATGGGCCCGCAGCGGGGTGGTGATTTCGTAGCGCTGCATCAGCGGGGCGCTGGTGCGGGTATCCTCGGCCAGCACGAGCGACACCGAGCGCAGGGTGTCGACGGCGCGGGGTGTCATGTCGGCCAGGTTGCCCACGGGGGTGGGCACTATGTACAGCTTACCGGCCACGCTGGCTGAAGTGATTGGTGACGATGGCCAGGAAGTCGGCCACTACGGTATTGTCGGGGTCCCACTGCAGGTCGTGGAGCAGGTACTCGCGGGCTTCGTCGAGCGAGTCCATGGTCATGAGCAGGTCGATGGTGTCGCCAAACTCGGCGTCGCTGTCGGCAAAGAGCTCGCGGCGGAAGAGAAACTTGTCGTTGAGCGTGAAAGCGCGGCGCAGGTCGGGGCGCTCGCGGCGCGGGGGCATCTCGTCGACTGCCACGGGGGTGTCTTCCGGCTCTGTCTGCGGCTCTGCGGCTGTGACGCACTCCGGCTCGGCAACTGGCTCGGGCTGCGCGGGTATCTCGGGCGCAGGCTCCACGGCCGGCGCATCGGCGGGTATCTCTGCCTCGGGCGCATCGGCATCGTCGTCGCCGGCGTCCATGAGGGCGTTTATCTCGGCGAGGGCGCCGCGGGCCATGGCGAGGGCTTCGTCGCTGTTGCGGGTGGCGAGCACGCGCAGGGCGCCCTCCATCTCTACGTTGAGCGCGATGAGGCGCATTATGGTGTCGGGGGTCATATCAGTTGGCAAATGTATTTAACAGCATTTTTTCGATGGCGCCGCGCACCCGGGCTCTCGGGCAGAAGAAGCCGTTGACGATCACCACCACCGTGTGGGTGGGGCGCCCCTCCCAGTCGAGGCGGTAGCCGGCGTAGGCCTGCACGGCGGCGACGCTGCCGGTCTTCATGGCGAGGCGGCCGTTGAGGCGGGTCTTTTTGCCAAACGACTTGAGGGTGCCGTCGACGCCGGCCACGGGGAAGAAGTCGACCCACGTCGAGGCGCGCTGCCCCCCAGCCATAGTCTCGAGCACGTCGCTGATAAAGCGCGCCGAGAGGCGGTTGGAGCGCGACAGGCCGCTGCCGTCGCGTATGATGGTGAAGCGTGGCGATATGCCGCGGTCGGCCCAGTGGTCGCGCTCGGCGTCGATACAGTCGCCGCGGGTGCCCTCGGGGTCGATGGCGCGGAGCATGCCCTCGGCAAAGAGGTTGTCGGAGCGTTTCATCAGGTCGCGCAGGATGTCGGCCGCCAGGGGCGAGCGGTGGGCATATACGTCGGTGAGCGAGGCGCGCGAGGCACCTGCGGCGCGCGAGCCGATGGCGATGCCTGCGGCGCGGAGTTTGCCGCGGAGCACTCCGGCAAAGACCCCGGCAGGGTCGGGTACGCTCACGTTGACGCTCCAGTCGGGCTTGCGCTTTGCCTTGGGCGCGCGCACTACCAGATTGTCGGCCTCGGCGCCGCGGGCAACATCGATGCCCTTCTGACCTTTGGCGGCGGGCAGCAGGCGTATCTTGAGCGACGATGCCGGGCGGGTGATGCCCTTGGCGGGCAGGGCGGCCACAGTATTGCCTGCGTAGTTGAACCCATACAGGCCTGCGCCATAGGGCCAGGCGATATCCTCGACTTCCCAGGTGGGCACGGGGCCGGCGTCGGCCATCGACTCCTCGATCACGACTGTGCCCGAAATCTCGCCGATGCCCATGCGGCGCAGGGCTGCGGCGATGGAGTCGGCCATGCCCAGGGCCTCCTTGAAGCGGTCGCTGCCGAGGGTGGGGTCGCCCGAGCCGCGCACCACCAGGTCGCCCTCCCAGCGCGAGCGCTTGCGCGGGTCGCGGCGGCCGGCCAGGCCGGTATGGGTGACAAAGCGGAAGTCGGGGCCGAGCATTTCCATCGCCGTGGCCGAGGTGATGACTTTCATCACGCTGGCCGGGGTGAGGGCCAGCGACGAATTGTGGTCGACCAGCACCCGGCCGGTCTTCAAGTCTTTGATATATATGCCGATGGATGTGCTCTCGGCGCCGTCGATGTCGAGGACCGCGGCCGGCGCCAGCAGGGCCGGCAGCAGTGCCGCGAGCATCATGAATATGCGTAGGGTCATCATTGTGCGTTTTGGAAGAAACAACGCCGCGGGGCGCCATTCGGCGCAAAATTAACTAAATTTTATGACAAAGGCGCCCCGTCGTCGGGGAATAATCCATATATTTGTGCTCACATACCAATCATACTTACTTTATACCACTGTGAAAAAATTTATTACATCCGCCCTTCTCGCGCTGACGACAGCTGCCGGAGCCATGGGCGCCGCCACCCCCGACTTCTACCTCCGGGGCGACCTCAACAACTGGGGCAGTCCTGCCGACCGGCAGTTTACGCGCACGGGCGACACTTACTCGCTGCACGTCGACGCGCTCGACGGCAAGTTTAAAATCGCCAATTCCGACTGGTCTGTAAACTTCGGCGCGGCCACCGACGGCGCCGTATCGGTCTCCGGACCGTGTTACCGCGACGGCGTGCAAGACGGCGCCAACTTCGAGGCCGCCGCACTCTGCGATGTCGACATATCCTTTGTATACACCGGCTCGTCCACGGCTGAGATAAAGTTTGTGGTGGGCGGAGTGGAGCCCTCCCGCGACGGGCTTACATCGGGCACTCTGCCTGTGCTGTACATCAATGTGTATGGCGCCGACGGCGGCTACGACAACGAGATTATCAGCAAAGACCTCGACCACAAAAATTACTTTGCCGGCGAGTACTGGCTCGACCTCAACGGCTGCGAATGGCTCGCCGCAGAGGGTGGCGAGAGCGTCGGCTCGGCCGAGGCCCCGCTGCCGCTCGAAATCAAGGCGCGCGGCAACTATACCCGCCGTGCATTTGCCAAGAAACCCTTCAAACTCAAGCTCGGCGCCAAAAAGTCGCTGCTGGGCATGACCAAGAGCAAGCACTACGCCATACTGGCCCATGCCGACGACGACAAGGGCTACATGCGCAATTTCACCGGCTTCAGCCTCGGCCGCCGCATCGGCCTGCCCTGGACGCCCTGGCAGCAGCCTGTCGAGGTGGTCATCAACGGCGACTACCGCGGCCTGTACTTCCTCACCGAGTCGATACGCGTGGGCGACGGCCGTGTGCCCGTCGAGGAGCTTGACGACCTCGAGGGCAATCCCGACCTGGTGTCGGGCGGCTATGTGGTCGAGCTCGACAATTACGACGAAGACAATCAGATACGCCTCGAGGAGAAGGGGCAGGCGCCGGTCGACAAAGACGTGCTGCGCGTGACCTTTGACACTCCCGAGGAGTACTCGCCCCTGCAGCTGCGATTCATCACCGACCAGTTTACCGCCATCAACGACCTCATCGGCGACAATTCCGACGATGTGTGGCGCTATCTTGATATCGACGATGCCGCCCGATACTATCTGGTAGAGGAAATCATATCGCACACCGAGGCTTACCACGGCTCGACCTACCTCTTCCGCGACCGCGGCGAGGGCCGCAAGTGGCACTTCTCGCCACTGTGGGACTGCGGCAATGCCTTCAACGGCCCCACCGACGGATTCTTCTACGACCACTCGCCCTTCGGCTCCACCTGGATACCCTCGCTGCGACTCAACGACCGCTTCAACAGTGTCGTGGCCCGCACCTGGTTGTGGTTTATGTCGACCGGCTACAAGGGCTTTGACGACGAGCTCGCCGCATACCGCGACCACCTGCGAGCCGCTGCCGCCGCCGACCACCGCCGCTGGGACGGCCGGCCCACGCCCGCCGACGGACAGCCCGTGGCCGACAACAGCGACATCGACACCCGCTACCGCACCGTGCGCGACCATCTCGCCGCCAAAATCGCCTGGCTCAAAGACCGTTTTGGCGACTACACCGCGGGTACCTATGCCGAGCCCGAGCGCGATGCCACTCCCGCCGCACCGCTGCCCGAATATCTGACGGCCGGCGTCGGCGAGGTATCGGCCGACGCCGCCGCTGGCACCCCCGTGCGCTACTACAACCTCCAGGGGCAGCCCGTGTCGTCGCCCGCCCCCGGCACCCTCTACATCACCGTAGATGCCGACGGCCGCCCCTCAAAGACAATACTCTGATATGATACTCACTCTCCCCTCTCGCTCCGGCGCTCCGGCGCTCGAAATCAACACCTCCCGACTCACCGTGATAGGCGCCAACGGCGCGGGCAAGACACGCTTTGCCCGCGCTCTGGCCGCCTCACTGGGCGAGCGGGCGTTTGCCATGTCGGCCCTGCGCGCGCTCTACGACCGCGAGGCGCCGGCCAGCCCGGCTCCCGGCTCCATCGACAGCCTCTATGCCGAGGCTGTCGGGCGCTCGGCGCTGGTGCGCCCCGACCGTCTCGGCGAGTTTGACCGCCTCACGGCCCTGCTCGTGGGCGAGGCCGTCGGCGCTCTCATGAGCGAGCGCTACGAGGCCGGCGTATCGGCCGGTCCCGTGCGGCTCGATACAGTCATCGACCGCTGGGAGCGGCTCTTTCCCGGCAACCGCATACTCGTGCAGTACGGACGTCTGCTGGTCGACTCCAGCCCGGCCGCGCCCGGCTCGGCGGCGTACTCTGCCGCCCGTCTCTCCGACGGCGAGCGCGCCGTGCTGTACTATCTGGCCGCGGTGCTGTATGCTCCGGCGGGAGGGGTGGTGTTTGTGGAGTCGCCCGAGATGTTTCTGCACGCATCGGTAGTGCGCCGGCTGTGGGACGACGTAGAGCGTCTGCGCCCCGACTGCACCTTTGTATACATCACCCACGACCTGGCATTTGCCGCCACACGCGCCGACTCCGACATCATCTGGGTAAAAAGCTGCGACACCGAGCGCGGCACCTGGGACTACGACCGACTCGCCGCCGCCGAGGGCCTGCCCGACGACGTGTATCTTGCCATCCTGGGCGAGCGCCGTCCGGTGCTCTTTGTCGAGGGCGACGGTGTGCACAGCTTCGATGCCAAGCTCTACCCGCTCATCTTCCCCGAGTTTACCGTGAAGCCCATCGGCGGGTGCAAACAGGTCATCGAGGCCACCCGATCGTTCAACGGTCTGCGCACCTTCCACAATCTCGACGCATACGGCATCGTCGACCGCGACCGCCGCGCCGATGCCGAGGTGGCCTATCTGCGGCGGCGCCACGTGCTGGTGCCCGATGTGGCCGAGATAGAGAATATCTTTCTCATCGAGCCGGTCGTGCGCATCATGGCCGAGATCGGCGGGCGCCGTCCGGGCAAAGTATTCGACGCCGTGCGCTCCAATCTGCTCCATCTCTTCCGCTCGCAGCTGCGGCGCCAGGCGCTCGAGCATACCCGTCACCGGCTCAAGAAGGAAGTCGCCGTGCGTATCGACGGGCGCTTCGACACCGTCGAGGCCCTTGAGAAGCACGTGTCGACACTGCTGCTCACCCTCAATCCGCGCGGCATATACGGCTCGCTGCGGCGCGAGTTTACAAGTTACGCCGATGGCGGCGACTACGCCTCCATCCTGCGCGTGTTCAATCACAAATCGATGATTACCGAGACCCGCGTGGCCCAGCTGTGCGGGATGCGCGACTGCGACAAGCGCGCCTATATCGGCGCCGTGCTCGACATGCTCCGCACCGACCGCCCCGAGGCCGAGGCCATGCGCGCCGCCATGCGCGACACATTCAAGCTTTAGAGTGAGTCATTTAGCAGGCGCCCCTCCAGGGCCGCGCGGTGCTTAAGATAGTTTTTCGACGCCAGATAGCGGTCGATGGCATCGGCATGAGATGCGCGGTGCAGGTCGCTGCCGAGGAAGTCTACCAGCCCCTCGCCGATGAGGTGCTCGGCAATCTGACGCTCCGCTCCGCCATATGCGCCGGCAAGCGACAGCAGATTGCACTGGAAGAGCAGGCCCGCATCGTGGAGCGTGCGGTAGCGCTTGCGGTTGCCATAATAATACGAGTAGCGCTCGGGATGAGCCAGCACAGGACGCAGCCCGCGTACCTGCAGGTCAAAGACCAGGCGGTCGAGATTCCACGGCTCCTGCATGAATGAGTTTTCGATAAGGATAAAGCCGGCGTGGGTCATCTCCACATTGTCCTCCAGATGCTTGAGCAGCAGGTCGTCGATACGGTACTCGGCCCAGTGGTCGACGGCCGGCAGGTCAGAGCGGCCGGCTGTGGCCGCCTTCAGCTCCTCCATAGCCTTGCCGATAGACTCGCGAGTGTTGGGAAACGTGCCGTAGGTCACGTGAGGCGAGGCCACCACGCGAGTCAGACCCCAGCGGGCCATGCGTCCAAGCAAGTCGGCCGAGGTCGCCGCGTCGGGCGAGCCGTCGTCGATACCCGGCACGATGTGGCAGTGCACATCAGTATGGAAAAAGAGCTGCTGCGGCTCAGTCTTGCGCTTGAAGAAATCAAACATAGCCTCGAAGGTTGGTCGGTTACACGTGACAGCAAAGGTACAAAAAAAGACGCTGACAGCAGCAAAAAAGTTGCACGCGCGCCCGAAAAACGCTACCTTTGCGCCCACGGTTCCGTAGCTCAGCTGGATAGAGCAACAGCCTTCTAAGCTGTGGGTCTTGGGTTCGAATCCCAACGGAATCACTGAAAATATCTCCACAACTCACTGTAAGCCAGCGCCATGCGCTGGCTTACAGCATTTAAAAACCATCCGACGCTTCCCTGCGCCCCCGCACCGCTTGCTAAAACCTTTCTGTATCTGTGCAAAAAATGTATCTTTGCCTTTGAAATCACAACCTTATCTCTTCAATGGCTAAAATCACAGTACAGAATACAAATATCACTATTATCAATCTCGATGGCCAGGATTATGTATCTATAACCGATTTGGCGCGACATAAAAGCGATGATCCCACTGCTGTTATCGGTAATTGGATGCGAAACCGTAATACGATAGAGTTTCTTGGAATATGGGAGAGTCTCTACAATCCTGATTTTAAACCCCTCGAATTCGAGGGGTTTA
>CAJUOC010000051.1 GCA_910587925.1 uncultured Muribaculaceae bacterium
CACAGCACGCGCCCCTCTTTGGCGCTTTTTGCCCAACTCTTCGGTCGAGTGGCAACGACCACACTCCCTCATCGTTAGACAAAAATCACTCAAAGAGTGCCGCGCCTACGTATTCACATTTATTTTTAAACAAGCTCTAAACCACGCTATGAGTAAAAACATCCTGAAAGCGCTGATGATAGCGGCCGCCATGTGTGTTTGCGGCCAGGCATCGGCTCAGTTCAACATCGGACGCGCCGTAAGCGGCGCCGTAAAGGCCGGCCAGGCCCTCACCCTCTCCGACGCCCAGATGGCCGAGTATGTCAAGGAGTACATCGACGGTACCGACAAGCTCAACCCCATCGCCGAGGGCGACGACCCCTATGCAGTGCGCCTCGCCCGCCTCACCGAGGGCCTTACCGAGGTCGACGGCATACCCCTCAACTTCAAGGTCTACAAGGTAATCGACGTCAACGCCTTTGCCTGCCCCGACGGCAGTGTGCGTGTATTTGCCGGCCTGATGGATATCATGACCGACGAGCAGGTGCTCGGCGTCATCGGCCACGAGGTGGGCCATGTGGCTCACCGCGACTCCAAGAATGCCTTCAAGCGCGCCCTGCTCGCGTCGGCCCTCAAAGACGGCATCAGCAGCACCGGAGGCAAGGCCGCGGCTCTGAGCCAGAGCCAGCTCAGCGACCTGGGCACAGCCCTGATGCAGTCGACATTCTCCCAGAAGCAGGAGAAGGCGGCCGACGACTATGGCTATGAGTTCCTGAAGTCGCACGGCAAAAATCCCGTGGCTATGGCACTGTCGTTCCGCAAGCTGCTGGAGCTCCAGGGCGGCGAGCAGGCATCGAAGACGAGCAAGATCAACCAGCTCTTCTCGACCCACCCCGAGCTCCCCACCCGCATCAAGCGCATGGAAGACCGCGCCCGCAAAGACGGCTATACCATCGAGTGACACCCACTGACATACAGCGAGGGCACCCTGCCGCAGCAGGGTGCCCTCGCTGTATATACATATCTCCCCACCGATAGTCCACGCAACCGATAGTCTGCGCAGGGCCCATGTCCCCGGCCGATAGCCTGCGCCATCCCCGGGCAGTCCCCCCGTGGCAGTCCACCCCGTGGTAGTCCACCCCCGGGGTAGTCCGCGCAGGTTTGTAACCTGCGCGTCACCAAGCTATTACACCTCGTCTTTTTGACTTTGTAAGTCAAAACACCGCTTCGCCATATGTTGCCACAGGATTTCCATATGCGCCACTTTCAGGTCTATACACGCGGCCTTAGCGTCTTTTTGACTTACAAAGTCAAAAAGACGAGGTGAAATAGCCTGGTAACGCGCAGGTTACAAACCTGCGCGGACTATCGGTGGGGGGGCCGCCCGCGCGGACTATCAGTGAGGGATGCGATGTCGCGGCTGTCTATCTCAGTCGCGGCCGTCGTAGCTGAAGTAGGGGAAGATGGCTGTCGCGGGACCGGTGGCGTACAGGCCTATCACCACGCCGGTGAAGCCGCCGGCGGTGTCTTTGGTGAGGTAGCGGGTGTCGAGCTCGCCCACCGGAAGCCAGCCGGCGCCGCCGTCGGTGGAGCAGGCAAAGCGGTATGCGTCGGCGTCGGAGGTGATGCGCAGCTCGACGGTGGCGACGTCGGAGGGCACGGATATCTCGGCCACGGTATGCGCCAGGCGGTAGAGCTTGTAGGAGAGGCACACGCTGCGCGAGCCGTCGGGATTTTGCCGCAGATACAGCTCGTAGTGTGAGGTGACGTCGAAGTATACCGTAAGGCCGGCGCGGCCGCCGGGCCGGGCGTCGGTGAGCCGCACCGCCGTGGTGGCCTCGAAGGAGATGTCTTGCTGGCGGCGGGCGACGAAGGTCGGGCTGCCGAGCGATGTGAGGTCTGCCTCGGCGCCACGCAGTTGAAGGCCCGCGGGGGTGAGGGCGTAGG
This sequence comes from uncultured Muribaculaceae bacterium, assembly GCA_910587925.1. Classification (GTDB taxonomy): domain Bacteria; phylum Bacteroidota; class Bacteroidia; order Bacteroidales; family Muribaculaceae; genus CAG-873. Next base: position 1,927 of record CAJUOC010000051.1, read on the forward strand.
CCGAGGTATCGGGATTGCGCAGATATACCCAGTCGAGGGGCATGGCCTCGAGCGAGGCAAAGTCGACGCGGCCGTTGCGCGGGCGGCCGGCGGTGGCGGCAGCGCCCTCGACGTTCATCTCGGTGGTGATGACGCCGCCGCCGTTGACCACCGGCCAGCCGTCGGCGCCCCACTCTACCGGGGCCAGGTATGTCTCGCGGCCGGTGACGTAGCTGCCGGCTGCCGAGGGGCGGAAGCCCAGGCATACGAGCCACCAGCGGCCGTCGGGGGCCTCGACAAGGTCGGCGTGGCCCACGCCCTGTATGGGATTGTCCTGGGCGATGCGCCGCTGGTGATACAGGATGGGGTTGGCCGGATTGCTCTCGTAGGGGCCGTAGATGTCGCGCGAGCGGGCGATGGTGGCCGAGTGGCCCATCTCGGTGCCGCCCTCGGCGATGAGCAGGTAGTACCACCCGTCGCGGTAATATATGTGGGGCGCCTCGGGATGGCGGCCGCCGTCGCCCTGCCATATGCGGCGCGAGGGCGTGAGCTGGCGACCGGTGGCGGGGTCTATCTCACAGAGTGAGATATTCTCATCGGGATTGCTCACCATGTAACACTTGCCGCCCTCAAAGTACAGCGAGGGGTCGATGCCGCCCTGGTCGAGCCATATGGGGTCGCTCCAGGGACCGGCCGGGTCGGTGGCGGTGACCAGGAAATTGCCGTTGTGCACGCCGTTGTCGCCCACGTTGGTGGTAATCATGTAGAATGTGCCGTCGTGATGGCGGATGGTGGGGGCATAGATGCCAAACCAGGCCGAGGCACCGCCGAGGGGCAGCTGCGAGGGGCGGTCGAGCACGTTGCCGAGCTGGCGCCAGTTGACCAGGTCGCGGCTGTGCCACAGCGGCACGCCGGGAAAGTACTGGAAAGTACTGTTGACCATGTAGTAATCGCTGTCGACGCGGCAGATGCTCGGGTCGGGATACATGCCGGGCAGTATGGGATTGGTGTAGGCGGCGGCGCCGAGCGATACGGCGGCCAAAGCGGTAGCAAGGATTAAGGACCTCATGGGCGGATCTCTGTATCTTGTGTATTTATAGTAATGGGTATCTCGCGGCCGTCGGCTACCACGACTGCCTCGACGGGGCGGCCGGTGGTGGAGCGGAGCACGGCGCGCGAGAGGCGGCCGTCGGCCCAGTCGATGTCGGCCTCAACGCCGCCGCGGGCGCGCAAGCCGCGCACACTGCCGCCCGGCCACGCGGCGGGCAGCGCCGGCAGCAGGGTGATGCGCGGAGTGGATGTGCCGGCGGGGATGTGCGAGCCAAGGAGCATCTCGGCCACACCGGCCGAGCCGCCGAAATTGGAGTCGATCTGATACGGAGCGTGGGCACCGAGCAGATTGGGATATGTACCGCCGCCGCGACGGGCGTCGGCACCGGCGTAGTCGTCGGGGCTCACGTAGCGCAGCAGGGTGCGGTAGAAGTGGTAGGCGCCGTCGGCATCGCCCATGCGGGCGCTGAGATTGACGCGCCAGGCGGTGCTCCAGCCGGTGGTGCGGTCGCCCTTGAGCTCGAGGGTGCGCTCGGCGGCGCGCACCAGGTCGGGATTGTCGGCCGGGGTGATGTGGCGGCCGGGGTAGATGCCATACAGATGCGACTGATGGCGATGCGTAGGCTCGGCGTCGGCCCAGTCATGGTACCATTCCATGAGGTTGCCGCGGCTGCCGATATGATATGGGCGCAGGCGCGGCAATACCGAGTCGATGCGCTCGACAAGGGCGGCGTCGGTGTCGAGGATGCGGGCGGCGTCGCGGGCGTCGAGCAGACACTGACGCGCCATGGCCAGGTCGGCGGTGGCGCCGTAGAGCGTGGCGCCGGCGTAGCCCTCGGGGGTGAGGTAGACGTTTTCGGGCGAGGTGCCGGGCGAGGTGATGAGCTCGCCGTCGCGCTCGACGAGCCAGTCGAGACAGAAGAGGGCTGCGCCGCGCAGCGCGGGCCAGTCGGCGGCCAGCATGTCGCGGTCTTGCGAGAAGAGATATGAGTCGTAGAGCTGCGAGGCGAGCCAGGCGCCGCCCATGGTCCAGTTGGCCCAGCAGGGGTCGCCGGTGTGCATGCCCACGGGGTTTGTCGTGGCCCATATGTCGGAATTCTGTCCCAGAGCCCAGCCGCCGTTGTCGACACCGTAGTAGTGGCGCGCGGTGAGCTGACCGTGGCGCTCGTCGGCCAGGCGGCGCACAAAGGTGTGGAGCGGGGCGGCCATCTCGGCAAGGTTTGTCACCGTGGCAGGCCAGTAGTTTTCCTCAAGATTGATGTTGGTGGTATAGTTGGAGCTCCAGGGCGGCGACATCTTCTCGTTCCAGAGGCCCTGCAGGTTGGCGGGCACACCGTCGGTGCGCGACGATGATATGAGCAGGTATCGGCCGAGCTGGAAGAATGTCTCCTCCAGGTCGGGATTGGCCATGGCCGAGTCGGTATACAGCAGCAGCTGGCGGTCGGTTGGCAGCGCGGCCACGGCAGGGTCGGTGGCGCCGAGGTCGAGGCTCACACGGTCGTAGAGCGCGCGGTAGTCGGCCTGCTGGCGCGCGCGCAGGGTATCGGCAGGCATGGCGGCGGCGCGCGCGGCTATGCGCGTGGCGGCGGCGCGGTAGTCGGCGGTGGGGCGGGCGGGGTTGCGGTCGTGGCCCTCAAAGGAGGTGGTATTGGCCACGATGAGGCGCAGGCGACCGGCGCCGCGCACGCGCAGGGAGCTGTCGGCCGGCTCGACTGTGCCGCCGTCGGGGGCCAGGGCTTGCACGACGGTGCGGAAGCGTGTGCCGCGGTCGGGGTCGAAGTGTGCCTTGATGTCGACCGGGGCATAGCCGGGATATGTGCGCCATGCGCCGTAGCCGTCCATGGTGAGGGCGCCGGCGGTGGCGGCGGTGGTGTGGGGCAGCTGCGAGCCGAGGCGTATGTCGGCGTCGATGCCGGCGGGGTCGGCAGTGGTGAGCTCCATCACGATTACGGAGTCGGGCGCCGAAGCGTAGTAGCGGCACTCCACCGGGTAGCCGCCCACGGTGTAGCCGGCCGAGGCGGTGGCGGTGCCCAGGTCGAGGCTGCGGCGGTAGTCGGCGGGCACGGCCTCGGCGCGGCCGGGATAGTCGACTGTGAGATAGCCCAGCGGATGATAGTCGGCGGTATAGTGCCCCTGCACGCGGCGCTGCAGGGAGTCGGCGGCGCGGTAGTCGCCGCGGTCGAGGGCGGCGCGTATCTCGGGGATGGCGAGGTATGCGTCGGGGCTGAATACGGTGTCTTCGGGCTCGCCCGACCATAGCGTGATATCGTTGAGAGCGAGGCGCTCGCCGCGGGCGTCGCCATATACGATGGCGCCGATGCGCCCGTTGCCGATGAGCAGCGCTTCCTCAAAGTAGCGCGCGGGTCGGTCGTAGTGCAGGGTCTGCGCCGACGCTGCCGTCGCGAGGGCGGCTGCGCAGGCGGTGAGTATGTGTGTGGTCTTCATGGTGACGCGAATTTACAAAAAACTACCCGACAGTGCGGGTAGTTTTTTGTAAATATCTTGGGTATGTAATGTTAATCAGAAGCGGTAACCGAGAGTCAGCACCACCGAATTGGTCGTCTGCTCCAGGCTGGCCGAGGGAGCCACATTGCCCTGGAAATTGGTAAAGGCATGGTAGGTGCTCTGGCGGTTGCGGTAGACATAGGCGGCGTCGATGGTAAAGCCTTTGTAGCGGTAGCCGGCGCCGGCCGAGATGGTGTAGGTGTCTTTGTCGAAGGTGTAGGCGGGATTGGTGCCCGAGGTGTAGATCTCGAGATTGCCGTCGGCAGCCTCGCTCTTGACGTTGGTCTTGGCGTAGGAGTAGCCGGCGCGCAGGCTGAAGGCGGGGGTCACGCGGTACTCGGCACCCAGGCGTATGATGTTGGTGGCCTGGAAGTAGTCTTTGATGTCGCCGTTGACGTAGTCGTCGTCGATGTACTCACCCCAGTCGTTCTGATACTTCACGTGCATGTCGCCGAATGCCTGGCGCTCGTAGTCGAGGCTGATGATGGCCTGGCTGCCGATGACGCCGGCCACGCCCACCATCATGCGCCAGGGCGAGTTGAGGCGGAAGTTGTAGTAGGAGTCGTCGGTATACTGTGTCCCCTGCAGCGGGGTGCCCACGATATTGCCGTCGCGGTCGATCTGCGCATAGTCGTAGGCCGTGGTGGCCATGCCGGTCTGGGTGAGGCTGTACCAGGTGGGGGTGTGGATGGCAAAGCCGATGCGCAGCTCGTTGATGGGCTTCACGATTACACCGACCTTGAAATTCCAGCCCGAGCCGGTGATACGCTGGCTGTTGTTGAGGTCAAAATTGGCATTGCCTGTGTGCAGGCCGCCGTTGACATCGACACGCGCCCCCGACATGCTCTCGGAGTAGAGCGCGTCGCGGGTATAGCTCAGGTCGGTGATGCCGAAGCCGATACCCCAGTACACGACGTCGCTCACGTTGCCGCCGAAGTCAATCGAGTACTCGTCGACATACCCGCGCTCACGCACCTTGCTCAGCGCATCGCCCACCGAGCCGGGCTGGCTCAGGCCCATGAAGCCGGCGCCAGTAGGGTTGGGAGCTATCATCGACGAGGTGTACGACAGTATCGAGAGCCAGTCGTAGTCGTCGGGCGACTGGTAGGGGTTGTAGTCGTCGGTAAAGTCGAGCTCGCCGGGAGTCACGCCCTCCGCCGTGGTGTAGGCGGCGACATAGTCGGTCAGCGAGGTCGATGCCTGCGGGGTATAGGCATTGAACACGCGGTCAAACGATGCCACGCGCGAGTACGACACGCCCCAGTTGAAGTTGCGCAGCGCCCCGTCGAGCCGCACCGCACCGACGTAACCGAAGTTGTTGCACGCCACCGAGGTCTTGCTCTCAGGATTTTTGAGCCCCAGCGACGGGTCGTACTTGCGGCCGCCGTCGGTCTTGAAGCTCGACGGCGATATGTCGAGCGTGACCCCGATCTCGCTGCGGCGGTATACACCGATGCCGGCGGGATTCTGGTTGAGCGTGCTCAGGTCGCCGCCCAAGGCGGTAAACGCGCCGCCCATGCTCATAAAACGCGCCGTACCGCGCAGCTGTGTCTGCGACAATGTATACGCCTCGATGGCGCTCTGCGCCCAGGCGGGCGCCGCTATGGCGAGGGCTGCGACAGCCGTAAGTATCTTTTTCATACTATGATGTGTGTTTGTCGGTTATATCGGAAATAAACAGTCGGGAGAGGAGAGTATGACGGGGATGCCGGTCAGCGCCCGCGTCCGCGCGAGCTGCCGCCACCGCCACGGCTGCCGCCACCGCCGCCGGTGCTGTGGCCGCCGCCACCCCACGTCGAGCGCGAGGGCTGGCTGTACGACGGGCGCGACTGGCGCTGCTGCTGTTGCTGAGTGTTGTTGCCATTGTACACGGCGCGGCCGCGTCCGGTCGAGTAGCTGCCGCCGGTGGTAGAGGGCTGGCGGGTACCGCTCTGCGAGGGTGCGCCCCATGCGCCGGGTCGGCGCTGCGACGATGAGCCGGAGGTATTGAAGCTGCCGGGACGCGAAGCCGTGCTGGCACCCGCGCTGAACGCGCCGGGACGGCGACCTGCGGTGCCCGACGAGCCGGTCGTCGGATGATGCGGACGCGACGCGCCCGGAGTATTCCAGCCATACGAGGGATAAGACGGGCCTACAGGACCGGGATGCCAGCCCCACGACGGGCCCCAACCGGGTCCCCAGCCGGGCCCCCAGCCCCACGACGGGCCCCAGCCAAAACTCCAGTCGTACCAGGGGTCATATCCCCAGCCCCAGTTCCAGCTCATACTCCAGCCGGGACGATACCACGGCGAGTGCCATCCCCAGTTGTAGTAAGGGTAATACCCCACCGGATTTACCACATAAAGGTTTACCTCGGCAGGAGCCTGGGTCGAATAGTACGAGTCGATAAGGCCCTGATTGCCCGAGCCATTGACAATATCAGCATTGTGATACTTCTCCAGACGTCGGGTATAGGCATACGTATCGGCATCGCCGATAGCCTCCAGCTGGTCGAGCGATATCGAGTCGGGAAGCTGAGCCGCGGCCTGACCGCGACGGTTGTACGCATCCACGTCCATATCCAGCCCCGGGCCGGCCGGAGCGTAGGCATCGGCAGCCGGATAATCGACCACCGGAGTATAAGTGCGGGCCGGAGCCTGCTGCGGCTGCTGTTTGGGCCGCGGCGCCTCCTTTTTGGGATTATAGTAAATATCGTCGTCCTCATCATAAGCGGCGGCGGTGGCGGGCATAGCCGACGCCATCGCTGCTATGAGCGCGAGGGAGAGTAGATAACGGTGATTGCGCATGAGTCGCTCCTTTCTTGGATGATGATTCTTATTAAAAACGCCCGTGGCGGGCTGATTGTTTTATACTTAGACCGCCGGACACGCCATAGGTTTAGCGCAAATATACAATTTTTTGCCCGTATCCCCAAACTACCCCACCCTTGCAACACTCGACGACGCCATCATCCGCCTCGCCTCCGCCGCCCCAAAGAGGCGTAGGGTCGCCACCTGTGGCGACCGCCACCGCGACAATCATGCACGAAACGCATCATGCCGTATAGCTGCAATCACCTCTACGAAGTGGCAACGCGCAGGTTAACTATAACCTGCGATATGGCTTGGCGGCGGTTGGGGTTTGAATGACTGAACGACGGTGTGTAGTACGCCGGCGCGGCCGGGTTGCAAAGCCGGGGCGGGCGGTGCGTATTGTTGCCGGAGTGGCGGTCGCCACAAGTGGCGACCCTACCAATGCGTGATGCGGTTATCGGGGTGGACGACTCCGTATACCCAAGTTAGTCCGCACAGGTTTGCAACCTGCGCGCTGCCAAGGTATTACACCTCGGTATTTAGACTTTGTAAGTCTAAATACCGCAACGGTATATGGCACTCCATGTGTCGGCCACTCGACTTGTACAGATCGTCTCGCAAGCAACGACTGGTGTCGCTTCGCGGCGGGAGCGTCGTTTTGACTTACAAAGCCAAAACGACGAGGTGTAATTCCGCAGTGGCGCGCAGGTTACAAACCTGCGCGGACTAACCTATATGAGTAACACGGAGTGTACCGCATTGCAACCCCTCACTGCGTGTCATGCAGCTGAAACGCGGAGCGCTGGCCCTTATGAGTAACACGGGGTGTAGCGAAGCGAAACCCCGTGCAACACGCGTACTCCCCGCGATGTGAAGGTCGTTAGACCTGACCCTTATTGCGCTGCGCTTCATTATGGGTCTGCGATATATGCTGCGATATGTGGGTTGCCGTCGGGCAGGTCACGTGCTATGGCGGGTTCGCAACGCTCTCCACCTTCTTGACTATTAGAGCCGGGCAGAGTATAGCGATACCGGAGGCGCGGTCGCCACAGGTGGCGACCCTACCAATGCGTGATGCGGTTTATCGGGGAGGGCGCGGCGCGGGGGCATAAAAAAAAGCGGCCGGGCGATTGCTCGCTCGGCCGCGGATAGGGGGCGGTTACCTA
>CAJUOC010000052.1 GCA_910587925.1 uncultured Muribaculaceae bacterium
CTTGATGTCCATCTGGGTGGCGGTGATACCGTCGCGGGTACCTGTCACCTTGAAGTCCATGTCGCCCAGATGGTCCTCGTCACCGAGGATGTCTGAAAGGATAGCATATTTTCCGGAAGCGGAGTCGGAGATGAGACCCATTGCGATACCGCTGACGGGGCGTTTCATCTTCACACCGGCGTCGAGCAGTGAGAGTGTGCCGGCACATACGGTGGCCATCGACGAGGAGCCGTTGCTCTCGAGGATGTCGCTGACGATGCGGCATACGTAGGGGAAGTCGTCGGGGAACATGCTCTTGAGGGCGCGGTGGGCAAGATTGCCGTGGCCGATCTCACGACGGCCCACGCCGCGCACGGGGCGTGCCTCGCCGGTCGAGAAGGGGGGGAAGTTGTAGTGCAGCAGGAAGCGCTCCTTGCCCTGGTTGAGCACGTCGTCGAGGATTTTCTCGTCGAGCTTGGTGCCGAGGGTCACGGTGGCCAGTGCCTGGGTCTCGCCGCGGGTAAATACGGCCGAGCCGTGGGGGCCGGGCAGGTAGTCGACCTCACACCAGATGGGGCGGATGTCGGTGGTGTGGCGGCCGTCGAGGCGCACGCCCTCGTCGAGCACGCAGCGGCGCATGGCTTCCTTCTCCACGTCGTGGTAGTAGCGCTTTACCAGCGGGGTCTTCTCGTCGCGCTCCTCTTCGGGCAGCGAGTCGATGTATTCCTGGCAGATGGCGTCGAACGACTCCTGGCGCCAGTGCTTGTCGGCGGCGCCGGTCTTGGCGATGGCGTAAGCCTTGTCGTAGCACTTGAGGCGCACGTCCTTGCGGAGGTCTTCGTCGTTGACCTCATGGCAGTACTCGCGCTTTACGGTGGCGCCGGCTTCCTCGGCCAGCTCCATCACAGCCTTGCACTGGGCCTTGATGGCCTCGTGGGCGGTGCGCAGAGCCTCGAGGAGCACCTGCTCGCTCACCTCGTTCATCTCGCCCTCGACCATCATGATGTTGTCGTAGGTGGCGCCGACCATCAGCTCAAGGTCGGCGTTTTCGAGCTGCTCGAAGGTGGGGTTGATGACAAACTTGCCGTCGATGCGGGCCACGCGTACCTCGGAGATGGGGCCGTTGAAGGGGATGTCGCTCACGGCCAGGGCGGCCGATGCGGCCAGGCCTGCCAGGGCGTCGGGCATGTCCACGCCGTCGGCCGAGTACATGGTGATGTTTACAAAGGTGTCGGCGTGGTAATTATCGGGGAAAAGCGGACGCAGCACGCGGTCTACGAGGCGCGAGGTGAGGATCTCGTAGTCGCTGGCGCGGCCCTCGCGCTTGAGGAAGCCGCCGGGGAAACGTCCGTTGGATGAGAATTTTTCTTTGTACTCCACCGTGAGGGGCATGAAATCGACGCCCTCGCCGGCCTCTTTGGCCGATACTACGGTGGCCAGGAGCATGGTACCGCCCATGCGCAGCTCTACCGCTCCATCGGCTTGCTTGGCCAGCTTGCCTGTCTCCAGGGTGATGGTGCGGCCGTCGGCGAGCTCGATGGTTTTCTTGATTGGGTTCATAAATTGCTTTCTATTGATTTTTTTACTTCACATAAATCGCGCAAAGATACAAATTTGCCCCCACACCGCCAAATTTCCGACGCCCTTTGATACATAATCTGAAAAATCGCTATCTTTGCCGTCGACAGACAGTTTTTCCCACACATGAGAAGTATTGACGCGCGAAGCCTTGAGAAAGCCCGGCAGCTCTTTGCCGGCGGCGGTATCGACAGTATTGAGGTCGGCACCACGGCCGGTCTGCAGATGATACATCAGTCGCTGTTTGGCGGTCTGCTCGACTGCGCCGGGCAGATACGTACCCGCAATATCAGCAAGGGCGGCTTCCGCTTTGTCAATCCGCTTTATCTGCGCGAGGCTCTCGCCGCTATCGAGAAGATGCCCGAGGGTACTTTTGAGGAGATTGTGGCCAAGTATGTCGAGATGAATATAGCCCATCCGTTTATGGAGGGCAACGGCCGCAGTACCCGCATATGGCTCGACATGATGCTGAAACGCAGCCTGGGGCAGGTGGTCGACTGGCGCGCGGTCGACAAGGACCTGTATCTACAGGCGATGGAGCGCAGCCCTGTCAACGACCTGGAGCTGCGGTATCTGCTCTCGCAGGCGCTCACGGCGCGTACCGACGACCGCGAGATCATAATTACGGGGATAGAGCAGTCGTATTACTACGAAGGCTATCGCGCCGGCGACGAGTGATTTTGACGGCGCGGGATTTTTGTGTATCTTCGCGGCCGATTCATCATACTTACTTAAATTCTGATTCATGAAAATCTTATTTGCCGCTCTTGCGGCATTGACCGCAGCCGGCGCTGCGGCCCGGACTGCGCCGCTGGTCGAGACCCGCGCCTATTACTCCACCAATCCTTCCGACGCCGTGGGCAAGTATGCCGCCGTGAGCGTCGACGGTGAGTTTGCCGACTGGACCGACGATATGATCGTGGCTACCTGCGGCGCCAACGACATGTGCACAGCCTTCCACGGCTCGCACGAAAACTGTGTGGTCGACCTCTATGCGGTATACGCCGCCTGGGACGACGACAATCTCTATCTTGCCTGGCAGATGTGCAACAGCGGCGACACCTGGGCCCGCCCCGGCGACGGCCCCCTCACCGACTATGGCCGCGTGGGCGACGTGCCCATCATCGTGGCGCTCAGCATCGACCCCGCGTCGACCGGTATGACCGGCCTGCTCACCAACGGCGACCATATCTGGGGCGGCAAGCAGAGCGGAGTGCAGTTTGACGTCCATGCCGACCGCCTGCTCTTCATGAGCGCCAAGGCCGGCCAGGGCACGCCTGCGATGTTCAGCGCGGTCGACGAGGCCGGCAACACCGACTACGGCGCCGGCTGCAAGCCTTTCTCGACCATCGGTGTCACCTACAAGATGAAGGAGGGTTTTGCGCCCTCTCACTATTGGCGTCAGCGCACATATGCCGAGTGGGCCGATGCCACCACCCTCATCTCCGACCCCTCGATTGTCAACAATATCTACGACGCGGCCAACTACGACGACCTCCTCGCCGGCCCCGCCGAGGGTCTCAAGCCCCACGACACCAAGTACGACTCTTTCTTTGAGATGAAGATACCTTTTGCCGCGCTGGGCATCGACCGCGCCGCGCTGGAGCGGAAGGGTATAGGTGTGCGCGTGGTGGGTACCCGCGGCGAGTCGGGCATCGACTGCTGCCCCTTCGACCCCTCGATGGTCGACGAGGTGTTTGGCGAGTATGCCAAAGACAACTCCACCTCCCACGAGAAAGACGACATCGACCACATCACCTACGCCATGGCCTCGGTAGGATGCAAGCGTGCAGCCGACACTGCCGGCTTGGCTGCTGTGGAGGCCGCCGGTACCGGCATCGCAGTCGACGGCCTCACCGTGAGCGCCGCCTCGGGCGAAGTCACCCTCTACAATGCCCATGGTATGCACCTGGCCTCGGGAGCGTCGGTGACCGCCCCTGCCGCCGGTGTGTACATCGCAGTATCGGGCGGCCGGTCGGCCAAGGTGCTGCTGCGCTGATATAATATTTGGTACGCGAGCCAAAAATGAGTACCTTTGGCTATGCCGAAGATACTCGGCGTCTCGGCAATACGCAAATAAATTTGGTATTGCTCTCGACTTATTCGTATCTTTGCGGTGCCCGCCACGACATGGCGGGCACCGCAAACTTTTTAATGATGAAGACGATTGATATCACAGTACCCGTCGTCGCGATGGGATACGACGAGCTCGACGAGGCGCAGCGCGCCCTGGTCGACAAGGCCCGCGAGTATACCGGCCATGCCTATGCGCCCTACAGCCGGTTCAGTGTCGGCGCGGCCATCCGCCTCGACAATGGCGTGATCGTGCCCGGCGCCAATCAGGAAAATGCGGCATATCCGTCGGGCACATGCGCCGAGCGGTCGGCCTGCTACTGGGCTCATGCCCGCTATCCCGAGGCCCGCTTTGAGTCCATCGCCATCGCCTCGCTCGGCACCGACGGCCGCGAGCCCGAAGTGCCCACCGCCCCCTGCGGCGCCTGCCGCCAGGCCCTGCTGGAGTATGAGAAGCTGGCCGGCCACGATGTGGAGGTGCTGCTTGCCGGCGCCGGAGTGATATATCGTCTGCCCTCGGTGCGCAGCCTGCTCCCGCTGGCTTTCTCCGAATTTTAACCAATCGATAATCCCGATAATCCCGAAACTCTCTAATAACCATAATATGAATTTTGTAGAAGAACTTACCTGGCGCGGCATGGTGCATCAGATGATGCCCGGTACCGAAGAGCAGCTTCAGAAGGAAATGACCACGGCCTACCTGGGCATCGACCCCACGGCCGACTCTCTGCATATCGGCCACCTGGTGGGCGTGATGATGCTGCGTCACCTGCAGCGCGCCGGCCACAAGCCCATCGCCCTCATCGGCGGCGCCACAGGTATGATCGGCGACCCCTCGATGAAGAGCCAGGAGCGCAAGCTCCTCGACGAGGAGACTCTGCGCCACAATCAGGAGGCCATCAAGCGCCAGCTCGCCAAATTTCTTGACTTCGACTCCGACGCGCCCAATGCCGCCGAGATGGTCAACAACTACGACTGGATGCGCGACTTCACCTTCCTGGGCTTTATCCGCGATGTGGGCAAGCTCATCACGGTCAATTACATGATGGCCAAGGAGTCGGTCAAGAAGCGCCTGTCGGGCGAGAGCGGCGAGGGCATGTCATTTACGGAGTTTTCGTATCAGCTCTGCCAGGGCTACGACTTCCTGCATCTCTACCGCACCAAGGGCTGCCGTCTGCAGCTCGGCGGCTCCGACCAGTGGGGCAACATCACCACCGGCACCGAGCTAATCCGCCGCACCGAGGGGGGCGAGGCATATGCTCTGACCTGCCCCCTCATCACCAAGGCCGACGGCGGTAAATTCGGCAAGACCGAGAGCGGCAACGTATGGCTCGACGCGCGCTACACCTCGCCTTACAAATTCTATCAGTTCTGGCTCAATGTGAGCGACGCCGACGCCGAGAAGTACATCAAGATTTTCACCTCGCTGAGCCGCGAGGAAATCGAGGCGCTGGTGGCCGAGCAGGCTGCCGACCCCTCGCAGCGCCCCCTGCAGAAGCGACTCGCCCGCGAGATTACCACCATGGTGCACAGCGCCGCCGACTACGAGACTGCCGTCGAGGCATCGAAGATACTCTTCAGCAGCGATGCACGCGACATACTCCACCGCATCGACGAGGCCACGCTGCTGAGCGTGTTTGAGGGCGTGCCCACTTACGAGGTGGAGCGTGCCGACATCGAGGCCGGCATCCCCCTGGCCGAGCTGCTTGTCGACAAGGCCCCGGTGTTTGCATCCAAAGGCGAGATGCGCAAGATGGCCCAGCAGGGCGGTCTGCAGATAAACAAGGAGAAGCAGGCCGACGCATACGCCCCCGTATCTACCGACATGCTGCTCAACGACCGCTACATACTGGTGCAGCGGGGCAAGAAAAATTACTCTCTGCTCATCGTCAAGTAAGGCATAGCGTCATACCTGCCTATATAGTAACTCGCTCACCATCAGAGCGAGTTACTTTTTTATACCCATATTGGTAACATATGGATACTGTTAAGGAGTGTTAAAATAGGGGGGGGGGGGCGAGAAAAATAGGTATTACATTTGCGGTCGACAAGTTTTGAGCTCACACCACCTGTCAAGCATCACAAACATACTTTTCGACCATGAAAAAAATCTTACTTCTACTCTCTCTCATAGTCGTCGCGCTCAGCTCTGCCGCTCAGCTCGTCGACGCATTGCCGCTGGATAAATTCGGCTGGCGCACAACCGAACAATGGAAGAGCCCCTTGACCAATGTCGACTACCTGCTCTGCGGTACTTACGACAGTGACGACGGCGAGCGCATCTGTCTGATGAATGGCGGAAATGACCGTGAAGGCGTTGCTGCCAACGGTACAGACGTCAACCTGCAGAAAATCGTAATCAGCTGGTGTGAGCCTGATCACCTCTACGGCGACGGCCTGGAAGGCTGTGTCCTGGTCGCCTATGGCCGTGAGACTCCGTATACTTCCATCGACGAGATTTATGATGAATCCACCCGCGGCGTGGAAATCGGCCGGGTGACATACCCCGATACCGAGCTGACAGTCACAGGCTCATACTCCAATGTCGGTTTTATCCCGGGCCGCAAGGCCACATCGTGGCTCGATGCGGAGCTCCGCTCGATAGACTTCTATTGGGAGGCGAGCCTGGAGCCTATGGAGCCGATTGTCGTCAAAGACACCGACGGCAACACCCTGGTCGACGGCCGTCGCTATGCGGCCTTCGGCGCCAATACCTACCAAATCACCAGCGCCACGCCCGATGTGACTTTCACATGGTCGATGGGCAGCCAGAGCGGCAAGGGTGTCGGCTCGGCCTATGTGACCGTCACCGGGTCGGGCGAGCTCAACATTACAGCCGAGAAAGACGGCTTCTTCCCCAAGGAGCGTACAATCGTATTTGAAGACCTGCCGCTGGCCGAGGCTATCCACTCGGTATACGAGGTGTGGCAGACTTATCCCATGCTTGAGGCCAAAGACGGAGACTGCGGCGAGGCTTTTGAAGTAGACTTCGAGGCTACAGTGGTGTATGCAGCCGAGGTCAACGGCTATGCTCAGATTATCATCTACGACGGCACCAATTTCTCCAGCATCCAGTGGCTGGGCGGCAGTGCCGATTTCGCTCCCGGCGATGTGCTTGCCAAGGGCTGGTACGCGACATATGGCCGCTATCATGCCTGGAAGAGCTTTGTGCCCCTGTCGCCGCTCACAGTCGCGTCTCACGACGGCACTGTGCCTGCGCCTGTAGCGGTGGGCAGCGAGGAGATCCTGCAATCGCTCGACCCCGGCACTCCAGTGGTGGTCAAGGGCGTGATACTGGCCTGCGCCACATCTTCCGAGGCATACAACGGCGACGAAGCATTCAAGCAGATTCAGACTAAAAACAGTCCCGTCGCTCTGGTCAACGCATTTGGCATCGCATCGGTCGACTCAGCCCGCTACGATGTATACGGCGTGATGGACTTCTATGGCTACAAGCGTACCAATGCGCCCGCCTATGGCCCGACCGACGGCGATTACAGCCACCGGCGCTGGCGCGTGGCAGTGACAAGATTTGAACTGTGGAAACCGACCTCGCCCCGCCCCGTCTTCGCCTTGGCCAATGACTCGGAGGT
>CAJUOC010000053.1 GCA_910587925.1 uncultured Muribaculaceae bacterium
CCATCTTCGTTTCAGTCGTGTACATCAAGTACACTCCTTCAACTCAGATGAAAATCCTCTCAAAAGCACAAGACCTACGTATTCACATTTGTTTTTAAACAAGCTCTTAGATGTAAGCGTGCGGTCACTTCACGGCCTGCAGGCGCAGCACGCGGCTGGACCAGTCGTTGAGCTTGTGATAGTCGACCTTGTGTGTGTAGGGTATCTCGAGGCCGTTTTCCATGAGGTAGCGGCCGGTGAAGGCGCGGCCCTCGAAGGGCAGCGGCTCATTGTCGATGCGGGTAAGCTCGGTGACGGTGTACGAGCGGTCGGGGTCGAGGCCGTCGAGGGTCACGCGGGGCAGGTGCTGATTGTGAAATGTCTCTGTCTTGTACCAGAATACCACAGCCTCGTCGCGGGGCTCGTCGACATACATCAGCGAGGCGGCGCCGTGGCCGTCGTAGGGCGAGAGGAGGCGGTAGAGGTCGCCGTGCTGCACGACGGGGCGTATGAGCTTGTAGTCGGCGATGGCGCGGCGGCAGAAGTCTTTTTCCTCGTCGGTCATGTCTTTGGGCTGTATCTCCATACCCAGGCGGCCGCTCATGGCCACGTCGGCGCGGTACTTGACGGGGGTGGTGCGGAAGGTCTGATGGTTGGGCTTGGAGCTGATGTGCGACGCCATGGCGATGGCGGGGAAGAAGTATCCGGTGCCCCACTGCATGTACACGCGCTGCAGGGCGTCGGTATTGTCACTCACCCAAAACTCGTCGAAGTAAGGCAACAGGGCGTAGTTGGGACGGCCGCCGCCGCTGGCGCAGAGCTGGATGGTGATGTCGGGATGTGCCTTGCGGATGCGGTCGAGCGCCTTGATGAGGCCGCGGTGCCACTCGATGTAGAGGTGGCTCTGGCGGTCGGCGCCGAGATAGGTCGAGCCATGGTTGGAGATACCCATGTTGGCGTCCCACTTGATGTAGTCGAGGCCGGGGTTGGCGGCGATGATGTCGTCGACCACTTTTACGACATGATCCTGCACGGCGGGATTGGCCATGTCGAGCACGAGCTGTGTGCCGCCGCGGCCGGTGACCGGCTCGCGATTGGCGCTGCGCACAATCCAGTCGGGGTGTTTCTCGTAAAGCTCGCTTTGGGTGTTGGTCATCTCAGGCTCGATCCATATACCGAAGCCGATACCCTTGGATGCGGCGTAGTCGACCAGGGCGGCTGTGCCCGAGGGGAGCTTGGTGGTGTCTACCGTCCAGTCGCCCAGCGAGGTGGAGTCGTTGTTGCGGGGGTATTTGCCACCAAACCATCCGTCGTCCATCACAAATAGCTCGCCGCCCATCGATGCGATGTCGTCCATCATGGCGTGCATACCCTGCTCGTTGATGTCGAAGTATACGCCTTCCCAGCTGTTGAGCAGTATCTTGCGGTCGCGCTCGGGATGGGCGAGCTTGTAGCGGCGGGCCCAGCGGTGGAGGTTGCGGCTCACGCCGCCGGTGCCGCGGTCGCTGTATGTCAGGGCCAGGGGCGGGGTGGCAAAGGTCTCGCCGCGGGCGAGGGTGTAGGGCGAGTTGGCCTCGTTGATGCCGGCCAGCAGCGAGTGGTGCTCGGAGTCGTCGGTGACCAGGTCGATACGGTAGTTGCCGCCATACTCGAGGGCGGCGCCGATGGTGCGTCCGGCGCGGTCGTCGGGGCGACCGTCGAGCGAGAGCATTATCTCGCCGTGGGAGGTCTGCGAGTTGCGGGTGCCGTCGTTGTTGACTATCGACTTGACGCCGGGGCGCAGCGGCTCCTGCACGAGGTTGGCCTCGTTGGCCCACGAGCCGGCGAGATGGCTCAGCCATACGTCGCCGCGGCGCACGGGCAGATATGCCGAGGCATAGCGGCTCAGGGTGACGGGGCGGCGCTCGCCGTTGGTGATCTCGGTCCAGGTGTCTATCACGTCGGTGCCGGGATAGGCGCGGTAACACAGGGCTATGTCGACCGGATACTTGCGGTCGCGCATACGTATGGCGGTGACGGGCAGGCCGTCGGCGTCGGTATAAGTGTCGGTGGAGACTACGGCGGGGTCGAGGGTCATGTCGCCGTCGGCATGGGTGATGGATATCGCCGTGGGGGTCTGTGTGATGAGGCCGTAGGCGGGATAGGCGTTGTGGCCCTTCTCGACGGCGGCTACCGATGCGGCGTCGGCGTCGGTGAGACGGGCGCCGTAATAGAGGATTACGGGCGCGGCTCCCTCGGTGGCCTCGAGCAGCAGCGAGGTGGCGGGTGTGGTGATGTGTACGGGCGCGGCGGAGGCGGTGGTGGCGGCTGCGAGGAGCAGCATCGCGGGCAAGGTGCTTCGCATGGCTTGACTAAGATTTTTTGGGTGATGCAAAATAAGTGAATTATATCGGTAAAAAATGTGCGCTATCCGTCAAAATATGATACGATTTTGCAGCCCGCGGCCGGCTGTTGACGGTAGCCGGCGGGGGCTGATTGCAGCGGTGTGTCTATCTGTCGATACCGAGCGGATCGTATCTGCTCCAGTCGGTATTGGTGTGCATGTCGAGGGCGCGGCGCGTGGTGTCGACAAAGCTGCGCAGGGCAAAGGTGGCCAGGCGGTCGGAGCCGTCGGCGCCGATGGCGGCCATCTCGCTGTCGAGGCGGTCGAGAAAGCTGCGGGCGGCGTCGGTCATACCGCTGCGCAGCATGGCCAGTACAAACATCACCGTGGCCTTGTATGTGTTGCCGCCCTCCATGAGGCTGTAGTCGTCTTGCGAGGCCAGATACATCTGTATCACCATGTCGTAGTGGCCGGTGCGGTAGAGTATCTGATAGAGATATGCGGCGCAGTCGAGGTCGTCGCCGGTGCAGGCTTTGAATACGGTCATCACGGTGGTGAGGGTGCCGTAGGCGCCCGCCTCATAGGCACGGCGGGCTATCTCGCGCCACTCGGCCTGCTCGGTGAGGCCCTGGTCGGCCAGGTCGGCGAGTATCTCGTCGAGATGGGCATACTGCACCTCGGCGGCCGAGGCTGCCAGCTCATAGGTCCAGCGGGCATTGCCGCGCAGGCGGTCGAGGATGGCGGTGATGCGGCCGATGTGGTCGGTATGGGCGATGGCTATGCGGGCGGTCTCGGTGTCGGCGCCGTCGCGGGCGAGTATGGCGTCGGCCAGGTCGTCGAAGTCGTCGGCGCTGCCGCGCTCGGCCACCACCCCGAGCTTGGCGCGCATCGCCTCGAGATTGTCGGGGTCGATGGCCAGGGCATAGTCGATGTCGGCGGCGGCCTCGTCGAGGCGCTTGCGCATCACCGATATGGAGGCGTGCATGGTCCAGTAGTCGGGGTTGTACGGCTCCAGGTCGGTCAGCTCGGCCACCAGCTCGGCGGCGCGGTCGTAGAGGCCGCGGTCTTCGGCCTGCACGGCGGCCTCGTAGAGGAGCGTGGGCAGGTAGTCGACATGGGCGCGCAGGTCGTCGAGATGGCCCAGCACCCAGTCGGAGGCGCCCACCGAGCCGGCCAGCTGCACCAGCTGTATCACTTCCTCGTCGGTGAGGCGGCCGGCGTGGTCGACAAAGCTCTGGAGCACGCGCTCCACGGCGGGGTCGCCGGGGTTGAGCAGGTTGAGCCGCAGTATCTGCCACAGCGGGGTGTCGACGGCCGGGTTGTCTTCAAGATATGCCTTGAAGGCGCGGCGGTCGAGATAGAGGTAAAATATGGCGCGGCGCTCGGTGAGCTCGACGCTGTCGGGGTAGAGGCGCGCGCCCAGCAGCAGCGCCTCCATGCGCAGATAGTCGTCGGCGATGTCGCCGGCGTAGTCAAAGATGTCGATGAGGTCGTCCTCGCTGTAAAAGCGCTCGCCCACCGGCCGCGCCAGGTCGGCACGGAAGCGGCGGGTAAGCTCTTCGCCGGGATTTACTTGGTCGGGGGCGGCCATATCGCGGTGATGATGGGTCAGGCTTTTTTCTGCTCTTTCTCCCAGCTGTCGCGCAGGCCGATGGTGCGGTTAAACACCAGGGCGTCGGGCGTCGAGTCGTAGTCGGGCGTGAAGTATCCGATGCGCTGGAATTGCAGCTTGGCGCCTGCCGTGGCTGCCTCGCGCACATAAGGCTCGACTTTGATGCGGCGCACCTCGAGCGAGTTGGGGTTGAGCATCTCGCGGAAGTCGCGGTCGGGCTCGGCGGCGGGGTTCTCCACGTCGAAGAGGCGGTCGTAGAGCCGTGCCTCGGCGTCGAGGGCGTGGGCGGCCGATACCCAGTGGAGGGTGCCCTTGACCTTGCGGTCGGCGCCGGGCATACCGCTGCGGGTGTCGGGGTCGTAGGTGCAGCGCAGCTCGGTGATGTTGCCATCGGCGTCCTTGACGACTTCCTCACACTTGATGATGTATGCGCCCTTGAGGCGTACCTCGCCGCCGGGGGCGAGGCGGAAGAATTTCTTGGGCGGGTTTTCCATGAAGTCCTCGCGCTCGATGTAGAGCTCGCGGCTGAAGGGCATCGAGTGTGTACCCGAGCCGGGCTGCTCGGGATTGTTGTCCATCTCGACGGTCTCGACGCGGTCTTCGGGATAGTTGGTGAGCACGACCTTTACGGGATTCATCACGGCCATCACGCGGGTGGCGATGCGGTTGAGGTCGTCGCGCACGGCGTGCTCGAGCAGGCTCACCGAGTTGAGGGCCTCATACTTGGTGTAGCCGATGGTGTCGATGAAGTTGCGTATCGAGGCGGGGGTGTAGCCGCGGCGGCGCAGGCCCGAGATGGTGGGCATGCGGGGATCGTCCCAGCCGGCCACCAGACCCTCCTTGACCAGCGCGAGCAACTTGCGCTTGCTCATCACGGTGTAGGTGAGGTTGAGGCGGTTGAACTCTATCTGGCGGGGGCGGTAGCTCTCGTCGGCCAGCTCGTCGACAAAGTAGTCGTAGAGCGGGCGGTGAGGCACAAACTCCAGCGTGCATATCGAGTGGGTCACCCCCTCGAAGTAGTCGCTCTGGCCGTGGGCAAAGTCATACATGGGGTAGACTTTCCAGGTGGTGCCGGTGCGGTGGTGGGGGTGATTGATGATGCGGTACATGATGGGATCGCGGAAGTGCATGTTGCTCGACGCCATGTCGATTTTGGCGCGCAACACGCGCGAGCCCTCGGCAAACTCGCCGGCGTTCATGCGCATGAAGAGGTCGAGATTCTCCTCGGGCGAGCGGTCGCGGTAGGGCGACGCCTGGCCGGGCTCGGTCGGGGTACCCTTCTGCGCGGCAATCTGCTCGGCGCTCTGGTCGTCGACATATGCCTTGCCCTCCTTGATGAGGCGCACGGCCAGGTCAAAGAGCTGCGGGAAATAGTCGGAGGCGTAGTACTCGCGGTCGGCCCAGTCGAAGCCGAGCCAGTGGATGTCTTCCTTGATGGAGTCGACATACTCCACATCCTCCTTGACAGGATTGGTATCGTCGAAGCGCAGGTTGCAAGTGCCGCCAAACTTCTCGGCCACACCGAAATCCATGCATATGGCCTTGGCATGGCCGATATGGAGGTATCCGTTGGGCTCGGGCGGGAAACGCGTGTTGAGGCGACCGCCGTTTTTGCCGGCGCGCAGGTCGGCATACACTTCCTGTTCTACAAAACTGAGCCCGCGGGGCAGCTCTTCGGTATCTTTGATTTCGGCCATTGCTGTGATATATTTGGCGCAAAGTTAGCAAAAATCCCCGATTCTTCACGAGTCGGGGATTCTTTATTATCAAAAGCTAATCAAAATCTATGAAAAAGTTATTCTCTTTTGTAATGATAGACACGCGGCGGCGGCGATGGTTTAATCGGCATGCAAACTTTTTTCGCAAAAAAACCTCGTGGGTGTCGCAATATATCTTTAGCCGTAAAATTGTAGGGACGCTCGGCTCGAGCGTCCATCGTAATAGATTGAATATCATAGACAACCAGTCCGTGCAGATTTGTAACCTGCCGCGCCCTGCGCAAGTCCGTGCAGGTTTGTAACTATTACTGGTCGAAAGACGCCAAATAGCTAAATATTACAAAG
>CAJUOC010000054.1 GCA_910587925.1 uncultured Muribaculaceae bacterium
TGGCGCCCGGCGCGCCGGGGCGAGCTGGCCGCCGCGGGCCGCTCGGCATCGCGCGTGCGCCGTGCCGCCTCGACCCAGATCGAGGGCACGTTTCCCGCCAAGGGTAAGCACCGCCTGCTCACGCTGCTCATCAACTATGCCGACACTCAGCCCAAGTACACCCGGGCCGATTTCGACCGGCTGATGAACGGCGACGAGGGCAGTTTCCGCCACTATTATCTCGAAAACTCATACGGCGCCCTCGACATCACCACCACCGTCGTGCGCTGGGTCACTCTCTCGAGCGGCAAACATACATACGGCTCGGGCGGTGCCGAGGACATGATAGTCGAGGCTCTGCGTGCCCTCGACGCCGAGATAGACCTGCGCGACTTTGACAACGACGGCGACGGTGTGCTCGACGGTCTCACCGTCGTGCACCAGGGCCATGGCCGCGAGAGCACCGCCAATGCCGACGACATATGGTCGCACTCGGGTATGATCTACGGCGAGAGCTTCGACGGCATACAGCTGGGGCGATACACCATAGTGCCCGAGCTGCTCGACGCCTCCATCTCGACCATCGGCGTGGTGTGCCACGAGTTTGGCCACAATCTTGGCGCCCCCGACTTCTACGACACCGACTACGAGTCGTCGGGCGGCGAGTACCCCGGCACAGGCGAGTGGGACCTCATGGCAAAAGGCGCCTGGAACGGCGTCCCCGACGGCTCCCGCCCCTCGGGTACCAACATGTGGCAGAAGATACAGCTCGGCTGGGTCACACCCACCGTGCTCTCGTCCGACTGCCATATCGACGCCATGCCCTCGGCCACGACACATCCGGTGGCATATCGGTTTGACACCACCGAGCCGGGCGAGTACTTCATCCTTGAAAACCGTCAGCAGACCGGATTTTTCGACTCCGCCCTGCCCTCCCACGGCCTCATCGTGTACCATGCCGACGACAACCGCATAGCCGCGGCCGTCGAGCCCAATACTGTCAACAATACATTCCCCCAGGCCATGTACACCGTATGTGCCGGCGCCGGCTGCGACCCCAAGGGCTGGCCCGAGGGCGGTCCGTCGTCATACGGCGCCGTCAACAGCGGCGCCGCGCCGTTTCCGGGTATGTTCACCACCACGGAGTTTGGCGACTACACCCTGCCCTCGACCCGTTCGATCAGCGGCCGCTTCACATACAAGGGCCTGCGCTCGATAGCCGAGAGCGCCGACGGCACCATATCGTTTGACTTCCGGTGCTACGAAGAGCCCGGCCGCCCCGCCGGCCTGCGAGCTACCGTCAACGGCGGCACCGTGCGCCTCGACTGGGATGCCCCGGCCGTGACCCCGGCCCCGGTCAGATACACAGTATACCGCGGCGATGTGGCCCTCGCGAGCGTCAGCACCCCCGGCTACGAGGATACCGACCCCGCCGGCAGCAACATGACATACAAGGTCGACGCCGTGTATGCCGACGGTATGGTGTCGCCTCCCGAGACGGTGAGGGTCTTCATGCCCGTCAATATCATCACCGCGCTGGAGTCGACCGCCGACGGCGGCGACGTGACCCTCGACTGGACGCTTGAGCGCCGGCTCAGCCGCATGACGGCCTTCGACGCAGACTTCACCACATCGTCTGTCATCTCGCCCGTGGTAGAGCTCGCCCACCGCTACCGCGCCTCCGACCTGGCCGTGTACCGCGGCTACAAGATAGCCCGCGTGTGTCTGGTCAACCTCCAGTCGCAGCGCGACGTCACCGTCACCGTAAGCGTCTACGAGGTCGACCCCGCCACCGGCGCGCGTACCCTGGCCACGCAGCGCATGCTCACCGAGTATGCCACCAATACCCCCGACGATATCCGCCTGCTCAAGAGCGTCGAGATTACCGGCGACAAAGACATATGGGTGGCCGTCAAGTATGAGTCGAAGACAGGCTCGGTGCAGTTCCTTACCGACAACGGCCCCGCCGTGTCGGGATACGGCAACCTCGTGAGCGTCGACGGCGGCGAGTGGCACACCGACGACGCCCTGCCCGGCAACCACTACTTCTACGCCACCCTCACCGCACCCTCGCCCGCCGAGGCACCGATGACCGCGATGCTCCCCGCGACCGACACCCATGCCGACCTGGCCCTCCCGCTCGGCTTTGCCGTCTACCGCGACGGCCGGCGCGTGGCCACCTGCGGCGGCACCCGCTACGTCGACCGCGACGTGCCCACCGGCACACACGAGTACCGCGTCACCTGCCTCTTCCGCGGCGACAACGAGTCGCGCGGCGAGCGCGCCACCGCCGACGTCTACAATGCCGGCCTGGCCGACGCCTCGGCCGAGCCCGCCTGGGATGCCATCGGCGCCGACGGCAGCCTGCGCCTCACCGGCGCCGCAGCCGCCGTCAGCGTGACCGACCTCACCGGACGCTCCGTGGCCGTCACCGCCGCCCCCGCCACCATATCCCTCCCCCGCGGCATCTACATCGTGTCGGCCCCCGGCCGCGCCCTCAAAGTAGCCGTGCGCTGACCCCGTCCTCTCCCCCTCCCCCAAGAAACGCGACCCTCCGGCCGCGTTTCTTTTTTTGCTGATGCCGGGAGGCATTGGACATATTGGGGTAAGATAGTGTCGATTTGGGGCGGGCGGAGGGTGTATCTTTGCCGTCGGATCTTAGTCCTGAAATTATTTTTTCATTTAAACCTTTTAGCGCCTCCTCATTCATGGGAGGTTTCCATGAAAAAACATTTCCTTCTAAAAAAATGAAACGCTTTTTTATCCTTATGGCCGTGATGGTATGCGTCGCCACGGCTTTCGCCGCCAAAGTCACTCTGTGGGAGGGCTCGTGGATGGCTTCGTACTCATCAAGTCTTGATATCCCGGTGAGCGGATATGCTTTCCAGGAGTCGGACAAGCTGATTTTCACAATGCAGAAGACGGGCGATGATAACCCGTATCTTAAAGTCTGCGCCGACCTCCAGTCGGGCGACAACTGGGTGGGCCACGATGTGGCCCGCGTCGAGGCCGGTACCTATACATACGCTGTCAACTCCAATGCCGATGTATTTGCCGTGCTCAGTCAGATGAACTCCAAAATCATGGTGCAGGGCGACGGTTTTGTGCTGACCAAGGTGGAGGCTGAGGGCGACGGTGTGGAAAGCATCACCGTGCCGGAGAAGCCCGAGCCTGTCAAGCCTGACGCCGGATACAATGTGGTCACCCTTTGGGACGAGGCCAAGGACCTCACCGACTGGGAGCTGTTTGAGCTGGATGTGCGCTCGAAACTCACAGGCGAGTATACCGACCTCTACCCCGGCGACCGCATCCGCATCACTTCGACCAACTCCGGCTCCCACCAGCTGCAGTGGGGATATCTGCTCGCTCCCGGGAGTTTGGAGGAGGATATGACCGTAGGCTTTCACAATAAGAATGACGGTCACGAGAAATGGGAGTCGCTGTGGTATGCCTGGGTCAACGGCATGATATACGTTGAGACTTCCGACAATGTAGTCGATGTGGTGCTCACGGAGGCTTTTGCCAATGCTCTCAATACCGACGGTGCCCGCTTCATACTGCGCTCTCCCGGTCTGAATCTGAGCAAGGTGGAGCTGCTGCAGGTGGCCAAGCGCCGCAAGCATGTGTGGCTGCCGCTCTTTGTGCCCGATGAGTATCCCGCACATATCACCAATATGACGGCCAAGACGGCTTATGGCGCCGATGCCGGCAAGACGGGCAATCCCGCCGACCTCTGCCGATGGATGGGCACGGGCATCATACGCAATGTGGCTGCCGAGGGTGCCGAGCCGGAGTATGTGTATCAGTTTGCCGGCGAGTGGTGGGACGAGGCATCTGTAAAGGACACCGGCGAAGATGCCATGGTCGCCAACGCACGCAAGCGCCGCTATGCCGAGCAGCTTGGTGAGCTTAACTCGTATCCGCTGCGTCTTACCCGCGACAACACTCCCAATTTCTCCATGCTCAAGTTTGGCGACATGGTGCGCATCACGGTGCGTGTCAACGGCCCCGACTATACCGATCTCTCCGAGACGCCCGAGAGCCCGCAGGCGCAGCTCGGCACTTACGACCCTGCTCTTATCGAGAATCTCGACGACCCCTACAGCGGATTCGTGCCGATGACTCTGGCCAATGGCTTGACATACCGCGACTGGAATGCCACGGAGACTTATACGCAGGTGCTCGACTTCACCGTCGACCAGACTCTGCTCGACCATATCACCCGCTACGGTCTGACTATCAACGGCCGCATGTATGGTGTGGTATCGGTGATGGCCAAGGTGTATGTCGACGACGACGATTACCAGGGCGGCGGATACAGCGATGAGGAGTATTTCTTCAACCATACTTTCGATGCGTCTTTATTCCGGGACCTCACCCAGCGGTCTATCGTGGTGGTGAGCATCAATGGTGACAAGTACTACGATGAGCACCGTACCAACTTCTATACCGATGCCGACCGCACCCAGCTCTCGGGCTACTCTACCGAAACGCTCGACGCCGATAATCGCGGCGAGGTGCCGGCCGACCGTCTAATCAACGGACTCCCCAATCCCGAGAAGATGTCGGTATCGTATTTCAATCCCAATACCGGCGCTGTGAGCGGAGAGGATGTGCTGGTGCGCACGCGATTCCACCGCGCGGCTTATCTCTATCAGAATCACTTCCCGCTTTGCGAGGACGACGATCTTCCCTTCTATATGACCGACGACCTCGAGCAGCTCTATACCGCGGCTGCCAAGGCTCCGCGCCGTGCGCCCAGAGTCGACCGTGTGATCGAGGACAATAGCGTGAAGCCGGTCGACGGTGTAGGTGTCGGCACTCATACCGACTCCGACGGCCGTATGCACTTTGCCATCGCCTTCTACGACAAAAACATCCTCGATGCTGTCAAGGCCAACGGCATTGCCGTGCGAGGCAAGCAGATCGGCAATCCCGAGCTGCACGTGCTGCGCGATGCCGGCGACCTGACGGGCGTGGAAGATGCCGTGGCGGCCGACGGCGGGGCTATCGATTACTCGGCTCCCTACGAGCTCTACAATATGCAGGGCGTGCGTGTCGCAGCGCCTGTACGCGGCACAGTCTACATAGTGAAACAAGGATTAAAGGTCGAAAAGAAAGTTTTCTAAACGAAATTGCACTAAAAGGATAGTGGAGGGGCCGCGTCGGGAGACGCGGCCCTTTCTTTGCAGCCCGCGCTCGGCAATTCGACCGATAAATCGGTCGTGCGGCTGGGCGGCTGATACCGCGGGTTTCACCCGCGGCTACAATATTCCACCGCTACGCGGTGACGCATCACACAGTCAGCGCACGTATATGCCACCACGGAAGTCCGTAATGAAGTGTCCAGCGTCAGCAGAAGCGCGGAGCGCTGACCATTATGAGTAACACGGGGTGAAGCGCAGCGCAACCCCGTGCTACCCGCGACCACGCCGATGGGTGGAAGGTCGTTAGACCTGACCCTTATTGCGGTGCGTATCATTAAGGGTCAGCGCTCCGCGCTTCTGCGTTCGGGTGCAGGGTGCAGGCCACGGGGTTTCGCTGCGCTTCACCCCGTGTTACTCATAAGGGCCAGCGCTCCGCGCTTCTGCGTCCTTGTGTGGGTGGTAGGCCACGGGGTTTCGCTGCGCTTCACCCCGTGTTACTCATAAGGGTCAGCGCTC
>CAJUOC010000055.1 GCA_910587925.1 uncultured Muribaculaceae bacterium
CCCGACCCTCTGCTTGTAAGGCAGACGCTCTGAACCAGCTGAGCTAAGCGCCCTCAGTGTTATCGCTGATTGACGGTGCAAAGGTACGCACTTTTTTGATACCTGCAAATTTTTTGACGATTTTTTTTGAGCAAAGCACATTTTTTTGATTGTTTTTGTGCGGTTGTCGAAATTTTCCTATCTTCGCCAATAGAAAACAATAATCCCCGCACATATGTCGCAAGGTAAAATAATCGTGATTTCGGCCCCCTCGGGCAGCGGAAAATCCACCATTATCAACTCTATACTCGAAGAAGGCTGCTTCGACCTCGATTTCTCGGTATCAGCCACCAACCGCAATCCACGCCCCGGCGAGGAAGATGGCGTGCACTATCATTTCCTGTCGACCGAGGAGTTTCGCAATGCGGTCGATTCGGGTCAGTTTATCGAGTGGGAGGAAGTGTACCCCGGCCGATATTACGGCACACTGCGCAGCGAGATAGACCGTATGCTCAGGCACGGACACAATGTGATACTTGATATAGACGTGCGCGGCGCGCTCAATGTAAAGAAAATCTACGGCGATACCGCCCGCACCATATTCATCGCTCCGCCCAGCATCGAGGAGCTCCGCCGCCGCCTCGAGCAGCGCGGCACCGACGATGCCGACCGCATCGCCACCCGCGTCGGCCGCGCGGCCTATGAGATAAACCTCGCTCCGGAGTTTGACGAGCGTGTGGTCAACGACGACCTCGACACCGCCATCGCCCGCACCAAGGAGCTTATATCGGCACACATCGACAACTGACCCCGCCGCCATGCAGACAGTCGGAATACTGGGCGGCAGCTTCAACCCCGTCCATCTCGGCCATCTCATGCTGGCGTCGTATCTTACCCAATGGGGCTATGTCGACCAGGTGTGGCTCACCTTGTCGCCGCTCAATCCTCTGAAGGATGCCTCCGAGCTCATCGCCGACACAAAGCGGCTGGCCATGCTCAATATAGCCACCAAGGGCGCCGTGGGGCTCGACGTGTGCGACATCGAGCTCACCATGCCCACACCCTCCTACACCATCAATACCCTCGACCTGCTGGCGCGCAGGTATCCCGACCGTCGCTTCCGCCTCATCATCGGCAGCGACAACTGGGCCATCTTTGACCGCTGGCGCGAGTATGGCCGCATACTCGACACTTACGGGGTGATAGTGTATCCGCGCCCGGGCTATCCCGTGTCGCGCGAGGAAGCCCGCAACGTGATGGGCATGACGCTGGCGGAGGCGCCCACCGTAAATCTGTCGAGCACCATGGTACGCGACGCCATCGCAGCCGGCAAAGATATGATGTACTTCCTGCCCCCGGCTGTGTACAAATATATCAACGAGCACAAACTATACCGCAAATGACCACCAATCAGATTGCCTTCCTGGCGCTGTGCAACGAATACTGCGCCGCCGCGGAGACACCTGCATTTGACGATGCGCGCGACTTGGCCTGGCGTATGCTGCGCCTGCTCCCGCGCATCTATATCTGCGCATCCGACATACGCGCCGATGCCGATGCCATCCCCGATACGTTTATCGCGCCGGCCCTCGACGAGCGCCACTACGATGAGGTGCGCCACCGTCTTGAGGCTGTGCTGGGCGAGGACGACACGTATCTTGAGGTCTTTGAGCAAGACATGAAATACAGCGATACCCCCATCGGGGCGAGCATCGCCGAGGGGCTGGCCGATTTATTCCAGGTATTCTACAACGCCGTCGAGGCTCTGCGCGATGCGCCCGACGAGCTTGCCGACGATATTTTCGCATCCATAAGCGACGACTTTGCATCGTACTGGTCGCAGACGCTGTGCAATGTCATGCGTCCGCTCAACCATATCCTCAACAACTGAACCCATGACTGACTACAAAGACCTCGCGGCATTTCTCGATGCCTCTCCCGTCAACTTCCTGGCCGTGGCCACCCTGCGCTCGCATCTCGACGCCGCCGGTTTTACCGAGCTGCGCATGTGCGACGTCTGGCATCTGCGCCCCGGCGACCGCCGCTATGTGGTGAAAAACGACTCCGCAATCTTTGCGTTTGTCGTGGGCGAGGGTGAGTCGCCGGTGCCGTTCCGCATCATATCGGCCCACTCCGACTCGCCGGGCTTCCGCCTCAAGCCGTCGTGCGAGATACTTTGCGAGGAAAATGTGGTCAAGCTCAATACCGAGGTGTATGGCGGTCCGATACTTTATACATGGTTTGACCGTCCTCTGTCGCTTGCCGGCAGGGTGATACTGCGCGGCGACGATCCGCTGCACCCCGAGCACAGGCTCGTGCGCTTTGACCGTCACCTGCTCACCATACCTCACCTGGCAATACACTTCAACCGCGCCGTCAACGAGGGCAATCCGCTCTCCAGGCAAAAAGACATGTTGCCGGTGCTGGGCCGCGTCGCCGACGCCTCGCAGGCCCGCGGCCTTGTCACGCGCATGGTGGCCGCCAAGCTCGGGGTCGACGTAGACTCAATCCTCGACTACGACCTGTCGCTCTACGATACCACGCGGGCCTGTGTTACGGGCCTCAACGGCGAGTATATCACCGGCGGCCGTATCGACGACCTGTCGATGGCCCATGCAGCGATGTGCGCTCTGCTCGACACGGCGGCCGAGAGCAAGCCGTATACACGCGTGATGGCTATATTTGACAACGAGGAGACCGGCTCGGGCACCAAGCAGGGCGCGGCATCGCCTATGCTCGACTATATATTGCGGCGGGTGGCTGCGGCCACCGGCGGCGAGTCGGAGCAGGATTACTTCCGCGCGGTCGACCGCTCATTCATGGTATCGGCCGACGATGCCCACGGTCTGCACCCCAACTATCCCGAGAAGCAAGACCCCACCAATCATCCTCTGCTCGGAGGTGGCCCGGTCATCAAGATAAATGCCAACTGCAAGTACATGACCGACGCCGACTCAGCTGCGGTATTTGCCGACCTGTGTGGCCGCGCCGGTGTGCCGGTGCAATACTTTGTAAACCACAGCGACAGCGCCGGCGGCTCCACGCTGGGCAATATCCTCACCTCGCAGATACCCCTGCGCGGCGTGGACATGGGCGCTGCCATATGGGCGATGCACTCAGTGCGCGAGACGGCCTCGCTGGCCGACCACGCCATGATCATCCGAGTGTTTGATACCTTCTTTACCGTCTGATTAGAGGCGGCGCTGCAGGTGATCCATCATCACGCCTGCAAACGGCCGTTCGCCAGCCTTGCCGAAGCCGAGCCGGGTGTAGAGGCGATATGCGCCTGTATTGGGTACGTCGACGAGCAGCCCGAGCGGCTTGCCTGAGCCTGCATGGCGCTCAGCGGCGGCCTCGATGAGGCGGCCGGCAAGGCCTTTGCCGCGGTATCCGGGAAATACGGCGAGGCTGTCGAGATATATCTCGCCCGGGTCGGTCTCGGCCTCGAGGGAGTCGTCGAAATGAAGGCCGAGCACCCTGGCGGCGACCTCAAAGAATGAGCGCCGCAACTCAAGCAGACGGGCGCCGTCGTAGCTTACCAATACGCCGGCCACGCGGCCCTCGGCATCGGTGGCTACAAGGGTATTGAGATAGCTGTACTGTGAGTCTGTGCGCGCGGCAAGCTCGGTGAAGGCTTCCAGGGCCAGATGGCGGCGGTCTTCACCGCCGGCAAGGCTCAGCTCGATTTCCTCACCTACGGCCATGAGCACTGCCTGCGCGATGTAGGGGGCGTGCTCGGGGCGAGCGGGAGATATGGTGATGTCGGTCATGGATGATGGAATGTATGGCATGTATGTTTCAGAGTGCGCCGCGGGTGCGCAGGGCGTCGGTGGCGGCGTTGATATACTCGTCGGCGGCGTGGCCGTAGCCGGCCTCGCGCAACTTGTGCTCACGGGCCTTGATAGCCAGCATCGCCTCCTGGCGCTCCATGCTCCCGGCCGGAGCCGCGAGGGCCTTGTCGGCGTCGGAGCGGCCGCGCTCTATAGCCTGTGGCACCGGCTTGCGGAAATCTCCGCCGCCGCGCATCAGCGACAGGTCGTCGGCACAGGCGCGGGAGATGACGGCCATCACCACCACTACTATCAGCGCGGCGATGGAGCAGAGCAGGGCGAGGCGGCCCTTGTGTATGCGGCGCCGTGGCCGGCGCTTGCGGCGCGTATCGCCGCGACGGGTGGGGGATGGTCTGGTCATAAGCAGCGCAAATGTAGCGAAAAACACCGATACGGGCCGCAATGCAAGTGTGAAGAAAAATAAAAAGCAGCCGCGCGCTTGCAGTTTCGGGGAAAATTTCTACCTTTGCAGTCGCAATCAATGCAAGACCAAACAAATTACTAACAGTTAATGGCAACAAAAATCAGATTACAACGCCACGGTCGCAAGAACTACGCGTTTTATCCTATTGTTATCGCCG
>CAJUOC010000056.1 GCA_910587925.1 uncultured Muribaculaceae bacterium
TATCTTATAAGATTACCTTGGTGGCGCGGCCGCTCTGCACGCGGATGTACATGCCGCCGGCGCGGGGGCTGTCGACGCGGCGGCCGGTGAGGTCGTAATACTCGGCGGCGCCGGCGGGGTCGAGGGTGATGTCGGCGATACCGGCCTTGCCGCTGTAGCGCAGCGACACGCGGCGCACGGCCGAGTCGTGGTAGCCCTCCTGGCGCGAGTAGGCGCTCACGGTGACGTCTTCGGCGGGCATCACGGGCGGGTTGGCCGCGTCGTACTCCGAGTAATTCTCGCCGTCCATGCTGTACATGATGGTCGCGGCCTCGTCCTGACAGGTGATGACGATGGGCTCGCCCGAGTCGACCTCCGAGTCATTGGCCAGAGCAAACTGCGGGCGGGGAGAGGTGGGCTTCCACAGCTCAAACTCCGTCACGGCTACGCGCCACTGACTGCGGTTGTAGTCGCCGTCTGTGGGCCCTATGGCCGGGGCATTGTTTCGCTTATAGCCGTAGAAGTCCACGAGGCCATAGACGTCGTATCGGGCTGAGTCGACCGATGCGATACCGAAAGCATTGATAAGCGCCACGGGGCTGTTGAGGGTCTGTATCTGACGGGCCGGCTCATCGCCTGTATATACCTCGGAGGATGTGGCTCGGGCAAGTATCACTCCCTTGACCACCACAGGGGTGCCGGGGTCGAGAGCCTGCAGGGCTTCGTCGCTGCCGATGGCGACGGGCGCGGGCACCTCGCCGTCGTGCGAGGCCACGACTATCACACCGTCGGGAATAAACTGCTTCCAGCCTCCGACATGGCCGTAAGTGGCTGTCCAGCCCTTGGCGATGACATCGCCCGGGCGCATGGTCACCTCGCGGCCTGCGAAGAAGATGCGCGAGAAGTTGGTGCCGTCGGTGATGTATACCTGACCGTTGACGACATCGGAGCCGGTGGCGGGGACATTGGCCACATAGACTACCGTCGCGTCGAAGTCGACAGTGAACGGGCGGTCGACACCCATGTCGGCCAGGGTCTTGCGCAGCCAGAAATCCTTGATTGAGGCGACAGGCGGATAGTATGTGAATGCACAGGTATACACGAGGTCGTTGTAGCCCTCGGCAGAGGCCACGACAGTGAGAGTGCCGTCGCCCTCGAGCGGGATGTCGACGCTACCCTCGGCCGAGCCGGAGCGGTCGCCCAAAGTCCAGGCGAGGGTGATGCCCGGAGTGGCGGTCGATACCTTGACGGTGGTGGGCGCGAAGTAGTCGAAGCGGGAGAGGTCGCTGAGCACATCGCCCGCGGCCGTGACCACGGCGAGCGGCTCGATGGTCTTCTTGGGCTCGCCGGCCCACTCAAAGGCCAGGGCGGTAAACTCGCCGAAACTCGATGTCTCGAC
The DNA here is from genome assembly GCA_910587925.1 of uncultured Muribaculaceae bacterium. GTDB lineage: Bacteria > Bacteroidota > Bacteroidia > Bacteroidales > Muribaculaceae > CAG-873. The sequence goes on from CAJUOC010000056.1 coordinate 1,379, forward strand.
CATCATGGCCACATGCCGGTAACCGGCCGCCACATTGACCGACGTGGCCGGATACGGCGCGCGGCCTATCTCGGTGCCGCGCTTGGCGGGGTCGTACACATCGTGCGACGAGGCATATGGCTCGTCTTTGCCGTATATGACCACCACATTGCGGCTCTGCGGGTCCATCGGCGAGGCACACCATTGCCAGGTGACACAGTCGAGAGTGAGGTCGGCCGACGAGGCGGCGATGGCGGCCTTCATCGAGCCATCGTTTTGAAACACTATCTCCGGCGCCAGCGTATAGAGCGAACTGAGATAGGTGACGCCCGATGCCGGCGAATTGTAGGTGATGTCGGCAAAGGTCTCATTGCTGAGGATGGCGCAGGTGAGATTGTCGGCGATAGTCTTGCTCTTCCAGTCGAAAGCCAGGGCGGTAAACTCGCCGAAGCTCGATGTCTCGACCATCACGGCCACATGGGCATAACCCGGCTCCACGGCAATCTCCGTGGCGGGATACGGCGCGCGGCCTATCTCGGTGCCGCGCTTGGCGGGGTCGTACACGTCGTGCGACGAGGCATAAGGCTCGTCTTTGCCGTAGACGACCACCACATTGCGGCTCTGCGGGTCCATCGGCGAGGCACACCACTCCCAGGTGACGCGGCCCAGCGTAAGGTCTTCCGACGAGGCGGCGATGGCAGCCTTCATCGAGCCATCGTTTTGAAACACTATCTCCGGCGCCAGCGTATAGAGCGAACTGAGATATGTGACACCCGATACCGGCGACTTATATGTGATGTCGGCAAAGGTTTCATTGTTAAGGATAGTACAGGTGAGATTGTCGGTGACCGTCGCCGCTCCGGCGGGCAACAGCGCGCCGACAAAGGCCAGCAACAGAAGTAAGATTTTTTTCATGGTCGAAAAGTAGAGTTTGTGATGCATGACAGATGGTGTGAGCTCAAAACTTGTCGACCGCAAATGTAATACCTATTTTTCTCGCCCC
>CAJUOC010000057.1 GCA_910587925.1 uncultured Muribaculaceae bacterium
TAACAGTATCCATATGTTATCAATATGGGTATAAAAAAGTAACCCGCTCTGATTGCGAGCGGGTTACACTTAGGCTGCGGCGGCGCGAGGCGCGCCGGTTTACTTCTTATCCTTGTACTTCTCGAGCTGTCGCTCCACTGCCTCGAGGGCGAGATCGACGCCCTCCTCAAAGGTATCGGCGACCTTGGAGGCGACTACATCGTCGTGCTGAGGTACCATTACTACTATGGTGACGTCCTTGTTGAGGGCGGTTTCGGGCTTCACGACCTTGAGAGTCACTTCGACGTCGGTGATGGCGGGTTTGCGGCGGGCGATACGCTCGACTTTCTTATTGATGAAGTCGGTGAGCTTGTCGGAGATTTCGAAGTGGATGGCTTGAATACGTACGTCCATACTTTATCCTTTTTTTTGTGCGCGGGGATGCGCAAGTTGATAATTATGTTGGATTTCTCGGTAGGAGAGATGGGTATATATCTGAGTGGTGGCCAGCGATGCGTGGCCCAGGAGCTGCTGCACGGCCGTGAGCGAGGCGCCGGAGTTGAGCATATCGGTGGCAAAGGAGTGGCGCATGACATGGGGGGTGGTGCGCGCCGCCCTCACCCGGCCGACGAGCGAGCCGTGTACCGTGTCGAGCAGAGCGCGGTAGCGCAGGGGGCGGCCCCGGGTGTCGACAAAGAGCGTCGGCGCCGTGGAGGCGGGTCGGAGTGAGCGGTAGAGGGTGATCATGCGTGAAAGTTCGTCGCCAAAAGGGATTATTCTTTCTTTATTACGCTTGCCGAGTACTTTTAGTTCACGGCGACCGAGGTCGACGGCATCATCGCGCAGACCGAGCAGCTCCGACGCGCGCATCCCGGTCGAGTAGAGCATCAGCATCACCAGGCGGCGGTGTACCTCGCCGAAGTCGCCCGTATCGAGCGGGGCGTCGAGTACCCGGGCCGTATCCTCGGGGCGTATCACCGCCGGGAGCGTGCGGCGCACCCGGGCGGCATGTATGTCGGCGGCGGGATTGGCCACCATGCCGTGGCGCTCACACATAAAGCGGAAAAAGGAGCGCAACGCCGAGAGCAGCTTGGCGATGGTACGCGCCTGCACGCCGCGGGCAGCCATCGCGGCCACCCATAGGCGTATGTCGCCCACGGTAGTGGCGGCGGGGTCGTGGGCCGGGCCATAGTGGTCGGCCACAAACTCGCGCCACTGTCTCAGGGCAGAGGTATATGTCGAAACGGTGCGAGCCGACAGAGCCAGCTCACACCGTATATATGTAAGAAAAGCGTCGTACATCCGGCAGGTCATTGCGCCGACGGCCACTGAGCCGGGAGCTATGCCACGAAAGTACGGCTTACTTTTCTATTTTGCAAATAAAATCGCGGGAATTTGACGGCGCCGCGCGATGCGGAGCCATGTGCCGGGCGTGGATTTAATCCTCGACGGCGCGGAGCTGCTGCACGTACACAGCCTTCATCATCTTCTTGCGGTTTACAACCGAGGGCTTCTGGAAAGCCTGACGGCTGCGGAGCTCCTTGACGATGCCGGTGCGTTCAAATTTACGCTTGAATTTCTTGAGTGCGCGTTCGATATTCTCGCCTTCTTTTACTTGTACGATGATCATATTGAGTGGATGGTTATTAGTTGCTTGATGGTATCCTTTACGTTTAGCGGGGCAAAGGTACATATTCATTTTGAAATGACAAAGCCTTTGCCTCGAAAAAAGTTGTCGGGGTGACAGGATTCGAACCTGCGACCACCTGGTCCCAAACCAGGTGCGC
>CAJUOC010000058.1 GCA_910587925.1 uncultured Muribaculaceae bacterium
CCGTCGGTATAAACGGTGGCCGCCGCGGCGCAAGAGTGCGTCGCGGCGGCTTTTTGCGCGTGGGGTAAATCGCTGGAGGTCAGAGCCGGTTAATATTCTGTACCCATATTGATAACATATGGATACTGTTAAGGAGTGTTAAAATAGGGGGGGCGAGAAAAATAGGTATTACATTTGCGGTCGACAAGTTTTGAGCTCACACCACCTGTCAAGCATCACAAACATACTTTTCGACCATGAAAAAAATCCTACTTTTCCTATTCTTAACCATCGCGGCGATATTGCCCGCTGCTGCTGCGGACAATTTCACCGATGTCATCACCGTAGCCGACCTCGGTATCGAGCAAGGCGCCACGGCGCAGGTCACATATGTGGCCAATCCCAGCGGCACGGAGTATATCTTCAATGTCCGGCATTACTATGCGTCGATGACAAACCAGATAAATATCCAAAACCTCAAGAATGCAAAAGGCGGTATCCTGGTTACCAAGACCTATGGCCGGCTTACCAAACTGACTCTCGACTGGGTCTCGGTGAATACCGATCCCGAGCTGCAGATTTACGGCAGCGATACCCCGTACAGCACTGATTTCAATGACCTCTATGCGGCCGAGGCCGATCTCGGCACACTCCTTGTCGCATGCAGCAATACCGACGGCCAGACAGGCAATCATGAATATACGATTGAAAGCGATACGGAGTACAAGTATTATGCCATGCGCGTTATAAGCAAGGCCGGCAAGGTGGCGGCGACTGTGTCTGTCAAATCCCTGGCCATGGAGTATACTCCAAGCGCCAAGGAGGCTTGCGGCCCCATCTCGATATCGCTGGCCGACGGCACCGCAGTCACAGGTAATGAAGTGGTAGTCCCCGAGCCGATGGATCTGCTGATTAGCTGCGCCACCGAGGGCGCATCTATCGCCTACGACCTCGACGGCACGGCCGGCACCCTCACCGACGGCCGCCTGCGCGTCGAGCGCGGCGGTACCCTCACCCTTACCGCCACTAAAGCCGGCTACGAGCCTTCGGAGCGTACCATCACCTTCACCATCCCTGTCAAGCCCATCGAAGTCAATGCCGGCGGTGCCGTGATTGTCAGTGACCTGCTGCGCGCCTATGGCAAGACTGCCGTGAGCCTGTCGACGGCGACTCCCGGCGCCGCCATCTCTTGGGAGTACGACGGCAAGACCGGCACCTCGACAGACCTTGAAGTCGAGGCCGACGGCACTCTCAAGGTCACCGCTGTAAAAGACGGCTTCACCGCCGCCACCCGCACCGTCGAGGTACGAAGCTTCGCACCGCTTACATCGATACAGGCCGTGTGGGACGCCTATCCCGTGCCGGGCAACGGCGCTGTCACCGACCCCGAGCCGCTTACGGTACTCTTCGACGCCACTGTGGTCTACGCGGCCAATGTCGCCGATAAGAGCGCAGGCACGGTCAGCGGCCAGGTATATATCACCGACGGCACCAACTTCTCGCGCCTCTACTACGACCGCGCTCTCGACTTCCTCCCTCAGCCGGGCGATGTCATTGCCAAAGGCTGGACGGCTAAATTTGCCCGCATGAACGGCTGGAAGCAGTTTGAGCCGGAAAGCGCCCTCAACGTCATCTCGCGCCAAGGCGAGGTGCCCGCGCCCGTCGCCATCGGCGACGAAGCCGCCCTGCAAGCTCTCGATCCCGGCACTCCCGTCGTGGTCAAGGGTGTGACACTTCCCGTCGCCACCTCTCCCGACGTCTACA
>CAJUOC010000059.1 GCA_910587925.1 uncultured Muribaculaceae bacterium
CACCACCTGTCAAGCATCACAAACATACTTTTCGACCATGAAAAAAATCCTACTCCTGCTGACTTTCATCGCCGCAATGCTTACCGCTCCGGCGCAGTCAATTGTCGACAATATCCCCATCGACAAATTTAAAAACCACAAGACATCTATCGGCTGGACCAGCGAGGTCACCGAGGTGCAGTATGTGCTCAACGGAGAGTTTGAGGGCCCCGACCGTCTTTATATCGATATGGCATATAAGTGCCGTGGCGGCGTGGTGGCCAAGGCTACCGACATGAGCCTTGAGAAAATCACCGTCACATGGCATCCTGAGCTGTATGGTATACACACCGGCGTCACGCTCATAGCATACGCCTCAGAGACTCCGTATACAGATCCCTCCGAGCTCTACGACGACGCCACGGCCGGTACCGAGATAGGTCGCTTGGTATATCCCGACACCGAGATAGCCGTGAGCGGCTCCCACTCGTATGTGGGTTTCCGTGTGGCCAATTGCCCCACCGACGGCGGCAACTACGGCGCCGAGCTTACTGCCATCTCGTTTAGCTGGGCGGGAGCCTCCAAGGAGCCGATGGAGCCGGTTACTGTCAGCAATGCCGCAGGCATCACGCTGGCCGACGACTGCAAGTATGTGGTGACGTCGCCCGCCACCTACCTCATCACCAGCGACACGCCCGACGTCGATTTCGCCTGGTCGCTCGGCAACCAGAGCGGCCGCGGCACAGGCAGCGTATACGTGACTGTCGCCGCGCCCGGCGTGCTGAAAGTGACGGCCGAGAAAGACGGCTTCGTATCGCGCGAGCGCTCGGTGGAGTTTGTCAGCGGCCGTGTCATCAAGTCGGTATACGACGCCTGGGAGGCCTATCCGATGCCCGATGCCAAAGACCAGAATTTCGGCGAGGCGTTTCCTGTCGAGTTTGAGTCCACTGTGGTCTATGCAGCCAATCTCCCCGCCGCAGCGGTGGTCATCATCTACGACGGTACAAATTTCTCGCGCATCTACTGGCCGGGCGGCAAGGTCGACCTTGCTCCGGGCGATGTGATCGGCGCCGGTTGGTATGCCACATTCGGCCTCAACCACGCGTGGAAAAACTTTGTGCCCGTATCGCCGCTTACTGTGGTATCGCACGATGGCGAGATACCTGCCCCGCGCCCCGTGGGCGATGAGGAGGCCCTGCAGGCCCTCGAGCCGGGTACGCCCGTCGTAGTCAAGGCTGTGACGCTGCCCGTGGCCACCTCCCCCGAGGCATACGACGGCGACGAGGCTGTCAAGCAGATTCAGACGGAGAATTGCGGCGTTACGCTGGTCAACGCATTTGGCCTTGCCTCTGTCGATGCCGGTAAATACGACGTGTACGGTGTGATGGATTTCTACGGCTACAAGCGCAGCAACGCTCCTGCGGCCGGCCCCATCGATGCAGACTTCAGCCACCGCCGCTGGCGCGTGGCCGTGACGGAGTTTGAGGTGTGGAGACCCACCTCGCCCCGCCCGCAGTTTGCGCTGGCCAATGACTCCGAGGTCGACTCGGGCGAGCCCATCGTCATCACCTGTCAGGACGAGGCCGCGACCA